>JAUNOP010000091.1 GCA_030537135.1 Eubacteriales bacterium | reverse complement strand
CAGGCAGTAGAAAGCTCTGCGGCTCCTTCTGGAAGTTTCCCGCAACCAGAAGCGTCTTATCCCCCTTTCTGCAGTATGCCATCAGATTGTGCTGCTGCTCCAGATACGGGATGCATTCTCCATACACAAGGGTTTCCTTGTATACTGGATTCTTTCTGAGTGCAATCAGCTTTTTGTAATAAGAGAGCAGAGAATTTTCATCCTTTTCCTGGGATGAGACATTGATCTCCGTATAATTGGGGTGAACAGCCAGCCAGGGCTTTGCCTTTGAAAAACCGGCATTTGCAGAGTCGTCCCACTGCATGGGAGTTCTGGCATTGTCACGGCTGTACAGAGAAACAAGGGCAAGGGCCTTCTTCTCGGAGCAGCCGGCTTCCAGGGCTACCCGATACTGATCTATTGAGCTTATATCATCCACCTCGTCAATAGAGTCGAATTCTATATTTTCCATGCCGATTTCCTGTCCCTGATAGATAAAGGGCAGCCCCCGAAGCATAAAATACAGAGTTGCCAGAAGCTTTTTGCTTTCCAGAGAAGCCTCTCCCTGTGGGATATAATAGCTGGCAGCTCTGGGAAGGTCATGATTTTCAATAATATTGGAAAAAAAGCCAATATCGCCGACGCGCTTCTGGGAAGCAAAGCAGCAGCTTTTGTAAGCATCCGGCGTAATCTGCTTCTTATCATACCAGCCCTTGTGACTGTTTCCATAGGTGCTGGAATTAAAATCAAACATTGTGGAAAAATAGCCATTATCTCCTATAAAATCAGGCAACTCCTCATCCTTTTCGTTAAACACCTCTCCAACAGAAAAGGCTCCATGCGGAAGAAAGGTTCGCTTGCGCATTTCTCCAAGAAACTCTCCTACTCCCTGCGCCTCCTTAAGCATATGGTCTATGGTGCAAAGTCCATCCTCCCGGTCTGATGGATAATCCTTATAGGGAAGCATTTTCTTGATATTGATGATTGCGTCAATGCGAAAGCCGCTAAGACCGCGATCCAGCCACCAGTTAATATTCTTGTAAATTTCCTCCCGCACCTGTGGGTTCTCCCAGTTCAGATCCGGCTGCTTTTTGTGAAACAAATGCAGGTACTGCTTGTCTGGATGACCAGGAAGCATCTCCCACACACTTCCCCCAAAATAGCTTCTCCAGTTGCAGGGAAGCTCTCCTTCTTTCCTGTCCTCTATGTAGAAAAAGTTGCCGTACTCGCTGTCAGGGTCTTCGCAGGCTTTTTGAAACCACTCATGCTCATCCGAACAATGATTAACCACCAAATCCAGGATAACATACATTTCCCGGTCTTTTGCCTCCTTAAGGAGTCTGTCCATATCCTCAAGGGTGCCAAAGGCAGGATGTATCTTATAATAGTCAGAAATATCATAGCCCTGGTCTGCAAAGGGAGAGGGATAACAGGGAGAAATCCACAGAATATCCACGCCAAGCGCTTTTAGGTAATCCAGCTTCTGGATAATACCGGGAATATCTCCGATTCCGTCATTGTTTGAATCATAAAAACTTTTGGGATAAATCTGATAAGCTGTTTTGTCATGCCACCATCTGCGTTCCATAATTTCTTGTCTTCCTTTACCATTTTTTATAGAGTTCTGATTTTTCATTATAATTTTTCATCCAGAGGCTGTCAATGGTTTGTTAAAAAGCAAATCCCCCCACCCACTGCTTATTACCTTTTGCAATGGAAGCGGGGGACTTACTTGATTTAGTTAAATTTCACGGCGGTTCCATAGGCCATGACCTCTGCGGCGCCCTGCATAACTGCTGCTGAAGCATAGCGGACATTTACCACTGCATCCGCTCCCAGGGACTCGGCCTCCTCAACCATGCGCTTTGTTGCAAGCGCTCTGGCTTCGTTCATCATCTCTGTATAGGCTTTCAGCTCTCCGCCTACCAGTGTCTTAAAGCTCTGGGTGATATCGCGCCCCAGATTTTTGCTCTGGATGGTGCTTCCCTTTACCAGGCCCAGCATTTCCAGTTCTTTTCCACTAATGTAGTCAGTATTTACTAAGATCATCCTCTTCTCCACTCCTTATCTCTTTGATACGGCTTCTCAGCACTCCTATCATTACACCGGCCAGTGCCAGCGGAACGACTACAAACAGCAGCTTGATAAGTCCCGGAATATCGTCAATGAAAATAAATGCAGCTGCTATTCCCACATAATAAGCCACGAAAATCACTGCGATTATGATTGGGGCAATCATCTTTTTTCCATGATTATCCATGAATTTCTCCTCCGTTTGTCTCGTTTTTCTTATAATACCACACAAATCAAGAATTGTCATGGTTTTTTGACTAAGATATTACAAAAACTATTCTGCTATCCTTTCTTTAAGAAAAATCTTTTTCTATGCTCTTGATTTTTTCACTTTAAAGCGCTATAATACAAACGTTCATTTGTATAAATTCAAACGAGGAGGATATATCTATTATGAAAAGAAAAGCTTTAGCTGCTGTTCTCTGCAGCGCAGTCAGCATGAGCCTGTGCAGCGCCACTGTAGTAAGCGCAGACGATACACAGACCTATACAGTAGGAATCTGCCAGTTAATGCAGCACGACGCTCTGGACGCCGCTACTGAGGGCTTCAAGGATGCTCTGACAGAAAAGCTCGGCGATGCTGTTACCTTTGACGAGCAGAACGCACAGGGAGACAGCAATACCTGCTCCACCATTATCAACAGCTTTGTATCCAATAACGTGGATCTGATTCTTGCCAACGCAACCCCAGCCCTTCAGGCTGCTGCAGCAGGCACTGACGAGATCCCGATTCTTGGAACCTCTGTTACCGAGTACGGCGTTGCCCTGGAAATCGACGGGTTTGACGGAACTGTAGGCGGAAATATCTCCGGTACCTCTGATCTGGCTCCTCTTGACGAACAGGCTGCCATGCTGAACGAGCTGTTCCCTGACGCCAAGAACGTTGGCCTTCTGTACTGCTCTGCTGAGGCAAATTCCCAGTATCAGGTAGACACAGTGAAGGCTGCTCTTGAGGAAATGGGATATACCTGCGAGCTGTATGCATTCTCTGATTCCAATGACCTTTCCTCTGTTACCACCACTGCGGCCTCTTCCAGCGATGTGATCTACATTCCGACCGACAATACGGCCGCTACAAATACAGAACTCATCAACAACATCTGTCTTCCGGAAAAGGTTCCGGTAATTGCAGGCGAGGAAGGCATCTGCGCTGGCTGCGGCGTTGCTACTTTGTCCATCAGCTATTATGACCTGGGCGTTGCTACCGGCGAGATGGCTGCCCGTATTTTAGCCGACGGGGAGGATATTTCTGAAATGCCCATTGAATATGCTCCGAACTTTACCAAGAAATACAACGCAGCTATCTGTGAAGAGCTTGGTATTGAGATTCCAGATGGCTATGAACCCATCGAAGCTGCGGAAGAAGAATAAGAGGCTTCCTTTTGACATGCAAAAGAGCAGCGAGAAAGCATACCTTTCTCGCTGCTTGCTTGTGCGATAAGCCCGGATAAGGGAATTGGCTTCCCCAATCCGATTGACGGAGGAATATCATGCAAATTATCAATTTAATCAACGCCCTGCCAGGTGCTGCTGCCCAGGGACTTATCTGGGGCATCATGGCAATCGGCGTCTATATCACCTACCGGATTCTGGATGTTGCCGACCTGACCGTGGATGGAACCATGTGTACAGGCGGTGCTGTGTGCATCATGCTGATGCTGAGCGGCTGCAATGTCTGGGTCGCTATGCTTGCTGCTGCAGCAGCAGGAATGCTCGCCGGACTGGCAACCGGAATTTTTCACACCTTTATGGGAATTCCGGCTATTCTGGCAGGAATTCTTACCCAGCTCGCCCTCTATTCTGTGAACCTGAAAATCATGGGCAAAGCAAATCAGGCAATCAACGTAGACAAATATAACCTTCTGGTTTCTCTGCGCTACGTCAAAAATGCACCTATAGGCCAGAATACGATCCTGATTGTAGCTGTTATCATTGTGGTTCTGATTGCCCTTCTCTACTGGTTTTTCGGGACAGAGCTTGGCTGCTCGCTGCGAGCCACTGGCTGTAATCCCAACATGTCCCGGGCGCAGGGAATCAACACAAATGTCAACAAGGTTCTGGGGCTTATGCTCTCCAATGGTCTGGTTGCCTTTTCCAGCGCCCTGCTCGCTCAGTACCAGGGCTTTTCTGACGTAAACATGGGACGCGGCGCCATTGTCATAGGTCTTGCTGCCGTCATCATCGGAGAAGCTGTTTTCGGACGTATTTTCCGAAACTTTGCTCTGCGTCTTTTGTCTGTTGTTCTGGGATCCATCCTGTATTATCTGGTGCTTCAAACCGTTATCTGGATGGGTATTGACACAGACCTCCTGAAGATGCTGTCTGCTCTTGTGGTGGCCGTCTTCCTTGCTCTTCCCTACTGGAAAAGCAAATATTTTATGAAGCCGGTAAAAAAGGGAGGAAACTAAGATGCTGGAGCTGAAAAACATTTATAAAACCTTTAATCCTGGAACCATCAATGAAAAAACCGCCTTAAACGGTCTGTCATTAAATCTTAAGGACGGAGATTTTGTCACAGTTATCGGAGGCAATGGAGCCGGAAAATCCACCATGCTTAATGCTGTGGCAGGCGTATGGCCAGTGGACGCCGGTCAGATTCTAATTGATGGAATTGATGTGACAAAGCTGTCCGAGCATAAACGCGCTTCCTATCTTGGCCGTGTGTTTCAGGACCCTATGACCGGAACTGCCTCTACCATGGGTATTGAAGAAAATCTGGCGCTTGCAAAGCGCAGAGGAAAAACACGCCTTTTAAGACCCGGCATCACCAGACAGGAACGGGAGGAATACAAGGAGCTTCTAAAGGTGCTTGGACTTGGGCTTGAAAACCGTCTGACCTCCAAGGTCGGACTTCTCTCAGGCGGTCAGCGTCAGGCGCTCACTCTTCTGATGGCAACTCTCAAGAAGCCAAAGCTCCTTCTTCTGGACGAGCATACAGCAGCCCTTGACCCAAAGACCGCAGCCAAGGTGCTGGAAATCACGGACATGATTGTAAACCGCGACCATCTCACCACTCTGATGATTACCCACAACATGCAGGACGCTATTTCACATGGAAATCGTCTCATCATGATGATGGATGGAAAAATCATTCTGGATATTCAGGGAGAGGAAAAGAAAAAGCTGACTGTCCGAAACCTTCTCGACCAGTTTGAACGTGCAAGCGGCAAGGAATTTTCCAATGACGCTGCCATTTTGGGCTGACAGACAGAATAGAAAAAGGTGCTGCACTGTGAAGGCTTCCTTCCAGTACAGCACCTTTTTTATGTGCGCCCGGCGGGCGCACGTTCTAAAGGGTGAAAGTCCCTGACCC
>JAUNOP010000049.1 GCA_030537135.1 Eubacteriales bacterium | reverse complement strand
AGGTCTGGAGCCTGCCGATACGGTTCACATAATACTTGTGTTTGCCAATCTGAATCCAGCGAGAGGTCTGGAGTTCTCCGGCGGCATTCACATAATACTTGTATTTGCCGGTCTGAATCCAACAGGAGGTTTTCATTTTACCGGATTTATCGAAATGATATTTGACGTTTTCAAAGGTCAGCCATCCGGTATACATGGCACCATTGGGTTGCATGTAATAGAGATTCTCCCGGTATCGGATCCATCCTGCCGCACGCAGACCAGAGCTGTTCAGATAATAGATTTTTCCGTCTACCTGAATCCACTTGTCAGTGAGAATCTCCCCTGTTGTGCTTAAACGGAACTGAAAGCCATTTTCAGCTTGCACCCAACTGCCACTGGGACATTCTGCCTGTCTCACATCAGTCAGGCTGTCTGTCTTGGCGTCAGTTATGTTTTTTGCGGCATGGGTGGGAAGTGCTGTGAGAAACAGGGCGGCAATAGATACCCACAGACAAAACAGTAGTTTTTTGCATTTTTCCATTCTTTTCCATCTCCTTTCGTTCATGAGAATGCTTTTGTGAAAAGCAAATCATGCCAAATTACTATATAATCTTAGTATAATTCTCTTTTTGGAAAAATACAAGAAAAATTTATTGATTATATTATAAAAATGAAAAAATAGAGCGCATTTTTCACATATCAAGGAAATTCCCTGCTTTAACGTATCAAGATTACAATCCCCTCTTCCCTTACCTATACAGGTAAAGCGCTCATACCGGAGGTAAGAGTAAACTATGGAAACACAGCCTTGAAGAAGGATAAGGATTACACGGTATCTTGTAGTAATAATACAAGACTTGGCACTGCTTCAGTAATCATCAAAGGAAAAGGCAGTTATACAGGTGAAGTAAAGAAAACATTTAAGATTGTATTAAATACTCCAAAAGTAAAATCAACGGCATCTGTTAGCTATAATACAGTAAAGGTTAATTGGAATAAGGTTCCGGGAGCTAAAACCTATTCTATATACTATAGAGGCGGTAGTATCAAGAACTGGACATTGGTTAAGAGCGGCCTTACAGGAACAAGCTATAAGCATGTTTCTGACAAGAAAACTCCTCTGATAAGTGGAACAGCATATAGATACGCTATAAAAGCAGTGAACGATAAAAGAGTTAGTTCTTATGGAATAGATACGAAGACTGTAAAACCAATTCCTTCAAAATCGGAAATCAGTGGAATATCTGAAAATTCAAAGGGTATAAAGCTTCAATGGAAGCAAGTAAAAGGAGCAACGGGATATGTAATACAGCGTTATGACTCCGGAAAATGGGTGACAAAGAAATCAATTACAGGTACAAAAACGTGTTCCTATACAGACACAACTGTGAAGAAAGGTAAAACTTATAAATATCGTATTGCAGCGTACCGGGTGGTGAATAAGAAGAAGGTACTTAGTACATATTCTGCTTCGATTCTCGCATCTATGCCAGCGAACAAATAAAAATAGCAGCCAAAGCCAGATATCTATTATACTGTGGCTTTGGCTGCTGTTTGGTTATAAGCAAGTAGTGAAGCGGATTGCGAATATCCGCTTCACTGTATACAATATAGTTACTGGAAGAATTATGAAGAAAAGAATTGTTTGTAGCCTTTGTCTTTGATATAATAAAAAATATAAACCATATTGTTGGTAAATAAAAGGAGGATATCTATGAAAAAGAAAATGAAGATGATGCTTTGGGCAATTACTTTCTGCTTACTGCTCATAGTACCAGCGGCCGCATCGGGAAAGGATGGATGGCAGAATATGGGTACAACGTATACGCAGTATTACAGAAACGAAATGCCTGTGACAGGAATTCAAACAATTAATGGAAAAGCGTTCTACTTTGACAGTAAGGGATATTTAAAGAGGAATTCCTGGGTATATGTGGGAGCAGATACGTACCGTACAAATAGCCATGGACAGATTATAAAGAAGAGAATAGTAAAGCTTGGTGAAAAATCCTATTGCTTTTATTCTGATGGCCGTTTGAGAAGAAATGCATGGGTATATATTGGGAAGAATACCTATCGTACAAACAGCCATGGTCAGGTTATAACGAAAATACTGGTAAAGCTTGACGAGAATCACTATTCCTTTTATGCAGATGGAAATCTCAGAAGAAATGCATGGGTATCCGTAAATGGCAAGACTTATCGCACAAACAGTCATGGAATGATTATAAAAAACAAGCTGGTAAAGCTTGATGGAAAGGTTTATTATTTTAAAGCTAATGGGCGCCTTATGAAAGGCTGGATGACCTTTAAGGCTGGAAAATCTTATTTTAACAGCGATGGAAGCCGTTGTACAGGAGAGAAGAGAATAGGAGGAAAGACGTATCTCTTTTATTCCAACGGAAACCTTACAGGTTATTTAATGACTGGAAAAACAAGCTATACATCGGGAAACACTACCTATTACCTTGACGGAAAAGGGGTTGTAGAGATGAAGGTAGTGAAAACAGGAGGAATAGAGAAGTATTATAATACGGCAGGAAAGCAGATGAGCAATGCGCAGGGACTGGACTATGTAACCTTTCAGACTGCAAAGGGAATTGCAGCTTCCATTACAAATTCCAGCATGACTATGGAGCAGAAGCTTCAGACGTGCTTTGACTGGGTGATACGAAAACCGTATATTACATGGAGGCAGTTCAGCAGTTTTGATGGTTGGATACCTACCTATGCGAATGACCACTTCCTGAGAGGAGGAGGAAATTGTCAGTCAGACGCAGCAGCTTTTGCGTATCTTGCAAAAGCAATTGGCTATACAGAAATATATGTATGCGTAGATTCTGATGGTACAAATCCCAATGGACATAGCTGGACAGAAATCAATGGCAAAGTCTATGATCCGCTGTTTGCAGAAGCAAAGAATTACTATGCATATTATGGAGCATCCTATGCAAGCTATGTTTTATATCCGATTCTTCATATTAAGCTGTAGAAAATTTCGATAAAGGAAAGACGTGTGAATTATGGTTTTTAGTTCTATGGTTTTTGTATGCATATTCTTGCCTTTGACCTTTGGTTTTCATTGTATATTGCCGGGAATCAAGGCAAAAAATGCCATGCTGGTTATTGCAAGTGTGCTGTTTTATGCATATGGAGAGCCGGTTTACGTCGTGCTGCTGCTGGCGTCAGCGTTTTTAAATTATTTATGCGCGCTGGCAGTAAAACGTTTCTGCTATAAAAGGTTAATACTCATATTGACTGTAATATGGAATCTGGCAATTTTGATTATTTTTAAATATACGGGCTTTATTGTGGAAATGATAAATTCCATATCAGGATTTTCAATTTCTGTTCCAGTGATTCGTATGCCAATAGGGATTTCCTTTTTTACATTTCAGGCAATGTCCTATGTGATTGATGTGTATCGTGGAGTGACCAGAGAGCAGAAAAGCTTTGGGAAGGTTTTATTATATATATCATTTTTTCCGCAGCTGATTGCAGGACCAATTGTTAAATATCATGATATCGAACAGGAGATAAATAGCAGAACTCAGTCAATACAAGGAATATCTATGGGCATTCGCCGTTTTATTGCGGGCTTATGTAAAAAAGTGCTCATTGCCAATACTATGGGAATGGCGGCAGATACCCTGTTTTCGGCAGGAAACGCTCGAATAAATATGCTGGCAGCCTGGATAGGTGCTGTTTCTTATATGCTGCAGATTTACTTTGACTTTAGCGGTTATAGTGATATGGCAATTGGTCTTGGATGGATGTTTGGTTTCCATTTTAAGGAGAACTTTAATTATCCGTATATTTCTGCAAATATACAGGAGTTTTGGAGAAGATGGCATATTTCTCTTTCCGGATGGTTTCAGGAATATCTTTACATCCCATTAGGCGGAAACCGTAAAGGAAAAGTACGAACAGTAGCAAATAAAATGATTGTGTTTCTCTGCACTGGAATCTGGCACGGCGCTTCATTGAATTTTGTGTTTTGGGGAGCTTACCATGGATTCTTCTTGCTTCTGGAAGAATATATACCAGCAATCAGAAGAAAAGGAGGAGCTTTGAAAACTCTGTTTCAACATCTGTATGCATTGCTGACAGTGTGCGTGGGCTTTGTTTTCTTCAGGGCAGAGACAATGCAGGAGGGATGCTTGTGGGTTAAAATGATGTTTACGGGATTTCAGAAAAATACGGAGGCAATGTCTCTGGCTGTTCAGCAGCTCACGCCAGTATATTTGGTAACATTTGGCGCAGCAGTGGCAGCATCTCTTCCTGTGAAGAAAATTTTTCAGAAAAAGCCTTTTTATGAACCCTTGTCTTATGTTTTAAGTATGATCGGATTAATACTCTGCATCTTATCTCTTGCAAGCGGTACATATAATCCGTTCATTTATTTTAGATTTTAACGTATCAAGCAAGTCTCCCACTTCAATTTTGCAGAGAAATAAGCAGTGGGTTTCCGTTTACGACAAACGAAAGGACTTTATTTATGAAAAAAGGACATTTCCTTTATTGTATGTGTTTTTTTGCAGTGTGTTTATGTCCGCTGATCGGTATGATTCTGGGATGTAAGGAGAGCAGCTCGGAAAATCGTGCTTTGGCAGAATTTCCAAGCATGAAAACAGAGGCAGGGATTAATACTTATTGGCTTTCTCAGGCAGGAGAGTACTTTCAAGAGCATTTTGCATTTCGTAGTGCCTTGGTGACGGCAAATGCTCTGCTCCAGGGAAGGCTGTTAGGGGTATCTACAGAACAGGCAGTTATTCAGGGGAGCGATGGTTGGCTTTATTACAAGGATTCTCTGGCAGATTATCTAGGGACAGAGCCTTTGCCTGAGAGGAGTCTTTATAATATAGCTCATACTCTTAGTATGACTCAAAAGCAATTGGAAAGAAAAGAAATCCGATTTGCATTTACAATAGCGCCAAACAAAAATTCTCTGTATGGGGATAATATGCCGTATTATTATAAGTATAAGGCTACAGAGAAAAAAAATTTAAAAGGCCTTAAGAAATTTCTGGAGCAGGAACAAGTAAATTATGTAGATCTTTATGAAATGTTTGCTGCACAGCCAGAGGTTTTGTACCATCAGAGAGATTCACACTGGAATAATAAGGGAGCAGCAATGGCAGCAGATGAAATTATGACAGTTCTGGAAAAGGAACATGATTCTTATGATAATGAGACCTTTGAAATCCGAAGGGATTTTGTAGGAGATTTAGATAATATGCTGTATCCGGAGGCTCCCACTTTAGAGGATGAAATTTATTATAAAAAAAAGCTGACTTATGAATTTGTAGAACAGGTATCCAGCAACTTTGCACCGAGAATCACTACGCTCAACTCGGAAAAAAAGGGAAGTCTTGTGATGTACAGGGATTCTTTTGGAAATACCTTGCTCCCTTTTATGGCAGATGCTTATGAAAAGGCATATTTTTCCAGAGGAGTACCGTATCAGTTCAGTGATATTGATACAAATCAGGCAGACACAGTAGTAATTGAACGTGCAGAACGTTTTTTACCGGAGATGGCTCAGTCTCCTCCTGTCCTGGAGGGCGCTCGTTTGCTCTGGAATGGAAAAATTGAGAGAAAAGCAGAGAACGGTACTCGTGATATGAAAATGAAGCTTCAGGGAAGATTGCTTCAGATTTCTGGAAGAATTCTTTCACAGTACCTTGACACAACCTCTAGAATTTATCTGCGAATAAACAATGAGGAGCTTTATGAGGCATTTCCGATGGATGTAGAGCTAGAGGAGGGCTGCGATGCTGGAGGATTCTGTCTGTATGTAAATGCAGACAGAGTTTTGGAAAACGGCATTCAAGTAGAAGTTATGATACAAGATGAAGAGGCATTACAAATTATTGACAGTAAATTAATAAAGGAGGAGATTAATAAATGAAAAACAAGGCACTAAAAAGAGTTTTAATTGTGATGACAGCAGCAGCATTGGGAGGTTCATCGCCTGCCGTGTGGGCTGGGGATGAGCCGTCTGCAGCAGAAGCATTGTCCGAAAATGCAGAAACAAAAGAAAACGCAGGGACAGATACTGCACTTGAGACGGACAGTGTGGAAGAAGTGAAAATTCCGGCGGAAGTCAAGATTTCGTTGGAAACAGAAGAAATTGTACTCAAAAACAATACAGATAAGCTTCTGACGGCAGCGTGTAAAAAGAACAGTGAGAAAGAGCAGAAGGAGGATACACAGAGGAATGAGTGGGAGCTTCTGGTGACAGAAGCAGATGGTAAGGAACACATTTTTGAGAATGTAGCGCCGGATAAATGGCAGGAGCCTTCTCTCTCAGAGGAATATGGATTTTTGTATATAAAATATACGGATGAGTCTGGCAAAGAGCAGGAGCTTCTGGAGACATCAGATGAAATCATGCTGGAGGAGGCACTTACTGTTTATACAATAACCAGTGTGAATGTCCGCAAGGAAGGCAGCAAAGAATCGCAGTCTCTGAAGGTAGCAGATCCTGGAACAGAATGGAAGGTTGTGGGAGGAATTCCAGGATGGGTTAAGGTAGAGGGAGACAGTATTGAGGGCTATATCTTTCATAATTATGTGACGCAGGACAAGGAAAAAATAGATGAAATGCTTCGCAGGAAGGAAGAAGAGGCTGTTGCTGCTCAGTCACAGCAGACGACTTATGAGGAACCCACGTATTACGAGCCGACATACCAGGAACCAGCATATCAGGAGCCGACACAAGAAGAGGTGTATGAGGTAAGCCGCCAAGCCTTTGATGATTGTGATGGAAGCGGTCATGGCTATTATGAAATTACATATTCTGATGGCAGTGTGGGATATGAGGAGTATTAATATAGGGAGGAGATAAGCATGAGAAAGAAAACAGTGAAAAGAATTGTTGTTTTTCTATTAATGTTTTGCCTTTTAGGAGGGACGATACCTTCTGATCTGTTTTCTGTCCAGGTTTCAGCAGAAACAAAGGCTTCAACAGTGAAGAATGGATGGAAAAAAGAGAGTTCTGGCTGGTGCTACTATGTAAAAGGAAAGAAGCTGAAGAATACTTGGAAGACCATTAATAAGAAAAAATATTATTTTGGATCCGATGGCGCACGAAAGACAGGGTGGTATACTCTGAAGGTAGGTACGAGCTATAAATCCTGCTATTTTGATACTCGGGGCGTGTATAAGAAAAGCAAATCCATTGATGGGACTCTTGTAAAGAGAATGGATAAAATTATAAAAAGTCAGAAAATTACATCAAAAACCAAAGATAGCGTTGCATTAAAAAGTCTGTTTGAGTATGTGCGCAAAAATGGCGGTTATCAGAGAGTTATGGGCTTTCAGGGTCAAAGCGGCTGGGAATATGATTTTGCAAAGCAGATGTTAGAGACCAATCAGGGGAGCTGCTATCATTATGCAGCAGCCTTTGCCTTTCTGGCAAAGAGAGCCACAGGACTGCCAGTACGCATCTGTTGGGGAACAAGTAATGCATTCAATACTGCCAGATGGCAGCCCCATGCCTGGGTAGAAATTAAGATAGGAAAAGTCTGGTATACTTACGATGCTAATGCAGCGAAGTACTCTTCTCTGAGAAAAGGAAAATGGTATCATCAGAAGCGTTCTGCCATGGAAGGAAAGATTTATAAGACTGTTAAATATGTGGAGGTGAAATTGTAATATGAAAAAAACAAATTGGAAGAAGCTGGCAGTGATAGTGCTGTGCTTTCTGTTTGTTCAGACGTCGCTGGCTTATCTTGTTACTCCAATTTCAGTTGAGGGAGCTGTGAAATCTGGTCTGAAAAAGGAAAATAATAATTACTATTATTATGTAAAGGGCAAAAAGGTAAAAAATACCTGGAAGAATATCAAGGTAAAAAGCAACGGCAAAACAGTGACCTATAAATATTACTTTGGAAGCAATGGCGCTGCTTACAAGGGAAAAAAAGAGTATGGAATGATGATTCCGGCATTCAAGAAAATTAAGGGAAAGTACTATGCATTTGACCATAATGCGCGGATGCTGAAGGGGACATTTGTAAAAAATGGAAAGTTTTATGTCTTCCATTCAAAGACTGGAGTGTATGACAGCGCCGCGACCAGTAAACTGAGGAAAGCATCTGTACAGAACAAAAATGCAGCAGCACTTAGAAAGCTTTTGGGAAAGCCATTGAAGACGCAGGTTGTCCCATACAGCTGCTATGGAGATGGGAAGGATGTGACTTTGTATTATAAGAACTTTATGGTGGGACTTTTCAGAAATACGAAGGGTCAGGAAATAGTTGTTTCTCTGGTTGCCAGATAGATGCCAGTTTTTCTTAAGGGAAGAATATAATAGATATGATTTTATGATATGATACCAGGATTTCAGAAGCGCAAAGCGCAGAGAAATCCTGGTATTTATATTAAGTCAGTAAAAGCAAATGCCTACGGAAAGGTAATAATCAGCATTACCCCTTCTGTGTCACTCGATTCAGCTCTCATCAGGAATCTGTTTCCCTGTCACATCCATGTGATAATTTTCCTTATAAATCAGCTTGGAAATAGGAACAAATTCATAGCCCTTTCCCTTCAGAGTGGTAATCATGGTATCAAGAGCCTGGGCCGTGTATTTAGCGCCGTTGTGACAGAGGATAATAGCTCCGTTTCCAAGCTCCTTGTGATTGCACACGGTGTCAATAATGCTGTCCACTCCATAATCCTTCCAATCCAGACTGTCCACGCTCCACTGAATCGGATAATAGCCGTTGGCAGTGGCGTTTAACACAACCTCATTATTGTATTCCCCATAAGGAGGGCGGAAGAGAAACATTTCATAGCCGGTGAGTTCTTTGATTTTATTATGTACGCTCATCAGCTCCTGCGTTTTTTCTTCATCACTGAGGGAATTCATGTGTTTGTGGTTCTGGCTGTGATTGCCCAGATCATGTCCTGCCGCATAGATTCTCTTGACATCCTCAGGGTAGCTCTCCACCCAGCCTCCGGTCATGAAAAAGGTAACGTGAATGTCATGTTTTTTCAGGATATCCAGGATATTCTGTGTGTCTTCGTTTCCCCATGCCGCGTCAAAGGAGAGGGCAATCTGAGGCTTATCGGTCTGCACACTGTAGATGGGAAGCTCTCTTCCATTTACAGAAGTGCTTACGGATATGGCGGGCAGACCAAGCCTTGGCAGAATGACTCCGGCTGTCAGAGCAAGAGCGGCAAATAAAGTGAGTTTCCAGAATTTTTTCATAGACAAAAATCCTTTAACGGCGTTGTTAACAGTGTATGCCTCTGGATTCTGGTTTATGATTATGCGGTTTGATGAAAAGAAGGGAGTGCGAGATTTTCATGTTCTGGGAGAGGGAGCAGGAAGCTGAGCCAGGAGGATGGCTGCAAACATGATAATGCATCCGAAAATTTCCCTGCTGCTAAGCCTTTGCCCCAGAATTACCCAGCCTGCAAGCACGGAAATGCAGGATTCCAGGCTCAGAATCAGGGAGGCGACGGTTGGGTTCATATCCTTTTGTCCTACAATCTGGAGGGTATAGCCGACTCCGCAGGACATAACGCCAGCATACAGAATCGGCATCCACGCGCTCAGAATCTGGGTCAGGGAAATCGTTTCCGTAAACAAGGCGCAGATGCCTGAGAGCAGGGAGCAGACCAGGAACTGGATGCAGGACATTTTCACTCCGTCTACAAGAGGGGAAAAATGGTCAATTACCAGAATATGAAGAGCGAACAGAACCGCGCAGATCATCACCAGGAAATCGCCGCGCCCAATGGAAAAGGATTCTGTGATGCACAGAAGGTACAGCCCTATTAAAGCCAGAATAACAGCGACCCATGTGAGGGGACCGCAGGATTTCTTGAAAAACAGTCCGAGTACAGGCACAATCACAATATAGCAGGCAGTGATAAAGCCGGCCTTTCCAACGCTTGTGTAGAGGATTCCAAACTGCTGAAAGTTACCGGCAGCAAAGAGGAAAAAGCCGCAGCAGATACCTCCGATGATTAAGGTCCTTTGAGAAGCGGCCTTTGCTTTTGGCTTAGAGGCATTAGAGAAATGCTCCTGAAACCAGATGACAGGGAGAAGAACCAGGCAGCCCAGAAGGTTGCGCACGAAATTAAAGGTAAAGGGACCTACATGCTCCATGCCAACGCTTTGAGCCACAAAGGCAACGCCCCAGATGGTGGCGGTCAGGAGAAGCAGGAAAGGGCTTCTCAGATTGGTTTTGTGTGCTTTCATAAAAATCATCCTTTCGTTTATGATTGTTACCGTGAACAGTAACCAATTTGTTGACGCAGGCTTTTCTCTATGCTACCATATATCTAATTCAGATAAAACAGAAAGCCTTTGAAAAGCCAAGAATCATTATATCTGAAATAGAAGAAGATGAAAAGAAAAAAATTTGCTGCCTGCACGATAAACAGCAGAAGAAAAAACAGGAGGGATGACTTTGAACCTAAATAAACAAAATATAAAAACTATCATGTCCTTGACAGCGTTTGCAGTGTTTTTATATGTAGGGCTTCAGCATTTGGACATTTTGCTTGATGGAGCGGCATTTCTTTGGCGGCTTTTGTTTCCATTTATTCTGGGAGGCGCGATAGCCTTTATATTAAATGTGCCTATGAATTTCCTGCAGAGAAAGTGTTTTGGACGCCTGAAGGAAGGCACGCGCATTCGCAGATGGGAGAGATCGCTGAGCCTTATCGGCGCTCTGTTGTTTGTTATTTCGGTGATTCTTCTGGTGGTGCTGGTGGTTGCTCCTGCATTTGGAGACACCCTGGTGACTCTGATGAAGAATATTGAGAAAAATCTTCCTGTAGCACAGAAATGGCTTGCCGAGCTGTTTCACAACAATACCCAGATAGCAGAGTGGATAGAACACATTGAAATTGATATTCCTAAGATTGTGGATACAGTTCTGGGAATGCTCAAGACCGGTGCAGACAGTCTGCTGAGTTCTACACTCTCTGTGACAATGGGGCTTATCAACGTGGTTACAAACTTTGGCATTGGTTTTATTTTTGCCTGCTATATTCTGCTGTCAAAGGAGACTCTGACAATACAGTTCAAGAAAGCGCTGTATGCGATTTTTCCTGTGAAGCTTTCTGACAGAGTGTGCTATGTACTGGCGCTGGCAAACAGAACCTTTTCCAGCTTTGTGACAGGACAGTGTATTGAGGCCGTGATTCTTGGCTCCATGTTCTTTGTGTCCATGACCATTCTCAGATTCCCCTATGCAGTGCTGGTGGGAGTTCTGATTGCTTTTACTGCACTGATTCCGATTGTGGGAGGCTTTATCGGCTGCAGCATTGGATTTGTCTTTATTCTTATTGAGAGTCCTATGCAGGCGTTTATGTTCCTGGTTCTCTTCCTGGTACTTCAGCAGATAGAGGGAAACCTCATTTATCCCCATGTTGTGGGAGGCTCTGTGGGGCTTCCGTCTATCTGGGTTCTGATGGCTGTCAGCGTAGGAGGAAGCCTTATGGGAATTGTGGGAATGCTGGTGTTTATTCCGCTGGTTTCTGTCTTGTATGCGCTGTTTAGGGAGTGGGCCTATGGGCAGCTTGAGAAAAAGGGAGTAACACAAGAGAAGTGGGAAGTACAGAAGAAGGAATAAATCAGGGGATTATTCACGGACGACTATTTTGCAAGAAATTTTCATGGCAATAATTCCCAAAAACGTCATAGCCAATACACTGGCTATGACGTTTTTTAGAAAGCATAAAATTTCAGAATAAAAATATATTTACTTCTCTGCCTTCTGTGCTTCCGCCATCTTCATGGCGCGAACCTTGAGCGGCAGTCCGAACAGAGTGATAAAGCCGGAAGCATCGTGATGGTCATACAGATCTCCAGTAGTAAAGGAAGCCAGAGATTCGTTGTACAGGCTGTATGGAGAGGTGGTGCCTGCCTTGATGATGTTGCCCTTGTACAGCTTGAATTTCACTTCTCCTGTCACATACTTCTGGGTAACGTCAACAAATGCCTGAATAGCCTCGCGCAGAGGAGTGAACCATTTTCCCTCGTATACAATCTGTGCAAACTGGCTGCCAAGCTTTTTCTTGGTCTCCAGAGTCTCACGGTCAAGAATCAGCTCCTCGAGCTGGTCGTGAGCCTCCATCAGAATGGTTCCTCCTGGAGTCTCATACACACCGCGGGACTTCATGCCTACAACACGGTTCTCAACAATATCAACGATTCCAATGCCGTGCTTTCCACCCAGAGCATTGAGCTCTGTGATGATTTCAGAAACCTTCATGCTCTTGCCGTTCAGAGAAACCGGAACACCAGCTTCAAAGGTCATGGTCACATACTCGCCTTCATCAGGAGCCTTCTCAGGAGTAACGCCCAGAACCAGCATGTTGTCATAGTTCGGCTCATTTGCCGGGTCCTCAAGCTCAAGACCCTCATGGCTGATGTGCCACAAATTGCGGTCGCGGCTGTAGCTGTGGCTGTGGTCAAACGGCAGATTAATGCCGTGCTGACGACAGTATTCAATCTCATCCTCACGGGACTGCATTTTCCACACGTCTGTCATACGCCATGGAGCGACAATCTTGAGGTCAGGAGCCAGAGCTTTGATTCCAAGTTCAAAACGAATCTGGTCATTTCCCTTTCCGGTTGCGCCGTGGCAGATGGTGGTAGCGCCTTCTTTTCTTGCAATCTCAACAAGACGCTTGGCAATAACAGGGCGTGCCATGGAGGTGCCAAGGAGATACTTATGCTCATAAACAGCGCCGGCCTTTACACATGGCATGATAAAGTCGTCGCAGAACTCGTCGACAATATCTTCGATGTATAATTTGGAAGCGCCGGAAAGCTTTGCCCTCTCTTCGAGCCCGTCCAGCTCATTTCCCTGACCGCAGTTAATGCAGCAGCAGATAACTTCATAGTCAAAGGTTTCCTTAAGCCATGGAATCAGTGCGGTAGTATCCAGACCGCCGGAATATGCCAAAATAACTTTTTCTTTCATAATAAAAATGCCTCCTGTGTTATAATCAGATTTACTGTAAAGGTCCCGAACAGCACCCATGGAACTAAGCGCGTCTGTACACGCAAAGCCATGAACAGCGGACGGGCTGACCTATGGTACGCGATTCGTTCTCTATCTTATCTCGAATAATCTTCTCCGTCAACAGGAAATCTTGGCGGCGTCTTCCTGTCTTTTGAAGAACTGTGAATAATATACACTATTTTTTATAATTATGCAACAGGAAAATGGAAAAAAACAGGAAAAATATTGCATAAAAACATTTATAATAAAGAAATTAAAGCGGTTAAATTGCACGAAACAGAAGAAACGCTGAAAAAATCCTCAAAAACACCTTGCATATTATGCAGAGTGGTTGTATAATCGGCATATCGCACTGTAATCTTGGGTGAAAAGCGGTTTTTCTGAAAAACCACGCAAAGCGACCCTGGATATGGTACTGGTATGTATAAAAAACAGGGATATGCAGGACAAGGAACGCCTTTTCCTCTGACCTGACAAAGATAAAAGAAGGAAGCGAAATAAAAATGATAAAAGCAGGAATCATCGGTGCAACTGGCTATGCAGGAAATGAAATCGTGCGTCTTTTGCTGGGACATAAGGAAGCAGAGATTGTATGGTTTGGCTCCAGAAGCTATATTGATAAGAAATATGCCTCTGTTTATCAGAATTTTTGCAAAATCGTGGATGCAAAATGCATGGACGACAACATGGAAGCTCTCGCAGAGGAGGCGGATGTTATCTTTACGGCAACCCCGCAGGGATTGTGTGCTTCTCTGGTAAATGAAGCGATTCTTTCTAAATGTAAGATTGTAGATTTGAGCGCAGATTTCCGTATCAAGGATGTGAAAACCTATGAGAAATGGTATGGAATCGAGCATAAGGCTCCGCAGTTTATCAAGGAGGCAGTGTACGGCCTCTGTGAGATTAACAGAGAGGCAGTGAAGGGGGCGAGACTGGTGGCAAATCCAGGCTGCTATCCTACCTGCTCCACACTATCTCTGTACCCTCTTCTGAAGGAGGGGCTGATAGAGCCGTCCACGATTATTATTGATGCAAAATCCGGAACCTCAGGCGCAGGCAGAGGAGCAAAGGTGGATAATCTGTTCTGTGAGGTAAACGAAAATATGAAGGCTTATGGCGTGGCTTCGCACAGACATACACCTGAGATTGAGGAGCAGCTCGGTTATGCCTGCGGTCAGGAGGTCTTGATTAATTTCACCCCGCATCTGGTGCCTATGAACAGAGGAATTCTGGTGACTGCCTATGCTTCTCTGAACAGAGAGACTTCCTATGAAGAGGTCAGAGCCGTGTATGATAAATACTACGGCAAAGAGACCTTTGTCCGTGTTCTGGATCAGGATATATGCCCTCAGACAAAATGGGTGGAGGGCAGTAACTATGTGGATGTGAACTTTAAAATCGATCCAAGAACGCATCGTATTATTGTGATGGGAGCTATGGATAATCTGGTAAAAGGGGCGGCAGGTCAGGCTGTGCAGAACATGAATCTGATGTTCAATCTTGCAGAGAATGAAGGGCTGATGCAGGTGCCGATGTACCCCTAGAAAGTGTGAGAGCATGATTCGGGCAATGGAAATGCAGGACTATGATGAGGTTTATGCACTCTGGAAAACCATACGGGGCTTTGGACTGCGCAGCATGGACGATTCCAGGGAGGGTGTGGAGAGGTTTCTGAAAAGAAACCCATCCACCAGTATTGTGGCAGAGGAGGATGGCAGAATTGTGGGAAGCATTCTCTGCGGCCACGATGGCAGAAGAGGCTGCTTTTATCATGTGTGCGTGGATGAGAAATACCGCAGAAGAGGTATTGGAAAGGCCATGGTGGTTCGGGCAATGGAGGAACTGCGGCGAGAGAATATCAACAAGGTGTGTCTGATTGCTTTTACCAGAAACGATATTGGAAATGCCTTTTGGAACACTATTGGCTGGACAAAGAGAGAAGACTTGAATTATTATGATTTTACCCTGAACGAGGCAAATATTACGGCCTTTAACGAGCAGTGAGAAAGGTAGATTCATGCCCGGAGGGCTGAGACAAAAAGGCAGAAAAGCCGGAGCCCTCTGAGGCATTTTGGGAAAAGATATAACAGATGAACAAGGGAAAAGAGGTGCTTTTATGAAGCAGATTGCAGGCGGAGTGACAGCTGCCAGGGGCTTTCAGGCAGCGGCAGCGGCAGCAGAAATTAAGTATAAAAACAGGACAGATATGGCAATGATATACAGTGAGGTTCCATGCAGGGCAGCAGGAACCTTTACAACAAATGTGGTAAAGGCTGCTCCGGTTATGTGGGATCAGGATATTGTATATCATAAGCCTTTTGCACAGGCAGTTATCTGCAACAGCGGAATTGCCAATGCCTGTACAGGCGCCAGGGGCTATGATTATTGCCGCAAGACAGCAGAGGCGGCAGCACAGGCTCTGAATATTCCAGCAGAGGCGGTTCTGGTGGCTTCCACAGGAGTTATCGGAATGCAGCTTCCCATAGACAGGCTCTGCGATGGCGTGAAGGCAATGGCTCCGCTTCTTGAAGGAACGCTTGAAGCAGGATGCAGAGCTTCCAGGGCTATTATGACCACAGATACCAAAAACAAGGAAGTGGCAGTTCAGGTAGAAATCGGAGGAAAGACGGTTACAATCGGAGGCATGTGCAAGGGCTCAGGAATGATTCATCCGAATATGTGTACCATGCTTGCATTTATCACAACAGACGCCTGCATTTCCAGAGAGATGCTCCAGGCGGCTCTGAGCGAGGATGTGCAGGACACCTATAATATGGTGTCAGTGGACGGCGATACCTCTACAAATGACACGGTTCTTCTTCTGGCAAACGGGATGGCAGAGAACCCGGAGATTATAGAGAAAAATAAAGACTATGAGGCCTTCAAAGGGGCTTTGAACTATGTAAATACAGCTCTCTCCAGGAAGATTGCAGGGGACGGCGAAGGCGCGACAGCCCTTTTTGAGATGAAAATCGTGGGAGCAGAGACTAAGGCGCAGGCAGTCACACTGGCAAAGGCAGTAGTGATGTCCTCTCTTGTAAAGGCAGCTGTCTATGGACATGACGCCAACTGGGGAAGAATTCTGTGCGCTATGGGATATTCTGGCGCACAGTTTGACCCTGAGAAAGTGGATTTGTTCTTTGAGAGCGCTGCCGGAAAGCTTCAGATTATTGAAAATGGCGTAGCAGTAGATTACAGCGAGGAAAAGGCAAGCAGAATCCTCTCTGAGCCAGAGGTAACAGCCATTGCAGATGTGAAAATGGGAGACGCCAAGGCAACTGCCTGGGGATGCGATTTGACTTATGATTATGTAAAAATCAATGCAGACTACCGTTCCTAGAAAAAGGTATAAAGCGACTGACGCAGAGGAAACGCACAAGACTTTCCCTTCTGGCGAATACGGCGGAGAGAGTGAAGAAAACAGCCTGAGAGGAAATACACAAGACTTTCCTTTCTGGGGAAGGCGCCGTAAGAGGCAGCTTAAGAAGTGTAAAAAATAAAGCGAGGAAGCAGAAAATGGTAAAGAAAAAGTACCTGGATAAGGCAGAGGTTCTCATTGAAGCTCTCCCTTATATCCAGCGTTTTAACAGAAAAATCGTTGTGATCAAATACGGCGGAAGCGCCATGCTGGACGATGAACTCAAGCAGAATGTTATTAAGGACGCCGTCCTTTTGAAGCTGGTAGGCTTTAAGCCGATTATTGTCCACGGAGGCGGAAAGGAAATCAGCCGTTGGGTAACAAAGGTGGGCAAGAAGGCAGAGTTTATCAACGGCCTGCGTGTCACAGACGCAGAGACCATGGAGCTTGCAGAGATGGTGCTTGCAAAGGTGAACAAGGAGCTTGTGACCATGGTGCAGTCTCTTGGTGTGCGCTCTGTGGGAGTGAGCGGCAAGGACGGAGGGCTTCTTCAGGTTGAGAAGAAATATTCCAATGGTCAGGATATTGGCTTTGTGGGAGAGGTGAAGAAGGTGGATCCGAAGATTCTCTATGACCTTTTGGAAAAGGATTTTCTCCCTATTGTATTTCCAATCGGCTTTGATGAAAATTATGATTCCTATAATATCAATGCAGACGATGCTGCCTGTGCGATTGCAGAGGCCATGGGAGCAGAAAAGCTTGCTTTTTTGTCTGACATTGAGGGAGTGTATCGGGACAAGAACGACCCTGACAGCCTGATTTCCGAGCTTCGTGTGAGCGAGGCAGAGGAGCTGATTGCCCAGGGCTATGTGGGCGGCGGCATGATTCCAAAGCTTCAGAACTGCATCCAGGCGATTGAAAAGGGAGTCAACCGGGTACATATCCTGGACGGAAGGATCCCTCACAGCCTTCTTCTGGAAATCTTTACAAATAAAGGTATTGGCACTGCTATTTTGAGAGAGGATGGTGAAAAATATCATCATGAACATGCATAATCTGATGGAGGAATCCGAACACAGCATTCTTCATACCTACAACCGCTTTCCAGTTGTATTTGAGAGAGGAGAAGGATGCTGTCTGTATGACGCAGAGGGAAAGGAATATCTGGATTTTGCGGCAGGAATCGCTGTAAATGCTCTGGGCTATCATTATCCTGGGTATGATGAGGCGCTCAAGGAGCAGATTGACAAGCTGCTTCATATTTCTAATTTATATTATAATGAGCCGATTATTTATGCAGGAGCAAAGCTTGTGCTTGCCAGCGGAATGGACAAGGCGTTTTTTACGAACAGCGGAACAGAGGCGATAGAGGGCGCTCTGAAGGCTGCCAAAAAATATGCCTATGCACGGGATGGCCATGCGGGTCATGAGATTATCGCCATGAATCATTCCTTTCATGGGAGAAGCATGGGGGCCCTGGCAGTGACTGGAAATGCACATTACAGGGAACCCTTTGAGCCTCTGATGGGCGGCGTGAGGTTTGCAGAATTCAATAACCTGGAGAGTGTGAAGGCTCTTGTCACGGACAAGACCTGCGCAATTATCACAGAGGTTGTGCAGGGCGAGGGAGGCATCTACCCTGCCACTCAGGAATTCCTTGAGGGGCTTCGCAGAATCTGTGATGAAAAGGATATTCTGCTGATTTTTGATGAAATTCAGTGCGGAATGGGACGGACAGGAAGCTATTTTGCATGGCAGTCCTATGGAGTGCAGCCAGATATCATGACCTGTGCAAAGGCGCTGGGAAGCGGTGTTCCGGTAGGAGCGTTTGTACTGAATAAGAAGGCTGCAGGTGCTTCTCTGCTTCCCGGAGACCATGGAACCACCTATGGAGGCAATCCGTTTGTGTGCGCTGCTGTGAATAAGGTATTTGAAATCTTTGAAAAGGACAAGATTCTGGCGCACGTGCAGGAGCTGACCCCTTATCTGGAGAGCAGGCTGGATGAGCTTAAGGAAAAATATACCTGTATTTCGGCAAGAAGAGGAAAGGGCTTTATGCAGGGGCTTGTGATTACAGGAATTCCAGTGGGACAGGTGGTAAATAAGGCTTTGGAAAAGGGGCTTCTTGTCATATCAGCAGGAAGCGATGTCCTTCGTCTGGTTCCTCCGCTTGTGATTACAAGAAAGCATGTGGATGAGATGGCAGAGAAGCTGGACGCTGCTCTTTCTGAACTCTCTTAAACGAAAGCTTTCCCCTACGGGGAAGGCTTTTTTTAATAGATTTTGCTATCTGCTTGTATTTTTGCCGCAGGTATGATATGGTACGTATGAAATGTCCGTGTGAGAAAGACGGATTCTCAGCAAAAAAGTATTCATTTTTATTTTAGAGAAAGAAGGTGAAGCTATGGTTGAGTTAGACCAGTTCAAAAGCATTTTGAATACTTATACAGAACCATTAGTGGAAGTGAGGGATTCACTTTGACCTCGCTGATAAGGAGCGCAGGATCGAAGAATTAGAGAGGGAGATGGAAGCTCCCGGCTTCTGGGACGATGCAGAGGGTTCTCAGAAGAAAATGAAGGAACTGAAATACATGAAGGATGACCTGGAGACATACAATAAGCTAAGAACAGCTCTGGAGGACATGGAAACCATGATTGAGATGGGATATGAGGAGAATGACGCTTCTCTGATTCCTGAAATCCAGGAGATGCTGGAGGATTTCCAGAAGAGCTTTGACGCCATCCGGGTAAAAACTCTGCTGTCAGAGGAATATGATGAATGCAATGCGATTATCAAGCTTAATGCAGGAGCAGGAGGCACAGAGGCCTGTGACTGGTGCGGTATGCTCTACCGCATGTTTTCCAGATGGGCGGACAAGAAGGGCTTTACGCTAGAGGTGCTTGACTATCTGGATGGAGAAGAAGCAGGCATTAAGTCTGTGACCTTCCAGGTGAACGGAGAGAATGCTTATGGTTATCTGAAATCAGAGAAGGGCGTACACCGTCTGGTTCGCATTTCTCCCTTTAATGCAGCAGGAAAAAGGCAGACCTCCTTTGTATCCTGCGATGTGATGCCTGATATTGAGCAGGATTTGGATATTGAGATTAATGACGAGGATATCCGCATTGATACCTACCGTTCAAGCGGCGCAGGAGGTCAGCACATCAATAAGACCTCCTCTGCTATCCGTATCACTCATTTTCCAACAGGAATTGTGGTACAGTGTCAGAATGAACGCTCCCAGCACATGAACAAGGATAAGGCCATGCAGATGCTCAAGGCAAAGCTGTATCTGCTCAAACAGCAGGAAGCAGAGGCAAAGCTTTCCGGAATCAGAGGAGAAGTGACAGAAATCGGCTGGGGCAATCAGATTCGTTCCTATGTCATGCAGCCCTATACAATGGTAAAGGACCACAGGACAAATGAGGAAACCGGAAATGTAAACGCTGTTCTGGACGGAGACATTGACCCTTTTATCAACTCCTATCTGAAATGGCGCGCCCTGTCAAAAAAACAGCAGCAGGCGTGATGGTACAGGCATTCTGTGAAGAATAACACTTGCAAAGTAAAGAGGAATGTGTTAATATCTCTCTGTTAAAAACAAATGTCCTTGAAAAACAGACAGAAGGAAATAACTATGCAGAAAGAAAAGAAAAAGTACTATGTGGTCAGGGAAAAGGCTGTTCCCGAGGTGCTTCTGAAGGTTGTAGAGGCGCAGAAGCTCCTGGATTCCGGAAAGATGGACACGGTTCAGGAGGCTACCGAAGCAGTTGGAATCAGCCGCAGCTCTTTTTACAAATATAAAGATGATATTTTTCCCTTTCACGAGGAAACCAGGGGAAAGACAATTACCTTTATTTTGCAGATGGATGACGAGCCAGGACTTTTGTCAGAGGTTCTGCAGGATATTGCAAGATTTCATGGCAATATTCTCACCATTCATCAGAGTATCCCCATAAACGGGGTGGCTACTCTCACATTGAGTGTAGATATTCTTCCGGGAGAGGGCGATGCAGAGGCTATGGTCGATACCATCGAGCAGACCAGCGGAATTCATTATTTGAAAATACTAGGCAGGGAGTAAGGTACAATGGTTAATATTGCAGTATTAGGATATGGCACAGTGGGAAGCGGTGTTGTGGAGGTTATCAACACAAACCATGAGAGCATCAATAAGCGTGCCGGTGATGAAATCAGAATCAAATATGTTCTGGATTTGAGAGAATTTCCAGGGGACCCTGTACAGGAAATCCTGGTTCATGATTTTGACGTCATTTTGAATGACCCTGAAGTGGACATTGTGGTGGAGGTGATGGGAGGCGTGGAGCCGGCGCATACCTTTGCAAAGAAGGCTCTGGAGGCTGGAAAGAGCGTGTGTACCTCAAACAAGGCCATGGTTGCCGAGTGCGGCTCAGAGCTTATGCAGATTGCCAGAGAAAAGGACATCAACTTCCTCTTTGAGGCGAGCTGCGGCGGCGGAATCCCGATTATCCGCGCGCTCAATGCGTCTCTTACAGCAGACGAGATTGATGAGATTACAGGAATTTTGAACGGAACCACCAATTACATGCTCTATAAAATGGCCAGAGAGGGAAGTGATTTTGCGGATGTTCTGAAGGAGGCTCAGGCTATGGGCTACGCAGAGGCAGACCCGACCGCAGATATAGAGGGCTATGACGCCTGCCGCAAGATTGCGATTCTTTCTTCTCTTGCCTATGGAAAGCTTTTGAATTACAGAGATATCTACACAGAGGGAATCACAAAGATTACGCCCCAGGATATGGCCTATGCGGGAAAGCTTGGAATGACCATTAAGCTTCTGGCTACGAGCAAGAAGGTGGACGGCTGCTTTTATGCAATGGTTGCTCCCTTCCTTCTGGGGCAGGATAGTCCGCTGTACAGTGTCAACGATGTGTTCAACGGTATTTTTGTTCATGGCAACATGCTCGGCGACGCTATGTTTTATGGAAGCGGAGCAGGAAAGCTCCCAACTGCGAGCGCGGTTGTGGCGGATGTGGTGGACGAAGCCAAGCATCTTCACAGAAATATCATGACAAACTGGAGCAGTCATCCTCTGAACCTGAAGCCAATGGACGAGGTGGAGGGACGCTTCTTTGTGCGCGTAAGAAGAGAGTCGGCGCAGAAAGCTCTGGAGATTCTTGGAGCTTCCCGCCTTCTTACACTGGAAGAGCTTCCAGATGAAGCAGCCTTTATTACGTCTGTAATGACGCAGGGCGAATATGCCAAGAGGGCGGCCGCATGCGAGGGAATCCTCTCCATGATCCGCGTAAAGGACTAAGCAGAATAAGTTCACTGTGAGGCAGAGCCAAACAGTGAGGCAGAAAACAGGACTCCCCCTGCCAGAAGACTCCGGCAGGGGGAGATTCCGGGAAAACGAGGAAAAGCTATTATGAAATATGTGGTGGTTTTGGGAGACGGAATGGCAGATGAGCCGATAGAAGCATTGGGAGGCAAAACACCGCTGGAATACGCGCATACACCTGCAATGGACGAGCTGGCCAAAAGGGCTGAAATAGGAATGGTCAGAACCATTCCAGAGGGAATGGCTCCTGGGAGCGATACAGCGAATCTGTCTGTGATAGGCTATAACCCCAGAAAATATTATACAGGACGCTCTCCGCTGGAAGCGCTGAGCATTGGCGTGGACATGAAGGACACAGATGTGGTCTATCGCTGCAATCTCGTGACTCTCACAGAGAATGAGGGCGCTTATGAGGAGCAGAAGATTCTGGATCACAGCTCAGGAGAAATCAGCACAGAGGATGCGGCTGTTCTTCTGAAGGATGTGTGCAGGGAACTCGCAGACGAGACCTATCAATTCTATGTTGGAACCAGCTATCGTCACTGCATGGTCTGGAATCATGGAGAGGTGCTGGAGCTGACCCCGCCTCATGACGTCCTGACCCAGGTTATCGGACAGTATCTTCCCTCTGACAGGGTTCTTCGCAGGATGCAGGAGAGAAGCTACGAAATTCTGAAGAATCATCCGATTAATCTTGCGCGCAAGGCAAAGGGCTTAAACCCTGCGAACAGCTTCTGGTTCTGGGGCGCAGGAACTCGCCCTGCTCTTGATTCCTTTGAGAAAATCTATGGAAAGAAGGGCGTCATGATTTCAGCAGTGGACCTTCTCAAGGGCATTGCCGTGGGAATTGGCATGGATATTGTGCAGGTGGAGGGAGCAAACGGCGGACTTCACACTAATTATGAGGGAAAAGCAAATGCAGCGGTCAGGGCTTTGACCAAGGACGGCTATGATTTTGCGTATATTCATGTCGAGGCTCCGGACGAGATGGGACATCAGGGAAGCGCACAGAGGAAGGTAGAGTCCATTGAATATCTGGATTCCAGGGTTATCCGTCTGGTAAAGGAAGGGCTTGACAAGGCAGGTGCAGACTACAGGATGCTGATTATGCCCGATCACCCGACTCCAGTGCGGGTCCGCACACATGTGAGCGACCCTGTGCCATACCTTTTGTATGACAGTACACAGCAGGAAAAGCATGACTGGCATTACAATGAGAAGGAGGCAAAGGAGGGCGGTCTTGTCATGGAACATGGATGGGATTTGATGACATATCTTTTCAGGGGAGAGCAGAATGTTAATTGTTAAAAAATTCGGAGGAACTTCTGTAGCCAATAAGGAGAGAATTTTCCATGTGGCGAAAAGATGTATAAAGGAATATCGTAAAGGAAACGATGTAGTGGTTGTTCTGTCTGCAATGGGAAAGTATACGGATGAGCTGATTGCTATGGCAGAGGATATTAATGAGAGACCCTCCAAGAGAGAGATGGATATGCTGTTCACGATCGGAGAGCAGATGTCTGTGGCTCTGATGGGAATGGCAATGCACAAGCTGGGAGTGCCGGCAGTTTCCTTAAATGCTTTTCAGGTGGCAATGCATACGACAAGCGTCTATGGAAATGCGCGTCTTAAGAGAATTGACACCACGCGTATCCGAAGAGAGCTGGAATCCCGGAAAATCGTGATTGTAACAGGCTTTCAGGGAATCAACAAGTACAATGATTATACCACTCTTGGCAGGGGAGGGTCAGATACCACGGCAGTGGCTCTGGCAGCCGCCCTCCATGCAGACGCCTGTGAAATCTATACGGACGTGGATGGGATTTATACCGCAGACCCGCGCATTGTGCCAAATGCAAGGAAACTCAAGGAAATTACATATGACGAGATGCTGGACTTGGCTACCTTGGGAGCCGGCGTGCTTCATAACCGCTCTGTGGAGATGGCGAAGAAATACGGTGTGCCTCTGGTGGTGCGCTCCAGTCTGAATGACGCCGAAGGAACGGTTGTGAAGGAGGAGGTTACTGTGGAGAGAATGTTAATCAGCGGAGTGGCTCTGGACAAGCATGCAGTCCGCATTTCTGTGCTTGGAGTGAAGGATAAGCCGGGGATTGCCTTTAAGGTCTTTGACTGTCTGGCAAAGAAAAATATCAATGTGGATGTGATTCTTCAGTCCATCGGACGTGCTGGAAGCAAGGATATCTCCTTTACAGTGGATGAGAACGACATGGAAGAGGCAATCGAAGTTCTCAATCAGAACCAGACTCGTCTGACCTTTAAGGAGATTCAGGCAGAGAGCAATATTGCCAAGCTCTCTATTGTGGGAGCCGGCATGATGAGCAATCCGGGCGTGGCGGCAAAGATGTTTGAGAGCCTGTATAATGAGAACATCAACATCAGCATGATTTCCACCTCTGAAATCCGCGTGACAGTAATTATCAACCAGAAGGACGGAGAGAGAGCCATGAATGCAGTGCATGACGCTTTCGGGCTGGCTGACTGAGAAGCGTGAAGCTCGTTTGCTTTGGCCTGCAAGCATAGGAACAAGGATAGGAAAGCTCCATACATTTCGATAAGAAGAAATGTATGGAGCTTTCTTTTTGGCTTGTATGTCTCGGGATTTTGGCATATACATGCCAAAACACCTCGCGGG
>JAUNOP010000090.1 GCA_030537135.1 Eubacteriales bacterium | reverse complement strand
GCGGGATTTCCACCCGTTAAATATCATACCCTTCGCTGGGCGCGCTAAAGACCATAGGTTTTCTGGCTGATACATTATAAAAATGCTTTACTCTGTCGTTGGTATATCAGGTGCATTTCCTGTTCTTCACAGACTCGAAAAAATGCTCTGCATTTTTCCTCGTTGAGATAACAGAAGCTACTATCATAGCTTCTGTTATCTCACATTATACAATCTCCTACTGGAAAAGTACAGTTTTTCCTTGTTTGTTTCTGTAAATGAATGCAGCGAATATTTTATCTTTTTTCTGCACACCCTATAGAACAGAGGAATCTGTGCTGTTTGTATCCGAACAGCACAGATTTTCAGAGAAAGGAGCGTTCAAGTATGTGGAGACAGCTATTCCTCGGATTCTTGGGTCTGTGCGCCGGAGGAATGATTGCCGCGGGGCTTGCCGGATTAATCATCGGTCTCGCTATTGTTCCCAGGTATGCAGGCGTCACTCATACAGGAGATAAAATCCTTGTATATGAAGATACCACTCTCCTGGGAATTTTATTCGGAAATCTCTTTTATTTATTTCATCTGCAGATCCCGGCGGGCAATATCGGGCTTGCTGTATTTGGAGTTTCTTCCGGCATTTTTCTGGGAGCATGGATTTTAGCTCTTGCTGAAATGGCAGATGTTTTTCCGATTTTAAGCAGACGCATTCGTTTAACCTGGGGAATCCCGGCAGTGATTGTTACCCTGTCTGCAGCCAAAACCATAGGCTCCCTTGTTTTCTTTTTTCAGGGATGGCAGTAGATAAATCTTATATGCTTTTATTATAAAGAATGTCAGAAAATCTGTCAAAGTATTTGTACAGCAATATTCATTTAGTTACTGTTCACTCCGTTCTCAGTAACGAGACCAAAATTCATTCCAGATTGCCTGCGGCAATGGAATTTTGGCTTGTATGTCTCGGGATTTTGGCACATACATGCCAAAACACCTCGCAGAGCAGTGGCCATGTGAACAGTAACTTCATTTACTATTCACTTGCGTTCACAGCAGCGCGCTTATCAAGCGGAAATTCGCAATCCGCTTCGCTACTTGCTTGATACGTTAAAGTATAAAACCTGTCTTTTTCGGAAAACTATGTTCTATGAACACTTTCATGTTCCAATAAAGCCAGCGTCAAACGCCTCACGGCGACTGACGTATCATTACAAAATGAAAGGAAGGATGCTATGCCTGACATTGCAAAGGAAAAGAAAGCCAAACAATACGAAGAATATGTGAAGCAGGTAACTCCAACCCACAATCTGCCCCTGAATATGCTCAAGGCCTTCCTAACAGGAGGCGCCATTTGCACCCTGGGACAGGTCATCCTCCATATAGGAAAAAATGCAGGACTTGACAGAGAAAGCGCAGGAGCCTGGTGTTCCATGCTTCTGATTCTTCTGAGTGTACTTCTCACTGGCCTGAATCTCTACAGCAAAATCGGGAAATTCGGAGGTGCAGGAGCACTTGTTCCAATTACAGGCTTTGCCAATTCTGTTGCCGCCTCGGCCATTGAATACCAGACAGAAGGACAGGTATTTGGCATTGGCTGCAAAATCTTCACCATTGCAGGTCCTGTTATTCTCTATGGAATCTTAAGCGCCTGGGCACTTGGTGTGATTTACTATTTTCTTCAGATTCTGGGGGTAATTGCCATATGAAAAAACAATTTATTGGGAAGCAGAGTATTTCCTTTTCTGAGCCTGTCTCTATTCTGGAACACTGCTCTATTGTTGGAAAAAAAGAGGGCGAGGGCCCCCTTGCCGACTGCTTTGACCTCATCTGCGAGGACCCTATGTTCGGAACCACAAGCTGGGAATCCGCAGAGAGTACAATGCAGAAGGAAACAGCGCAGATGCTGCTTGTCAAAGCAGGGCTTGCCAAGGAACAAATCCGCCTGATTTTCTCTGGAGACCTTCTGGCTCAGACCATTGCCTCTTCTTTTGGGATTATGGATCTGGAAATTCCGGTATTCGGTCTGTACGGAGCCTGCTCCACCATGGGAGAAGCCCTCTCTCTTGGCGCCATGTCCATTGCCGGAGGATATGCCGACTATGTTATCTCCATCACCTCAAGCCATTTCGGAAGCGCTGAAAAGGAATTCCGATTTCCTCTGGAATACGGAAATCAGCGTCCTCTCTCTGCAACCTGGACTGTCACAGGATGCGGAGCCTGCCTTCTTGCCCCCTGCGGCGGAAGCGCCGTCATCACAGGCGTCACAGTTGGAAAAATCGTTGACTTTGGTCTTAAGGATTCTCTGAACATGGGAGGCTGTATGGCGCCCGCTGCCTGCGATACCATTTATCAGAATCTCATGGATTTTAACCGTATGCCAGAGGATTATGACAGGATTTTTACCGGAGATCTGGGTTCTGTGGGCCAAACGATTCTCCTTGACCTTATGAAGGAAAAAGGCTTTGATATCTCCAAGCAGCATGAAGACTGCGGTCTTCTGATTTATAATGCAAAGGCTCAGGATACCCATGCCGGAGGAAGCGGCTGCGGATGTTCTGCTTCTGTCTTTTCCTCCTGGATTCTTCCAAGGGTTATGTCAGGAGAACTCAGGCGCATTCTCTTTGTCCCTACAGGCGCCCTGCTGTCCAAGGTAAGCTTTAATGAGGGTCAATCCATACCCGGCATTGCTCAGGCTGTGGTTGTTGAACACATTCCCTCTTAAGAAAGGAGGCTATACATGGAATATGTGAAAGCATTTGTCATAGGCGGTCTCATCTGCGCCCTTGTCCAGATTCTTCTGGATAAGACCAAACTGATGCCTGGAAGAATCATGGTTCTTCTGGTTTGTTCAGGCGCCTTCTTAAGCGCCATAGGCCTGTACAAACCCTTTGCAGACTTTGCAGGCGCAGGCGCGAGTGTTCCTCTTCTTGGCTTTGGCCACCTTCTATGGGAGGGAATGAAAAAATCCATCGCAGAAAACGGCTTTCTCGGCCTGTTTATGGGAGGCTTTACCGCCTGCGCCACCGGCGTGTCGGCTGCTTTGATTTTTTCCTATCTGGCAAGCCTGGTTTTCAAACCCAAAATAAAAGATTAAACACCATCGGATAAAGAAAGCGGGAAAAAGAAGCTGCATCTCTTTCCCGCTTTTTGTGCTTTATCCCTTTTGTCCTGACTGTGCCTGCTCCCTCTGCCTATCTTCCAGAATCGTGGTATTTACATCCTCTTCATACAGTCTCATCTGTACCTGCATTGGCGTAGGATCCTGAGTGAGCTTCCATTTTCCAAAATGATTGAAAAAGAAAAGAACCCCAAGACCAAGGCCAACAGAATAGCTGATTTCCAGCACAGTAAAGCCATTTGACGGAACCCCCATCACCTGCTGATAGATCTGAGAAAAAAGCTTTCCTAAGTCCACGTCATTATTAAAGGTCATAATAGAGAAGGACATTCCAAAAAATGTGATAATGCACACGCCTATTGCCTTAAGCCATTCCTTTACCGGGTGCTTTCGCGTGTCTGTGACAAAGGTGACAATAAAGGCCGGCTCCCCAGAAGTGACCAGGTCAAGCCCTGCTTCTGCCTTTCCAAGCTTGTCCACAATATCCATCACATTCACAACATATCTTCCAGGCTTTTTCGCATCCAGACTCATGACAGGCATCACCCTGCATCTGTTGAGGATTTTTTCGTCCCGGCAGGCAAGCTTTGCCACATCCTGGAGCTGTACCTTTGGATGATCCACCTCCACATTTTTATCAAACTGCATATACAGTGATTCGCTCATAATAGAAATCCCGCCTTTTCTTTTTTGTCTTTATATAGGATTTCCAAAGCTTTGCAAACTATGCACACGTCCATGTCCTTCACAAATATACGCAATCCTCTCCCTATTTTGCCATTTCCCGGATGCTCTCCAGAACCTTCTTTTCTATACGCGACACCTGTACCTGTGAAATTCCAAGCTCCCTGGCAACCTCTGTCTGAGTAAGCTCCTGAAAATACCGCAGATAAATGAGCTTTCTCTCCCTCCCCTTGAGCCTTGAGAGAGCCTCTTCAAGGAAAATCCGATTCAAAAGCCTCTCCTGCGGATTCTTTTTCTCTGGAATCCGATCCATCAGAGAAATTTCACTTCCATCGCCCTGGTACACGGTTTTATACAAAGATTCCACCTCTGCCCCTGCCTCCATTGCCAGAACCAGTTCCTCCACAGGAAGCTGTATAGCATCCGCCACCTCTGCAAGTCCCACTTCCCTGCCGAGCTGCTTTTCCAGCATGTCCTTCATCAGAAAGGCCTTGACTGCAGTCTCCTTAAGTCCTCTGCTCACCTTCAGCATTCCGTCATCCCGAAGAAACCGCTTTACCTCTCCTGTAATCATGGGAACTGCATAAGTGGAAAACTTGACATCATAAGAAAAATCAAAATTGTCTACTGCCTTCAAAAGGCCTATGCTCCCGACCTGAAACAAATCCTCCATATCTGCGCCTCTGCCTGTGAATCTCTTCACAACGCTCCATATCAGTCCCACATTCTCTTCAAACAATGTATCTCTTGCTTCTTTATCCCCCTGGTGCGCACGCCCTAGAAGAGCAAGAGTCCTGTCCATTGTTTACCTCCCGATTGTCTTCCTCATGTAAACGACAGTTCCCTCTCCTGGCTTTGATTCCACAGATACCTCGTCCATAAACGCCTCCATAAAGGTAAAGCCCATGCCTGAGCGTTCCTGTTCAGGCTTTGTAGTAAACATAGGCTCCATAGCCTTCTTTATATCCGAAATTCCAATACCATTATCCCGAACCTCCACCATAAGGCTGCGTTTCTCAACAACGCAGCGCACAGTTATCTTATGTATTTTTCCCTCATATCCATGAATAATCGCATTTGTAACTGCCTCTGAAACCGCGGTCTTTACATCTGACACTTCCTCCAGAGTTGGATTAAGCTGTGTACAAAAGGCTGCCACTGCCACCCGCACCATTCCTTCGTTGCAGGGTCTGCTGTCAAAAGTTAATACAAGCTCATTCGTACCTTCCATTTTTTTCTCCTTTCCTTGTTTCAGGCTTTTCCTGCCTTCCGCAGATTTCTATTACCTTATAGAGACCGGAAAGCTGCAGAATTTTCCCTACATAGTCATTCATATTGACAGCCCGCACACACCCTGTTCTCATTCCCAGAGCCTTATATCTTCCCATAATCATGCCGATTCCTGAGCTGTCCATAAAGGCTGTGTTCTGAAAATCAAACACAATAGTTTTGATATAGCATCTTCCAAGAATCCTGTCTGTCTCCATACGGATTCTGTCTGCTGCCGGATGATCCAATTCTGCCGGGAGCATAACAGTAAGACATGCTCCCTGAATTTGAAATTGATTATGCATTGTCAGATTCCCCTCTTTTTTCCATTTTTATGCTACCAGGATCAAAAGATCACAAATCCGATGCAAACTTGCCTGCAGGAGGATCTGCGAACCTGATTTTTATGTTTTTTATACAAAAAATCCTCAGAAAAGGAACGCCTGCGCGCCCCTTCTCCGAGGTTTCTCATCTGTGACTTGACTTACTTTCGTAGTAAATATACGCATTAATACCCATAAACGCCCGAATCATACACGCCCTGGTTGTAGACTCCTTGATCATAGACTC
>JAUNOP010000048.1 GCA_030537135.1 Eubacteriales bacterium | reverse complement strand
TAGGAATTTATGCGTCAAGTGTTCATTGGCTGGGGAGTCGCCGTGAAACGAAAAGGTAGGAAAATTGCCGTTTTCTGCCTTACGATATATTTTCCGCACCCGTTGCTGCATGTGAGGACATCTCATAATGTGGAGGGATTATTATTTATCGTTACTCTGTTGTTCAACATTATGGAGGTGTCTTTATTATGCCTGAAAAAAATGCAAAATCAAACTGGAACACAAAAACACTGGTGTTCATAGCGCTCATGATTGCCATTCATCTGGTACTCACCCGTGTATTTGTAATCGACCTGGGAGCCTACCGCATTTCTGTAGGAAGCGTATCCACCATTCTGGCTGGCCTTTGGTTCGGGCCTCTTGCCGGCGGTATCTGCGGTCTTGCAGCCGATGTTCTGGGCTGCTTTATGAAGGGCTACGCTGTCAACCCCCTGATTACAATTGCCGCTGTTTTATGGGGCGTTGTTCCTGCCCTTTTCCGTCCCCTGCTTGCAAATAAGCCGCGTACTGAGAAATTAGCCTTTCTCTCCGTATCCGTTGTCATTACCGCTTTTTTCAGCACCCTTGTGTTTACTACTGCCGGTCTTGTATTGATCATGGGATACAATTTTTATGCTATCATTCCGGGAAGACTGATTCAGTTCTGTATCATGATTCCAATTTACTGTGTTCTGACTTGCATTCTGTATGTGAGTCCGCTCACTGGTATGATTACAAATATGACGGCAGCTCCGCTCAAGAAGCGCACTGTCTAAATATGAAAAACGACCCCCACATAGAAAGGCTGCGGATGGCAATTCCGCAGCCTTTCTCTTTTTAGTCAAGCCTCAAAAAAGGCTCTAATCTGCTCTTTTGACGCCCGGACAGAGCCCTGAACAAAGAAGGGCTTTCCGCCGCCTCTTCCCTCAAGTACAGCGTTCATCTCCTTTGTGAAGCCCCGGAGATCTCCGCCCTCCTGACCTATCGCGTATTTAAAGCTCCCGTCAGGATTCTCGGAAAATACCGCGCATCTTCCTTTGCAGGCCTTCATCACCATGTCTGCAAGTCTTCTCACACTGTCTGCTTCCAAGCCCTGCTCTATGAGAAGAACATCTCCTGCATTCTCATACTCCCTGGCAATCCGCAAAAACATTCGGTCCTCCATGGCGCCAATCCTGCCCTTTAACCGAAAGTTCTCTTCCTGAAGGCGGCTTGCAGCCTCTGCTGTTTTCTCAGGCTTTGCAGAGAGAAGAACCGAGATTCTGTGATTCTGAGCCTCTACCATATTGAGGTAGGCAAGAACACGTCCTCCACAGATCATTTCCATCCGCACACCCTCGCGAAACTTCTGAACAGACAGGAGCTTTACCATTCCTATCTCGCCTGCACGGGACACGTGCGTTCCGCAGCAGGCACACAGATCTGCTCCTGGAAAGCGCACAATACGCACCTGTCCTGTAAGCTCCTTTTTGCTTCTATAAGGAAGGGTTCGCAGCTCCTCTGGGTCAGGATAGGTGATTTCTACTGGTCTATTTTCCCAAATCACCTGATTTACTCTCTGTTCTATTTCCTGCATCTGCTCCTGTGTGAGTTCTCCATTAAAATCAATGGTTATCACATCGCTTCCCATGTGAAAGCCCACATTGTCATAGCCATAGGCCTCATGAATCAGGCCGCTCACCATATGCTCTCCTGAATGCTGCTGCATAAGGTCAAAGCGTCTGTTCCAGTCAATGCAGCCTCTTACCTCATCACCCTGCCCCAGAGGAGCATCTGTATAATGAAGCACCTCTCCGTTTTTTTCATGTACATCTGTCACAGACACGCCTCCAAGGGTTCCCCTGTCTGCCGGCTGACCGCCTCCTTCGGGGTAAAAGACAGTTCTGTCAAGCAGGACTGCATAGCCCCTTTTGTCCTTCCTGCATTCCAGCACATGGGCTGTAAACTCTTTTAAATAGGCGTCTTTGTAATAAAGCTTTTCTGTTGTTATCATGTTTTTTTCCTGTCCTCCTGTAGCCCTACAGCCTTCTACATTAAGCCTGCAAACACAGAGGCTCCCACAACGGTAAGAAGCCCTGCAACGGCAATAGACAGACTGCTCATGGCGCCCTCAATCTCGCCAAGCTCCATTGCCTTCGCAGTTCCTATGGCATGGGACGCTGTGCCAAGTCCAAGCCCCTTTGCAATGGGTTCCTCTATCTTCAGCAGCTTAAATACAGCCTCTGCAATCATATTTCCTAAAATTCCTGTGATAATAATAGAAGCAACTGTGATCGTGACAATTCCTCCCAATTCCTCTGAGACCCCGATTCCGATTGCTGTTGTGATGGATTTTGGAAGCAAGGTCACATAATGCTCGTGAGACAGACCGAATAGCTTTGCCAGAATGAAAACTCCTGCAAGGCTTGCGATTACTCCTGATAAAATCCCCGCTATTACTGCTTTAAAATTATTTTTCAGAAGTTCTAGCTGCTTGTAAAGAGGAATTGCCAGACACACAGTTGCGGGCGTAAGGAGGTAGCTGATGTACTTTGCTCCACTGTTATAGGCTTCATAGTCCACATCCAGAAGAGTGATGACAGCCATCACGCAGATAACTGCTATCAGCAGGGGATTAAAAATCGCCAGCTTGAATTTTTTCTTTAAGATCATGCCGAATTCATAGGCAATCAGACTTATGACAGCGCCAAAAAACAGAGAATCAGTGAGAAGATTTTTCATGATGATTTCTCTCCTTCCGAATAATAATCTGCGAAACCCAACCAGTGACGCCCATAACCAGAACCGTAGTGAAGACTGTAATCAGCACAATCGGTACGCAGACAGGCCTCAGAGCATCCCAGGCCGTAAGAAGCCCCACGCCTGCCGGAATAAACATCACAGGCATGATTTCAACCAGAAAATTCGCCGCCTCCTCTACCTGCTCCAGACGAATCACACCGGAAATCAGGCCTGCCAGCATAAGAATCAGCCCATACACACTGGCTGGGACAGGAAGCGGAAGGAGTGCATGAAGTCCCTCTCCCAGAAAGGAAATCAGCAGTATCAGCAAAAACTGTTTTAAATATTTCATGACCTTTCTTCCTTTTCGTTTATGATGATGCTTGGTTTCAGGCGGATATTGGAATCTGCCTGACTTTTTGCTCCTGCGTCTAATATTAAAAAAACTGCCGGGAAAAGTCAAGCTATCCCGACAGTTATTTTTTCTCAAGGTCTTTTTTTATCCTCTGCTTCCCAGAGGCTTTTTCTCTGAGTACAGATGTCATTCCATCTGCATCCTCCGCATATGCTCTCTCTCAGCCCCTTTCCCAGAATACTGCTCTGCACTCGGTCTGCAAATTCGAGAAAGGAAAGCTCCTCTCCTTCTCTCAGGCCGCACAGCTCCAGCACAGCCCTGTCAAAGGTATCTGCATTAGAATCCGGGGTGCAATTTTCTCCGCGGCGATTCGGACATTTTCTGCAGATTTCGTCTGCACCCACCACCAGATGCACAGGAACATTGTTTTGAAAGATTTTAAGCATCTCTCCCATATGCGCTGTAAATTCGCTGCTGTAGCCCTTTCCCTCAAAATAGGCAAGGCACATGCCGTGATGCGGGCGTATGGGAAATACTTTTCTACTGCACATACCTTCCGACCCTCTTTGTCAAAAGCATGGCAAGCGCAATTTTTGCCAGATCAGGAACAATAAACGGAAATACACACCAGCCCAGAACAGCCATAAGACCTACTGAACCAGATTTGCTCGTATAAACCACCATAAACCAGGCTGTTCCGAATAGATAGCATACAATCAATCCTACTATCATGGATGCAAGCAAAACAAGCGTTTTTCTGCCCCAAAGCTTTTCCATTCCCCACATCACAAGGCCAGAAAACAGAAATCCAAGCAGATAGCCTCCGGATGGGCTTCCCACAATAGAACCCATTCCTCCTGAAAATCCTGCAAACACAGGAAGTCCCACTGCACCCAGAAGCAGATACACCAGGATTGCCAGAGTTCCTCTCCTTCCTCCAAGGATTCCCACTGCCGCAAAAACGGCAAAGGTCTGCATAGTAAATGGAACGGTCGTTGGAATAGAAATCCAGGAACAGATTGCCATAAGGCCTGCAAAAACAGCTATGTAAACCATATCATAGGTTCTTGTCCTGCTCTGCGCAGCTGTCATTGTACTCATTTTTCATTTCCTCCTCTTTTCGTATCATTGACAGCCTCACTTTAACATAAGAAAAGCTAATTGTCAACTTTATATTTCATTCGAGTTGACAATTGATTTCCGGGCAGAAAAAAAGTACCGTCCCCATAGCCTCATGCTTACGAAAACAGTACCTTCCGTGCGCCTTCAGGGGCTCGAACCCTGGACACCCTGATTAAGAGTCAGGTGCTCTACCAACTGAGCTAAAGGCGCTTGCTTTATTTTTTTCTTTGTTTTGGTTTCCCTCAACGACAAAAGCTATGATACACTATGATTCGCCAAAAGTCAACCCCTATTTTTAATTTTTTTTATTTTTTTCTTCATCCTTTTTTTCCATTCTTTTAAGAAGCTTATCCAGTTCCTCCACAGAGCCTCTAATCTTTCCAAGCTTCTTGTCAAGAAACTTATGCTTATAGCTGAACTGACTCACCGCGTTCTGCACCTTCCGGCCTGGTTTCATAGAATTTCCTTCTGAGCGCGCAGCCCCTCTCCGGCATTCCCTGCGCGGCTCAGACACTCTGACTCAAAATTCAGAGTGTCCTCTTTTTTTCTATTCTATGCAGGTTCGCCGCGTCCTATTCCCATCTGGCGGCAATCAGCTTGCAGATGGGATTTCCCTGGGAAGAAAATTTTTCTTCGTATTCTGTCATCACATTTCCCTGATTCATTCTCTCCTCATGATGAAGGTCAAAGGTATAATCCACTGTCTTCCAGCCAGCCTCCCTGACCTCTTCCAGCGAAAATTCGAACAGCTCCTTATTATCTGTTTTAAATTCCACCAAATGTCCTGGCTCCAAAATTTTCTCATACCGCGCCCAAAATTCCCTGGAAGTAAGCCTTCTCTTTGCATGGCGCGCCTTTGGCCAGGGATCTGAGAAGTTGAGATATATTCTGTCAACCTCTCCATATTCAAAAATATCAGGAAGAAATCTGGCGTCTGCTCTCATAAAAAGCAGATTTTCAAAATGCTCTCCCTCAGCTTCGCACTCCTGTCTCTTCTGAAGCGCGCGGAGCAGCACACTGTCATACATCTCAATTCCAATATAATTAATCTCAGGATGGAGTCTTGCCATATCCATAAGAAACCTTCCCTTTCCCATTCCTACTTCAATGTGAATGGGATGAACCTCGGAGAAAGCCTTGCTCCAGCCTCCCCTGTACTTCTCTGGATTTTGCACTACATAGGAACTCTCCTTAATCAAATCTTTTGCCTCTGGAATATTTCTCAGCCTCATAAAAAATTCTTCTCCCTTGCTTCGCAGCCTCAGATGCGCTATTCTCTGCTGCCTGATTTGTAGTATTTCTTCTTATCATACAGGTTTTTGAAGTTAAACTCAAGCCCAAAGCCAGACAAAAAAATCCTGCCTGTCCGTTTACAGTTCAACCAAATTTTTTATGAATAAAGAATCGTGTTTTTGTGTAATTTTTCTATTTTATTCCATTTTTTTTATGCATTTTCACGATATTTTTTTCTTTTCCTCTAAATAGTTAATTAGTTTTTTCCATTGGATTTCCGAAAAAAAAGGTGTATTATACAGGCTGTACAGCAGAAAATATATCCTATTAAAGTTCAACACATATGTCCTTGCCGAATCTTTGCAGCGCAGCAGGCATATTTTAGTTGAACATGAAGTTCAATGATACCGGAGTCAAAGGGTCAGGAATCCTTTTGCCCCCAGCATCATTCAATACTACTATGAGTAAAGGAGGGGTGAAATGGAAGAGGTACTTGGCAAATTGCGTGAAATAGAACTCACTGCTGACAAAATAATGAAAGAGGTCTCTGAAAAAAAGCTTGCGCTCACCGAAGAGATGGAACAGGCAAGCAGGGAATTTGACGAGGCGCTTCAGCAGGAAACCTCTGCCAGGATAGAAGGTATCCGAAAGCAGCTGGAAGCAGACAAGGAACAGCAGCTTGCTGCCCTGCGTGCAGATACGCAGACCCAGATTGCCTCCATGAAAACCTACTATGAACAGAATCACAGCAGCCTGGTTGAGGAAGTTTTTGAGAGTGTCCTCAATAGCTAAGCTAAGACAAAGGAAGTGAGACTATGAGCAATCTGCTCTCTTACAGTGGTCTTTCCACAAAAATCCGGGCTATGCAGAAGAAGCTGATAACAGAAGACCAGCTTCGGGAAATTGCAGGCATGGATCATGTTTCCCAGGTAGCCGCCTACCTGAAGAAAACTCCGCAGTACCGCACTCGCTGGGCCTCCCTGGATGAAAATCTCCTGCACAGGGGGCAAATGGAAAAGCTTCTCAAGCAATCCATTTTTGAGGATTTTTCAAGAATCTATCAATTTTCCAACAGAGAACAGCGAAAATTTCTCAGTCTTTATTCTAAACGGTACGAAATCCGCGTACTAAAGGAAATAATGACAAACCTGTTTGACCGCAGGGAATCCTTTCAGGTAGATTTTTCCGCGTATGCTGAGTTTTTCAGGAAACATTCTAAGCTGGATCTAAACCGCCTGATAAGCTGTACAAACATGGATGAATTCATCCAGGCACTTGCAGGAAATGAATTCTACGAACCGCTCTCCAGGATTCAAGGCAGAGAAAACGCCCTGCTTTTTGACTATGGCATGGCTTTGGATTTGTATTATTTTTCCTACATCTGGAATATGCGCAAAAAGCTGTTTACAGGAAAGGATTTGGAGGAAATTACAAAGGCCTACGGCGAAAAATTTGACCTCCTGAATCTCCAGTTCATCCAGCGTTCCAGGCAGATTTATCATCTGTCCTGCGCGGAGGTATACACACAGATTATTCCTGTCAGCTACAAACTGAAAAAGGAAGAAATCAAAGCGCTCACAGAGGCAGAAACAAATGAAGAATTCGCCTCTCTTCTCAGGAAAACCTATTATGGAAGGAAAAATCCTTCTCATGATACTCCTGAAGCACAGCTCACACCAGGAAATCTGGAGGAATTTTATAATTATACCCTCCGAAGCATTCTGGAAAATGAGGCGCGCAGAGATCCTTATTCTGTTGCTGTTATTTATTCCTATCTTTATCACAAAGAGCATGAGGTGGTTCGTCTGACCATAGCTCTGGAATGTGTTCGCTACAATGTAAGCATTTCAGACACCATGCGCTATATACACCGAAATTAATCCCGGAGGTAATACAAAGTGATTGTAAAAATGAAATTCCTAAGTATAACCGGGCCAAAGGGAGATATTGACCGGGTGGTAAACCAGTATTTATCCAAGTACGAAATCCATCTGGAAAATGCCCTCTCAGAGCTGACTTCTGTGCGCAGTCTCTCTCCCTATCTGGAAATCAACCCTTATCGGGATGACCTGGCGGCAATCAGTCAGTATTATGTCCAGCTTGAACAGCCTGAGAAGCTCTCTCCTCACCCAATGAGTACAGAGACTGCTCTTAAAACAGTTCACACGGTAGTTGGGCGTTCCCACGAGCTTGAAGCTCTCAAAAAACCTCTGGATGGGGAAATCAGCTCCCTCTCCGAGACCATGCGTATGCTCAGGCCGTTCCGGAACATGGACTTTAACCTGACTGACCTGCTTCATTTTAAACATATGCGAATCCGTTTCGGACGCATTGACAAGCAGCATTTTGCACAGTTTGAAAAATATGTATACAGCACTCTGGATACAATTTTTCATAAATGTGACGAAGATGAACAATATGTATGGGGATTGTATTTCTGCCCCATCAACAAGACCTCTCAGATAGACGCTGTGTATGCTTCCATGCACTTTGAGCTTATCAAGGTACCAGATGGCTATGAGGGAACCGGACGGCAGATTTATGAGTCCGTAACCTCCCGCTACAACCAGGCAGTTCAGAAAATGCAGGCCAATGAAAATGCCAGGCAGGAGCTTCTTCGCAAATATGCTTCTGAAATTGTATCTGCCAAGTATGCCCTGGAATGCCTATCCAGCAACTTTGATATTCGCCGCCTCGCCGCCTGCACCAGCCAGGGAAGGAACGGAAAAAAAGAGGTCTTCTACATTATCTGCGGCTGGATGGCAGAGTCTGATGCCGAAAAATTTCAGAAGGATATTGAAAATGACAGCCAGATTTTCTGCATCATAGAAGACCAGGACGGCAATATCGCCAGTGAGCCTCCTACAAAGCTGAAAAACCCCAAGCTCTTTCAGCCATTTGAAATGTACATCAAAATGTATGGGCTTCCAGCCTACCATGAGATGGATCCCACCATGTTCGTGGGACTTACCTACTCCTTTATCTTTGGCACCATGTTCGGAGATGTAGGTCAGGGTCTCCTCCTTCTTCTGGGCGGCGCTCTCCTGTACAAACTCAAGGGAATGGCACTTGCAGGCATTATCAGCCTTGCGGGCATTTTCTCCACACTTTTCGGCTTCCTGTATGGAAGTGTGTTTGGTTTTGAAAATGTCATTCCCGCCTTATGGCTTCACCCCAAAACAGCTATGACCACTCTTCCCTTTATCGGAAGCATGAATACTGTATTTGTCGTGGCCATTGCCTTTGGTATGTTCCTGATTTTAACCACAATGATTTTTCACATTGTAAACGCGGTGCGTACAAAAAATACGGAAAATCTCTTTTTTGACCAGAATTCTCTGGCAGGCCTGGTATTTTATGGGTCTGCAGTGGCAGTGATTTTCCTGTTCATGACAGGACACCGTCTTCCGGCTGGAATCGTACTCGCAGTGATGTTCGGCATACCCTTACTCCTTATCATGTTCAAGGAACCGCTCACCCGTCTGGTTCAAAAGAAGTCTCCTCTTGTTGAGGGGGGCATCGGAATGTACCTGCTTCAGAGCTTTTTCGAGACCTTTGAGGTGCTTTTGAGCTATTTTTCCAACACACTTTCCTTTGTACGTATGGGCGCCTTTGCAGTCAGCCATGCAGCCATGATGGAAGTTGTGCTGATGCTTGCAGGGGCTGCAAACGGGGGAAATCCCAACTGGCTCATCATTGTTCTCGGCAACCTGTTTGTATGTGCTATGGAAGGCTTGATTGTAGGAATTCAGGTTCTTCGTCTGGAGTACTACGAAATGTTCAGCCGTTTCTACAGCGGAAGCGGAAGAGAATTCAAGCCGTTTCTTAAAAAGACGCTATACAGATAATTGTAATTCAGGAGGATTGTTTATTATGACAACTATTGTTCAGATTTTAACAGCAGCAGCCTTGATTTTAAGCATTATCATTCCCTTTGGTTATTTCTTCCTTGGAGAGAGGAACCGGAAGCGTTATAAGACCTCCATCTCATTCAATGCCTTTTTCTTCTTTGGAACCATTCTGGTCGCATCCATTGTCATGTTCGCAGGAGCTTCTCCTGTACAGGCTGCCGATGCTTCACAGGCTGGGCTTGCCACAGGACTTGGATACATCGGCGCCGCTCTTGTTACAGGCCTCTCAGGAATTGGCTCTGGTATTGCCGTTGCCAGCTCTGCAAGCGCTGCTCTGGGCGCTATCAGCGAGGATGGAAGTTTGTTTGGTAAATCCATGATTTTCGTAGCTATGGCAGAAGGTATCGCCCTTTATGGACTGATTATTTCCTTCATGATTTTAGGTAAGCTTTAAAGGCGGGATTTTCCATGAAAATGTTTTTAATCAGCGACAATATAGACACCTATACAGGTATGCGTCTGGCAGGAGTAGAGGGAGTTGTTGTCCATGAAAGAGAGGAGCTTTTGGAAGCTCTGAAAAAGACTCTCTCTGACAAGACCATAGGCATTTTGCTTCTCACAGAAAAGTTCGGACGTGAATTTCCTGAACTCGTTGACGAGGTAAAGCTTCACCACAAAACTCCTCTGATTATCGAAATTCCCGATCGACACGGCACAGGAAGAAGACCTGATTTCATCACTGCCTATGTCAATGAAGCCATCGGACTCAAGCTCTGAGTTATCCAGACTCAGAGCTTTTCATCAAAGAATAAAAGGTGATTTTATGAATATCAACGAAAAGCTGCAGCACTTTTACGACACAATCATAACAGACACAGAAAAGGAAGCTGTAGAGGCTCTTGAACAGCATAAAAGAAAGCTCACGCAGACTCTCGATGAGCATAAGAGCATAAAACTTCAGGAGGCAGAATCTGCTGTGAAATGCGAGACTGAGATGGCCCAAAGAGAAATCAACCGGGCTCTCTCTGCTGAACACCTCTCCCTGAAGCGCAGCTGGAGGGCAAAGCAGAACGCTCTGAAGGAGACTTTATTCACTCAGGTAAAGCAAAAGCTTGCGGATTTTATGAATACTCCCGCCTATGAGGATTATCTGTGCAAAAAGGTTCTGGAGGCAAAGGAATTCGCCGGGGCAGAGGAGATTTTCATCTATCTTTCCTCCACAGACGCCTCAAGACAGGAAGTCATTGCTTCACGCACAGGCCTCCCTGTCCTTGTCTCTGACAAAGCCTTTCTCGGAGGAATTCAAGCCGCCATTCCTTCCAGGAATCTCCTGATTAATCACTCCTTCCAGGACAGTTTAGCAGCGCTTTGGGAGAATTTCTCATTTGAAGGAGGACAAAGGAATGCATAAAACCGGAATCATTTACGGAGTAAACGGTCCTGTCATTTCTCTGAAGGGAGATGCAGGCTTTCAAATGGCTGAGATGGTTCATGTAGGCCCTGAGAACCTTGTAGGCGAGGTCATAGGCCTGAAAAAGGGCTGCACCACTGTCCAGGTTTTCGAGGAAACCACAGGGCTTCGTCCCGGCGAGACAGTCACCGGAACCGGAGACGCTATCTCCGTGCTTCTTGGTCCTGGAATCATCCACAATATTTTTGACGGTATTCAGCGTCCGCTTGAAGAAATTTCCAGAGAATCTGGAAAATACATTTCCAGAGGCGTTCACGTGGACTCCCTTGACACACAGAAAAAGTGGGACGTACACATAACCGTCAAAGAAGGAGAGGTCGTTCACGGAGGCACTATTATCGCAGAAACTCAGGAGACCCCCTCCATTCTGCATAAGTCCATGGTTCCCCCTGATATACAGGAGGCCACGGTTGTCTCTGTTGTCTCAGATGGCTCCTACTCCATTCTGGAGCCTCTTGTCACAGTCTCTCTGCCTGGCGGGGCCAGGAGAAGCCTGTCTCTTGCACAGAAATGGCCGATTCGGATTCCGCGTCCTACGTACCGTCGCTTTCCTGCCAGCACCCCTCTGGTAACAGGCCAGCGTATTCTGGATACTCTCTTTCCCATTGCAAAGGGCGGAACTGCCGCCATACCAGGAGGCTTTGGAACCGGCAAGACCATGAGCCAGCATCAAATCGCCAAGTGGTCAGACGCAGACATTATTATCTATATTGGCTGCGGAGAACGAGGAAACGAAATGACACAGGTTCTGGAGGATTTCAGCAAGCTTGTTGACCCAAAGTCAGGAAACCTCATGATGGACAGAACTGCCCTGATTGCCAACACCTCCAATATGCCGGTGGCTGCCCGTGAAGCTTCTATATACACAGGAATTACTCTTGCAGAATACTACAGAGACATGGGATACGATGTGGCTATTATGGCAGATTCCACTTCCAGATGGGCTGAGGCTCTGCGTGAGCTGTCAGGCCGACTGGAGGAAATGCCCGCTGAGGAAGGCTTCCCCGCCTACCTTGCAAGCAAGCTCTCTGCCTTTTATGAAAGAGCGGGTATGATGCAGAACCTGAACGGAACCGAGGGTTCTGTGTCCATCATCGGAGCCGTATCTCCCCAGGGCGGCGACTTCTCAGAGCCTGTCACTCAGAATACCAAGCGTTTTGTGCGCTGCTTCTGGGCGCTGGATAAATCTCTGGCTTATGCGCGTCACTTCCCTGCCATTCACTGGCTGAACAGCTACAGCGAATACATGGAGGATTTGTCCCCATGGTACAGAGAACACGTAAACCCGCAGTTTGTATCTCACAGGAATCAGCTTATGGCTATTTTGAACCAGGAAAGCTCTCTCATGGAAATTGTAAAGCTGATAGGAAGCGACGTGCTCCCAGACGACCAGAAGCTCACCCTGGAAATCGCCAGAGTCATTCGCCTGGGCTTTCTGCAGCAAAACGCCTTCCACGCAGAGGATACCTGCGTACCGCTGGAAAAGCAGTTCCTGATGATGGATACTATCCTGTATCTGAACCAGAAGTGTAAAGCTCTGGTTTCCAGAGGAATGCCGATGTCCGTACTCAAGGAAGACAATATCTTTGAGAAGGTGATTGCAATCAAATACGATGTTCCCAACAATGAACCAGAGCGCTTTGAAGAGTACAAAGCCGCTATTGACCGCTTCTATGACAATGTGCTGGAACGAAACGGATAAGGAGGAAGGGCTATGGCAATTGAATATCTTGGTTTAAGTGAAATCAACGGCCCTCTGGTGGTTCTGGAGGGCGTACAGAATGCCTCCTATGAGGAAATCGTGGAATTCAGACTGGATAATGGAACAAAAAAAATCGGACGTATCATTGAAATCTATGAGGACAAGGCGATTATTCAGGTATTTGAGGGAACAGACGGCATGTCCCTCGGAAATACCAGAACCCGTCTTACCGGACGCCCTATGGAAATCGGGCTTTCCCCTGAGATTCTGGGAAGAACCTTTAACGGCATTGGGCGGCCTATTGATGGACTTGGCGAAATCACGCCTGAGGTTTCCTTAAACATCAATGGTCTTCCTCTGAACCCGGTGATGCGTGAATATCCAAGAAACTATATTAACACAGGAATCTCAGCCATTGACGGGCTGACTACTCTTATCCGCGGTCAGAAGCTTCCTATCTTTTCGGGAAACGGTCTGCCTCACGACAAGCTGGCTGCTCAGATTGTGCAGCAGGCGTCCCTGGGTGCAGATTCAGACGAAAAATTTGCCATTGTATTTGCAGCTATGGGCGTAAAATATGATGTTGCAGAGTTTTTCCGCCGTACCTTTGAGGAAAGCGGGGCTGCCGACCATGTGGTTATGTTCCTGAATCTGGCCAATGACCCTGTGGTAGAGCGTCTTCTCACCCCAAAAATCGCCCTGACCACAGCCGAATATCTTGCCTTTGAGAAGGGTATGCATATCCTGGTTATTCTCACGGACATCACCTCCTTTTGCGAGGCTATGCGAGAGGTCTCTTCATCAAAAGGAGAAATCCCGTCCAGAAAGGGCTATCCTGGCTACCTGTACAGCGAACTGGCAACACTCTATGAAAGAGCCGGCATTGTCCGGGGAGGAAAAGGCTCTGTGACCCAGATTCCTATCCTCACCATGCCAAATGACGATATTACTCATCCAATTCCCGACCTGACAGGATATATTACAGAGGGGCAGATTGTACTGGAACGCCAGCTCTTCGGACAGTCCATCTATCCTCCCATCAATGTACTTCCGTCCCTGTCCCGTCTTATGAAGGACGGTATTGGAGAGGGCTATACAAGAGCTGACCATCAGGATGTTGCAAACCAGCTTTTCTCCTGCTATGCAAAGGTAGGAGACGCGCGCGCTCTGGCCTCTGTCATCGGCGAGGATGAGCTTTCTCCTCTGGATAAAAGATACCTGAAATTCGGAAATGCCTTTGAGCATGAATTTGTCGGTCAGGGAGACAGAGAAAACCGTTCTATTATCGAAACCCTGGATATCGGCTGGAAGCTTCTTGGTATGCTTCCAAGAGAAGAGCTTGACCGTGTGGACACAAAGGTTCTGGATCAGTATTACAAACCGTCCGGGGATTTAGCAGAAGAGAGGTGAGTGCATGGACCCAAATACCTTTCCCACCAAGGGAAATCTGATACTTGCAAAGAACTCTCTCGCACTGTCCAGACAGGGCTTTGAACTGATGGATAAAAAGAGAAATATCCTGATTCGGGAACTCATGAACCTGATTGAGCAGGCCAAAGACCTTCAGTCTCAGATTGACAGCACCTTCCGAAGCGCCTATGCTGCTCTTCAGATGGCAAACATGGAGATTGGAATCGCCTTTGTAGACCAGGTTTCCCACACAGTTCCTGTGGAAAACTCCATTCGTATTAAGACCAGAAGCGTTATGGGAACAGAGATTCCTCTGGTGGAATACAGCAAGGAAAATAATCTTCCAACTTATGCCTATTACAGCACAAAAATGTCCCTTGACCAGGCCAAGGCTGCTTTTGAGAAAGTAAAGGAGCTGTGCATGGAACTCGCTATGGTAGAGAACGCTGCCATACGTCTGGCAGCTAATATAAAAAAGACACAAAAGCGTGCAAATGCACTGAAGAATATCACAATTCCCAGGTATGAAGCTCTCACAAGGGATATTCAGAATGCGCTGGAGGAAAAGGAACGTGAAGAATTCACACGTCTGAAGGTCATTAAGAGAATGAAGCAGAAGGCTTCTGATTGAGGCAGGGCTGCCATAGCTTTGTGTGAGGAGATGACAGGCACAAGGAAAATGTGGATAACTCTATTTATCCACATGGTAAAGCGATAAAAATAAAAGGCTTTGTGGATAACTCGTCCCTCGCCTGCAATGGCAGCTTCCCCTTGAGGGGAAGCTTTTTTTATATTAGAAGTTCTACGTGTCAATGTGAAAATTAAATAAATTTTCTGATAAATATTCGTTTTGTCCCCTAAATTGTTCATATTTGTATTTATTGTTTGTAAATAGATTCTTTTGAAAAACCTGTCGAAATTCGCAGATTTATGAATTCTTACCAAAACATCCGTTTTGTTTTGAATTATGTCAACAAATTAATCCCCACATTGTTTATGTGGATAATGTGGATAACTTTGTTGATAACTCTATTTTCAAGGATTTCGAGGCCTCAAAAATGTGGATAACTTTTTATAGTTATCCACATTTGCTATCTGCCTATTGTGGGTATTGTGAATAATTCACAATTTCCGTGTTTTCCGACACTTCTTAGAATTATCCTTTTTTCAGAAGATATTCCTCTGCCGAATACACCGCATTTGCGCCGTCAGATACAGCTGTCACTACCTGCCGAAGCTTCTTGGTACGCACATCTCCTGCCGCGAACACGCCCGGAACCGCGGTAATCCCATCCTCTCCTGCTTTGATATAGCCGCCCTTGTCCAATTCCATAAAGCCCCTAAGAAATTCTGTGTTCGGCACCATACCGACTGCTACAAAGACTCCGTCCACCATCAGCAGTCTTTCCTTTCCTGTCTTTTTATTCAAAACAGCGATTCCCTCTACCTGATCCTCTCCCTGTATTCTCACGGGAAGTGTATCCCACAATATTTCCACATTTTCCCTTGCAAACAGTGCCTCCTGCGCCGACTTATCCCCCCGAAGCTCATCTCTTCTATGAATAACATAAACTTTTCTGCAGATTCTTGACAAAAAAACAGCATCCTCCACAGCACTGTTGCCTCCGCCCACAACAGCCACTGTGCGATCTCTGAAAAAGGCGCCGTCACAGGTTGCGCAGTAGGATACTCCCATGCCGGACAGCTCCTCCTCTCCCGGAATATCGAGATGGCGATGTCTGGCTCCTGACGCCAGAATGACTGTTTTTGTCTGATAGGTGTGTCTGGCTGTACATATATGAAAGTTTCCTGACTGTGTATCGTACTCTACAGAGGCAATGTCTTCTCTTACTGTCTGTACCCCAAACTTCTTCGCATGCTCCAGAAAAGCATCCCCCAGGTCTGCTCCGGAGATTCCCGGAAGTCCGGGATAATTATCTACCTCGCTGCTGTCTGCAATCTGTCCTCCAGCTACAAAGCTTTTCTCCAGAATCGCTATTTTCAGTCTTGCGCGCCTTGCATAAATAGCCGCTGTCAGACCTGCAGGACCTGCTCCTACAATCACACAATCATATAATTCCTCCATTTTGACCCCTCCTTTGTATTTAACGTATCAAGCAAGTAGCGAAGCGGATTGCAAATATCCGCTTGACGCAATTCAAAGCTCTTCCCTTTCACAGTCCATTGTCTGTGCATAAGCTTCTCTTATCCATGCACAATACCAGGCTTGTGCTGCCTGTCATTTGATAGCTTTCCCTATTATCCGGCATTCATTCCACTGCTGCCGATTATCTGGCTTCTCTGAGATATATCACAGTCTTGCGGTTCTTATTATAACATATTTTCCATAAGATAATAAAGACATTCTCCCAGGAGGATTCCTCATGCTTCTCTCTAAATGGAAAAAGCCTTTTCTCATATTCCTGTGTCTGTCCCTTATTTTCTGCATTGGAATGGGAATCGGCTATGTTTCCCGCCGTTTTCTTTCTCCTGACGGACAGTTTACTGATTTTACAAAGGATTTATTCAAAAGTGAGCTGACAGGAAGCACCCTGAATCTGCACTATACCCTTGCACACCCTGACAAATATGGTTTCTCATCAGAGCCTGTGACTCTTGGAAGTATTTCCTGGGAAGATATCCCGGAAACATGCGACCTTTACCAAAAATATGTGGAAATCCTGCTTGATTTTTCGCCTGACAGTCTGTGCCTGGAAAATCAGATCACAAGAGATACATTGCTGCTCTCCTTTCACACTCGCCAGTCTCTCAGGGATTTATGCTTTGTTCAGGAGGTTCTAAGTCCGAGCCTTGGCATCCAGGCTCAGCTTCCTGTGCTTCTGGCTGAATACTCCTTTTATGAGGAAAAGGATATTACCGATTATTTAAAGCTCCTGACCTGCATACGCCCTTATTTTGAGAGCATTCTCCTGTTTGAACAGGAAAAATCCGCGCACGGCACATTTATGAGCAGCACCTCTGTGGATCGGGTCATTGAGCAGTGCGAAGCCTTTATAGAGGATCCCTCTTCCAACTATCTTACGCAGATTTTTGAGAATAAGCTAGAGAATTTTCCAGGGCTTTCCACAGAGGAAATCACTGCCTGTAAAAATGAGCACCAGAAAATCCTGGAAAAATCTGTGATTCCGGCATACAAGCGCCTCATAGAGGGGCTGCTTGAACTGAAAGGCACAGGAAAAAATGAAAATGGGCTGGCAAATCTTGAGAATGGAAAGGAATATTATCAATACCTCCTCAAAACGCAGGTAGGAACCTATGACTCTGTGATAGAGATTCAAAAACGCATGTACCAGCAGCTCACCGCAGACTGCCGCGAAATCACTCAGATTTTCCGCCAAAATCCAGAGGTTCTAAAGGCCGGTCTTAACAGCTCCATCTCCTCTGTCAATGACCCGGCCTCTCTTTTGTCCGAGCTGAAGACTTTGTCTGAAAAAGATTTTCCCGCCCTGCCTGAGGTGGATTATGAGGTCAAATACGTGCATCCCTCTATGGAGGATTTCCTAAGTCCCGCCTTTTATCTCACTCCTCCGATTGACACTGGTATACCAAATACCATTTACATTAACGGCAAGAGCAAAACAGGAGACCTGGAGCTATTCACCACTCTTGCACATGAGGGCTTTCCCGGTCATCTCTATCAGACACAGTTTTTCAACAAAGAGAATCCCAACCCTGTGCGTCAGATTTTTTCCTCCTCTGGATACATAGAGGGCTGGGCTACCTATGTGGAATCCTATGCCTACGGCTATGCACCTGTGGACGCCTCCTTTTCCCGGCTTTCCTGGCTGAACCGCTCAGTAAACCTATGTCTGTATTCTCTTGTTGACATTGGAATTCATTACCAGGGCTGGGATCTTACTGCAATGACAAACTATCTCAAGGCCTTTGGCATCCAGGATTCTGCCGCTCTTTCGGAAATGTACCAGTACATTGTAGAAACCCCTGCAAACTATCTGAAATATTATTATGGATACCTGAATTTTGTAGACTTACTGACAAAAGAAAAGGAAGAAAAAGGGGAAAGCTTTGATATAAAGGATTTCCATCAGAGAATTCTGGAAATCGGTCCTGTCCCCTTCCCTGTATTAGATAAATATATGGCAGGAAGCGGCGCGTAAGTGGGTCTGACAAACGACCCGCTTCCCTCTGCTTGTGATCCCCACCACCTGAAGCTTATGGGGTTTCTGGCTAAAATATTATAAATATTTTCTAAAAAAGGCGTCTACCTTGATAAGCGCTCTGGAGAGAACCTGAATTTCCTCCTCTGGCAAATCCTGCACAATCGCCTGCACCATACTCTCATGAAAGCTCTGGTGATGCAGAAACGCCTTTTTTCCCTTTTCTGCCAGAAAAATAAGCACCACGCGCCGATCCTCCTCACTGCGCACGCGGTGTACATAGCCCTTTTTCACCAGATTATTGATGGCAATGGTAAGAGTCCCCACCGTAACATCCAGGATTTTCGACACAGAGGACATGTTCTTGGGCTTTCCTATTCCTATTGCTTCCAAAATATGCATGTCATTCACAGATATGTCCTTAAACTCTGACGTTGTCAGAGCCTTTTCCTCTGCATCCAGAATATCATGAAACAAATGCACCCATATATCATTCATTGTCTGATAGCTGTCCATCCTGCACCTCCTTATGTTTTCTATATGTTTCAGTATACACCATCTATTTTGACATTCAAAGTAGATTTTGCAAGAAATTCTTTCTTTGGACACGTTTTTTTGTTATACTGTGGATGTATCCTGATGCTTGAAAGGACTGATTTTATGGATCGCAATCATTTACCTTTAAATATTACAGAAAAGCTCCGTGCCAGAACCAGCTTTATCGGCTCTGTTATTGTTCTCATTGTTCTGTCCCTTACTTTGTGTTTTGCAGACTATTCTCTGATTGAAAAGCCTGCCAGGGACGCTGCCAACCAAGCTGCCAGAGCAGAAAGGCAGGCGCAAAAGGAGGCTTCCGAAAATTATGTGAAGTCTGCCCATGTCGTGGCAGCCGGAAACAATGTCTTTGACACGAACATTTACCAGGCAGGAATCTCTGACACAGGCGTCTGGAATTATGATTTTCTCTATGACCATGTACGGGAGAAGATTCAGAGCGCTGATCTGGCGATTGTGTCGCAGAGTACGCCTCTTACCCAGGACCACAATGCAGTTGTCGGTTATCCGACCTACCGTTCTCCTGCCGAGGCTGCAGACGCTCTCATTAATGCGGGCTTTGACATCATTGCCTCTGCTTCCTGTCATGCCGATGATTACGGAGCAGCCGGAATCACAGAAACCCTGAATGTCTGGAACAGTAAATATCCGAATATTCCCATTCTGGGCATTCACAGCTCTGCTGAAAGTGCAAACACAGCCCAAATCGTCACAGTAAACGACATCCGTATCGCCCTTTTAAATTACACCTACGGAACCAGCACCAGCTCTCTTTCTTCTGAGGAAGCGTTTATGCTGGATACCTTTGACAAGGACAAGATAGCTCAGGCTGTATCCTCAGCCAAGAGCCAAAGCGACTGTGTGATTTTTATTGCACACTGGGGCGAGACTGACGAGACAGCTCCAAGTGAATATCAAAAGCAGTGGGCCACCTATCTTATGAATCTGGGCGTGAATGTGATTATCGGAACACACCCTATGACTGTCCAGCCCTATGGCACCATGACAGATGACCTTGGGAACGAAACTACTGTGTTCTATTCTCTGGGACATTTTGCAGCTATTGAGGAGGTTTCAAGCCGCCTTGTGGGAGGAATCGCAGACTTTACCATAGAGAAAGAGGTAAAGAACGGGGAAAGCAGCATCCGCATTTCAAACCGGAGCCTGGAGCCGCTTGTCATGCACTACAATTACAGCTCAGGCGAATATGGCCCCTATCTGCTGGACGACTATACCGACGCTCTGGCCGGCGAGCATTCGATGACGTCCCTGGGATATTCTATAAGTCTCTCCGGACTTCAGGAGCAGTTTGACACCATCATGTCTGCCAATGTCACGCCAACCACTGACCTTTCTCTGGTGAACAGCGCTTCAGATGGCACAGCCGACTCTGATGCAGCAGATACTGTCACCGACGTCTACGAGCAAAGCTCTGATACCACCTCTGGCATTACCTATGATGCGAATGGAGGATATTATGACTCCGGCGGAAATTATTATGACGCTTACGGCAATGTTTATACCTCAAATGGGTATTATGACGCTTATGGCAATTTTTATTCTTACTAGATGAACATGGGCTGCTGCACTCGCAAATATCTGCTTATACCAGCATGGCTGCCGCTTGCCGGACTTATCGCTCCCAAAAAAGGAAAGGCTTCTTTTCCGAAGCCTTTCCTTTTTATTTTTTTAATAACAGCCTTCTTGCATTTCTCTCTGTGATTTCCACAACCTGTTCATCTGAAAGCTCTTTAATCTCTGCAATCGCTCGCACCACGTATGGAAGATACAGCGAACAATTCCTTTTCCCCCTGTACGGCACCGGGGTCAAATACGGACAGTCTGTCTCCAACACCAGCTGCTCTATGGGCGCATATTCCACCACTTCCCTGAGCTTTCTGGCATTCTTGTAAGTAAGCACTCCTCCGATTCCCAGAAAAAGCCCCATGTTTAAATATTCCCTGGCCATCTCTTTGCTGTAGGAAAAGCAGTGCAGAATTCCTCCATACATCTCCCCTGCCCGAAGCTCCTTCATAAGCAGCAGAGTATCCTGCGCTGCCTCCCTGCTGTGAATCACAAAGGGGAGCCTCTCCTCTCTTGCCAGCTCCATCTGCGCCCGAAACCATTTCTTCTGAGTCTCATGCTCCTCTGCTTCCTTATGCCAGTAATAGTCCAATCCAATCTCTCCCACAGCCAGAGCCTTCTCGTGCCTGCAGAGCCTGCGAAGCTTATCAAGCACCTCTGTATTCATCTTGTCTGCATCATCTGGATGCACGCCAATGGCTCCATAGATGAACGGGTATTTTTCCATCAGCCTGACCGTCTTATCCAGATCCTCCACAGAGGCGCAGCAATTCATCACAAGTCCGATTCCATGCTCCTTCAGAGAAGAAAGAAGCTCCTCTCTGTCCTCTTCAAATGCCTCGCTGTCATAATGTGCATGTGTATCAAATATCATTTTTCCATTCCTCTTCGCTGCATGTTCATGACTACAGACCGCTGCGCGGCCTGTAGTCAAACTCCAAATGCGCTTTGATCCTTGTCAACGCAGATACTCACTGTTTACATAACCATATTTTCCAAGCTTGGAGGAATACACATACCAATAAGTGGAATCGCTGCTGTCAATCACCTCCACAACATCGCCAGTATACAGCTCTCCGATTTCATTGCTCGCATCATATGCTTTTGCACTGCGCAGCGCCAGATAGCCCTTGCTTACGCTCACTGTTCTGGTCGGATAGGAGGTTATATTATTTTCGCTTCCAGAACCGCTCAGATAATTTTTGTTTACATAGCCGTTCTTATTATGCTTTGGAGAATATACATACCAATAGGTGGAATCGCTGGTATTAATAACCTCCACAGTATCGCCGGTATACAGCTCTCCAATCTCGTTGCTGGAATCATACGCCTTCGCATTGCGCAGCGCCAGATAGCCCTTATCCACACTCACTGTCCTGACGTCTGCTGACGAACTGCTTCCACTGTACAGATAGTTTTTATTTACATACCCGTACTTATCATACTTTGGAGAGTACACATACCAGTAAGTGGAATCGCTGCTGTCATACACCTGAACCGTATCGCCGGTATACAGCTCTCCAATTTCATTGCTCGCATCATATGCCTTTGCACTGCGCAGCGCCAGATAACCCTTGTCCACGCTCACTGTCCAGGTTGGGCAGGAGGAAGACACCAGGTAGTTTTTATTCACATAACCATATTTGCCATACTTCGGAGAATACACATACCAATAGGTGGAATCACTGCTGTCGTTTACCTCAACGGTATCACCGGTATACAGCTCTCCGATTTCATTACTCGCATCATATGCTTTTGCACTGCGCAGCGCCAGATAACCCTTGTCCACACTCACCGTCCAGGCAGAGCCAGAGGATGCGCTTGTATTCTCGGCAATCAGATAGTTTTTGTTTACATAGCCATATTTGCCGTATTTGGAGGAATATACATACCAGTAGGTGGAATCGCTATAATCGCTGACCTCAACGATATCTCCTGTATATAATTCCCCGATCTCATTTGCTCTGTCAAAACTTTTCGCTGTGCGCAGCGCCAGATAGCCCTTATCCACGCTCACACGATACGTGTTTTCTGAAGCCTGACACAGTCTGCTGCTTACTGGCAGAGAAACAGCAAACACCACTGCGAGCAACAGAAGCCACTTCACAACAACACTCTTTGATAAATAGCTGCCCTTCATTTTCATAAATCGTCCTCCTTTTTTATAAATTTTTTATCCCAAAACAATCGCCTTTCTGTTCACCCATTATAAGAATCATAAATCTGCCTGCTGATAGAAGCGATTGTACTTTGAGCTGAACCTGTCTGAGAAAGATTCTCTGACATAAACACAAGCACAAGGTCATTCTCTGTATTGTAAATAATGCCTGCATCATTTTCCACATCTGAAAGCTCGCCTGTTTTGTTGGCAACGCTGACTCCCTCCGGCATCTGCGCCGGAATCTTGTTGCACCGTGTCTGTGCTGCCAGAAGCGAAAACATCTCTTCTGCATATGCGTATTCTGTTGAATCCTCCTCATACACGGCCTTCAGAAAATGTCCGCAGTCTGACACAGAGGTATAATTGTCGCCGTACTCATTGCTCTGTAGCAGCAGTCTTCCCATGCTGGTGCTTGAATAGCCGTGTTCCAGACAAAAATCATTCACTGCCATCATTCCGGCCGAGCTATCCCCATTGCCAAGATAGCCTACCAGGGCATTTGCCGCATCATTATCACTGACTGTAATCATAGAATACAGATACGAATCCACAGCGCTCTGTCCATATTGCTGATTTATGTTATCATAGTTCTCATAAACAGCTCCCATGATATAAAGCTTAATAAGGCTGGCAGCCTGCATCCGCTGTTCATTGATGCTGCCCTCAGAGCCTCCTGCAAGATCGCAGATATACACAGACCAGCTTCCATTTTCAAGAGGAAGCTGGTCCTGTACCTGAGAAAGCAGGCTCTCCAGCTTCTCGTCCTTTGCCGCCTCTTTGCGCGCAGCCTTGCCGAAAACGCTCTCACCGGAAGCCTCTGACGGCGGAGAAAGCATTCCTTCCTGGTTTTCAGGCATTGGTTCGGCTGCATAACACAGCTTTGCCAGTGTCATCAGGGAAAGGCCGAAAATAAAAAAAAGCCTTTGTGTTCTCTTCCAGAGTCCAGCTGCTGCTCTTTGTTTCGGTAGCTGTTGCATCTTCTTCTCTTCCTTTCTTCTCATAATACCTTCTGTTGCTGCAAATGTAATATACAAAAATCAGAAAACGCTTATTAATTTATTATTATACTATTCTTGCCTTTTCTTTTCAAGCATTTTCCTTTTTATTGAAATAACAGTTCAGCCCGCGCCGTTCGCAAACCGCATTTACGATGCTTCTGGACGCAGGCAGCTATAAGTGCGTTACATTCACCGCATTTCGCCGGTATAACCGTAACCGCACAAAAAAGCTATGCAGTGCATAAAAGCATATACAAAACACAGCAAACGATATATAATAGTACGCAGGATATGAATACATTTTCACCTTTAGGAGGACACAAAATGATAGGAAAGAAACCAGCCATGGGCTGGAACTCGTGGAATACTTTTGGAAACAATATCACAGAGGAATTGCTTCTTCAGATTGCTGATGTTATGGCAGAACAGGGCTATAAGGAGGCTGGATACGAATATCTGGTTATCGACGACTGCTGGGCCTTAAAGGAAAGAGATATGCAGGGGAATCTGGTACCTGACCCGGAAAAATTTCCTCACGGCATCAAGGCAGTGGCAGATTATGTTCACAACAGGGGACTGAAATTCGGAATTTATTCCTGTGCGGGAATCCTTACCTGCGCCGGATATCCGTCCAGCTATGACCATGAATTTCAGGACGCAAGGCTCTTTGCCGAGTGGGGCGTAGATTTTTTGAAATATGACTTCTGCAATTTTCCGGAAAATGCGGACTGTGTCAACCGCTATCACATCATGAGCATGGCTTTAAAAGCCAGCGGCCGCGAAATTCTGTTTTCTGCCTGCAACTGGGGAATGCATGATTCCTGGAACTGGATGCGCTCCATTGGCGTGCATATGTATCGTTCCACTGGAGATATTTTTGACAACTATCAGTCATTTATGTCCATCTTCCAGTCACAGCTGGAGCATTTGTCCCAGTCAGGTCCCTACTGCTACAATGATATGGACATGCTGACCGTAGGAATGTACAATCAGGGAAATGTAGCCATTGGAAAGCCCTGTACAGACAATGAATACAAGATGCAGTTCAGTCTGTGGTGTCTGGCCGGAGTTCCTCTGATTCTGGGCGCAGACATCCGCACGCTCGCGCCGAAGATGAAAGAGCTCCTTCTTAATAAGGAATTGATTGCAATTGACCAGGACGAAGAATGCCGTCCTCCATTTGTGGTAAGCAAGCGCAGCGTCATGGTGCCTGTAGAAAATCGTGAGGATGCCATAGAGCCTCTGCGCCGCGTGAAGGACAAGCTTTTTACCTTTCTCAAGCATGTTTCTGGAAATGAGTTTATCATTGCCTACTACAATCTTTTTGAAGAAGAGCAGGAAATCTTATGCACCTTTGCAGACGCAGGAATTCCCTATGCCTGCGGCTATGGCCTTGCCATGAAGGATATCTTCACAGGCGAAGATTTAGGTGTAATTCGGGATTATCACAGAGTTTCTGTTTCCGGGCATGACTGCAGGCTGTACCGCTGCAGACTGGTTCCCTGCAATGGATACCGGGCATAAGAAGGAGAGAGGCTTCTGCCGCAAATGCAGAAAGCCTCTCTCTCCAGATGAAATCGCAGTCACAAAGAAGCTGATTAACAGAGGGACAACTGTATATTACTGCATAGAATGTCTGGCACAGGCCTTTGACGTTCCCCCGGAAAGCATCCGAAAAAAAATCGAATACTACAAAAGCATCGGCTGTACCCTTTTTTCAAACACTTCCCCCTGAGAAGAAGCAGCCGCTGCAGATGGCTGACAAAGCGTCTTCCTTTCATGATTTCCCTAATCGGATAGGGGAGATTTTACCCTCCCCTTCCACACCACGTAGCGTACCGTTCG
>JAUNOP010000047.1 GCA_030537135.1 Eubacteriales bacterium | reverse complement strand
CACTCAACAAGAAAAGCAAAACGGGATTCCGCAAGACTTCTTGATAAAGTAGCGAACAATGCTTAAACAAAAATTTCCCTTATTTCCCTTGCGGATTTCGCATAAGGGCAAAAATAAGGGAAAATACATATCATTTCACTATCTAATGGGCTGAAAAGCCTGTAAAATAAGGAAAGTTCAGGAAATCTCTCCACAAATTCCGATTTTCGATGTCCTTAACGCCCCAATAAACCAGAATTGTAATCCCTTAATAAAACTAAAATTCTATCAGCATATTATTTTTTCCATATCATCACATATTCTTTTTCTTCGGTGTTTTCGTCCATATTCTCAGATTGAATTTCAAACCCCTCTCTTTGGTAAAAACAGATTGCCCGTGTATTCTTTTGATACACACTTAAATACAATTCTTCTTTTCTGTTCTTTACAAAATCCAACAAGAGCTTTCCTATTCCCTGTGATTGCGCTTTGTGAGATACAAAAATTCCTGCGATATAGTTATCATTCAAGCCTATAAAACCTTGAATGACTTCATCATTGTCAAAAACATAAATTTCTGCTTGTAAAAACATTTGTTTTACTGAATTAAAATTATCCTGCCAGTATTGCATTGGAATAAAGTCATGCGCTTTTATGTTAGTATCAAGCCAAATACCAGCCGCCTCGTCTATATCCGGTTTCTTTAATTCTCTAATCATAAATCAAATCCACCATTAGCTTCCGATTTTTTTATTTAGTATACCAGAAACTCGCTCTCTTTAAAAGCTCAAAATTCCTCTCTCATCATACACGCTCCCCGTACTGCCACCGTGCCGGATTGCCCGGTCAAGCGCCATGATCGCTGCCACTGCGCCGTCAATCTTCTCTGTAGACTTTTCCTTATCCGGCTTGATATTCCCTGCCGGGTCCGTGCGGATAAAAATGTTATCCATCATCCACCGCAGCACCGGATGCCCTCCGTGTGCAAGGCTCTTTTCCAGCGTCAGCTCCATCAGCCGTTTGAACGGCGGGGACATATCCTTAAAGCCCTGCCCAAAGGGAACCACTATAAACCCAAGCCCTTCCAGGTTCTGCACCATCTGCGCCGCTCCCCAAAGGTCAAAGGCAATTTCTTTGATATGGAAATTCTTCCCCAAAGCATCTATGAAATTCTCAATAAACCCATAGTGAATCACATTCCCTTCCGTGGTCATAAGATGTCCCTGCTTCTCCCACAGATCATACGGCACATGGTCGCGCCTCACACGCTGGACCATATTTTCCTCCGGTATCCAGAAATAGGGAAGAATGATATACTTCTCCGTATCACTCCTCGGCGGGAACACCAGCACAAACGCCGTGATATCAATGGAACTGGACAAGTCCAGCCCGCCGTAACACTCCCTGCCAAGCAGTTCCCTCTCATCCACCGGAAACGCGCAGGCATCCCATTTCTCCATCTGCATCCGCCGGGTAGACTGCTTCACCCACTGGTTCAGGCGGAGCTGCCGAAAGATGTTTTCTTCCGCTGGGTTATCCTTTGCACTCAGATACGCATTCCGTACTTTTTCTATATCAATCGTATGCCCCAGGGACGGGTTTGCCCCATACCAGACTTTCCCTGACTTACGCTTTTCTTCTTCGTAAAGCAACTGCTCCAGGTCTTCGTCAGTTCTTTTCGCTGCCACAGCAAGGCAATAAGTAAAAAACACAAACACACACAACACCACAATAATTATCACTTTAACCATTGCTTTATCCTCCAAAACAAAAGAGGACTAAGCCAGCCAGCAGAATCTAACCAACTTAGTCCTCTATATTATATTTTTTTACAGTATACTGCCGATCGAAATGACCGCTGCGGGCAAGACTGCCCGCCGGAAATGATAAAGTAGTAGTTAATGGATTAAGCGGCCAGAATACCTGTCATCCAAGGTCTGCGCCAGTCTCATTTTCTGCAAAACTCTACAAAAAGTTCATTCCCTGGCTATACATTTTGCATCCTTTATGCTAAGATAAAAATAAGACCAGATTAGCGCAAACCCTTTATTTATAAGACCTCTGCTAACTTGGTCTTATTTTAACACATGATCCAACTCCCATTGTTCCGCCAATCAGATAAACCTGCTTCATCATTGCCTCCTCTGCAATTCCATCTCATGATCCATTTTCGTAAATCCATACCTCTCATATAAAGGCCGTCCCATATCTGTCGCTTCCAGGGAAATGTGCTTTACATCTCTTTTCTTCGCTTCCTCAACCAAAATCTCCAGCGTATGGTAAGCAATCCCCTTTCTTCTATAGTCAGATTTCGTATACATATTCATAATATACGCTTTCCATCCCGTTGGATTATGATAAGTTGGCATCACCCTAAAAAAGCTGATTCCTCCGGTTCCGATAAACCTTTTCTCATCAAAAACGAGATATGCAATATGTGTCCCTGCCGTTAATGCTTCTTTATAATATTCCCGCGACTGATACTCCACGACTGACATATCCGCCTCGTCACCCAGATGATTTGCCGCTCCCAGCACTTCTATCCTTGTTTTTACCAGCAGTTCTATATCATTAAGCCCCGCCTTCTTATATGTAAATCCCATAATATCACCTCCTCTGCTCTTTCTTTTTCACCAATCCATGCTCCTCATAAAATTGGAATGATTCCAGTCAGCCTATACTCACCTTTTTCTCATCACACTATGTAAGCGGAATCCTTTCCGCTGTTCAAACAGTTCCAGATTCAACCCTGACTCAAGGCAGAATCGCTCTAAATCCTTCCTACCATAGCCAGACAACGTCCCCTTTCCCGGTCAGATGGCACAACGGCAGCTCTATCCTATTGATGATAGATCATTCCTCTACCTTTGAGTTAGTTTGCGCTAATACACATTTAAAAAAAATAAGTTTCCACACCTATATGTAATATATTATACATCTCTCTTCGGGCTTTTTCAATCCTTCCAGAATGAAAATTCAGTAAAAATTTACAAAGGGATAACACTCCGCATCCCTCTCCCTCACAAACTTGCTTTTCGGGGCATATTCTAAAGAAACCTTCTCTTTATCGGGGGTATAAATGAAAGCTTTGTACAATTATGCTGTCATTGGCGGCGATATGCGTCAGGTGTATCTGGCACAGGAGGTGTCGCATTTTTCTGGACGAAGCTGCTGTTATGCACTCTGTGCTGTTCCGGATTCCTCTTGTCTGAACAGCTCGTCTCTGACCTCGGTCACTTCCCTAAAGGAAGCCTGCTCGAATTCTCAAAATATCCTATGTCCGATTCCCCTCAAGAGGAATGGTTTTTTGAATCAGTCTGCTTTAAAGGAGCAGATTTGCCTGGAACAGCTGCTTTCTGTTCTGCAGGAGGGCCAGTCCTTTTTTGCGGGAAATATACCCCCGGATTTCAGAGCCTCTGCCGCGCAGAAGGGAATAGAGGTCATAGATTTTATGGAAGATAAGTCTCTATCGCTTTTCAACAGTATTGCAACCGCTGAGGGAGCCATATGCGAGGCCATCGCGAGAAGCCCGCTTAACCTTCACAAAAGCTACTGCGCTGTACTGGGCTATGGAAAATGCGGAAACACGCTCGCCCATTATCTGAAAAGAATGTTCTGCCATGTATATGTAGCTTCTGATACAGAGGAAAAACGGACGCAGGCAGAGATTGTCGCTGATAAAGCCGGAAGTCTGAAGGAATTCAAGACTCTGGCAGGAGAATTTGATTTTATTTTTAATACCATTCCCGCATTCGTTCTCACAGAAGAGGTTCTGAAAAAAATGAAGTCTTGCGTGACGATTATAGATATTGCCTCTGCTCCTGGAGGCGTGGATTTTCAGGCAGCACAAAGGCTTGGAATTGACGCAGCACTGTGTCCAGGCCTTCCAGGGAAATATGCTCCTCTCTCATCAGCCAGAGCAATAAAACGCCTGATAGCAAACCTATCCTCCCTGAAAAAAAGCCCCTGTTATCACGAAAGGAGTGATTAAAAATGTCTTTAGAAGGAAAGCATATTGGTATAGCCCTGACAGGTTCGTTCTGTACCTATAGTAAGGTATTTCCAGAGCTTTTGAAACTCACAGAAAGCGGCGCCATTGTTCAGACGATTTTTTCAAATGCTGCCGCAGCACTTGACAGTCGTTTTGGAAAAGCGGAAGATTTTATAAAAAAAGCGGAGGATATCACAGGTCTCTGCCCAATACTCACAATTCCAGAGGCAGAGCCCATTGGTCCTAAGAACCTTCTGGATATCCTTGTTCTTTTTCCATGTACAGGAAATACCATTGCAAAGCTTGCCAATGGTATTACAGACACTCCTGCGCTTATGGCAGCCAAAGCCCACCTGCGCAACAATAAACCGCTTCTGATTTCTGTCTCCACCAATGATGCCCTTGGAATGAATATGAAAAATATCGGCCTTCTTTTAAATGCCAAAAATATCTATTTTGTTCCCTTTGGACAGGATAATCCTCAAAAGAAACCAAATTCCATGACAGCACACACAGAGCTTCTTATCCCGGCTCTTGAGGCAGCTCTGGAAGGAAGACAATATCAGCCCATTTTGTGTGGAAGCATCTGATTTATAATACCAGATTCAAAGTTTAACGTATCAAGGAAGTCCCCTGCTTCCATTTCGTAGAGAAATAAATGGTGGGTGGGTAACTTGCTTGTCTCAGAAGGGGTGAGAGTCCCTTCTGAGAAGCTGCGATAGCAGCCATACGGTTATGAACAAGCAGCGAAGCAGACATCGTACCCTGTGGGTATTGCGAATTTCCATTTGACAGAAAGGAAAAAGAAATATGTGCGGAATTGCCGGCTTTTTTAATCCTTATACAGACTACACAAAAGAAGACGCTCCCAGATGGAGAAATATTCTGGAGGAAATGAACCGCGTCCAGAAGCGCAGAGGTCCTGACGATGAGGGCATTTATCTAAAATCCACCTGCGGCCTTGCCCATGTGCGGCTTGAGATTATTGACCTGCTCACCGGGCAGCAACCTATGGTGCGAAGAGAGGGAAACAGAGAATGTGCCATTGTGTTTAACGGCGAGATTTACAATATGAAGGAGCTAAAAAAAGAACTGCTCCTTGAGGGAGCCTCGTTTTACACCACCAGCGACACGGAGGTTATTCTCCTCGGCTGCATGCTTCATGGAAAAGAGTATATCAAAAAGCTAAACGGTATATTTGCCATAGCGTTCTGGGATCAGGCAGCAGGAGAGCTTCATCTTTTCCGCGACCGTCTCGGCGTTAAGCCTCTGTTTTACACAATGACAGAAAAAACCCTTGTCTTTGCTTCAGAAATCAAGGGACTTTTTGCTTACCCAACCGTCAGACCAATGCTGGATAAGGATGGTCTCTGCGAGATTTTTGCCCTGGGTCCTGCAAAATCCTATGGAAAAGGAGTATTCAAAAATGTGATAGAGGTTTTGCCAGGGCATTGGGTTACTTACAGGCGCGATTTCTTTCAGACAAATGCTTACTGGAGACTGGAAAGCCGTCCTCATGAGGACTCTATGGATACGACAATTGAAAAAACGGCCTATCTTGTGGAGGATGCTGTGAAAAAGCAGATGCTATCGGACATTCCCATCAGCACCTTTCTCTCAGGCGGCATAGACAGCAGCCTTGTGACCGCTGTCTGCGCAAAGGAGCTGAAAAAGCAAGGAAAGCTGTTAAATACCTTTTCTTTTGATTTCTGTGACAACAATCGGTACTTTAGGTCCAATTCCTTTCAGCCAAGCCAGGATCGCCCCTATGTAGAGCAGATGGCTGCCTTTGCAGGCACAAATCACCGTTTCCTGGAATGCGGCAATGAAGAACAGCTCGAATGCCTGTATAAGGCAGTAGACGCCAGAGATCTGCCCTGCATGGCAGATGTAGAGTCTTCTATGCTGTATTTCTGCTCAAAGGTGACGCACTATAACAAGGTCACGCTGACAGGAGAATGCGCGGACGAAATCTTTGGCGGCTATCCATGGTTTCACAGTCCGGACGCCTTCAGGACAAATGCTTTTCCCTGGTCAAAAAGCATGGAGCCGCGTCAGGCGCTTCTTAGGGACAGTCTCATCCAGAATCTTCCTATGGAAGAATATGCCCGATCCGCCTATGAAAAAACAATCCGCGAGACTCCTGTTCTGTCCGAAGACAGCCCAGAGGAAAAACGAAGGCGCGAGATTGCTTATCTGAATCTTCGCTGGTTTATGGCAACTCTTTTAGACCGCATGGATCGTACCAGCATGTACAATGGTCTTGAAGCCAGAGTGCCTCTTGCAGACCACAGAATTGTGGAGTATGTTTTCAATGTTCCCTGGCATATGAAGTGTCCGGACGGCATTGTAAAAGGGCTTCTCCGACATGCAGGAGCCAATCTGCTCCCAGAAGAAATTCTCTGGCGGCGAAAAAGCCCTTATCCAAAGACCTATGACCCTGCCTATGAGCAGATGCTCGGAAGACGTCTGAAGGAGGTTCTCTCGGACGCCTCCTCTCCTGTTCGAACGCTCTTGGATGACAAGAAGGTTCACGCCTTTTTAGAGAGTCCTTCTGATTATGGAAAGCCCTGGTATGGTCAGCTTATGGCAGGGCCTCAGATGATGGCCTATATGCTTCAGGTCAACTACTGGCTCAAAGCCTATCACATTGAAATCCTGTAAGAACTCCAAGGTTACTGTTCACGGGGACTATTCCGCGAGGTATTTTCGTGCCTTTGGTACGAAAATACCGAGACAATCGGCGCGAAATGCCGCATTTTGCGGTATTTCTGTGCATCGCGAAGCGTGTTGCTGTGAACGCAGTGAACAGTAACACTCCAAGGCCTCCTCATGAAGAGGAGGCCTTGATTTTCTTGCATTTTTTCTTTGTGTATGCTATTCTGAATATAACAATATATTTCTCATACTTTCCTCTGCATGGCAGGAGCAAAATCTGCCATAAAGGCAGATATGAAAGCTTGCTTTCATACTTAACGCAACAGCAGAATAATACCTTCTTTTTTGAAAAAAACAGGAGAATAGCATGAAAATTACAAAAAAAATGAAAAACCAGTTTCTTGATCTTCTATGTGATGTGATAGGAAGTATTTCTTACTCGATCGGCATCTATACCTTTGCAAAAATGGCTGATTTTGCTCCTGGGGGCGTATCGGGTCTTGCACTGATTATCAATCACCTGTGGAACCTTCCCATAGGTCTTACAAGCCTGCTGCTGAATATTCCTCTGATTTTTATCAGCTACCGGGTTGTGGGCAGGGACTTTCTTCTTAAATCTGCGAGAACCATGCTTTTTTGCACCTTTTTCCTTGATATTGTCTTTCCCTATACCCCTCCCTATACAGGCTCTCCCTTTATGGCGGCGCTGTATTCCGGGGTATTTCTGGGAGCTGGTCTGGGCATCTTTTACATGAGAGGAACCTCTTCAGGAGGTACAGATTTCCTCACGATGACCATTAAAATGCTCCGTCCGCATCTGTCCATCGGCGGCGTCACTATGGCTCTTGATTTGGTTGTCATTTTGCTGGGCTGGCCTGTTTTTCGTCATGTAGACGCTGTTCTCTACGGGCTTGCAGCCACCTTTGTTACCTCTATTGTTATTGATAAAATCATGTACGGTATGGCCGCCGGAGCGCTTGCCATTATCATCACAGACAGGGGAATGGAGATTGCAGATAAAATCGGTCAAATCACAGGAAGAGGCTCCACGGCCATACGTGCGATTGGAACCTATACCCAAAAGGACAGAGACGTACTTCTGTGCGCCTGCTCCAATGTACAGGCGCATACTATTATCACGGCCGTGCATGAGATTGACGAAAAAGCCTTTGTCATGATGACAGAGACCAGTCAGGTATTTGGCGAGGGATTTATAGAAATGAATAAGAAAAAGCTATAAAACGCACAAAACGCAGGTATTTACAGCCTGCGTTTTGTGCTTCTCAGGCATTGCTTTAATCAAGGAGCTGTAAAGCTTCCATATCCCGAAAATACTCGTTCATTGCTGCGCTGTCTTTTGAAATCACATAGCCGCTTCCGCCGATATCCTTTACATCCTCAGTCATTGTGACAAGAAGCAGGGGCTTTTTCTGGTTCTTTTCTGCGGTAAATACAGCAAACCATCCAAGCTCTGTTCCGCTGTCGTCTTCTACACTTTCTTTTATTTCAGCAGTTCCTGTTTTTCCAGCCAAAACCATGTCGCTTCGATACGCACCATAGCCGGTTCCGTCTGCATCATTGATAGTCTGCTTTAATGCTTCAAGCACCGTATCGGCAGCATTTTTTGAGAAGGCCTGATCTATCCAGACCTGTGGAGCAGGACTTTCCTCATACATAAGCTTTGGAGAAAGAATATCTCCTTCATTGCAAAAGGCAGTATACAGAGCTGCCAGATGCAGAGGATTTACCAAAACCTGTCCTTGCCCATAGCCGCTGTCTGCAAGCTGTATTTCTGTTTCAATGCTGTCTGTATTGGAAAACTGCGAAGGCGACATGACAATATCAAATGGCAGCTCCTCATTAAAGCCAAGCCTCAGGAGGGCGTTTTTCAAGGACTCCGCTCCGATTTTCAGCGCTGCTTTTGCAAAGTAAATATTATCCGAGTATTTTATGGCGTTTGCAAGAGTTACCGGCTCATAGGCCTTTAAGGTGGTTACATAATAGGAACCCCAGGAAGCGTCCTTCTGCCAGCTTAGACCCTCGTTTCCATAATCCTCCAGTGGATTCACAGCGCCGCTGTCAAGACCAATGGCAGCAATCACAGGCTTAAAGGTAGAGCCAGGACACCATACCTGCCGAAAGCGATTGTACAGAGGCTTTGCCGCATCTTCGTTCAGCCTCTCCCACTGGTCATCAGACAGTCCCATGACAAAGGCATTATTGTCAAAGGAGGGAGTGCTTACCAGGGCAAGCACCTCTCCTGTATAAGGATTCATGGCAGCAGAGCAGCTCCTGTCTGTTTCAAACTGTTCATACAGAGCGCGCTGAAGCTGTGCGTCTATTGTGAGCCTCACGTCCTTTCCATGCTTTACAAGCACAGAGGCAAGCTCTGTCTTTTTGCTTCCGTTCGCATCTTCTATGTAAATACTATAGCCGTTCTGTCCTCGCAGTTCTTCCTCAAAAAGAGCTTCCATTCCGCTTCTTCCGATGACGCTGGTTTCTGTATAGCCCTCGCCTGCATGAAGCTCCAGATCCTCTGCCGTTACATTCTGTACATATCCGACCAGATGTCCGGCCGCCTTCCCGAACGGATAGCTGCGGATTTCAACGTCTGTAATCATAACTCCTGGAATAGAGAGGAGGTCATCCTGTCTCTCCTTTTCTTTTAGTATCTCTTCATCGGGCTTTAGAACCATCAAGTCAGTTTCTGATACCTTGCTTACCGTCTTCAGAGGAACAAAATAGTTTTCCTGAACCCAGGAAGCAGAAAGTCTGCTTTGAATTTCCTCTGGTTCCATGTCAAGCAGTCTGGAAACCTGTGAGATGGCCTCCGAGCGGTTTTCCAGCTTGGCAGGGACAATTCCTACAGATGACGCCATGCCAGGTCCGGCCAGCATCAGATTGTTTCTGTCCAGAATTTTTCCCCTCTCTGCCTGAGTGACGGATACCCGTACCTTATCCTCAGAGGACAGCTGCGGAAAAATCAATGAATCTGTCCACACAAGCTGGAAGCCGCTGCTTCCTTTTACAAAATGAGCCTCATTATCAAAGGAAATTTCCCCTGCTGCTGTATCAAAGGAGGAGGCATATTTTACATTCAAGCCTTTGGAGCCATCCTCCAAAATCTCGGCTTTTAGATTTGTCATCTCTATTCCCTCATAAATTCCCTGATTGCGGCTTGTGAAAGCCTCCTCGGAAAGAATCCGTCTGGTTTCGTTGTCAAGCATGGCATACATCTCTTTATATTCTCCCTTAGAGACATGCTCCATATATTCCAGGAGAAGCTCCTCTGGCGTCTTCCAGGCAAAATGTATGTACACTGCTCTGCTGCCATATACCGCAAATCCGATTAGAAGAAGTCCTGCTGCTCCTGCCAGTATATTTCTCAGAATCTGTTGTTTCCTTTGCGTCCTTTTTCTCTTCGTTCTCTTCATAATGTCCTCTCCAAGATATTTGCTTTCTTAAATCTTACGCTTGTAATATTTAAATGTCAAGCTCTTTTTAACGTATCAAACAGCGAAGCGGACGGCATACCCTGTGGGTATTGCGAATTTCCGCTTGACTGCAGGGAATGAATTGCATCTTACCTGTGCTAAAGACGCATTGCAAATAGAAGCGTATAAACAGTAAGGTGCCGGTTACTGTTCATAGTAACCGGCACCTATGTTTCTGCATCGCGCTGACTATCTTTGATTTTGTTTTTTGTCCACTCATCAATACATCTGCTCAAGGCTGTCAGATATTTGGAAAACTGCACATTTTCCTTGCCATAGGTTAATTGCAAATCATATTCCAGAGGCAGCCAGGTAGAGATATCTGATTCATTGTGGGAAACAACTGCTTCCAGCTTGTCCAGAGCCTTGTAGGTTTTGGCTTCCCTTGTCTCCATTTTATTCATTTCGTTCAGGAGCTTCTGCCATTCGTCTCTCTGTGCAGCAGGAAAGGAAGCAACCCAATTCCCAAACAGGATGTCCTCCTTCCTGGCGTCTGAGGCAGTCTTCTCAAAAGTTGGAATATCCCCGGTAAAGGCTTCTCCGAGGTCGTGAATCAGGCACATGCGGATTACACGATCCATATCAATATCCTCAAATTCCGGCTCGCCGGACAGCAGCATAGCCATTAAGGCTGTTCGCCAGCTATGGTCGGCAACGCTTTCTCTTCGATTGTCCTGTGTATAACAATGGCGCGGAGTCGTTTTCAGTATTGCTGCTCTTGAAAGTATATTTAAAAAATCATGCGGCGTCATCATAAATATTTTCTGCATAGGTTCAGCCTGCCATATGCAGACTCCTTTCTCTGATTTTATCCCTGCTTCCAGTTCAAAAGCTCGCTGAGTCTCTTCTCTGCGTCCCTTCTTCCAAGATCATATACCTGCTGAATCTTGTTTTCATCCTGTTCCAGTCTCCCAATATTCAAAGGCTCACTGGGACGAATCACAAAAGCTTCTTTGCTTTGCTCCAGCTTCTTGACTTCCCGGAGCGTGCGGTTGTATTTTATATGGCGGTTCTGAAGCATATGAGAAAATTCCGGATATTGGCGATAGCAGACCTTTGCAAGCGCCGTATTTTCCGGCTTTTTTCTATAGCCGTCATGCCGCGTAAGCACCACCACATTTTTGGTGTACCCCATCTTCTGGAAAGCCTTCACTGGGATGCTGTCGCAGCAGCCTCCGTCCAGAAGCTTTTTTCCCTGAAACTCCACAACCTTTGAAAAATATGGAAGTGAGGCAGATGCCCGCATGAGGTCTACTTCCTCCTTCATATCATGGATTTCCAGGTATTCTGCCCTTCCTGTCTCTACATTCGCACAGGTAACATAAAACCTTGTATCGGACTTGTTGAATGCTTCATAATCATACATATCCAGCTTTTCGGGAAGGTCATGATAGCAAAACTGCGTACCAACAATATTTCCAGTTGTCAGCCAGCTGTGAAAGCTCATAAAACGCTTGTCTTTGCAATACTTCTTATAATAACGAATGCTTCTTCCTTTTTGTCCTGAAACAAAGGAGCAGCCATGAATAGCACCTGCCGAGACTCCGATTACCCCGTCAAAGGTAATTCCATGCTCCATAAACACATCCAAAACACCGGCCGTATAGATCCCTCTCATGCCGCCGCCTTCCAGAACCAGTCCATATTTTTCCATTCTGTCAGCCTCCCTGTTTTATATTTGCATCACTGCTGTTTTATGATTTTATCACAATATGCCAAAAATAACAAGAAGGCGTAAAACAGACATTTCCTGTAAGAAAGGTAGATATAAAAAACCTGTATCCTATAGATATAGAGGAATTTATGCTTGCAATGGGTGAAAGCAGGTGTTGCTTTTATTTTTCCAAAAATGAGAAAATTTTTGCCCAATATCTTTCAAGAATCGTATCTTTTGCATTAAAGATTTCATGCTTGGTGTCAGGAACCAAAATCACCTTTACAGAGCCTGGGCTTTGTTTCCAGAGCTTTGCAGCAAACCGTCTCTGCTCCTTCTTGGACACAAGATGCTCTTTTTCTGCCTGGAAAAGAAGAATGGGAGCTTTAATATTTTTAAAGGCATTTCTCTCCAGCTCCCGGTTAAGCCTGACAGCCTCCCGTGTCCATCCATAGGATGCTGTACACATCTGATACAGAGGCTCCTCTTCCCTCTTCCGCTGATAATACTCGAACCGCACTCTGGACGTGGCAGAGCTTTCTTTGAAGGTTTCCTTTCCTGCATCTGGCTGCTGTCCAAGAATATATCTCGTCTCTCTTCCTGTGCGGCAGAAAAATTCTGTGACCGCTATGGCAGTGTGCCAGGGAATTCCTCTTGTAGAAGGGCGTATCATGGGCGAAGAGAGTACGACCTTCTGAAAAAGTCCAGGTTCTCTTGCCGCTGCCACGGCTCCGATTCCTCCTCCCATAGAATGACCGTAGAGCATAATGGGAAGCTCGGGATGCTCTGCGTGAGCCAGGTGCGTAATATAGAGAAAATCCTTTACATACCGTTCATAAGAATCAATATGTACCAGCAATTTATCCTCTGTGAGACGGTAGCTTTTTCCATGACCGCAGTGTTCCGGCATGTATACGTGATAATTTTCCTTCAGAAAATAATAGATGATTTCCTTATATTTTTCTGCTGTTTCTGTAAAGCCATGGCAAAGCATGACAATTCCGACAGGGGCGTCAGCCTGATAGTTCATACAGTGAATGGGCTTTTTGCTCTCTCTTTCCGGCCACAGCTCTCTCTCTCGTGCAAGAAGATAAGGCTCCACAAGGTTTTCCATCTGTTCTATATAATTTTCTTCCCGTATCAGTAGCTGTTTCATAAAAAATCATCCTTTCTTTTCTTTCCTATATCAGCCTCGGCTGCTTATTCAGGACGAGATGGACGGCACGAGCAGCCGATACCAAGTCCTCCAGGGCCGGTATGGCAGCAAATCCCCAATGATAAATTTCCTGACAAAACGGACATTCCAGGAAAAGCCTCTTCGATTTCTTTTACCCATTCTGCAGTTATCTCCGGGGAAGCGCTGGAGGCTGCGAGAAGAGAAAGCTCTCCTTTTTCCAGGCTGTCATGAAAGCGAGTTTCTATGTCTTTTTTCATTGTATCAATCATGAGCTTTCTGGCCTTTTTAAAGCCCCTGCATTTCTGAAAGCTCTCCAGAATTCCGGTCTCAAGCTTGAGTACAGGCTTTACGTTCAGAAGGGTTCCAAGCGCTGCTGTCATGGTGGAGATACGGCCTCCCTTTTTTAAGTATTCCAGAGTTTCCAGAGCAATATAAATCACCATGTCGTTCTTGGAGGCTTCCAAGATATCCTTGATCTGGGAAGCAGTATATCCTTCCTGAATCAATTCCAGGGCGTCCATGATAGTTCGTACCAGAGGTGTGGATACACGTCCATGGTCTACTACAAAAACCTTATTGTTAAATTCCGAGTCACCGGCCATAGCTGCCGCTGTCATGCAGGAGCCGCTTAAGCCGCTGCTGATAGGCATGTAGAGAAGCTCATCATACTGCTCAAGCCCCTTTCTCCAGAGCGCCTTGACCTCCTCGGGAGATGGCTGTGAGGTGGAAACCTCTGCGCCTTGTGACAGCTTTTCAAAAAAAACCTCTCTGGAAAGCGTTACATTCTCATAGTAGCATTCTCCATTAATATAAAATGGCATAGGGAGTACCAGAACACCAAGCTCCTGTGCCTGCCTGGGGGTAAGGCCACTGTGGCTGTCTGTGATAATTCCAATGTTCTTCATGTCTTTACCAAGCCTTTCTGCTTACTGCTTACTTGTGTTTTATGCAGAGACTTCTCTTTGGAGAAGAATTCCTCTCACAAAGAGGAATGCAAGTTACTGTTCACTCCGTTCTCAGTAACGAATGCAAAGGAAAAGGGGGGCGCCTTGACACCTGCATATAAATATGTTACAGTCTCTTGTAATTACAATTATTCAGCCTTAACAAGTGTAACATCATATTTCGCAATGGTCAATATCCCATCGAAATTTTCTGTTTACAGAATAGGATAGGGGATAAGACCTCAGATCATCAGCCAGAAGGAGGGGTATATTCCATGGCAGAGGATATCACAGAGCTTGAAAAACGCAAGGTTCTGCGCATGTCAAATGAAGAATCCAATCGTCTCACAAGGGAATGTCTCCAGACTGCCCTTGTCTATTTAATGAGTGAAAAATGCTTTGATAAAATCACCGTCACAGAGCTTGTGAAGCGTTCTGGAGTGTCAAGAACTGCCTTTTATCGAAATTATTCTTCAAAGGAAGAAATTCTGGCAGAGATGAGCAACGATTTTCTTAAGCAGCTGACGGCTTCCCTGTCCACTCCCAGGTACATGGAGCATCCCTATGAATGGTATTATGATTTCTTTCAGGAAATCAATAAGCATGCAGAGCTGTTTGGCCTGCTTTTGCAAGCGCATCTCCCAATGGATACCCTCTTTGGTCCTGACGGCATTTTAGAGCTGGTGCATCCTTCTTCTTCTATCAGGGAACGCTATCACAATCTGGCTCTTGAGGGAGCTTTTACTAAAATTTTGGTATACTGGTTTAAGTCAGGGCGAAAGGAAAGCTCTGAGGAAATGGCCGCTATGTGCGCTGAAATACTATAGCTTTTTATACATATTAAGGAAGGAGTTTTTTTATGATCACGACTTTTCTCGTCTGCTTTGCAGCAGGCATTGGAGCGGGACTTGGCACAGGCTTTGCAGGGATGAGCGCTGCTGCCGTGATAAGTCCCATGCTTATCGCATTTCTACATGTGCCTGCCTATGAGGCTGTGGGAATCGCTCTTGCGAGCGATGTACTCGCGAGCGCTGTAAGTGCCTATACCTATGGAAAAAATAAAAATCTGGACATCCGAAACGGCATTGTGATGATGATTTCTGTCCTCTGCTTTACCATGGTGGGAAGCTGGATAGCCAGCCTCCTTCCCAATTCCACTATGGGTTCCTTTTCTGTTGTTATGACCTTCTTCCTTGGAATCAAGTTTCTGGTTAAGCCGGTTATGACAACAAAGGAATCCATGAAAGCTGTCAGCCCGCGCAGACGCCTGACGCAGTCTATTTTGTGCGGTATTATCATTGGCTTTATCTGCGGCTTTGTGGGAGCCGGAGGGGGAATGATGATGCTTCTCATCCTCACAGGAGTCCTTGGATATGAGCTGAAAACTGCTGTAGGAACCAGTGTGTTTATTATGACCTTCACTGCCTTTACAGGGGCTGTGAGTCATTTTGCCATTGGGGGAGTCCCGGATTTATTCTGTCTTGTCTGCTGCGTTCTTTCAACCCTTTTGTGGGCAAGGATTGCCGCCCGTTTTGCAAACAAAGCCGACGCCGTCACCTTAAACCGCGCAACAGGAGCAGTTCTGGTTCTCCTTGGCGCTGCCATTATGGCCGTTTCCTTCTTTGAATAGGGGGAAATGGCCTTTTTAAATTATCCCCTTTTTCGGCAAAATCTGGGGCTTGCAAATCTATTAAGAAGTGATATAATATGACATATATTAGCACTCAGCTCAATCGAGTGCTGACAAAAGGAGGGACAATTATGATTACAATTCCAGTTTATGATACTATGATTCTTCCGGATGTTACCTTTTACTTCAAAAAGGATACACTTCCTCAAGCAGTACTCTCCGAAGCATCTGCAGGTGAAAGTGTGATTTTTCTGATTCTAAAAACAGAGAAGGAGGCTTTTTCCATGACTGCCGGGGATTTTTACCCTGTCGGCGTGTCGGGAAAGGTCGGGAGTATGGATTCCGAAGGCAACCTCCGCATACGAACCAAAGAACGAGTAACTCTGTCTGATATAGAAAATATAAATGGAAGGCTTCAGGTGTCGGCGGCTATTCGCCCGGATGTACATGACTGTACAGACGAAGAAATCCAGGAAAGATTTGAAAATCTGAAAACAGAGCTTATTGGCTTTGTTCAAAACTTTCAATGGGGTATCTGGGCCAGAGGCTTTATTCACCAGTGGAAAAATATTAATGAGATGATTTGCGCAATCGCCGGACACATGCTGCTCTCTGGAGAGGAAAAATATGCGATTCTGGAGACGGATTCTGAGAAAGAGCGCTATGATCTTATTGAAAAGGCAGTGTACGAATTTATCACGCTGAGCAAGGTCAGCGCTGAGGCTGAGTCCTCCCAGAGAGAGGACAATGAGCAGCTTTACCGCGAAGCCGCCATCAAGAAGCAGATCCGTTTTCTTCAGGATCAGCTGGACGCCATGCATCCGGAAAATGTCTCTGATGTTGATAAATTTCAGAAAAAGATCGAAGAGTCAGGCATGAATCCCGAAGCTCGAAAGGAAGCTGAAAAGGTTTTGAATCGAATGAGGCAGGAGGGAAAGGAAGGCCACGAATATGGTATGCTGTACGATTATCTTGATTTTGTCACCAGCCTTTCCTGGAAAACAGAAGCCATGCCTCAGGTAGACCTTAAGAAGGCAGAGGAGATTCTGGATGAACAGCATTATGGCCTTAACAAGGTGAAGGAACGAATCATTCAGCAGCTTGCTGTGATGGCGTTAAACAGCCGTCAGTCCGGTTCCATCCTGCTCTTTACAGGAGCGCCTGGTACAGGAAAAACCAGCATTGGGCAAAGCATTGCAAAGGCTCTTGGCCGCAAGTATGTGCGCATCAGTCTGGGCGGCATTCGCGATGAAGCAGAAATCCGAGGGCATAGAAGAACCTATGTGGGAGCTATGCCTGGAAGAATCATGGAAGGCATGAAACGCAGCGGAGCCATGAATCCGGTTATGGTTCTGGACGAGGTTGACAAGCTTTCAAAGGATTATAGCGGAGACCCTGCAAGCGCACTCCTGGAGGTTCTCGACCCAGAGCAGAACACAAATTTCACGGATCATTATATGAATGTACCCTATGATTTATCCAATGTTCTCTTTGTATGCACGGCCAATTCTACGGACACAATTCCAGAACCCCTGTTGAATCGTATGGAGGTGATTTCATTTCCCGGCTATACTCCTGTTGAGAAGCTCCAAATTGCAAGAAAGCACCTTCTTCCAGAGGCCATGAAACGAGCCGGAATCAAAGCCCAGAATCTCAAGGTAACAGACGACGCCATACGAAGAATCATCAGCGGCTATACCATGGAATCCGGCGTGCGCGGTCTTAAGAAGCAGCTCGATACCCTCTGCCGTTTTGCCGCTGTAAAGCTGGTAAAGGGAGAGCAAAAGAGCCTGACTGTAAGTGAAAAGCGAATACCTGAATTCCTGGGAAGAAAGGAAATTCGGCACGACCAGGTGCTGCGTGAGAAAATTCCCGGCATTGTCACAGGACTTGCCTGGACACGGGCAGGAGGAGAAATTCTGTTCATTGAGACAGCCCTCACAAAAGGAACAGGAAAGGTTTTGATTACCGGCCAGCTTGGAGACGTAATGAAGGAGTCTGCCCAGATTGCCATCAGCCTGGTAAAGAACCTGTTTCCAGAAGAAGCCCAGAAGCTTAAGGATCATGACCTTCATATCCACGTACCTTCCGGCGCGGTTCCAAAGGACGGGCCCTCTGCTGGAATTACCCTGGTAACTGCCCTCTCCTCTCTTCTCACAGACAAGGCTGTTGATCCGGAATCCGCCATGACAGGCGAGATTTCTCTTCAGGGCGGAGTCATGCCGATAGGGGGACTTCCCGAAAAGTTGATGGCAGCTCAGAGAGCCGGTATCAAGAGAGTATTTATTCCTGAAGAAAACAAGGATGACCTGGAGGATGTTGCCAGCGAGATACGCGAAGCTCTGGAAATTATTCCTGTAACGCGTATTTCTCAGGTTCTTGAGGCTCTTTTATAAAAATAGCTTTTTCCTTAAAAAAAGCCTCCAGGGATATTTTACGCACAGAAGGAAGCTGGTTTTCGCATAATCAGTTTCTCTGTGCAACTTTATATATCCAAATGTCAATGTACGGATCATTGTGCTTGGTATAGCAGTGTTTTACCTTTTATTGACCGGGAGACAGCGCCGATCATCCGTAAAATCTATGTTAGAAAATGCAGGAAGTTCATATTGTTTATAACTTTGTCAAGAAGGTACCGATGACACAATAACAAATCTGATAACAAAGGCAGCAAACCAGTGGCAATAGGTTTGCTGCCTTTGTTATCAGATGAATTCCATACGCCCCGACTGTTTCAGCATTCGGATAACCACTTGGCAATCCGCAATCTCCGACCTTTGATTTACAAAATGCAGAAGGAACCACAGTTCAAAGGACGGATCGGAATATGCCAGACGGTACCCTTGCTTCATTGCTGCCTGCTTTGCTTTCTGCAATGCGGTGTCAGAATTCTCATCCCGGTCAAACACACACCAGATCACGTCCCCTTCATCCTCCTATGCGCGGGTTTCCGGCTGATCTCCTTTATTCTTCCCATGAAGCAGCACCTCCAATAAACGGGATCGCGCCGTACCGTCCCTGCAGATAGCCTTTGGAAATGTTCTCGCCTTTATTCCGCATACCATCTCCCGCATCAGAAGCATGGCATGAAGTACATTGCTTTTCCCTGCGGCATTTGCCCCATATAACGCCATGACCGGAACCAATTCTTTTTTTCCATCTGGTGAAACCAAACTCTCTTTTATGGAGCTATCCTTCGATGCCTTCATACTTATAGTGGCTGTATTCTTAATCGATCTGTGGTTGGTCACAGAAAACTGTAACAGCATAGCCATCCCTCCTAAGTCGGATTCTGTTTTTTTAATCGCAGAAGCGTTTTAAGTCAAGTTTTATCTTTATTTTTTTGCACTTCACCCGCAATTTATTCAATTAAATTCTGTACAGGTAAAAAAGAGGTTTTCGAGAAGAATTCCGATTTTCCGAAAGTCTCATCCATCCCTGCGCTAGAATACATTCAAAAAAACATATGCCGTGCTTTCCATTTCATAAAGGCACCCACCTCCAAAGAAATCTCTTCTATGGCTTTTTTTCTCTCCCTGTTCACCGTCATCCTTGAGATATTTCTTTATCCCAACTGCCATGCCGCGCTTTGCCGCTGCAGCTCCACCATGTGATGGAACAGGCCTTTCCTTTCCATCAACTGCGTTGGTGTGCCTTCCTCCGCCACCTGTCCGTCCGCCAGGACAACGATCTTGTCTGCTGCCTCCACAGTACGCATCCGGTGGGCAATGACCAGCACGGTCTTGCCTGCCAGCAGGCGAGAGAGAGCGCCCTGCACCTTAGTCTCATTTTCCACATCCAGACTGGCCGTAGCCTCATCCAGCAGCACAATGGGCGCATCCTTCAGAAGGGCGCGGGCAATGGAGATCCGCTGCCGCTCCCCGCCGGAGAGCTTGGCTCCATTCTCGCCGATGGGGGTATCGTAGCCCTGTGGGAGACGCTTCACAAACTCCTCGCAGTTCGCGGCTTTGGCCGCAGCCCGTACCTCCTCGTCCGTAGCACCGCGCTTGCCCAGTCGGATATTTTCCATCACAGTGTCGTCAAACAGCACCACATCCTGGAAAACCATAGAATAGTCCCGCAGCAGCACCTCCGGGTCTACCGTGGAGATGTCCACGCCGCCGACTAGAATGCTTCCCTTCGTGATGTCCCATAGTCTGGCGGCCAGTCGGGCGCATGTACTTTTGCCGGAGCCAGAGGGACCCACCAGCGCCGTTACTTCACCCTCTCTGGCGGTAAAGCTCACATCGTGGAGGACTTCCTTCTCGTCATAGGCAAAACCCACATGGTTAAATACGATATCATGCCCCTTGGGTGCAAAGGTCTCTGTTCCCTCCGCGACAGGGGTATCATAGATCTCCATCATCCGGTCAGCAGACACCTGGGATACCAGCATTTCGGCAATCAGCGCCAGGCTCTGGTCAAAGGGCGCATAGATTCGGGTAATGACCAGCAGGAACAAAAACAGCAGCATAAAGTCGATTTTGTCTGAGAGGATCAGATTCGCACCCGTCAAAATCGTGGTGGCCACGCCCAACCGCATGATTACGCTGGCAGCATTGACGAAGATGCCGGTGCCCAGCTCTCCCTGGATCGTCGTCTTTTCATGGGCATCGATTTTTCGATTCAGCCCCTGAAGATAGCGTTCCTCCTGATTGGTGGCCCGAATCTCCCGGACATTTTCCAGCGCCTCCTGGATGCCGTCGGATACCCGAACTGCCGCCTTTTTTGTCTGCTCAGCGCTTCGGGCGGCGATTTTACGACTGCCAAACAATAACCCAAAGGCCACCGGTACGCCCCACAGGCAGGCAATGGTCAGCCGCCAGTCGTACAGGATCAGGCAGGCAGCGATAATGGCGGTGGAGATGTATGCACCGTACAGATACCCCAGCACATGGGACCAGACGTGTTCCATGCGGTTCACATCGCCCATGATGGTTTCCGTCAAATCAGCCAGATCCCTTTTCCCGAAGTAGCCCAGAGGGAGCCTTCGCAGCCGCTCCGCCAGACTGAGCCGAGTGGCCTTGACTTCATTATACACCAGTCCATAGGTGGCTCTGTACTGCTGCAAATGGGTGAGGAACGAGAGAACTGCGAACAGGAACACACCCCCAATGACCGGCACTACACTGGGCAAAGGAGTTTTGTCCGTCAAGGTACCCATGAAGCCAGACATCACAAGATACAAAATGCCAGCGCCGCCCATGACTATCAGATTGACGATAACCGTCCAAAACGCGCCTTTTTTTGTGTTTCGGATGCCCTGCTCTGTCAGGGCGTATTTCCGCTGAAAATCTTTTCCAAACATTTACACTGCCTCCTTTGCTGAGATCTTCCACTGGACCGCCTTGTTATAATCGCTCCACATCCGGGCATACAGCCCGCCTGCGGCGGTCAGCTCGGCGTGGGTTCCCTGCTCTGCGATCTGCCCTTCATTCAGAACAATGATCTTATCTGCACCCACAACGGTGGAAAGACGGTGGGCGATCATAATTACAGTGCGTCCCTTGGTCAGAGTGGAAAATGCCTTCTGAATCAGAGCCTCGTTTTCCGGGTCGGCAAAGGCCGTGGCCTCGTCCAGCACCACGATGGGGGCATCCTTTAAAATGGCGCGAGCCAGGGCGATACGCTGCTGCTCGCCGCCGGAGAGATAGGTACCCTCCGTCCCGATCTGCGTATCCATGCCCTTAGGCAGCTTGTCGAGAATGTCCTTGCACTGGGCGGCCAGCAGCGCCGCCTCCACCTGCTCCCGTGTCGCTTCCGGACGGGCTACCCGGACATTTTCCAGAATGGAGGTCTTGAACAGGCGGCTGTTCTGGAATACAAAGGCTACCTGCTCCATCAGCACATGGGGATCCATCTGCGCCACATTGACGCCGCCTACTTCCACTGCGCCGGAGGTCACGTCCCAGAACCGGGGAATCAGACTGGCGGCTGTGGTCTTTCCGCTGCCGGAGGGACCAACCAGAGCCACCGTCTTCCCCGGCTTTGCTGTGAAGGATACGTGGGAAAGAGCCGGCCTTTCCGCGCCGTCATAAGTAAAACTCACATCCTTGAACTCCACCTTATTGCCGTTTGGCGCTTGGGGATGGACGGGTGCTTCCAGCGTGGGCGCACACATCACCTGATCAATGCGTCCCAGGGCAGTACCGGCCAGCATCATGCCAGAGGAGGCAAACATAATTTTCGCCAGCGCCGTGGAAATGATAGCCGAAAACACAGCGTAAAAGGCGAAGTCTGTGATAAATCCGGAAAAATTCCCGCCTGCCAATGCTCCGGGTGCCAGAAACAAAGCGACAGGGACCAACAGAATAAAGGCACCCTCGGTAAAGGTCAGGTTCACCGACTGGGGAACCCGACACACATCCGCCTGGTAATGTTCCGCCTTGCTGCTGTAATCCTCAATAGCCTCCTGAAATGCTTTGAAGGAGTAGACTGTCTGCTGGAAGATCTTTACCACGGGGATGCCCCGGACGTATTCGGTTCCCGCCTTGGTCATGCGGTCCTGGGCCGCCTGATACTCTGCCATCAGCTGCGCGTTCTTGCCGCCCATCATGGAGAACATGGCGATCACGGAGATGACTGCCGCCAGCAGGCAGGCCGCACCCATCCGCCAGTCAAAGACAAACATTAGTACCACCATGGCCACAAACAGGACGATAGTGCCTACAATGTCCGCCAGATTATGAGCCAGCAATGTTTCCGTATCGGCCGCCGCCGCGTCCAGCCGTCCCCGGATGAGGCCGGAAGCGTTGGCGTCAAAATAACCCAGGGGAGCCTTCATGATCCGGGCGACACCCTGCTTGCGGATGTTGGACGCTGTGCGGAAGGCCGCCAGATGAGTGCACATGAGGCTGGCAAAATACAGCACAATACTTCCCACTGCAAAGGCGAAGGCAAACCAGGCGTACCTGGCCACATTCTGCGCCTGTGTCCACTCCGGCGCTGCAGCGATCAGATCACGGGCCGCCAGCCAGATACAGATATAGGGTGCCATACTAAGCAGCATGGAAACCGCCGACAGGGCCAGACCAAGAAAGGTCAAATTTTTATAATTGCCCGCATAGGCCAGCAGTTCTGCCACAGCATTTTTCTTTTCTTGTTTCATTGGATAACCTCCTTGTAAAAATATATGATGGTTAGTTTAAACTAACTATCAGTCAAAAAATAATAATTGTTTCCCTGTTCCTGGTGAGGGCGGGGCAATTTTTCGCTGCGCTCCGCCCATATGCTCAGGAATCCATCAGGGCCAGCCAGCCAGCCAGCAGTGTAAAACACCCGCAGCTGCTCTACGCTTTGCAGGGCCTGCTCATAGGGAACATCGTGGGCAACAATTTCAAACAGGCCGGAGAACATCCCGCTGGCGATAATATGACACAGGGACTGATCCAAATTCGGAACCTTATGTCCCAGGCGGCGTAGAACATCCATGTATTGGAAGGTATACTCCACCTCCACTTCTACCATGTTGTGGATGAAATTTTCATACCCGGTGCCTTCCGCCCGGTATAAAAGCAACTTTATCGGCTCCCGGTGCTGGCAAATATAGTCCACCATCCATCGAACGCAGTTCCCGGACTCTACTCCCATGTGGCTGGGCTGCTCCTTGTCCGGCAGTTCAGCAAAGGAAAGCTGTGCCTCCATAAAGCGACCCATCAGGGCGGCGGCGTGGGGTTCCACGATAGAAGCAAATAGCGTTTCCTTGCTGGAGAAATAGCCATAAAATGCCCCAGTGGTCACACCGGCGTTTTTGACAATCTGCCGCAATGATGCACCAAGAAAGCCCTTGTCCAGGAATTCCCGTATGGCGGCCTGCTGAATTTTTTTCAATGTCGCGGAGGAATGCTCTTCCATAATTGCGCCTCCTTGTAACAGTGCTATATAACATTGTTATCTTATCATACGGGCTTGTGTTTGTCAACAGGCTTTGTTGGTGTTTCTCCGGACAAGTAGTGAAGCGGATATTCGCAATTCGCTTCGCTACTTGCTTGATACGTTAAAAAGCTTGTAAAGTGGTGATGATAAAATAGCATAAGCCTAAATTAGCGTAACCTCTTTATTATTTATGCGTTTTCAGCTAACTTAGGCTTATTTTAACGCGGCCATCTGGTAGGAAACTGTCTCATAAAGAGTAATCGCCCATGAGCAGCTATCCTTTGTTGACACTTAAAACAGGAAACTCTATAATATGGATACAAGAGTGAACTTCATAATATCAATCAACAGCCAAAAGCAGGCAACACAGCGATTTCATTACGACTGGGCAGTTACAAGCCCATGACCTTTAGGCTGTGGGTAGTTGACTAAGGAGGGTAAGATGGGACAAGTGACAGCAAGGAAGCGGGGAAAGACATGGGAATACGGCTTTGAGGGCGCCAAAATCGGCGGAAAGCGAAAGCGTTTTACAAAGGGCGGCTTTCGCACAAAAGCAGAAGCTCTGGAAGCGGGCACAGCTGCCATGACGCAATACAACAATGCCGGTCAGAGCTTTACTCCATCCAAAATCAGTGTTGCTGATTTTCTGGATTACTGGATGGATAATTACTGCAAAATGAATCTCAAATATAATACTCAGCTTGGCTATCTGAACATCATCGAAAACCACCTGAAGCCCAGATTTGGCCAATACCGTCTCTGTGCGCTTACTGCTGCTCCAATTCAGGAATATACCAATGAGCTGAAAATGAAGGGTTTTTCCAAAAATACAGTTGTCGGCATTATCAGCACCCTTTCCGGTGCGCTGGGATATGCCGTAGAACCCATGCATTTTATCTCCTATAACCCCTGTGCTAATATTCGATACCCGAAATTTAGGAAAACCAAAAAAGAATCCCGTTATATCATCACGCCTGAAGATTTTCAAAGCATTCTTTCACGTTTTAACAGCAAAAGCCCCTTTTATCTTCCGCTGATGATTGGCTATTACACTGGCCTTCGTATTTCCGAGACCTTTGCGCTGACCTGGGAGGATATTAATCTGGAAGAGAGAACCCTTACTGTAAATAAAATTGTAGTAAAGCGAAGGAGCGCCGATGATGTGTGGGCATTACGTAAGGAAAACAAAAAAGCAGAAAAATTCGCCTGGTATTTTGGTTCTCCTAAAACAGAGGGCTCTGCCCGCACCATCAAATTTGGAGAAGCGCTCTATCGGGCGCTCAAGGATGCTAAGCGTAAATGCAGAGAAAATCGCCTCCGTTATGGAGAACACTATATGAATATCTGTCTAGAATCTGAGAAGGATGAAAAAGGAGATGAAATTCTTCGGTTAGTGGAGATTGAAAGTGGACTGCCTTGTTCTTTAAAGCGTATAAATATGCTCTGTGTACGCGAAAACGGAAAGTATATATCCACAGACAGCTTTAAATACTGTGCAAGGGTAATCCAGCATGATCTGAACATTGCCTTTAATTATCATTCTCTGCGTCATACACACGCTACAACTCTCATCGAAAACGGAGCTGATATAAAGGATGTCCAGGAGCGTCTGGGACACGACTGCATCCAAACCACCCTTCAAACCTATGTCCATGATACGAAAGCTATGTCTGAACGTTCTGTCAATATCTTTGAAAGCGCCGTCAATACCAGTTTTGCCAACCAATAAAAGTTTGGTTGGCAAATGGTAGACAAATCCCCTGTTTTAATATAATTAAATGTTGAAAAAATGTTGATTTTATAATGATTTTTTAGCTTTTAGTTTCTACATGGAAATCAAACGGAAACTTATTAAAGAGCAAAAAATAACTGATAATTATATTTTTACTTATTATATTAAAATTATTTATTATAATAACTGATATAA
>JAUNOP010000046.1 GCA_030537135.1 Eubacteriales bacterium | reverse complement strand
CTGCCGGGCGGGTCAGGGACTTTCACCCTTTAGAACGTGCGCCCGCCGGGCGCACGTAGAAAAGTGGTACTCAGCTAAGTACCACTTTTGTGAACCACCCATTGTCTTTGCCAGTGGGATTGCGGTCACCCTATTTCAAAGATTCTCTCTTTATCCTATTACTTTCCTGTACGGAAAAAATTTTCCTACTCTTTTCTTTCATCCTTCCTCTGCTGCTCCTCTCCTGTCATCCTTTTCACATCCTCCCAGGCTTCCTCATCAAACTCGCGATTTTTAAAATAAAATTTCTTATCGTCCTCTGTAATCCTGCGTATCACCCGGCACGGATTTCCTGCCGCAACAACCCAGTCCGGAATATCCTTTGTAACCACGCTGCCCGCGCCAATCACCGTATTACTCCCAATATGCACGCCCGGCACAATCACTGTATTTCCGCCAATCCACACATTATCCCCGATTGTAACCTCAATTCCATACTCATAGGCAGTATTTCTGGAAGCCGGATGAATCGGATGGCCTGCCGTGTAAATAGCTACATTCGGAGCCATCTGACAGTTGTCGCCGATTTTCACCTTTGCCACGTCAATTATCATGCAGTTATAATTGGCAAAGAAGTTTTTTCCCACCTCAATGTGGGAGCCATAGTCGCAATAAAACGGCGGGTTGATAAAAGCCCCTTCTGATTTTCCAAGCAGTTCCTTCACAATCCTGGAAATCTCCTCAAAATCCGAACGATCCACTGTGTTCAGTCTCTGGAGAATTCTCCTGCACACCTTCTGCTCCTCCATCACAGCTGCATCCGAAATATACGCTAATCCTAAATCTCTCCGTTCTCTGTTATCCATTCTAAAAACCTCCTTATCATACGCGAACTAACCCCGTGTATCCCACGATTTTGTTTATAATTATGATATTTTCTAATATAACATGAAAATTCATATTCGTCACCGGCAAAATTAAAAATCATTACTATAATAATGCATTCTTTTGATAATACTTAAGAATACAACATTGCCATTGACTAACCGCAGTCCTGACCTATACAATAAAAAAAGAAAGAAATGTCTCTTTTCTGTTTATGGGGATATGGGGATTGTAAAACACGTCAGAAAAGCGGCATTGGAAGGAGGTATTTTATGCAGCCATTATCAAAAGCAGAACAGGGAAATATTTACACCATTAAATGGATGTTCGGCCTGCCAGAGGCTCTGGAAAAGATGCGGGCATTTCAAATTCATGAGGGAAGTGTGATTCAGGTTTTGCAGAAATACAAGAGTTGTCTCATTATCCGCTTTGAGGACAGACGGATTGTTCTCGGAAATGAGGTTGCAGACAGAATACAGGTATAGGAAAAAGAGGTATGTGAGTTCTGCCGAAATTCACATACCTCTTTTTGAGGTGTCTCATCTGTCTTTGAAAATGCTTTTATCTGCAAAAGCCTTGTTAAATGGCTCTGGTATATTTTTTCAGCCACAAAGCCTCTTCTTCCGTAAGATAAGGAGCAATTGTCTCATACACCCTGGCATGGTATTCATTCAGTCTTCTTTTTTCTGTGCCGGTTATTTGCTCAGGATCTATGGCGTCCAGGTCAATAGGAACATAGGTGATATTTTCAAAATACATAAACTGTCCGTACTCATTCTTCTCGCCTTTTCTGCACACCAGCTCATTCTCTGTGCGGATTCCGTATCTTCCCTCCAGATAAATTCCAGGTTCATCTGTGGTGATCATTCCCTCCTCCAGACACTGCTCAGGAGTTCCCGGAACAAGCTTCCACCGGAAGGACTGCGGTCCCTCATGGACATTCAGAACATAGCCGACGCCATGTCCTGTTCCATGCTTATAGTCAAGACCAGCTTCCCAGAGCGGCTCTCTTGCAATATAGTCCAGGTTCCGTCCTGTGCAGCCATAGAGAAAACGGGCATTTGCCAGATTCATATTCGCGCGGCATACTCTGGTGAAATTCGCCCGCATTTCCTCTGTCAGCTCTCCCAGAGCAAAGGTTCTGGTAATGTCTGTGGTTCCCTCCAGGTAGTGTCCGCCAGAATCCACAAGGAGAAAGCCCTCTGGATGCAGCTCCTTATTGCTCTCAGGAGCTGCACTGTAGTGGCAGATAGCTCCATGCTCTGCATAAGCACTGATTGTGTCAAAGCTAAGGTCAAGAAAGCCCTCCTGCTCTCTGCGCAGTCCCTCCAGATAATCAGAGACAGAAATCTCTGTCATGGGAATCTTGCCTATGTTATTTTTCAGCCAGTACATAAATTTGCACATAGCCACTGCATCCTTAACATGCGCTTTTCTGGTATTCTCTACCTCTGTCTCATTCTTGACAGAACGCATAAGAACAGATGGATCCTGCGCCTCTATAAGCTTTGTATTCTCAGGCAGAGAGGTGCAGATACGATAATTTATCACAGACGGGTCCAAAAGCACGGCAGTGCCTTGCGGGATTGTCCTTACATAATCATAAAATTCATCATAAGAACGGATTTCCACACCGTTTTCATCCAGATAGGCCTGGATTTTCTCTGTCACAATCTCCTTCTGGAGAAACCACAGACACCTGTCCTGTGTGAGTGAAAGATACGAAAGGACAACAGGAACATGGCGGATATCTCCTCCTCTTATGTTCAAAAGCCATGCAATATCATACAGGGAAGAGATAAGGTGTTCCTGCGCCCCCTTATCCTTCATGGCTCTGCGCAGGGCAGCAAGCTTGTCTCCGATGCTCTTGCCTGCATATTTTTCATCAAGAACTGTCATTGGCTCTCTGGAAAGCGGGGGACGGCTGCTCCAGATGAGATCTACAAGATCCTCCCTGGTATACAGAGAACCACTCTTTTCCGAAACAATGGCGGCAAACTCCCTTCCTTCCTTTGTGCTGACGACTCTTCCGTCAAAGCCCAGGCAGCCGCCCTCCTTCAGAGTGTTCCTCAGATGCTCCTCCACAGTGGGAACCCCTTCCTCTCCCATCTTATAGAGAGTAACCGTTGTGCCGCGAAGCTGCAAGCCCGCCTGTACAAAATAGCGTCCGTCCGTCCACAGGCCGGCCTCTGTCTTTGTGATAATCGCTGTTCCGGCAGAGCCGGTAAAGCCGGTGATGAATGCTCTTGCTTTGAAATGCTCTCCCACATACTCGGACTGGTGGAAGTCTGCTGTCGGCACAATGTAAACGTCAATGCCTCTCTTCTCCATCTCCTGTCTTAAGCGTTCAAGTCTTTCAGGTATCATATGTCTGTATCCTTCTTTCTATCCATTTTCAGTATAACCGCCCTGAAAAAAGGAGGAACCTTCTCTGGAAAGCTCCCCCTTCTCTTTTCTTTCCTTTCTTCTTATCCGGCAGTCAGGCTGTTTCCATAGGATAAGTATAATCAGCAGAAAGTTTTCTGTCAACATTCCTTCTGCTTTTCATTCCTCCTCAATATGCTCTCTTCCCTGGTCAATAATCGTCCGCACATGACTATCGGCCAGAGAGTAAAACACAGATTTCCCCTCCCTTCTGCTTCTCACCAGCTTATTCTGCTTCAGAATTCTCAGCTGGTGGGAAACTGCAGACTGCGTCATATGCAGAGCCTGTGCAAGGTCGCACACGCACACCTCCGCTTCAAATAAAACAAATAAAATCCGAATGCGCGTAGAATCACCAAACACCTTGAACAGCTCCGCAAGATCATACAGTTCCTCTTCCTTTGGCATCTTCTCATTCACAAGCTTTACAAGTTCTGTATGGATTTCCACTGTATCACACTGTTCAATTCCATTCTGTATCATATTCCTCACCCGCTTTCTTTTCTACTTTTCCATAAGCCTCGCTAAGACAAGCTTCCTGTTCGAGGCCGTTCATTTTTTCCGTTCTGCCTTTCCGGAACTCCTTCCTGGTGTTAGCTCCTCACAGACTGCCGCCAGCATACTATTTTTTATCTTCTTCTTTTCGGAAAGCTCTGTCTGATGTCGGCTGCTCACAAACTCTGCCTGCACATTATTTTCCTCTTTCCTGAGAGACCTGTCTGGCGCGCTTCCTACAGGTTTTTCACATACAGCGTCCGGATTGCATTCAGAACCGCCAGAACCATAACCCCTACATCTGCAAAAATAGCAAACCACATATTAGCAATTCCCACTGCTCCCAGTGCAAGACAAAGTATCTTAATTCCAATCGCAAAATAAATGTTCTCATAAACAATACGAATACATTTCTTTGAAATCTTGATAGCCTTCGCAATCTTCAGTGGGTCATCATCCATAAGCACAATGTCCGCGGCCTCAATGGCAGCGTCTGAGCCAAGCGCTCCCATGGCGATTCCAATGTCTGACCTTGACAGAACAGGCGCATCATTGATTCCGTCTCCCACAAACGCGAGCTTTTCCTTCTCAGGCTTTTCGTGAAGGAGCTGCTCTACTCTGGAAACCTTATCTCCTGGAAGTAATTCACTGTAGACCTCGTCAATTCCAAGCTCCTTTGCCGTCTCCTCAGCCACGCGCTTCATGTCTCCGGTGAGCATCACGATTTTCTTCATGCCTGCCTTCTTGAGTTCACGAATAGCCTCCTTTGCCGTTGGCTTAAGCAAATCTGCTATCACAATATGCCCCGCATAGGAGCCGTCAACCGCCATATGCACAATCGTTCCTACGCTGTGGCACTCATCATAAGCAATTCCAAGCCGTTTCATAAGCTTACCGTTTCCTGCTGCCACTGTTACTCCATCCACCTTTGCAGTCACTCCATGGCCGCTGATTTCCTCGATATCTGCAACTCTGCTCTTATCCAGAGGTCTGCCGTAGGCCTTCTGCAGACTCTTGCTGATTGGATGAGAAGAATAGCTCTCTGCCAGGGCCGCATATTCCAGGAGCCTCTCTTCATCCATCTTTGCATGATGAACGCCGCTCACCTCAAAGACTCCCTGCGTCATGGTTCCTGTCTTATCAAACACAATGTACTTTGCCTCAGAGAGAGCCTCCAGGTAGTTAGACCCCTTCACCAGCACACCCGCATTGCTGGCTCCTCCGATTCCTGCAAAAAAGCTGAGCGGAATACTGATAACCAAAGCACAGGGGCAGCTGATAACCAGGAAGGTCAGGGCGCGCAGAATCCAGTCACTCCACTGGGGAGAGACCCCCATCACGAGCATTCGGACAAGCGGCGGCACAATTGCCAGAGCCACTGCCCCATAGCAGACCGCCGGTGTATAATATCTCGCAAATTTGGAAATAAAATTCTCGGATTTTGATTTCTTGGAGCTTGCGTTTTCTACCAAATCAAGGATTTTTGACACCGTAGATTCTCCAAACTCCCTACTTGTACGAATCTTAAGAAGACCGGACATATTGATGCAGCCGCTGATTACCTCATCTCCCTCTCCAGCCTCTCTCGGAAGGCTCTCACCTGTGAGGGCGCTGGTGTTCAGACTGCTTCTTCCCTCCACAATCACACCGTCAATAGGAATCTTCTCTCCTGGCTGAACAACAATAATTGTCCCTATCTCTACCTCGTCAGGATCTACCTGCTCCAGAGAACCGTCCTCTCCTTCTATATTCGCATAGTCCGGACGGATATCCATGAGCTCGCTGATATTTCTTCTGCTCTTTCCCACTGCATAGCTCTGAAACAGCTCGCCTACCTGGTAAAAGAGCATAACTGCCACGCCCTCTGTATATTCTCCCAGAATGATAGCGCCTATGGTAGCGACCGCCATCAGGAAGTTCTCATCAAACACCTGCTTGTTTCGGATGCCCTTCCAGGCCTTCTTCAAAATATCATAACCAATGGTGAGATAGGGAACCATATATAAGCCAAGCTTCAGATAACCCTCAACAGGAAGCAGTTCAATCAGAATCATAAGAGCTGCTGCCGCAAGAATCCGAATCAACACCTTCTTTTGCTTCTTATTCATAAGTATCCTCCTCAAAAAACGCCGCCAGTGAACGAATCCGTACACAAAAAGCGGCGTTTGAAAATTATAAATAAATCTCGCAGTCGTCCTCTACCTTCTTGCAGTTCTTCAGAACATCCTTCATCACTGCCTTTGGCTCTGCGCCCTCCTCAAACTCAACCGCCATTTTCAGAGTCATAAAGTTCACAGTCGCTTTCTTCACGCCTGCGGTCTTGTTGGCCGCTTCCTCCATCTTGTTTGCACAGTTTGCACAGTCTACCTCAATCTTGTATGTTTTTTTCATGATGTCTTTTCCTTTCTTTTTTGTAAAACTGTTCATTTGAACAATCGTTCATATGTTGGTTATATTATATTCCTGAAAAAGGGATTTGTCAATCCTTATTTACAAAAAAGTTGTAAAACGTCCAACCGGGATTACTGCTCCGGGCCACTATTCTGCAAGGTGTTTTCGTGCCTCTGGCGCGAAAATCCTGAGATCGGCGCGAAATGCCGCATCTCTGTGCATCGCGAAGCGTGTTGCTGTGAACGCAGTGAACCGGACATCTTTGGCGTGTTTCTTCGAGCCGTAAAGCAGAAGTGTCAAGTATTATGATACGACATCATTTTTACTTTTGACATGTTTTTTTCACCTCATTTATTCTGCTTATTTCTTATATCATACCATATGCATCTGCTCCAGTAAACATTTGTTCTGTCTTTTTCATGAAAAATTTGCGCGTCTGACTCATTACCAGAAGTAACGAATCAGACGCGCAGTTAGTCAAAATGAAAGGTTCCAGGCTTCTTTCTCCTGCATGTTCTCCGTATTCATCTGCAATCCTATCTCTCATCAATAGAGTGGAACTGCGCATGATGTCCCACATATTTATAAGCAGGGCGGATAATCTTATTTGCATTAATCAGCTCCTCCAGACGATGCGCACTCCATCCTGGAATACGGGCAATGGCAAAAATCGGGGTGAACAGCTCCTCCGGGATTCCGAGCATACTGTACACAAAGCCGCTGTAAAAGTCCACATTTGCGCACACATTCTTGAACATCTTTCTCTGCTCCATAATCAGGGTTCCTGCCAGACGCTCCACCAGCTCATAGAGGGCAAACTCATCCATGAGTCCCTTCTCCTCGGCAAGCTTTTTGGCAAATTTCTTCAGAATAACCTCACGAGGGTCAGACAGCGTGTACACTGCGTGTCCCATACCATAAATGAGTCCAGATTTGTCAAAGGCCTCCTTGTTCAGAATCTTTTTCAGATAGGCTGTTACCTCCTCTTCATTTGTCCAGTCAGAAACATGCGCCTTGATGTCGGCAAACATGTTCTGTACCTTCAGGTTTGCGCCGCCATGGCGGGGTCCCTTCAGGGAGCCAATGGAGGCTGCCATAGAGGAATAGGTATCTGTGCCTGAAGAGGTCACAACATGGGTGGTAAAGGTAGAGTTGTTTCCGCCACCATGCTCTGCATGAAGAATAAGCGCAATATCCAGAACCTTTGCCTCCAGCTCTGTATACTGTCCGTCTGGACGGAGCATAAGAAGTATATTCTCTGCAAAGGAAAGACCCTTCTGCGGATTGCGGATAAAGAGAGTGTCATCCTTTCGGAAGTGACGGTAAGCATGATAGGAATACACGGAAATCATCGGAAGCTTTGCAATCAGCTCCAGGCACTGACGCAGTACATTCATAGGAGAGATATCCTCTGCATTTTCATCATAAGTATAAAGTGTGAGAATGCATCTCTGCATGGAGTTCATCATATTGGCATTGGAAGCCTTCATGACCACATCGCGCACAAAGCGTCCTCCCAGATTTTCCAGTTCAAACAGGACATTAATAAACATGTCCAGCTCCCTCTGATTCGGAAGCTTTCCAAACAGAAGCAGATAAATGGTCTCTTCAAAGCCGAATCTTCTTCCATTTAATCCAGATACAATATCATATACATTGATTCCCTGGTAATACAGGCTTCCTTCTGCTGGAATCATACGCCCGTTAATCAGGTTATATGCACACACATCGGAAATCTCTGTAAGACCGGTCAGTACGCCCTTTCCGGCAGAATCGCGAAGTCCTCTCTTTACATCATACTCAACATAAAGATTGGGGTTAATGCGATGATTTTTCATCAGCTCCTCCTGCAAAACCAGCATATCCTCCTTGAGGGGACCCATTTCTTCCAAAACCATCATTTCATTGTCTGTCATTTCTCTACCTCCATCTTTCTTTATGAGCTGCTCGGCGGCAAGTCAAGCAGATATTCGCAATCCGCTTCGCTACTTGCTCATAACCATATAGCTGCCTTTTATTCTTTTCCCTATACAGAGAAAAAAACACCCATTGCGATACATCTTCGTAATCGGTGTTTTCTAAACAAATTTAAGAACCCGGCCGAAAAAAATCGCCGTTTTATTTTTTTACATTTTACATGAACATGTATAAAAATGCAATATATTTTTTTAATTCCTTGTTTTTTCTAAGATACACAGGTTACTGTTCACAGGAACTATTCTGCGAGGTGTTTTCGCCAAAGGGCGAATCCTGTCTGTTTCCTCTGTCAACAATGAAGATGGGTATGGTGGGCGTCGTGGTCGTTTCCGCACACTGCGCACTGCTTCACGATTTTTCCCATTGTCTCCTCATCCCAGCTTCCATATGCAATCATAGGCGTCCCTCTCATAATGCACAGGCTGATGGTCTCATATAAAATAACGCCGTCCTTTTTAGCTGTGCATATCTCAAGCACATTTCCAAAATAATCGCAGATTTTCCCAAGAATTTCCCCCTTTCGGAAGGTCTCTCCTGGCTGCCTGGTCGGATACCAGCACCCAGAATGTCCTGCATCCTCATAGATAACCTCGCCCACATCGATCGGAGGCTTTCCATGTCTGTGAGGCTTTCCCTCCAAAACTCCCAGATATCGGAGAATATTGCGCACATCATGCTTATCCTCCTCCACCAGGTCCTTGCACCACAGGGAGCTGCAGCCCCTTTCCAGCAGAATGCCTGGAATCCCCATGCTTCCCGCATAATTATAAGCGCCTCCCCTTCCCAGGGATGACTCCACCAGATAATCCACATGGGCAATCTCTGCCATTTCACGGCTCTTTTTCACTACCTCTGGGGCTGCTGCTCCCTGACAGTACACATAAGAAACCAGTCCCTCAAATCCATCTCCACAGTGCAGATCTATGTAGTAATCTGCCTGCCTCAGAAACATATTTTCTACTGTATAGCAGATTCTCTCTGCAAGCGTTCCGCCGGCACTTCCGGGGAATTCACGGTTCAAATTTTTTCCGTCCTCATAAACAACGCTCATGGTGCGGCGTTCAAAACCAGTGCGGTTCATCAGACGGATAATGATAATGTTTCCGATAACCTCCCTGGGATTCAGCTCGTCTGCAAGCTCCATGGCAGCCTGTATTCCCACATATTCCGCATTGTGAACACCGCCTGATATCAGCACTGTCTTTCCCTCCTGTGCGCCGCAAATCAAAGTAACAGGAATTCCAAAGTCTGCTCCATGAATCTGCACATATCCAGAAGTCTTCTCTCCTCTCTCTGCTCTTAAATCTCCTACACATAGTACGCTCATGCTTTTTCTCCTTTGCTCTCGTAGTTAGTAATAACTTACCATAAATTTTCTCCCTTTTCCAGAGGAAAATTTCTGCTGGCTGCTTTTTAGAGGCGCAGACAGCAGCAAAAGCACTCTTATTCCAAATCATTTGGACTTTCCAGAAGCGTCTTTACATTTACTCCCAACACACTTGCAAACTTATACAAAAGCTCCAGAGAAACAGCAACCGTAACTCCGCTTGCCTCAATGTTGCTCATATGCGTCCTGCTGATATCCACAGCCTCCGCAAGCTGCAGCTGAGACATACGAGCCTGTTTGCGATAATGGGCAATATTCTTTCCCAGTTTCCTGTATTTTTCTTCATATTTTCTTTGGTTCTCGCCAGGTTCCTCTTTTGTTTTTCTCATATTTCCCTCCCATCCGTATTTTATCTTATTTTCCATCAAATGTAAAATACTCTATCAGGTTTTTCTATCTTTTTTCTCTCTTTTGTGTTACTCTGTAAAGAGATTGAGATATATGCGCAGCCTCTTGCAGGGGATTTGCTCATTTCTTGGACAAATCCGATAAATCATCTGCAAATATCTCGTGAACAGAACACCGCCAGTTACAAAGCAAAGCATTACCGTCTTCTCCAGGAGAAACGCTCTGACAGACCGTACTTATAAGCGGACAGGGGCCTCTGCGGCGTGCTTTGACAGGAAGCTCTGGCGCAGCTATCAAGGGGAGGTTTTTACATGAAAGAAAAACTGTATACAATACCACTTATGGACGCCTTTAAGGCAAACGATGAATGTGCTTTTTGTTTTATTGAACGGCAGCTTGAGCAGCATACCATGGATTTTGTTCTGGGCGCCGGCGCTTCCTATATGGAAGATGATATCCGGGCAGAGACAGACAAGGCCGGCTTTTGCAGAACGCATTATAAGAAAATGTATGAGTATGGCAACCGCCTCGGCACAGGCCTCATTTTAAAGACGCATTTCCAAAAAAAATGCAAGGATTTGCAGGAGCAGATTAAAATGTTTTCTCCTGCCAGGGCTTCTATGCTCAATCATTTCAAAAAGGTGAAACCCGGCGCAGAGGCTCCCAAAACCTCTATCGGCGCATGGGTGAGGGAGCAGGAATCCTCCTGTTATATCTGCAATTTCTATACCAATACCTATGCCAGATATCTGGATACCTTCTTTGATTTATTCCGCAAAAGCCAGGAATTTCGAGAGATGGTAAAGAACTGCAAGGGCTTCTGCATTCCACATTTCGGAGACCTGGTGGAGGCAGGAGAGACGGTCCTTTCAGATAAGGAAAAAAAGGAATTCTATGATATTCTTTTTCCTCTTATGCTGGAAAATATTCAGAGAGTTACCGATGATCTGGACTGGTTCTGTGATAAATTCGATTATAGAAATAAAGACGCAGACTGGAAAACCTCCAAGGACGCCATTCCCAGAGGTATGCAGAAGGCAGCCGGCGGATATCCGGCAGACGAACCCTATGTTATGAATAAATAGGAAAATACCTACAGCTTTGCGGGTAAGGAGGAAGCGCCTCATCCTTACCTGCAAAGCCGCCTTCTTTTTCATCCGTCCGCCTTCCCCTTAAAAGGAGGGCTTTTGGAGAGGAAGAGGATTTCCGTTTAATACGGCAGAGAGAAGGGTTCCTTCTCTGTCATAAGCAAGCTTTAAGGAGAAAAAGGGGGTGTTCTCATTGAGGAGACGGAAGAAAATCTTATCCCCCTCCCAGATATTCAGCTTCAGCACCTCCTCCTTGTCTATCCATACCAGCTCTCCCTCTTCGCATACAGAGGGCTCTCCCTCAAATCCGTCGGCTGTATACAGACACATATATTCTGTAAGCCCTTTTCCTGAGACAAAGGTTACGATTCCCCGAAAGCTCCAGGAGGTGAGCGTATAGCCAGTCTCCTCCTTTACCTCTCTGAGCAGGCATTCTTCCGGGCTTTCCTCATACTCAAAATGGCCGCCCACGCCAACCCATTTATCCTTATTGATGTCCTTCTCCTTTTTTACTCTGTGCATCATCAGATATTTGCCATCCCTTTCCAGATAGCACAGTGTTGTCAGCGGACTTCTCATTTTCTCGACCTTCCTTTCCTTATGCTCTGCGCTGTGGCGCCCTCTCGCCCAGGAGACCTAAAAGCTTCTGATTTCTTCGCTCTCATCCTCTGTTTTGTCTATGGACTGAATTGTCACATAATAGCCTGCATTTTCGTTTACCTTCACATACACTCGCTCCCCAGCCTTGTGTCCCAGAATCGCCTTTCCGATAGGAGATTCTATGCTGATTCGGTTTTCCAGAGAATTTCCCCTGATAGACGTAACCAGCTTATAGGTTTCTGTCTCATCATCATCCTCAAAGTACAAAACCACTGTATTATTCATTCCTACCTCGTCCTCTCTGGAATCCTCTGAAACAATTTCTGCTGTCTTGAGCATTCTCTCCAAATATCGGATACGACTTTCATTCTTATTTTTGTCGCGTTTTGCTGCATAATATTCAAAGTTTTCACTCAAATCTCCCTGCGCCCTGGCTTCCTTGACAGCCTCGATCGCCTCCTTCCTGACCACCAGCTTGCGGTGTTCAATTTCCTGCTGAATTTTTTCCACATCTCTTTTTGTAAGCTGTTCTCTCATGATTCTATTTCCTCACTTTCCATCACTTGACACCAGGGGTACAAATATCTTTTGACCCCGATGTCATCACTTCTTTTTTGTCAAAGCCAGTACCAAAGTCCCGCGGCTCCCAAAGCCTCCAGCACCAGAATCGTGGGAATTCCTATATAGAAACCCCTCTTCCTTGTCTTGTGGTGAAAGAAATACATCCCTGCCAAAGCTCCCAGACTTCCTCCCAGCACCGCCGCAGTCAAAAGCATTCTCTCCGATATTCTCCATCTCCCCTGTCTTGCTCTCTGTTTATCTATTCCAAAAAGCACAAAAGCAAATGTGTTTGCCGCCACTAAATACAGCCACAGACATGTACTCAAAATTGTATGCATATCATTATTCCTCCTGCTGCCATCCTTATCTTTCTTTCCTTTATCTTTCTTTGCCTTATCTCATTTATCCGTTTCTTTTCACTTTTTCCCTTCTTTTTTTCCTTTGCTCTCATCCAGGCTCCGCTTTCCCAGACGCACCTCCTCCATAAGTCCCGCCATTTCCTCTGACAAGCTGTCAAACAGATAGGTTTTTCCTCCTCTGGAGGCTCCAAGGTATTCCTTTCTCATTTCCCTTCTGGCCTCCCTAATCTCCTCAAGAAGCCCTGAGGCTGACAGACGTACAGCTCCTTGTCCCAGAATAATGACCTGCTCCAGGCCATCTGAGGTGGCTACTGTTACCTGATACTGTCTTCCGATTCTATGTACGGTCTTTTCTATATATTGGTCTGCTGTCTCCGCTTCTTTGGTATAGACCACAAAAATATTGTGGTATTTTTCCACGGTTTCCTTGCCGCCCTGAACCTTGTAGGCGTCAAAGACCAAAATCAAGGTCATCTTCCTATAGCCCTGATAGTCAGACAAAATATCCATCAGCTTATCCCTGGCGCTCTGGATATCAAGCTCTGCCAGCTCCCGAAGCTCATCCCAGGAAAAAATAATATTATAGCCGTCTACAAGGAGATATTCCTCTCTGGCCTCTGTCCTTCTTGTCTTCACAGGAGAAGGAGCCGGACTAAAATCCCTGGTTTTTGTAAAAAGATTCCTCTCTCTCTTCACAGGACCAAAGGTGCGGGTAAAAATCTCCTCCAATTCCTTGTCATCTGCGTATGAGCCAGAATATCCTCTATAGGAAGAACGAGGCAAGGCAGCCTCCTGCGCAGGATCTTCCTTTTGATTCTGCTTCAGAGGGCTTTCCAGGTGCATATAAGTCTCCACCTCATCCCAGCTTACAAGGAAACCGGCTCCATGGGCGCAGAACACAGAGCTGGAAGGGTTCTCTGTATCTGCGTCTGCATCATAGGCTCTGGCCGCTGCAACCTCGTCCTGATTATGGCAGGGCTGATATCCCTTCAGACTGCAGAAGAGTCTTCCTCTTCCCCTTGTATAAGCCACAACCTCCTTCTGATAGCCTCCCATAGTATTGACCGGCGCACAGCCTGTGAGAACTGAAAGCTCCCCCTCAAGCTCAGGCGGCTGAAAGTCGGCATGCATTCTCTCAAGGTCTGACAGCGCCCTTCCCACATTTTCTGTGGGTACCTCCAGCCGAAACTCATATACTGGCTCCAAAAGCACCGTCTCCGCCTTCATCAGTCCCTGACGCACTGCCCGATAGGTAGCCTGTCTGAAATCGCCTCCCTCTGTGTGCTTCTGGTGCGCCCGCCCAATGAGAAGCACAATTCTCATATCTGTAATTTCTGAGCCTGTCAGAACACCCCTGTGCGCTTTTTCCTCCAGATGAGTGAGAATCAACCTCTGCCAGTTCTTATCCAGAATGTCCTCACTGCACACGCTGGAAAATTCAAGTCCGCTTCCTCTCTCTCCTGGTTCCAGAAGAAGATGAACCTCTGCATAATGGCGAAGCGGTTCAAAGTGTCCGACTCCCTCCACAGGAGCCTTGATGGTTTCTTTGTATACAATGCTCCCTGTGCCAAATTCTACCAGAACACCAAAGCGCTTATATATCAAATCCCTCAGAATTTCTATCTGCACCTCGCCCATAACCTGAGCGTGGATTTCCTGCAATCGCTCGTTCCATACCAGATGAAGCTCCGGCTCTTCCTCCTCAAGCTGAAGAAGCTTCAGGAACATCGGATGTACATCGCAGCCCTTTGGAAGCTCAATCCGATAGGTCAGAACCGGCTCCAGAAGAGGAAGCTCTGCCTCTGCTTCCCTTCCAAGCCCTTGTCCGCAGCGCGTCCTCGAAAGCCCCGTGACCGCGCAGATGCTTCCTGCCAAAGCTTCCTTTACCAGCTCATAGCCTGCGCCCGAATACACGCGGAGCTGATCTGCCTTCTCCTCCCAGATATCCTCGTCCTGTGTGTGTGCGTTTGCATTCCTGTTGGTAAGAGGCATCTTGACCTTGAGTGTTCCGCCCGTCACCTTGAGATAAGTAAGACGGTTTCCCTGCTCGTCCCTGGCAATTTTAAATACCCTTGCTCCGAATTCATCTGGATAGCGAATTGCGCAGGTATACGCTTCTATGCCCTGCACAAGCTCCCGCACGCCCTGAATTTTAAGGGCAGAGCCAAAATAGCAGGGAAATATCTGCCTCAGAGCAATCAGGCGCGCAATATCTCCTGTGTCTATGTTTCCGTTTTCCAGGTAGCTCTCCAGAAGCTTCTCATCGCACACAGCCACATTTTCATAAAATTCCTCTTTATCAGGCAATGGAGAAAAACACACGCAGGAATCTCCGAACCTTTTCTTCAGCTCCTTCATCAGAGCCTCTCTGTCCGTTCCCGTCTGGTCCATCTTGTTGATAAAGAGAAATGTAGGAATCTCATATCTTTTTAAGAGTCTCCACAGAGTCTGCGCATGTCCCTGTACTCCGTCTGCGCCGCTGATAACCAGAATCGCATAGTCCAGAATCTGCAGCGTGCGCTCCATTTCTGCTGAAAAATCCACATGACCAGGGGTATCCAGAAGAGTGATATCCGCATTTTCCAGAGAAAGCTGCGCCTGCTTTGAAAAAATGGTGATTCCTCTGGCCTTTTCCATGTCATAGGTGTCCAGAAAAGCATCCCCGTAGTCCACACGCCCAGGCTTTCGGATTGCGCCGGCCAGATAGAGGAGAGTCTCGGCGAGCGTTGTCTTTCCTGCATCCACATGCGCCAGAAGACCTATATTAATGTGTTTTTTTATTTTGCCTGGTTTATTTTCTGATGTATTATGCATCGAAAATGCCCCTTTCTGTTATTTATGATAATATTTGCGGCATACTCTCAATACCTTCATTATCATATCACAGAAAAAGAAATTAGTCGATAAGTTAATATTTCTCAATATCCGTGCCAAAAGCACGGAAACGCCTCGCAGAACAGCCGCACATAAACAATAAGCAAAATAACGCAGTAGGAATATCAGAAGTCCTGTTTTTCTTGACATTCCCTGCAAGTAAATGTATAGTTCAATATAAGATGATGTTAGAGTCAAAAGGTATTTTGACTCCTCTGATACTAAAAAGCTGCGCACAAAGGCAAAGAAGCCTTTTGCGCAGGTACGAAAATTTAAAGAAAGGAGAGTCTGCTCAAAGATATGTAATGTCCGCTTTACCACATTTTGAGCAGCAGGTTCACATGTGGGAACATAATAAGCTGCGACCATTTCTCTTATCTATTTTAACAGTTTTTCTGGGCAACGCCATCTATGCGCTGGCAATCAAGCTGTTTTTCCTGCCGAGCGGCCTTATCATAGGCGGAACTACAGGCATTGCCCTGTCCGTAGCCTATTTTTTTGACATTAATATGTCTGCTTTTATTTTGGTTTTCAATCTTTTTATGCTGCTTATCGGTCTCATTTTCCTTGGCAGGCAGTTTGCAATGACCACTGTGCTGAGTTCCTTTTTATATCCCTTGTTTCTTGAGCTTTATACAAAGCTCCTGGGCGATTACGTGATTTCCACAGATCCTATTGTCTGTACCATTTTTTCCGGGCTTGGAATCGGCCTGGGGCTTGGCATTGTCATACGGGCCGGCGCCTCTACCGGAGGAATGGACATTCCTCCGCTTCTGCTCAACCGATATTTTAAGCTTCCTGTTTCCTTTGGACTCTATCTCTTTGACACCTGTATTCTGCTCGTACAGCTGATTTACAGTCCTTCAGAGGAAATATTATACGGCATCCTGCTGATGATGATCTACTCTACAGTCACTGACAGAGTCATCATGATGGGTACAAGCAAAACAGAGCTGAAAATCGTCAGCCCCAAATCCAGAGAAATCGCAGACGCCATTTTGCAGCAGATTGACAGGGGATGTACGCTTCTCTGCGGAGAAGGCGGCTATCTTCACCAGCAGACCTATGTCGTGTTCAGCGTGGTGTCTAACCGGGAGCTTCCCAAAATGCAAAAGCTCGCCAAGAACATTGACCCGGAATGCTTTATCGTGATAAGCAAGGTAACAGAGGTAAGCGGCCGAGGCTTTTCCATGAGTAAAAAATATAAATAGCCCTGGCCGCTTTCAAAGAAGTCTGATTTGTGATACAATGACATTATGATACCAGTGTCAAAAGGTCACAAGTCTGATGCATTCTGCCCTTTGACGCCAATATCACATTATCAAGAAGCAAAAATAAGGAGGATACAATCATGCCAGATACACTTGAACAGATGAAAACCAGACGCAGCATCCGAAAATACAAATCAGACGCTGTTCCCGCCGAGCTTGTAAAGGCTGTGGCAGAGGCCGGAACCTATGCAGCAACAGGGATGGGAATGCAGTCTCCCATTATTGTCGCAGTCACAGACAAGGACACCAGAGACCAGCTTTCAAAAATGAACGCCGCAGTCATGGGCGTTTCTTCAGACCCATTCTACGGCGCTCCTGTTGTTCTGGTCGTGCTTGCTGACAAGACCAGAGGAACCTATCTCTATGACGGCAGTCTAGTCATGGGAAATATGATGCTTGCCGCCCACACTCTTGGACTGGGAAGCTGCTGGATTCACCGCGCCAAGGAAGAATTTGAAAGTCCCGAAGGCAAGGCTCTTCTGAAATCCTGGGGCATTGAGGGCGACTATGAAGGAATCGGTCACTGCATTCTCGGCTACCCGGATGGAGCCGCCCCTGCTGCAAAGCCGCGCAAGGAAAATTATATTTATTACGTATAGATGTGTTTATCACCTGTGGCGCTATCTCTGAGAACACCGAAGGCTTCCCCTACTTTCCCGCCGGAGAGAAGGAGAGCCTTCATTTTTCTTTGAAGCGAAGTATTCTCCGCAAGAGCCTCAAACGGCAAATCTTTTCTCTTAAATACCCACTCCAGGAATTCCTTCTCCTCCTTATCCCAGGAAATAATCTCAAAGGCCTTCTGGAATTTCAGAATATTCGACTCCTCTCCCAGAAGCCCCAAAAGCGCAGGGCTGAGCAGCCATGAGCTGCACACATAGGACTTGCCAGCCCACTCTGGATAGAATCTCTGAAAAAATTGTCTGGATAATTCACAGGATTTTTTCCAGTTCTCCGGTGTCAGCACGCAGTCTGAGGGAATGTGCATACTGATTACACACGCTCCCTCTCTCTCTGTCATCTCATATTCCAGCTCTCCTATCCGAAACAGTTTCAGAGAAAGCTGCCTGCTGACCCAGAAATCTCTGTCAAAGCCATATATCCCGTAGCTTGCCTTATGCTCCCTGACAAATCTTCCAAAACATCCCATAGTGTCTATAAAAATCTTTTCTGAAATCCCTTTTTCCTCATAAAGCCGTCTGGACTCTTCCATGCATCTTAGCATACATGCCAGAATTTTCATTCCCCTCTCATCCGGCTCAAGCTTTTCCCTGAGCCTTGCTCTGGCTGTTTCCCATTTTTCAGGAATCAGAAGTCCCATCCTTTCCTCCTGAACACTCTCATAGCAAAAGTCTCTGTCCAATTTGTGCAGCTCTGCCGCAAATTTCTCAGGAATTCCCGCCCACGAACAAAGCTCTTTCATTGTTTTTTCCATATTCTTTCTCCCTTTAGGCTTCCCGTGCCACAATGTTCTGCAGCCATACTCCCTTTTTCACCAGAATAAATCCAATCACACACTTGATTAAATCTGCCAGCTGCACCAGAATATAAATCACCATCACATCCAGGGCAGTAAAGCGGCTCAGGCAATAGGCCAAGCTGACGCTTACGCACCAGATAAACACGCTGTCAAAGAGAAATGTGACAATGGTTTTTCCTCCTGAGCGCAGCGTAAAATAGGCTGCATGAAGAAATGCATTCTGCGGCATAAAAACAGCGGAAACCATGATAAAATGTCTTGCCAGCGTGCGGCTTTCTTCATTAATATTATACAGCCTTGGAAACAGCGGCGCAATGATAAGCATCACAACAGCCACTCCTGTGCAGCACATAACAGAGAAAGCAATCATCTTTGTATCTGTCTCCCTTGCCTCCTTCATTTTTCCGGCCCCCAAAAGCTGTCCCACTACAATGGCAACCGAATCTCCCAGAGCAATAAATACTACATTAAACAAATTTCCAATGGTATTAGACACGTTCATCCCTGCCACCACATTCAATCCGCGCACAGAATAGCACTGCATCAGCATAGCCATGCCAGCTGCCCACAGGGTTTCATTGAGAAGCAGCGGCGTTCCCTTTACAATAATTTCCTTCACCAGCCTGGGCGGAATTCTAAGCGTCCGGTACATGCCTACAATATAAGGATTCTTCTGTGTGTGCGTATGCGTCCACACAAGCACAATAACAGCCTCCACATACCTAGACAGCACTGTGGCAGCAGCGGCTCCGGCAACTCCCATCCTCGGAAAGCCGAATTTTCCATAAATCAGCAGATAGTTAAAGGTCAGATTCACAAGCACTGCCGTAATTCCAGCCTTCATAGGAAGCACAGTTTCTCCGCATTCACGCAGTGTGCTTGCATAGGTCTGCACCAGCATAAAGGCAGGGAGACCTATCAGCATGATTTTCAGATATTGTTCTCCATAAAGAAGGGCAGAGGCAAGGTCGCTTCCATCACTGCTGCCATTTAAATACATCTGAATCAGGCTGCTTCCTGCTGTTAGAAACACACAAATAGTGACGGCCGTCAGAACCGCCGCCATCCACAGCTTAAAGCGGAAGGTGTGGCGTACGCCCTCAGAATCACCCTTTCCATAATACTGGGCAGTGAAAATTCCCGCCCCTGATACTCCTCCAAAAATACAGAGGTTGTAGACAAAAATCAGCTGGTTCACAATAGCCACGCCGGACATCTGTTCTGTCCCTACCTGCCCAACCATAATGTTGTCCAGAAGACTTACAAAGTTTGTAATTCCATTCTGAATCATAATCGGCACTGCAATCATCAGCACCATTTTGTAGAAGCCCCTATCTCCGATAAGCTTCTCACGTACTCTGCTCATAATCCCCTCATCCTTTTTTGTAAAATCATTTGTTCACAGGCAAAGCCTCACAAGCCGATTCTAATCAAGCGGCTGCTTGTGCAGCTCATCAGACAGCGCTTGTGCTTCCATTACTCAGCAAATACATTTCTTCCAGACACAAAAACAGTCCCTTATCTGTACCCGGACAGGATAAGGGGCTATTCGGCAGTTTTATAATTACCGCAGTAATGCATTGCTTGCCTTGCAGAACAGCCATTTCTCTCAGCCGTTCCATGTCTTCACAGTTACCATATTTCTTTTACGTACACACTTCCCAAATAGTAACATATTGCCGCAAAATGTCAAGAGGCATTTTCTCTGATTCTGCTGTCCTGGCTGACAGCAAAGAAAAACATTGTTATTCATGCAGAGAACAGCAGTATCGAGTCCCTCCGCCGGTACAGTCATAGGAGAGCATCTCACACACAGCGCAGATCTTATCTGCGGCGCACACAAGAATGCTTTCCACATATCTGGGAGGAATCGGATTCAAGGGAAACATGTGTCTCAGAATAATGTTCCTCTCCACCTCCCCCAGTTTAAAATCCCTGTCTGCATTTCTCTGTGCGAACCTTGCATGGCGGAAACCATGCAGTCTGTGAACCGGATCCGGCACATGCCAGTCATACAGAAAATAATCATGCAGCAGAGCGCCCCTCACAAGAGCTCTCTCGTCCAGTCTGAGCGACAAACGCCTTGCCAGCCATACACTCAAATACGCCACTCCTACCGAGTGTGCAAACACCGTTGTATTCCCATGCTGGATATAATTTTTCTCTGACTGCATTCCCTTGGACAAAAGGATGTCTCTTCCATATTTTAATAAGATATCTCTGATATCCATTTCTTGCTTCCTCCTTATTTCTGCTTCTTAGTATCAACGTCATCAATCATGATTTCTGCTTTTGTGTCTGCTGTTTCTTTTATTTTCCTCATTCTGTACCTTTTCCGCTACGGTGCCTGTAGAAAAAGCAGACTTTCCAAACCGCGGCTTTGGTGTACAATTTCTTATCTGTCCCTTCTGTGTTGTCAGTTTTATTTTATCACAGAAAAAAGCTTTGGGGAAGGACTTCCAGAGATATTCATCATTTTGTCCGCAGGGTCTTCTCAAAAACGGTTAATGATGTATAATAAGAGTATAGACTGCTTCAGTTCACGACAAAAGCTCCCCTGCTCTCACAGATAGCTGTCTCGGAGGTATTATTGTGAACTACCCATCGCCAAAAACCATGGGTTTTCTGGCTGATACATTATAAACGAAAGGATTTGATTTATGAAAGTTATAGAAACACAAAGCCTTAGCAAATATTATGGCCGCTCCAGAGGAATCATTGACCTGAATCTGTCCGTGGAGGAGGGGCAAATCTTTGGTTTTATCGGTCCGAACGGTGCGGGAAAAAGCACCACTATCCGCATACTTTTGGGACTGATTTCTCCAAGCTCAGGACAGGCGCGCATCTTTGGAAAAAGCATTGCAGAAAATAAGCTTTCTATTCTCTCGCGCATTGGCTACATGCCTTCAGAAGCCACCTTTTACAGAGGAATGAAAGTAAGCGAAATCTTAAAGCTCTCTGCCTCCCTTTATCATAAGGACTGTCAGGCAGAAGCACGGCGCCTCTGCGACTTGTTTGAGGTTGATACCAAAAAGAAGGTAGAAACCCTCTCTCTTGGAAATAGAAAAAAAGTTTCTATTATATGTGCCTTTCAGCATAGCCCTGACCTGTACATTCTGGATGAGCCGACCAGCGGCCTGGATCCCTTTATGCAGAAGGCTTTCTTTGAGCTGCTTCATGAACGGCACAGACAGGGCGCCACTTTCTTTCTCTCCTCCCATGTGCTGTCTGAGATTCAGCGCCACTGTCAGAACGCTGCTGTCATTCGGGAGGGACGTCTTGCAGCCTGTGACTCTGTGGAGCGGCTCTCCGGCACCCAGGCCAGACGGGTTGTCCTCCATGGCACAGCCACTCTGCCCACGCTTTCAGGAATCAAAAATCCTGTCTGGTCTAAGGATTCTGTGAGCTTTCTGTATCAGGGGGATATGAAAGCTCTGCTGACTGCACTTCAGAAGCTTCCCCTCACAGATCTCAGTATCTCAGAGGCAGAGCTTGAGGAGATTTTCATGCATTTTTATGAGAAGGAGGAAAAATAAGATGACCATATTGACTCATGAGCTGAAGCAAAACCGCATTTCCTTTTGGGTATGGACTGCTTCCATAGCCTTTATGCTTCTGATTTGTATGCTGATGTATCCGGAAATAGAGAGTGGCATGAAGGCTGTTACCAATCTGTTTGCCAGCATGGGAAGCTTTACTGCTGCCTTTGGCATGGATCGTCTGAATTTTGGAGAGGTCATGGGATTCTATGGAATCGAATGCGGAAATATCCTGAGTCTTGGAGGAGGACTTTTCTCTGCGCTTCTTGGAATCACCGCATTGTCAAAGGAGGAAAAGGACCGAACCGCAGAGTTTCTTTTGTCCCATCCGATTCGCAGAAGCACGGTTGTTCTGCAGAAGCTGGGAGCTGTGCTTGTTCAGGTTCTGATGCTGAATCTGATTGTCATGGGAGCTTCACTTGCAGCCTTTGGAATGATTGGGGAAAGCCCTGCTGTAAAGGAATTTCTTCTGCTTCACGGAGCTTATACTGTTCTGCAGGCAGAGATTTCATGTGTTTGCTTTGGGATTTCCGCATTTTTGCAGGGCAATGGGATGGGCATTGGAATGGGGCTTACGATTTTGCTTTATTTTTTCAATCTCATAAAAAACATTAGCGATAAGGCGGATTTGCTCAAGTATGTTACGCCGTTTGCCTATGCAGAGCCTGCGGATCTTATTTCTGAAGCGCTGATAGACGGAAGGCTCATGGGTTTGGGGATTTTGTATTCTGTTATTTGTGTTGGAGTGGGGTTTGTGAAATATGTAAAAAAGGATATTACAGCGTAAGCAGGGAACATACAGATAAGCAGGGATAAAAAAAGAAGCTCAGGAAGGGGGACACTTCGTAAGGAAGTTGTTCCCCTTGTGCCTTGTAATCAGCCAGAATGATTGAATTGTAGGTGAATTCAAATCATACGGAGGAATTACAAAATGGCAATATCATTGTTTGAACAATTAGGCAGCACATATCACGAAGGAAACGGATATTTAATCCCCGATTTGAAATTACCCAACGAGGAAGAACAGCCGATAGGCTTATTCGGACAGCGGCACTTGCGCTATTTGAAACAGTACCGCAGGGTTACATACACAAACCTTTTCACAAGCGGCAGGCTGAATACATACCTTGTGAAGATTGACAAACAGGCGTAGGAACGCTTTGACAGGCTCACAGAGGATATGAAGCAGGCACAGGGTATCACAGAGTAGCTAAAGGCAGAAAACGTCTTAGAATGGACAGGGCATATGAATAATATACGGGCGTGTGCGAGAGAGATAGTAGAGAAAGAAATCATTTTTGTATAGGAAATCGGCAGCAGAGGCAAATGACTCTGCTGCCTTTTTAGTGATTATTAAGTCAAATTTGTGATAAAATAGTGAAAGACAAATATAAGTAGCATCATATAAATCAATGAATTACACGCAATATTTGAAATTTGTCCGCCAATAGCTATTGATATTGCTTTTGATTCATGGTACAATAAACGCATACGATATTTTGTAATTGCGTGCAGGAAGTTGGTGTTTGCTTGAATAAAAAAGAAATTGTAAAAACTGTACTTGAAAATAAAGGTGGCATTGCAAAAACTGCTGACTTTACAGCAAAAGGTATAAAGAATTATGATGTGGCTGCACTTTGTAAAGAAGGTTTTATCGAAAGAATCCGACGAGGTGTTTATCAGTATCCACAAAGCAATCAAATTACAGAGGAACAGTTGATACGAGAGCTTCTTCCGCAAGGAATTGTTTGTGTGGAATCCGCCTTGTTTCATTATGGGTATAGTGATTTCGCTCCTCGTGAATGGTCTGTTGCCGTACCAAGGACAGCGTCTCGTGCCATAAAAAAAATAGAGGAATTCCCGATAAAGGCTTACTATATTCAAAAACAATTTTTCCAAATGGGAAAAATCACAGATAATTTTAATGGCATAGTGCTTGCTGTATATGACCGGGAACGCACAATATGTGATTGTTTTAAGTATCGAACAAAACTTGACAACGAAACTTTTAATAAGGCTGTCAACGCATACGCAACCGATAAAAATAAAAATCTTGCGAACCTCTCGAAGTACGCAAAAGAAATGAAACTTTATACGAAAGTTATGAATGTAATGGAGGTGTTACTCAATGGCTGATATTACTGCATCTGTGCTCGCAAGATTGAAAAACAAGGCAAAAGAAAGTGGAAGAAGCTATCAGCTTTGCCTGCAGCTTTTCTGTCAGGAGGAGTTTCTGCGTCGTTTGGAAAAATCCAAATACTCCGAAAATCTTGTGCTTAAAGGCGGATTATTCATATATTCTGTTACCGATTTTGACAGCCGTGTAACGGTAGATGTTGACTTTCTTCTTCGTAAAGTACCCAACACTCCCGAACAGTTAAAATCTGTATTAGAAGAAATTATCGCTACTCCTACAGGAAATGATTTTATTATTTTTGAAATTAAGGATATTGCACCTATTGCTGTTGCAAAAAAATATGCGGGTATTGGCGCATCGATGGTTGCTCACATTAGGAATACAAGAACTCCGTTCAGTATTGATTTCGGCGTTGGCGATGTCATTGTACCAAAACAGGAAAGGCGAAAAATTCCGACACAGCTTGATAATTTTACTGCACCAATAGTAAATACCTATTCTCTTGAAACAACGATAGCTGAAAAGATTGACGCTATTCTTAGTCTTATGGAGTTCTCCAGTAGAATGAAAGACTATTATGATATATATTATCTTGCAAATAAGTTTGATTTCGATGGAGCAACGCTAACAGAAGCATTAAGAAAGACTTTTGAAAATCGCGGACATAGCTTCACCCTTGAACAATTTTGGCAAATTACAGCTTTTGATGATGACGAAGCAATGCAGAAGAAATGGAAGGCTTTTGTCCGTAAAATCGATTCAAAAACGGATGATTACAGTACCGTACTGAAAACAATAAAAGATTTCCTATCAAAACCGTTTACAGCAGCGGTGGAAAGAAAAGAGTTTACAGAACAATGGTATGCTGCCAATAACGAGTGGATGTAATGTGGGGGAAGTTTATAATGAGCAATCCTGTTAAAGATATATTTGACCAAGAATCAATTATGAAGGATATAGCAGAAAGAGAAAATATTATCAAAAATCTGGTTTACTTGATAGAGACCATGCAATTAAAAAAATACAAGAATTAAGAATAAGCGACGAAGATATAGCAGTAGCTACTTCTGCAAAGCTTGCTATATCCTCTATATCGTTCAATCAAGCAACCAATGCTCAGATTGTTGGGGAGTTAATTATGCAAAGGGATGTTTTACAGGCAAAGCTAGTCAAAAAACAGATGGAGGCGCAGAAATGAGTACGAATATATCAAAACAAAAACGTGAAGATTTACTTGCGAAAATCAAAGAGATTCGTAACTTTATTGCTGCTGCACCACAGGACGAGAACACGGGCAATCTTCTCTCTTACCTTGCGGAGCTTGAAAAAGATATGAATGGTAAAAAATACGGTCTTGTATTTGAGGAACACCGCGAGGAAATTGATAAGATACTGGATACACATACTCCTGTATTGACTGAAGATAAAGACCTGTTTATTGATAAAGGCGGACGGATGAATTTTCTCATTGAAGGAGATAATCTCGCTTCGTTAAAACTATTGCAAAAAACACATAAAAACAGTATTGACCTTATTTATATCGATCCACCATACAACACTGGAAACAAGGATTTTATATACGACGATTGCTATGTTGATACAGAAGATGGATTCAGACATTCAAAGTGGATTAGTTTTATGTCGAAAAGACTTGAAATTGCTCGTACTTTATTAACCGAAAAGGGCGTAATATTCATTCAGATAAGTGATGTTGAATTATCACAACTTCGTTTGATGTGTGATTCTGTTTTTGGAGAAGAAAATTTTCTGAATGTTATCAGCGTTAATATGAAAAATATTGCAGGAGCATCTGGTGGCGGAGAAGATAAGAGATTAAAGAAAAATTGCGAATATATACTGATTTATGCAAAACAATATGATACAATGCCTATTTTTAATGGTGCTTATATTTATATAGAGCTTTCTGACCTCATACAAAAATACATTTCAGAAGGAGTAAGTTGGAAATATACTTCCGTTCTTTTTGATGAGGGTGAAAAAGAATATATCGGCAGCACAGTAGATGGTGATGGTAATGATATTAAGATTTTTAGGCGAAAAAATGTTATTATTAAATCCATCAAACAAGCTGCAAAGGATGATGGAATTTCCGAAAAAGAAGCATATAAAAAATACGGTATAAGAATATTCCAGACAACAAATGCGCAATCATCAATTCGTACTCGTGTAATGAATTATAGAAATGAAAGGAA
>JAUNOP010000089.1 GCA_030537135.1 Eubacteriales bacterium | reverse complement strand
GTAAATCGTTATGTTCTTGGTGGTCTCACCCCTCATTTCTAATTTTCTGTTCTTTTATTTTATGAATTGAGTATAACAGATAACATTGGATTTGTCAATAAGAAAATTGATAAAAATTAAAATAAATATAAATTAGCAGTTTTAAAATTTAAATAAAAAGAATATTCAGAAAATTAAACATAGGAAAACATTGGTAATTTCTCTATATACCTATAATTTCTCCATAAATGGCTCATAATACTTAGGACTACACTGTGTAAGTTTATAAGAACTGCGCAGTGTGGTGACAGGTATTGTATGATTGATTTCTGGCAGGGCTGCCTGCCAGAAAGACAAGTGATGCAGTACATGAAATCAGAACTGGCTTGCTGTCTGCAAGCTGTCATGGAGGATGCTCTACAAAATGCAGCAAGGGCTATGCAGCATGAGCTTTGTTTTGACGTTTGACCAGAATAGTATAGACCAGTATAGCAATTTTAAGGAAAACAATGCAAGCAGGAGGGAAAACAATGTTTCGTTACTTGCCTATTCGAAAGGTGAATGCAAGACAGGTACTGGACTCCAGAGGAAATCCTACGGTTGAAGTCGAGGTGACAGTAGGAGAAGGCATAGTCGGAATTGATGGATATACAGGAAGAGCAATGGTTCCGTCCGGCGCTTCTACAGGAAAATTTGAGGCAGTGGAGCTTAGGGATGGGAACAAAGAGAAATATATGGGGCTTGGCGTGGAAAACGCGGTTCACAATGTAAACACCAGACTTGCAGATGCTGTCTTGGGAGAAAATGCCCTCTGTCAGGGATATATTGATTCGATTCTTGTGGAGACAGACGGCACAGAAAACAAAGGAGATACAGGAGCAAACGCTATTCTGGGAATTTCTATGGCAGTTGCAAGGGCAGCGGCAGGAGCTCTCAGGCTTCCTCTGTATCAGTACCTTGGCGGCTGCCATACGCACAGAATGCCTGTTCCAATGATGAATATTTTAAACGGAGGCAGACACGCAGACAATACAGTAGATTTGCAGGAATTCATGATTATGCCTCTGGGAGGATGCTGCTTTAAGGAGGGACTGCGCATGTGTGCAGAAATTTACCAATTCCTTAAAATAATACTCAGAGAAGAAAAGCTTTCCACAGCAGTTGGAGATGAGGGAGGCTTTGCGCCGGATCTGGAATCCTCAGAAGCAGTATTGGATATGATTGTAAGAGCTGTGGAAAAGGCAGGCTATAAACCAGGCAGGGATATTGGAATCGCCCTGGATGCTGCTGCGAGCGAGCTTTATGATGAAAAAAGAAATGTCTATTGCTTTCCGGGGGAAAGCCGCATGAAGGGCCAGGAAATTATCCGGGATTGCGCTGAAATGACTGCTTACTATGAAAAGCTTGTGTCAAAATATCCGATTGTGTCTCTGGAGGACGGACTCCATGAGGATGACTGGGAGGGCTGGAAGCTGCTTACAGAAAGACTTGGGAAAAAGCTGCAGCTTGTGGGAGATGACCTTTTTGTCACAAATATCAAGAGGCTTCGCTGTGGAATTCAGCTTCAGACAGCAAATGCGATTCTTGTGAAGGTGAATCAAATAGGAACGCTCACAGAGGCCCTGGACGCAGTGGAAATGGCTCACAGAGCAGGCTATCGCTCTGTGATATCTCATCGTTCAGGAGAGACAGAGGATGCCTTTATTGCAGATTTGGCGGTTGCCACAGGCGCAGGACAGATTAAGACAGGAGCTCCGTGCCGTTCTGACAGGAACGCAAAATATAATCAGCTTCTGAGAATTGAGGATAGCCTGGGCGATTTGGCCGTTTATCAAAACCCGTTTCCCTTCTTTGGAAAATAAGAGACAAAATAGAGAAAGAAGTATGCTGTTGTGAACGCAAGGAACAGTAACAGACGGTAACCAATTTGACCATTTTTTCACGAAAAACTGTTGAAATCCGCAGGTTCGTATGATACAATAATCCACAGTGATTAGGAGGTGCGAGCATGGGAGTTTTGAGAATCGTGTTAACTGTTTTATTTGCAATGGATTGTATTGCTCTTACCATTGTCGTATTAATGCAGGAAGGAAAGCAGCAGGGACTGGGCTCTATCGGGGGTATTGCAGATTCCTACTGGGGCAAGAATAAAGGACGTTCTATGGAAGGTGGACTTGTGAAAGGGACTACCATTATGGCTGTATTGTTTTTTGTTTTGGCTCTTGTTTTAAATCTGAATTTTTAGGAAATTAAGCCCAAATTCTCGGTTATGAGCAAGTAGCGAAGCGGACATCGTGCCCTATGGGTATTGCGAATATCCGCTTGACCCAAATTAAGTAAGTCCCCTGCTTCCGTTGCGAAAAGCAATAAGCAGCGGATGGGGACTTGCTGAGCAGTTCACGCAAAGGAAACACTCTTGCTGCAGCAAGAGTGTTTTTTTCTCTCAGACAGCTGGTGAAAAATAGAAAAAAATGAGAAGGAGTACAAGTGAAAAAACAGACAATATTTGAATCAAGAAAAAAGCTTCTTCTTGATATGATGGGAGAAGCATTTTACAAGCCTATGAAGCTTCGGGAAATTGCGATGCTCCTGGATATCAGGAAAGCAGAGAGGGGCGAACTCTGCGAGGTTTTGGAGGCTCTGACAGAAGAAGGTAAGGTCTTTATAGATGAAAAGGGACGCTATCACAAGCAGAATAAAAAGCATTCTCTTGTGCATGAGCAGAAAAATGTAAAGGATGGAATTTTTATCGGACACCCAAAGGGCTTTGGCTTTGTGCAGATACAGGGAGAGGAAGAGGATGTTTTTATTTCCGAGGAGGATGCTGGCTCGGCTCTTCATCAGGACAAGGTCCGAATTATGATAAAAAATACAGGAAATGACGGCAGAAGGGCAGAAGGAAGAGTTCTCAAGGTTCTGGAAAGAGGAATGAAGGAAATTGTGGGAACCTATCACAGCAGCAGGGATTATGGCTTTGTTATCTCTGATAACCCTAAATTTTCCAGAGATATCTTTATTCCGCGCAAGGATGCAGGAGGAGCGCGTCACGGAGATAAGGTGGTGGCAGCTATCACAGATTATGGAACCAGAAACAAATCTCCAGAGGGGAAGATAACAGAAAATCTGGGAAATATCCATGCTCCGGGTACAGATATTCTGGCAATTGTAAAAAGCTTCGGCATTCCTTCAGAATTTCCGGACAAGGTTCTGAATCAGGCAAGCAGAGTACCTGACCATGTGCTGGATGCAGACAGGGACGGAAGGCTGGATTTGACGGACCTTCAGACAGTCACAATAGATGGAGAGGACGCAAAGGATTTGGATGATGCCATCACCCTTATAAAAGAGGATGGAATCTATCATCTGGGCGTTCATATCGCGGATGTAAGCAATTATGTACAGGGAGGCAGTGCGCTTGACAGGGAGGCGCTAAGGCGCGGAACCAGTGTGTATCTGGCAGACAGAGTCATCCCTATGCTTCCTGTACGTCTTTCTAATGGAATCTGTTCCCTGAATCAGGGAGAGGATCGTCTGACCTTAAGCTGTCTCATGGATATTGACGAGAGGGGAAATATACTTTCTCACAGAATTGCAGAGACAATTATCCGGGTTGATGAACGGATGAATTACACGGATGTAAAAAATATTCTGGAGGATACGGACGCTGCGGCAAAGGAAAAATATAAAGAGCTGATTCCTCTGTTTTTCTGCATGGCAGAGCTGTCTCAGATTCTGAGGGAGAAACGGCACAGCAGGGGAGCTATTGATTTTGATTTTCCAGAGAGCAAGATCATCCTGAGTCCTTCTGGACGGGCTGTGGATATTCGTCCCTATGAGCATAATGTAGCTACCAGAATCATAGAGGATTTTATGCTTATGGCAAATGAAACGGTTGCAGAGGAATATTGCACAGGGGCGTTTCCCTTTGTATATCGGACGCATGAGAACCCGGATCCGGACAAGGTGGAGAGCCTTCTCACCTTGATTCACAATCAGGGAATCAGGGTCTGTAAGGAAAAGGCTGAAATTAAACCCAGGGAAATACAGCAGCTTTTAGAGAGCATAGAAGGTACGCCGAATGAGGCGCAGATTTCCAGGATGACGCTTCGCACTATGAAGCAGGCAAGATATACCACGCAGTGTAGCGGACATTTTGGACTGGCGGCAAAATATTACTGTCATTTTACCTCGCCGATTCGAAGATATCCAGATCTTCAGATTCACCGTATTATTAAGGATAATCTGAGAGGAAGATTTGACAGACCCGGAAAAAGAGAGCATTATGAGGAGATCCTTGAAGAGGTGGCAAGAGCCTCCAGCGCTGCTGAGCGCAGAGCAGAGGAGGCGGAGAGAGAATCTGACAAGCTCAAAAAGGCAGAGTATATGTCGTACCATATTGGGGAGACCTTTGAGGGAATCATCTCAGGAATCACAGGCTGGGGACTCTATGTGGAGCTTGAAAATACGGTGGAGGGTCTGGTTCACATCAATACCTTGTGGGATGATTACTATATTTTTAACAGCGATAAGCTGGAACTAAGCGGAGAGATGACTGGAAAGACTTATCGTCTGGGACAAAAGGTAAAGGTGCGTGTAGAGGATGCAGACATTTTTCTGAAAACAGTGGATTTTGTTTTGGCATGATAAATGGGATTTCCCCAAAACAGGAGAGGAAAATTTCAGATTTTATTTTGTGTAATGGGAAGCGTCAGAGGGAGGAAAGCAATGGCAAAAAAATCAGGAATCAAGCTGATAGCAAATAATAAAAAGGCATATCATGATTATTTTATTGAGGATACTTATGAGGCGGGAATTGCTCTTGCAGGAACAGAGGTGAAATCTCTGCGCATGGGAAAATGCAGTGTGAAGGAGTCTTTTATCCGAATCGAAAAGGGAGAGGTTTGGATTTATGGAATGCATATCAGCCCTTATGAAAAAGGAAACATTTTTAATAAAGACCCTTTGCGTGTCCGCAAGCTTCTTCTGCATACCTATGAAATCCGCAAGCTGGAATCAAAGCTTGCGGAAAAGGGACTTACACTTGTTCCCCTTCGCGTGTATTTTAAGGACAGCCTGGTAAAAGTGGAAATCGGTCTTGCCAGAGGTAAGAAGCTCTATGACAAGCGCCAGGACATTGCCAAAAAGGATCAGAGAAGAGAAGCAGAGAGAGAATTCAAGGTGAGAAATTTGTAAGCAACGAATCGTCTGGGAGGAAGTAGATGGAGGAAGCATATAGAAGAGAGCTGGAGATAAATGAGGAGAAGCTAAGACAAGGACTGCGAAAGGGAAAAAGAGTGAGAGACTCCAGGGCAGAACAGGTGCATCTCATTATGAAACAGCATATCAATGCGAGCGGACGTCTGTTTGGAGGAATTCTCATGCAGTGGATCGACGAGGTGGCCAGTGTGGTAGCTATGCGCCATGCAGGTACAAAACAAATTACAACGGTGTGCGTGGATCAGCTCCTTTTTAAAAAACCTACCTTTGAGGGAGATTTGCTGGTGTCCATTGGTTATGTGACCTATGTTGGAAAAACCTCTATGGAGGTTGAGGTCGATACTTATGTAGAGGGAAATGACGGGATGCGCCGCGCAGTGAATCGAGCCTTTTTGGTTATGGTAGCCCTGGATGATAAGGATAAGCCCTGTGAGATTCCTCTTCTGATTCTTGACGCAGAGGAGGAGAGAGGAAGGCACGAGGCAGCATGGCAGAGATATCGACTTCGCAAGCAGAGAAGCAGGCAGGGTATATAGATTATAAGACAGCAGGAATTGTGATAAACAGATTCCTGCTGTCTTGCTGTCTGGAAGTGTATTTTGTTTATAGAGAGACAAATCCGCTTGATTAGGTTCCAGTAGTATCCGCGGTTTCAGTGCTGTCATAGACTCCAGTGGTATCATAGGTTCCGGTAGTGTCGTAGCTTCCAGCGGCACTGTCAGTTCCAGTAGTATCATAGGCTCCGGTAGTGTCGTAGCTTTCAGCAGTATCGTAGGTTCCAGTA
>JAUNOP010000088.1 GCA_030537135.1 Eubacteriales bacterium | reverse complement strand
CCACACAGCGAAGTGCTTGACTGCCTTTTTCATTAGCCATATATTTCTACATCATTTTTATTTAACTCTGCATATCTAAACTCCTTCTGGAGATCAAAATCCGAGAGTTCTACAGAGTATTTTTCATCACCCGTATATCGTATAACAATTATATATGCCAATTTTACATCATCAATATGTCTACTATATACCATCGCCAATTCTAATCTGAAGAAGAACTCATCTTCAGGCATAGTATTGGGTCGAGCCAATATCATGTAAATACGATTTTCTTTAGTCATTTTAAAAGGTCTCACAAATATGTTTTCTTTTGCAAGCTCCATTAACTTAGACCAATTTCTGGCGATTTTATCTGCTCGCACATAGTCCACACACAACAGACCCGCCATGAATTTATCACGCTTGAAATTTATTGATTTGTTTAATTCCGAAAGAACATAGTTGTAAAGGTTGATGTTATCTTCACTCACACCATCCTCAATAAGCGCCTTGTAATAGGTTCGTGCCAAAAATAATTCTGCATAATCCGTTTCATTTTGCGGTATTGTTAGGAACGTAGCCATATCATCCACATCATCAATTACCACATTTCCTTTTTTGACTGTTTTGAAAACAGTACGATAAGCTAAATAGTTCAGAATATCATATGGAATTACTATCGTTTCAAGCATTGTCTTAAAATCATCATACATTCCGGTGCATATCTGCTGCAAGCTGATTACGTTTATGATTGTCCATATAATATCCGGTAATGCGAGGGCTGATTTTTGCCTGACCATTAAACCAACGGCAAACCAGACCATTATCAAAATCAAAGTCCTGTGATTCTTCCGAATTTAAGAAACTGACAAACAGCTGATACATCATATCAATCTGATTCATGCTGTGAGCATCACTAATATATTTACGAATGGTGGTAATGACTGAACTGAAATCTAAATATTCCATAGCCAGCCCTCCTTCCTAAAAAGTAGTCAATTTGCGCTCAATCGGCGCTCAATGAACCTTTGACAGATTCTTGATAAGATGATACCACGAAAGAAGTTCCGCAGTATTCCAACAATATTATAGCAGAAAACGCCATTTTTTGAAGTAGGAAAACAGGCGTTATATCGTGGGTATACCGGACAACTTCTCTCTCATAGACTGAAATAACGAGGGAGGTGCGTGGTATCGCAAGAAAGAGTGCTCCAATCAATGTAATTGTCCATTATCCCAAAACCATAGAAGGTCAGCGTGAATTGGCAGAACGAGTTGCCGGTGTCCACGCAAGCTTGGTCAATCAGCATATTAAAAAACTGAATTGTCCTTCCGATCAGAAGGTACAGCTACTGGATGCGGTTATCAAATCCGCATCCATAGAGAAAGCAGGTGAACAAACTCCTTAAAGTTTGAACACCTGCTTTTTTCTATACCTTTATGATGTCTTTGAAGTATTTCTCCCAAGAAATCTTGAACATCTGCTTTTCATCATTTTCCCAACACCTGAGTGTTCCCGGATCAAGTTTTATCAACCGGGCAAACTGTTTCTTTTTCAATCCAAGACTCTCACGATATTCTCGTATCATTTTTCCTTGTCCTTTATATAAGAAGCGGTTGTAATCATCCAGTAGGTCATCAACGGGTATCTGATAAAGCTCTGCCAGCTTGTCCACGATTTCTTTCGGATAGTGGTCTACATATCCAACCTCAAAGTCTATGTAATGCCCTCTGGTTATTCCAATCAAATCTGCAACTTCTTTCTGCATCAGCCCCATGTGATGACGGCACCAACGGAGCCTGTCCTGCACATTCGGTATGTCTTCATAATTCTGATACTGCTGATTGAATAATTGAGCTTCCAACAGTTTGCGAGGGGCTATCAATCGGAAACTATGGATATACATGGGTGCATACCTCACATAGCCGTCCGAAGTGGAACAAAGGATGTAGATGTTCTCGGAAACTTGTGCCAGAATACGCCATTTTGGTTCTTTTTTGCTCTGGGGGGATTGATTTGGAACCATAAACGCATCTGTGAGAGGATAGCATTTTCTATACATCTGGCAGCATAGGTGGACAGCCTGTGCGCTTTGTTGGCGTCAAAGGTAGTCACTGCCTTAATCAGGCCAATGGTCCCTATGGAAATCAGGTCGTCCAGGTCGTCGCCTGTTCCCTGATATTTTTTTACCACATGAGCCACCAGCCTGAGATTTCGTTCAATCAAAATATTCTTTGCTTCCAGGTCGCCCCTCTGGTATTTTTGAAGATAATCCTTTTCTTCCTCTGCTGTCAGGGGCTTCTGAAATGTCTTCAAGCATTCACCTCAAAGGGGGTTTTTTACAGTTTATGTGAAAAGAGGGAAAATCGTGCTTTTCCCAAAAAAATTTATGAAAGTCTCAGACAGCTGCCAAAAATCGGAAGGCTTATCCTTCCCTGTCAGCGCAAATGGCCGCATAAAAAATCCCCTGATTAGACAGCGTGTGATGCTTCTAATCAGGGGATTTCCACTTGTGCGGTCTATTCAGACAGCACGGATTTGGTATTTATTCATTGAGCGAATGCTTTTTTATCTCAGGCGTTTTCGATTAACCCTGCTCATACAAGGCCTGGATTTCGGCTGAGGTAAGAACGCCGTCATAAACCTGTACATTATCGAACAGGGCATTCTGTACATCCTCGTCATCCCAGATATAGCCGCTTCCTACCATAACCTGCTTGGCTTGACTGATACAGGTCTTGTTTTTCTTAAAGCAGTCGCTGATATTCTTTTCCTCCTGGCCAACCAGAGCGCCGTTCAGGAATACCTTGATACCCTGTGGGTCTACAGTATACACAATATGCTGCCATACATCTCTCTCTCCGCTTGTGGTCAGGAGAGCCCCCTGTACGTCACTGTAGGCATTGGCATTGATTCTGGCAATCAGGTTTGCACCGATTCGGGTCAGAGGATAATTTGCATCTGCATCTGCCTCAAAGAGGGCGCTGTGTTCAAAGGTTTCAGAGCCAATGTTTGCCCACATGGCAACCGTATATCCAGACGGACCTACGCTGGAGAGCGTATCCTCTGGAAGCTTTAAGTAGTTGACGCCCTTTGCACCAGGCTCATTGGTTATCTGAAGCACGTTTCCGCGAGCTTCGTCAGTAATGATTGCGGCTGTTCCTACCAGAGAAGCACTTTCTGTTCCAGTGGAGCCCTCATAAGGTGCAATCGCTCCGTCCTGTGCGGGAGTTTCAAAATCATAGCCATAAATCAAAGTGGCTTTTCCGCGTACAGTTACCTTAAAGGTATTGGAAATACTTGCTTCGCCTCGTGTGATAGATGCGGTCAGCTCAACGCGCACATCCTCGTCCTTGGGAGTTACTTCACCAGTTTCACTGATAACGGCTGCGTCAGAGGTAGCCCATGTCACATCTGCGCCCATAACAGAGACAGGAAGCTCAATATTTTCATTTGTAGCAGAAGGAACCAGCTGCTCTACGGAGACAGCAGCCATGTCTGCAACCATCTCATCGTTTTCCATGTCAATCATGCTTCCCCAGATACTGGTGTTGTCGTTTCCAATGGCAGTAAAGGTCATGACAGGCTCAGTGTCAGTGGATTCTTTGTGCTGAAGGAAGAAGATGCCCTTGTAGGTGACGTCGTTCATTTCAAGGGTCACATAATCAAAGCCCTCGCCAGAGTCGGACTTTGTCCAGGTCCCTGTGCCTGCGCCTGAGAGGGTGCCATCCTCGTTCAGGGTGAGCATCTGGGTCTCAAGCATTTCCCCGCTGGTCTTGGTTCCATGGTTGATAAATTCATAAGAACCTACAACTTGGCTGTCTTCATAATTGGTAGGGGTCTCTCCCATGTACTCATAAACAGCTGTTACCGGCCATTGGTCTTCATTGAGGAACTGCTGATGCACACGAACCTCGTGGGCTTCCAGCTGAGGCTCAATGTCAAAGCGCTGGTGATAAACCAGATAATGAGAACCGTCCTCATCAATGAGAGCAGAATTATGTCCTGCTGCACGCTTGCCGATCTGGTTGTAGAAATGATAATTTCCAATCAGCTTTATGCCGTATAAATCATTGCTGTCTCCGCTTTCTGCTGCATTTCTTCCGGCTGCATCCACATAAGGTCCAGAAGGATTCTCAGAGCGGAAGAGACGCATGTTGTAGCCGCCCTCAGCGGTCAGGCCGCCATAGGTCTCATACAGATAATAATAGCCGCTCTCTGCGTCATAGCAGATGTATGGCGCTTCGCCGGACTGATGGTTGCCGCCTGCAAGGTGAATGCCAAAGTAGCGGTCCACGAAGTTGCCGGATACCTCGTCTACAGAATCACTTCCAGGGTAGATGGCTTCTCCTGTGGCAGGATCCAGCTCCAGGAGGAAAAGTCCGCCAGACCAGGAGCCATAGGACATGTACATTTTTTCGCCGTCCTTGTCAAAGAAAAGGTTGGGGTCAATGGCATTGGGAGCATAGGCATTGTTCCATGCGCCGTCTGCAGTAAACCAGTTGTCGCTGATCTCATCAATGCCGCCGCCTGCAGAACCCTTTTCAATCAGCTCAGAGAGATTCAGATAATCATTATCCCATTTGGTGCTTCTGGTACTGTTGCCGTCCGGGTCTCCGGTTTTGGTAAAGCCGGAATACACGAGAGTGTCTACATATTCATAAGGACCGTCAAAGGTCTTGGAAACAAGGCAGCAGATGGCAGAGCGCCTCCATGTGGAGGAGGTGCAGCAGTAGAGCATATAGGCGCCGGTGCTTCCATCGCCCCATTCATATTTGGGATTCCAGATGATGTCTGGAGCCCATATTGCGTAGCCTCCCACGCAGTCGCCGTCATCATAGCCTGCCCATTCAAAGGGTTCTGCAAAGGTTTCCTTCAGGTTGCCATAGAAGGGAGTGTCTGCAGGGTTGCCGTAATCTGTATTGATCTGCACCCAGTCCATCAGGTTTGTTGATTTGGCAGATGCAGTGTGAGAGCCGAGAACATAGTAGGTGCCGTCATCGGACTTGACAATGGAGGGATCATGGACACTGACTCTGGTCAATGCCGAGAAGCCTGTGTCAGAGGCGGCCTCGTCTGCAGCAGCAGGCACAAAAAGACCAACAGACATAGCAGCGGTGAGGGTTCCAGCCATCAGGGTACGCAGCTTTTTTGTGTGCTTCATAATAATGTTGCATGCCGTTTCTATACAAACAGAAAATCTGCAGGTATAGTTTTACATTGAAAGACCTTAGGCATGCGCTCCTTCCCTGTTTTTTTGTGTGTCTTTCAATGGAAAGATGCAGGAAGAATAGAGAGTCCTCTGCCTCCAGAAAGCAAAGAGACAGAAAGCTGAGAAGTCTCCTGCATGGCACCGGTGCGTTTGTGAGTACGAATTGGGAATCTGCCGGTGCAGCAGATATTATTTTAGAAAAAAATAAAATAATATAGATATTTCTATTATATACTTATTTGAGATTTTTTTCAATAGAGAATTGCATATTTTATGCGATTCTTTACAAATAGAATATTTTTTGAGAGGCTTTAATGAAAAAATTGCATAAAAATCCTGAGACAGAAAGTACAGAGTAATGCAAAATCCATGATTTTAGTGTCCATAAAATGATTGCTGTGAATGAAACAATAGGAAAGCATTCTTGGTCTTAGAGGAAAGCGCAGATGCTTTATGGGGCAGGAATGATGCTTATTCTGGAAGCAATATATAATATATATAGAAGAAACTCTTTCACACGGCGCGCAGGGAGCTTCCGTCCTGGGATAAGCCAAAACTACAAACCTATGCAAGGCAGAATGCTTTTGGAAAGCAGAAAAATGTCGAAGAAAGAATAAATGACTGGACAGGAGAAGCGTTTTGGTATATAGTAAAGTTGTAAAAATAAATAACATTTGTTGGTTTTGAACCAGCCCTTACAAGTTCCGAGAGGATTAATAGAGAAACCGGTGTAAATCCGGTACGATCCCGTCACTGTGATAGGGAGTTCCAGAGCATATATGTCACTGGGCCTTTGTCGGCCTGGGAAGGCGCCCTGGGGCAAGGATCTTAAGTCAGGAGAACTGCTTGTAATTGATTTCAGTATGATTCTTACGGTAGATA
>JAUNOP010000045.1 GCA_030537135.1 Eubacteriales bacterium | reverse complement strand
TACCTTTTCTTGTAATACCCAAAGTTCAGAAAGAACCAATAATATCCTCTCTTTCTTATTTTTTAGGCGGCTTCCCCAGTGGGGCAGGCTCTCCTTCTGATGCTGTTTTAGGAGATTGCTCTATTCTCCTTCACAGGTCTTCTGAATCAGAACAATCTGATCTCCAAAACAGTGCTGTGATTTCCATGGTCCGGACATGTTAATCAAATCTCATAAGTGTAGCTTATGTGATAATTTTTATGTTCCTATAATACCTTTTTTTGTTCAATTTGTCAATATATTTTCAAAAAAATTTTCATTTTATTTTTATTATGAAAATTTTTTGCATTTTTGTATTGAAAGCAATCTGGGATTATGGTATAGTATTTATGAGAAATAACGCCTTTCCTTTTGGAAAGACTGGCAGCACATACCAATACTTAGAGAGAGGATGAGAAATATGAGAATTTACAAGGCAAAGGATTATTATGATATGAGCCGCAAGGCTGCAAATATCATCTCTGCACAGATTATCATGAAGCCTCACTGTGTACTCGGCCTTGCTACAGGCTCCACTCCTATCGGCACCTACAAGCAGCTTGTAGAGTGGTACAAAAAGGGAGATTTGGATTTTTCCGAGGTAACTACCGTGAATCTGGATGAATATAAAGGTCTTCCAAAGGATAATGAACAGAGCTATTATTATTTTATGAATGAAAACCTCTTCAGTAAGGTAAATATTGACAAGAGCAGAACCTTCCTCCCTGACGGAATGGAAGAAGACAGTGAGACGGCCTGCCGCAAATATAACGAGATTATCCATTCCGTAGGCGGTGTGGATCTTCAGCTTCTGGGACTTGGACACAATGGTCATATCGGCTTTAATGAGCCTGGCATTGCTTTTGAGAAGGAGACCCACTGCATTACCCTGTCTGAGCGCACAATCAAGGCAAACATGCGCTTTTTCATGTCTGAGAAGGATGTACCCCGTCAGGCCTATACCATGGGAATCAAGACAATTATGTCTGCTCAGAAGATTCTCGTGGTAGTTTCCGGCGAGGACAAGGCAGATGCTGTAAGGGAAGCCTTCTTCGGTTCCATCACTCCGCATGTTCCTGCCTCTATCCTTCAGCTTCATAACGATGTAACTCTCGTGGCTGACGAGGCCGCCCTGTCCAAATGCACAGGTATCTGATTCCAGGCGGCAGATAGGACACACAATAAACAAAAGTCCTCTGGCATAAGCCGCCGCAGACGCCTTCTGCCTATGGCCCATGTCAGAGGCTTTCACAGCAAACAGACATGTCTGCAGCAGCGGACGCCATTATAGATGAAAGGCATAGATTATGAGCATAAAACAGCAAATCAAAAACGGACTTGTATTCCAGGAAGACGGAGAATTTTTTCCGCAGACCTTATATATCTATAAAGAACGAATTGTATCTGAAGCAGAATACAGCGCACTTCCCGGAGAAGAGCAGGTTCTGGATGCAAAGGGAAGCTATGTCATCCCTGGATTGGTTGATATCCACTTCCACGGGTGTATGGGAAGCGACTGCTGCGATGGCACGCCAGAGGCCTTCTCCACAATAGCTCGGTATGAGCTGAGCCAGGGCATAACCTCCATTACTCCTGCAACCATGACAATATCTGAGGAGGATTTATCCAGAATCTGTATGGCTGCCAGAGATTTTTCCTGTCCAGACGGCGCTGACTTCTGCGGTCTTTATATGGAAGGTCCCTTTATCAGCCATGCAAAAAAGGGCGCCCAGAATGAGAAATTTATCCGGTCTGCTGACAGCGCCATGCTCTCCCGCCTTCAGGAGCTTTCCGGCGGAGCCATCCGCACGGTCGTTGTAGCTCCTGAGACAGAAGGTGCCATGGATTTTATCCGGGAGAACAGCGGACATATCAATATCTCTCTGGCTCACATGACCGCCGACTATGAGACGGCAAAAGAGGCTCTGTCTCTGGGAGCCTCCCAGCTCACCCATACCTACAATGCCATGCCTCCCTTCTCGCACCGCGCCCCCGGTCCCATCGGTGCTGCTGCTGATGATGATGACTGTATGGCAGAGCTTATCTGCGACGGAGTACATATCCACCCTGCTGTAGTGCGCACTACCTTCCGGATATTCGGTGATAACAGAATCATTTTTATCAGTGACAGTATGCGGGCTGCAGGTATGGCTGACGGAACGTATGACCTTGGCGGACAGGCTGTGACTGTAAAAGGAAATCTGGCAGTTCTTGAGGATGGAACGATTGCAGGCTCTGTCACAAACCTGATGGACTGCATGAGGTCTGCGGTTCTGAAAATGGGAATTCCACTTGCAAGCGCTGTCAAATGCGCTTCGCAGAATCCCGCAAGGGCAATTGGAATACTCGATGACTATGGAACCCTCGCGCCTGGAAAATACGCCAATATCGTAATTCTGGGCAAAGGCCTTGAGACAGTCTGCATCCTGCACAGAGGAAAAACTGTCAGCAGCAGCCTGTAAGAGAGCGGGAAGGATTTCTTGTCAGCTACCCACGACCCAAAGGGCAGTAGGTTTCTGCCTATGACAAACGAAAGGAGTTTATTTATGAAGACTATGGTACTTGATATCGGAGGCACTGCTATCAAGTCTGCAGTCTATGAGGACGGCTCTCTTATAGATATTCAGGAGACACCCACAGAAGCATGGCTTGGAGGGAATCATGTGGTGAAACGTGCAGAGGAAATCCTGTTCTCCTATAAAAAGAAATATTCCTTTGACAGAATTGGCATCAGTACGGCCGGGCAGGTAGATTCTGCCACAGGAACTATTATTTATGCCAATAAAAACATCCCCGGCTACACTGGTACCAAATTAAAGAACATCTTTGAGGAGGACTTCTGCCTTCCGACAGCGGTTGAGAATGATGTCAATGCTGCTGCCATAGGCGAGGCTGTTTTTGGGGCAGGTCAAAATAAAGAGAATTTTGCCTGTCTCACCTATGGAACAGGCGTGGGAGGCGCCATGTTTTTGAGAGGCAGTCTCTACTCCGGGAGCAGCTATTCTGCCGGTGAATTCGGAGCCATTGTAACGCATCCGGAGGATAGATGCCCACAGAAGGATATGTTCTCCGGCTGCTATGAGCAATATGCCTCAGTCACTGCTCTAGTCAGACGTGCAAAGGAACTCGACCCCTCACTCTCTGACGGACGCATTTTATTCAGGCATCTGGGAGAGCCCTCAGTAGCACACCTGATTGACGAATGGATTATGGAGATTGTATATGGGCTTGTGACCATTACTCATATGCTGAATCCCTCATGCATTATTCTGGGCGGCGGAATCATGGAGCAGGATTATGTACTGGAGCATGTCCAGAAAAAGCTGTATGAAAACATTATGCCAAGCTTTCGGAATGTAAAAATAAAAAAAGCTGCTCTCGGAAACCGCGCCGGAATGCTCGGAGCTGCTGTAATCAGATAACATATTTAAGTGATGCTGGGTCAAGAGTTCACAAATCCTCCCACAGAATCACCACCATAAATAAAAATAACAGGAAAGGAGGCTCTCTTATGGCAGGAAATATCCTCGAATCTATCACAGAGCAATACCATTCACTGACACGCTCCGGAAGAAAGCTTGCAGATTATATTTTTAATCATACCTCTGACACACAATATTTATCTATCTCTGCTCTTGCAGAAAACAGCGGTGTCTCTGAAGCTACCATCACTCGCTTTTGCCGGGGGCTCGGTTTATCGGGATATAATGACTTCAAGCTGGCTCTGGCAAAATCTGACAGAGTTACCGATTTGGGCGAACCTTCAGACTCTCCCCAGACCATCACCTCAGAGGACAGCATGAACAGTATCTTTCATAAGCTGCATGCCTCCAATATTGCTTCCCTGAACGAAACCCTGGAGCTTCTGGACGAAAAAGCTGTTATACAGGCAGTAAACATCCTTGCCAGGTCAAAGCGCGTATACTGCTTTGGACATGGAGGAAGTATGGTTATGGCCATGGAGGCATGGGCACGTTTTTCCACAGCCTCTTCCCGTTTTATCCATATCTCTGATTCCCATATGCAGGTTATGGCCGTGGCGCTTGCCACTCCTGAGGACGCTATTTTGTTTTTTTCCTATTCTGGCTCCACAAGAGATATGGAGGATGTGATGAACATTGCCAAGGAGAGGGGAGTACCGGTAATTCTCATTACACACTTTCCCAGATCCAGCGCAGCAGGCTTTGCAGATGTTGTTCTGCTGTGCGGCTATAATGAGAGTCCTCTTCAGTCAGGCTCCATTGCCGCCAAGGTCGGGCAAATGTTTCTGATAGACTGCCTGTACTATGGCTTCTGCAAGAAAAATCCAGAGTTCTCTTCCTCTGCCAAGGCCCGCACTGCCGGGGCTGTCGCAAAAAAGCTGCTGTAACGTCATAACCGGCGTTGCAGCAGCTTTTTTTTGCAAAAGATATTCCTTTATTTATGCGCTCATCCAGGCATACTGCCCAGATGACAGCGCACATAATGTCAATTATTCCTCAATGTCAGCATACATAAAGTGCCAGTAGCCATAAGCAGAATGCCAGGAGCCTGTAATCTTACTGCTCTGCAGCCAGAAGTCATTGTAGTATGCCAGCGGGCAGCATGCATCGTCTGCTATCATGATGTCCTCAGCCTCGTGAAGTGCTGCAGAGCGCTCCTCCGGGTCAACAGTGCTTCTGGATTTTTCGATAGCTGCGTCAAATTCCTCGCTGCTGTACTTACCATCATTGTTTCCGTTTGTGCTGTACAGAAGCTCAAGCATATTGGACGGGTCTGCATAATCTCCTACCCAGCCATTACGTGCGATTTCAAAATCACCGTTGCGGCGCATTGGGGTAAAGCTGGACCACTCTACGGTGTCAACCTCAAGAGTTACTCCGATTTCCTTCCATGCCTGCTGCAGGTACTCAGCAATTACTTTATGATAACCAGAATCATTTGTAGTGTAATGCATAACCGGAAGTCCCTCGCCGTTTGGATATCCAGCCTCCTCAAGAGCTGCCAGAGCGCCCTCGATATCAGCGTTTGCAGGCAGATAGCCCTCTCCGTTGTTTGCATTCTCACAGAACTCGCTTCCGTCTGTATCCTTCCAGCCAGGTCCTATGAAGTTTGTTGCAGGACTGTAGGTTCCCTGCATCAGAGTATTTGCAACATACTCTCTGTCAATAGCCAGGTTCAGAGCCTTACGTACCAGAGCATTGTCAAATGGCTCCTTCTCAAGGTTGTAGGACAGATAATAGGTACCGATGATTGGGTCAACATGGAATTCCTCATTGCCCTCCAGGCTTGGAATTTCCTCTGTAGGAACGCTCTTGATCATCATAACCTCACCGTTCTGATATGCGCTGTAAGCAGCATTATCATCCTCAATCAGGTTCCACTTGATGCTTCCAAGCTTTACAGCGTCTGCATTCCAGTAGTTAGGGTTCTTGCTCATAATAATGTGAGAGTCAGGTACCCACTCAGAAATATAGAACGGTCCGTTGGAGATATAGGTCTCTGCCTCTACTGCCCACGCCTCTCCGTTCTCCTCTACAGTTGCCTGCTGAACAGGGCTTAAGGTAGCAAAGGCTGCAAGGCTGTCAAAATAGGTACATGGGGTAGCAAGCTTTACTTCCAGAGTAGAATCATCCACAGCAGTAACTCCCAGCGCATCCAGATCTCCGTCAATAGCAGCGTCATAGCCCTCTACCATTCCCAGAACAGTCTCTGCATACGGAGCTGCCAGCTCAGGGTCACACACACGCTTCCAGCTATATTCAAAATCCTTTGCAGTCAGGTCGCTTCCGTCAGACCACTTTAAGCCGTCACGAAGATGGAAGGTCCAGGTAAGGCCGTCCTCTGAGGTCTCCCAGGTCTCTGCCTGTCCGGGTGCAATGTTGCCGTCCTGGTCTATGGTCAGAAGACACTCAAATGCATGGAGAAGCATATTTCCTCCATCTACTGCACTGTTCAGAGCAGGGTCAATTGTCTCTGGATTAGGACCTACCTGAACGGACAGCTGCTTTCCCTCTGCTGCTTCATCTGCTGCTACGGTGAGTATGTTTCCGCCGATTGCAGAAACAGCCATCATAGCAGTAAGCATCAAGCTAATTACTTTTTTCTTCATAGCTTCCTCCTTGATAATTTTTTGTTTTTTATGTGATTAGCATATTTGCTACAACACACCTTTTTATCGAGCCTTTTCCGGCTCCCTTAGTTCACTCTTTCCAGGTTATGGCAGGCGGCATAGTGACCCTTGCTCACCTCTCTCCACTTAGGCACCTCTGCCGCGCACTGCTCTGTCGCATAGGGACATCTTGTGCGGAAGCGGCAGCCTGACGGCGGGTTCAGGGGGCTCGGAACATCTCCCTTAAGAACAATACGCTTGCTTGCTCTTGCTGTCTTTGGGTCTGCAATCGGAATTGCAGAAATCAAGCTCTTGGTATACGGATGCACACAGTTAAAAATCAGCTCATAGCTGTCTGCCAGCTCCACCAGCTTTCCAAGATACATTACGCCGATTCTGTTGGAGATATGCTTTACCACAGACAAATCGTGCGCAATGAACAGATAAGTAAGCCCCATCTGTTCCTGCAGATCCTCAAACATATTTACCACCTGCGCCTGAATCGATACGTCCAGAGCAGAAATCGGCTCATCACATACAATAAACTTTGGATTCACTGCCAATGCGCGGGCAATTCCGACACGCTGGCGCTGACCTCCTGAGAACTCATGCGGATAACGGTTTGCATGCTCTGAATTCAGGCCCACTCTCTGAAGAAGCCCCTGAATCTTCTCATAGCGCTCCTGCTTGCTGGAAGCGAGCTTATGGATATCGATAGCCTCTCCGACAATATCTCCGACAGTCATACGAGGGTCAAGACTCGCATACGGATCCTGGAATACAATCTGCATTTCCCTGCGGTATGGTTTCATGTCAACTGAGGTTTTCTTTCCGAATTTGGGTTGTCCATTCTCCAGAACATCCATTCCATTATCATCCATAACCGGAACATTTCCGCTGTCAAAAAGCACCTTATCCTCGAAAATAATTCTGCCCTTTGTGGGCTGATACAGCTGCAAAAGGGTTCGTCCTGTGGTTGTTTTTCCGCAGCCTGACTCTCCTACCAGACCCAGGGTTTCTCCTCTGTTAATAAAGAAAGAAACATCGTCCACGGCCTGCACGTACTTTTTCTTTTTCCCATATCCTCCTGCCGGAAAATACTGGTAAAGATGTTCTACCTTGAGTAATCTCTCGCTCATTTCACCCTTCCTCCTTCCAGCTCTGCCTTCTGATTCATCCAGCATGAAGAATAATGAATATCTCCAAAATACATCACAGGCGCCTTCTCGCGCAGGCAGATGCGCATACAGCTGTCGCACCTGGAAGCAAACGGACATCCCTTGGGAGGATTCAAAAGGTCAACCGGCGTTCCCTCAATAGGAACCAGACGCTCATGCCCCTTGCTGTCCATTCTCGGAATACTGCGAATCAGACCCTTTGTATATTCATGCCTGGGATTATAGAAAATATCATCTGTCTCCCCATATTCCACAATGTTTCCGGCATACATGACTGCAATCCTGTCACACATGCTCGCCACCACACCAAGGTCATGGGTAATCATCATGATTGCCATTCCAAGCTTGTCCTTCAGCTCTGTCATAAGCTCCAGAATCTGCGCCTGAATGGTCACATCCAGAGCTGTTGTGGGCTCGTCTGCAATCAGAAGCTTTGGTTCACATGCAAGCGCAATCGCTATCATGACACGCTGACGCATACCGCCGGAAAGCTCATGCGGATACTGCTTCAGACGCTTTGTGGGTTCATTGATTCCTACCAGCTCCAGAAGCTCAACGGCTCTGGCCTGAATCTGCTCCTTTGTTTTATTTGTGTGAAGCTTTAAAACCTCACGAATCTGATTTCCAATCGTGTACACAGGATTCAGGCTTGTCATTGGGTCCTGAAAAATAATGGCAATCTCGTTGCCCCTCATCTTCTGCATTTCCTTCTCTGTCATGTCGTTAATGCGATGCCCGTTAAAATCCAGAGTTCCTCCCAGAAGCTTGCCCGGATAAGCAGTAAGCCCCATGAGGCTGTACGCTGTCACTGATTTTCCGGATCCACTCTCTCCTACAATTCCAAGAACCTCGCCCTCTTTGATATGTATGGAAACATCATTTAAGGCTTTTACCTCTCCTGCAGGCGTGAAGAAGGAAAGGCGCTCATGCTCAACTTTTACCAAATATTCACTCATTTGTCCTCTCCCCTCTCTTAATTCTTCATCTTCGGATCAAATGCATCTCTTAAGCCGTCTCCCAGCAGGTTAAAGCTCAAAATAATCAGGCTGATTAAAAGAGCTGGAATAAACAGCAGGTATGGATAGGTATTCAATCCATTGATGGCATCACTGGCAAGACTTCCCAGAGACGGCATCGGCACTGCCACTCCAAGTCCAAGAAAGCTCAAAAAGCTCTCCGTAAAGATAGAGGATGGAATCTGAAGGGTTGTGGTGACAATCAAAGTACCGATACAGTTGGTCAGAAGATGCTTGCGAATGATTCTTCCGTTGGAAGCGCCAAGCGCACGAGCCGCTGTCACGTACTCGCTCTCCTTGAGGGTCAGAATCTGGCTTCGCACCATACGAGCCATGCCTACCCAGTACAAAAGGGCAAATACAATAAAAATACTGATAAGGTTTCGTCCAAGCACCTGAATCCATCCAAACCCCGGAACTGTAGACAGATTTTCCAGGGGCGCCTTCAGAGCAAAGGACAAAAGCACAATAAGAAGTACATCAGGAACAGTATAAATAATGTCCACAATACGCATCATGATAAGATCCACCCAGCCTCCGAAGAAGGCGGCAATCGATCCGAACACAGAGCCTATCACCAGAATAATGACAGCAGCAATCAGACCTACCAGCAGAGAGATTCTGCTTCCCATCATTACTCGGATAGCATAGTCACGTCCCAGCTTGTCAGTTCCAAATATATGAGGGAACACCTTCTCACCAGCCTCCATCCGCTCCTGCTCTTCCTCAGAATAGGTCATAGGAGCGAGGTTTTCGCTTCCTCGAATCTGCTGCTCATAGCTGTATGGATAAAAGTTCGGTACAATAAATGAGAAAATCATGATAATAATGACAACTATCAGGCTTGTCATTGCAATTTTATTCTTTTTCAGACGGCGAAGTCCATCCTTCCAGAAGCTTACGCTTTCGCGCATAACCACCAGGCTCTGCTTCTCCTCACTAGAGGCAGGAAGAAAGTCATCCGGGTCGATTTTTAATTGAAAACTCAATGGATTTGGATTATCTTTCATCTTCCGTTCTCTCCTTACTTCAGCTTAATACGTGGATCAATCAGCTTGTACACAATATCCACGATAACATTCATGATTACCATCAAGGTTGCCAGGAAAATCGTCGTACCCATGATAACCGTATAGTCACGGTTTGTAATAGAGCCAATGAATTCCCCTCCAAGTCCTGGAATTGTAAATATTTTCTCTACAATAAAGCTTCCGGTTACTGTATAGGCAAGCAATGGTCCAAGATAAGTGACAACAGGAAGAACCGCATTTCTCAGGGCATGCTTGAACAGGCTCACAAACTGGTTCAGACCCTTTGCCTTGGCAGTGCGCATATAGTCCTGTCCCAGAACATCCAGCATAGAGGAACGCATCAGACGAGTAATATAAGCAGTCGGATAAAATGCCAGCGCAGTCACAGGCATAATATAGTTTGTCCAGTCCTTTAATCCCAGACTCGACAGCCATCCAAGCTTTACACTGAAAACATACATCAGCAGAGTACAGATTACAAAGCTCGGTACAGCAATTCCGCAGGTTGCTATAACTATGATGATATTATCCACAGCCTTTCCTCTGTTCAGCGCTGAAAGACAGCCCAGAGGAACTCCAAGGCAAAAGGCAGCCAGAACAGCCAGCCCTCCTACTCTCGCAGACACCGGAAACTTTGTCATAATAATTCCTGTCACAGTACGGCCTCTCTGCTTGAGGCTGTCTCCAAAATCTCCATGAATCGCACCCTTCATATAGGTAAGGTACTGTTCAAACAGAGGCTTATCCAGTCCGTATTTCTCCTCCAGAACCTTCATGGCCTTTGGGCTGACTGCCTTCTCAGACAGGAACGGACCACCGGGCACCAGGTTCATCAGGAAAAATGTGAGGGTTGCAACTACCCAAATTGTAACCAGGGCAAGGCCCAGGCGCTTTGCAATGTACTTTGCCATCTTTCCTTCTCCTTTTTTATTCATCTTTGGCATTTTAATAGATTCATGCTGTGTCTCATATGACTACAGAAAAAAGCCCCATCCGAACCGGCAGGGGCATAAAATCTTGTGTCATACAATGGGAAGCACCGAAGCCTGTCCGAAACCCCATTGTTTCTATTCTGTACATTTGTATTGCCCAATGGCAGAAAGCCGCAGGCATTTCTCTGACTCAAAGCTGCTTCCTGCTTCTGCAGCTTTGAGTCAGAGAAATGCTCCTTCTGTATTCCAGTCAGTCATTATCTTTTGAGCTTTGACTTGACAACACAGTAAACTATTAAAACAATGTTGTCATTTTAACCGATTTTATACAGATTGTCAAGTTATTTACCGCAAAACCAATGGCAAAAAACTGCAGCTTGTCCATATGTCCCCATTTTCCTCTGCGCAAAGTGTGCAAAAAAGCATCTCCCGCCTTCCATACGCACAATGCTGTGGAAAGCAGGAGATGCTCATTCCTATCCATTTCCTGATTTGTCAAAAGCTCTTAATAATTGTTTCATTCATCTCGCGAAGAATCTCACATGCCAGCTTCACGCCATTTTCAAAGTCTGCATACGCAGATATCCCATAATGTGTGTGCGCGTACCGAACAGGAATTCCTATCACGATTGTCGGAACCCCTTGGTTGGACAGATGGATGTTTGCGCCGTTTGTACTTCCTCCGCTGCGTACAGCCTCCTGAACGGGAATCCCCTTTTTCTTTGCCATATTAAGGGCATATCTCTGATAGCGCGGATTAGTAATCATCCTTGCGTCAATGTGGCGAAGCATTGGTCCTCTCTTGATAGCGGTCTGCACCATATAAGGCTCCACACAGGTATCGTCAGCAGGACAGCCCTCAAACACAATCGCCAGATCCGGCTGAATCACTCTGGAGGTAATCACAGAGCCTCTGGTTCCTACCTCTTCCTGAGAAGCACAGGCTCCTACCAGGTCAATGTTCAGCGTTTCTCCCTCCAGCTCCCTCAGAGTTGCCAGAATAGAGGCGCATCCAAGTCGGCAGTCAAAGCTCTTTCCCACCATAAGATCATGCTTCTGGTCATAGCGGAAGGTCACATCCGGAACAATCGGCTCGCCAATGCGCACATGGAAATTATCTACAGCGTCCTCCATGGAGACAGCTCCCACATCTACAGACAAACTCGCCATCTCAAGGGGCGCTCTGCGCTCTGCCTCTGTCATGTAGTGCGGCGGCTTGCTTGCAATAATTCCCGGAATATAATCGCCGTCTGCGTTTCTCACCCATACCTTATGAGCCGGAATATTGCTTGTCACCCATCCGCCAAGAGGAATCATTCTCAGCGTACCGTCCGGCTTAATTGCCTGAACCATAAACGCCACTTCATCACTGTGAGCGTCAAGCTGAACAACCGGACGTTCTCCCTGGTTTTCTTTTCTGTAAATATAGAAATTGCGAAGAGAATCCTCTTTTAACTCTCCCAGACCCTGGGCATACCTGCGAAGCACGGCGACTACCTCGTCCTCGAATCCGGGAGCTCCGTTTGCATTGGAAATATCTGCAATCATCTGTAAGTTTTTTTCCCTGTTCATGTCTCTTCCTTTATCCAATCGCTTTCTTCAAATCCACCTTGCGGAATTCTTCAATAAAGTCTGCAATATAATCTGCTGAGGTCTGGAGCATTTCCTGTCCCCACTCCTGTGTTGCAGTCTTCGGATGATCCGGTCCAATCCAGCCATTGTCCGTTACGTTCGGAGTGCTGCGCAGAACCTCTACCTCCACACCCTTGAATTTGACAGTGCGGAAGCCCGTAGCAATGAGATTCTCATTCAAATCCTTCAGCTTCAGAGGCTCGTCTGTCAGCTCACTGTAGTCAATCAGAGACGGATCCACTCCCATAATTCCGGCAGTTTCCTCGCCGCCGCCATGGCCTCCCTTCCATGCCGGATTCATATCCCATGCCATCAGCCACCAGTTAAGCATTACTACCAGTGCGCCCTTTTTCTCAAAGTCAAGGCCAACCCGTTCAATGGTCTTGATGTTGCCGCCATGTCCGTTTAAAATCAGAATTTTTCTGGCTCCGTGCTTGTATAATTCTTCTACCACCCTGGTCAAAAATAGATACAAAACATCTGTTCCAATATTGATGGTTCCCGGAAACGGAGATAAGCTCTCGCACGCGCCATAGGGAATGGTCGGCGCTATCAAAATATTGCTTTTCTCTTCCAGAAGTTCCAGAATCCTGTTTGGAATCAGGGTATCTGTACCCAGCGGCATATGCCTTCCATGGCATTCTGTACTTCCGATGGGAAGCAGAACCATATCGCTTTCTTTAAAATACTGTTCGGCTTTTGGCCATGTTATTTTTTCCAGTCTCATGCTCTTACCCTTCTTTTGTTTTTTCTTACGCTCGCCGCGCAGCGCCCTGGGCGCTTCTTACTCAGCTACCTTTACCTGGTCGAGCTTATGATAGCCAATCGGATCCATTACAAAGTTTTCAACCTTGTTGCTGGAGCCGGCTGTAATATTGCTGTAGTAAATCGGAGCGTTGTTGTTGATTTCAAACAGCTTATTGGACAGCTCCTCATAAGCGTTCAGACGTACTTCCTCATCTGTGTTGGTACGTGCCTCTTCAATCAGCGCATCCACCTCATCATCAGCGATAAAGGAACGGTTTCCTGCTGCTCCCTGCTGGCTGGAATGCTCCAGAGAATAATAGGTGTAATCCGCATCTGTTGTAGAAGTAACCCACCCAAAGTAGCCCATGTCATGCTCTCCTGCTGAAGTACTCTGGATAAAGCTTCCGAACTCCATAACCTCTACCTGGCACTCGATTCCCACATCCAGGAGCATAGCAGAGATAGCCTGACAGGCCTCGATACGTGTCTGGTTGTCATTTACCCAGAGTGTTGTGGAGAAGCCGTTCTCATAACCTGCCTCAGCAAGAAGCTCCTTAGCCTTCTCAGGATTGTACTCATAGGTTCCAGGACTGAAATATCCGTATACTGCCGGCGCAATGATAGCGTCTGCAGGCTGTCCTGCTCCGCAGGCAATAGTGTCTACCAAAAGCTCTCTGTCAATGGCAAGATTAATCGCTTCTCTGACTCTCTCGTCCGTAAACGGCTCCTTGTTCATGTTCATGGAAATATAGTAGCAGGTCAGAGAAGGAGCGTCGTAGATGGTCAAATCCTCATTTTCCTCTATCTTTGAAATATCATTCGGAAGGATATCATATGCCAGGTCAATCTCGCCGGTTTCCAGTGCAATCGTTCTCTGTGCTGCCTCTGGAATGACCTTCATAACAAGATTCTTTGTTGCAGGGGTTCCCCCATAATATTCATCAAAGGCTTCAAGCTTTACAGAATCTCCCTGCTTCCATTCCACGAATTTATATGGTCCGCAACCAATGGGATGAAGCTTAAAGGCTTCCTCGTCAGCCTCTACCACAGCCTTTGGCACAATCGCTGTAAACGGCACAGAAAGGTTTCTGAGAGCCGGCGCATACGGAGCCTTCAGGTTCACATTCACTGTGTAGTCATCCACAATATCCACGCTGTCAACAAAGTCGATTACATAGGACACAGCAGCAGAATTAATGGCTCTCTCCAGAGAAAACTTTACATCCTCTGCTGTCAGCTCAGAGCCGTCGTGGAACTTGATTCCCTGCTTGATTTTAAACTGATAGCAGGTATCTGAGGTCTGCTCCCAGGACTCGGCAATCTGGGGTCTTAATTCTCCTGTGGCCGCATCTACGACTGTCAAGGTATCAAAAATCTGGTCTGTAACCTCAACCGCCGGAGTCTCCTTGCCCTGGTGCGGATCCATGGAGGTAACATCTGCTCCCTGTCCCCAGACAAGTGTGTCCTTGTAGCCGTCCTCTGCAAAGCAGTTCACCGAGCAGAGCATTCCCAGTGTCATGGACAGTGTCAGAGCCTTTACCAATACATTCTTCATTTCTTTTCCTCCTTATAAGGTAATATTTAATAGCTCTGATTCTCCGTGAAGAAAATCAAAGATATTGCTCTTAATCTGGACAAGCCAGAAGCAAAATTTCATTGTCAAGCGCCTAAACGGGCTTATTTCACATGGCTGCACGCTACAAAATGTCCTGGCTCTGTCTCATGAAGCGGAATGTCCTGACCAGTACATTTTGCATCTGCATAAGGACATCGCTTTGCAAAGCGGCAGCCCTTTGGCGGGTCAATGGGCGACGTGATTTCTCCCTTCAGAGGGATTCGCTTTATCGGATAATCCGGGTCAGGAATCGGAATCGCAGACAAAAGCGCCTGCGTATATGGATGACACGGATTTTTGAACAAAAGCTCTGCCGGCGCCTTTTCTACCATCTGCCCCAGATACATAACCAAAATGTCGTTTGAAAAATGTTTGACAACCGACAAATCGTGCGTAATAAATAAATATGTCAGTCCAAGCTCGTCCTGCAAATCCTGCATCAGATTCAGAATCTGCGCCTGAATCGAAACATCCAGGGCTGATACCGGCTCATCACAGACAATAAATTTGGGCTCCAGCGCCAGAGCCCGGGCGATTCCGATACGCTGTCTTCTTCCTCCGTCCAGCTCATGAGGATACGAGTTTGTAAGGCGCTTTGCCAGCCCCACCAAATCCATAAGCTCTGCTACTCTCTTTCCCAGCTTTTCCTTTTCTTTTCTGGTATATATCTTCTGTACAAGCAGAGGCTCTGCAATCGCTTCACTCACGGTTGCCCTGGGATTTAGAGAGGCAAAAGGATCCTGAAAGATAATCTGCATATCCTTGCGCAGCTCTTTCATCTGTTTCCTGTTATATTCAAAAATATTATTCCCCTCAAAATAGACCCTGCCGTCTGTATGGTCATGAAGCCGCAGAATGGTACGTCCCATTGTAGATTTTCCGCATCCAGACTCTCCTACCACTCCAAGGGTTTCCCCTTTATTCAGAGTGAAGGTGACGTCATCCACTGCATGCAGCACGCCTCCTGGAGTGTAAAAATATTTTTTCAGATTTTCAACACGAAGTAATTCTTTTTTCTGCTCCATATGTCCCCCTATTTTCCCTTCACCAGAGTACACCGCACAGTATGGCTTCCCTCCAAAGCCACCATATCAGGAACTCTCTCTTTGCATTTATCTGAGGCAAAGCTGCAGCGCTCTGCAAACTTGCAGTGCTTTGGCAGATTGGTAGGGTCAGGCATCAGTCCGTCGATTGCCTGAAGGCGCTTTACATTGACTGTGAGATTTGGTATTGAGGCAAGAAGAGCCTTTGTATAGGGATGCGTGGGATTTTTGTAAACCTCTCGTATGGTACCGTACTCTACCATCTCGCCTGCATAAATGATTCCCACATAATCACAGTTCTGAGCCACAACCCCAAGGTCATGCGTAATCAGAAGCATGGACGTATTGTCTCTGTTTCGCAGCTCCCGAATCAGCTCAAGGATTTGCGCCTGAATGGTTACATCCAGCGCTGTGGTCGGTTCGTCTGCAATCAAAAGCTTTGGCTTGCAGGCCAATGCAATAGCAATGATAACTCTCTGCTTCATTCCTCCTGAGAACTGATGCGGATACTCCCCGAAACGACTTCCAGGTATTCCCACCAGCTCCAGCATTTCCTCTGCCTTCTTTTTTGCCTCTTTCTTTGTAATCTTGTTATGCTCCAGTATAACCTCCATAATCTGGTCGCCCACTGTCATCACAGGGTTTAAGGAGGTCATCGGATCCTGAAAAATCATGGAAATATGCTGTCCTCGAATCTTCTTCATCTCCTGCTCAGTAAGTCCAAGCAGATCCCTTCCCTCATACAGAATCTCTCCGCTTTTGATTTTTCCCGGAGGATTGGGAATCAGACGGAGAATCCCTCTTGCCAGCGTTGTTTTTCCTGCGCCTGTCTCGCCTACAAGCCCCAGTGTTTTCCCTTCCGGGATTTTGATGCTTGCCCCGTTTAAGGCCTCCACAAGACCATCGTCTGTCTCATAGTGAATCACTAGGTCTTTCACTTCTAATAAGATTTTCTCTTCCATTGCGCGAAACCTCCGTTTACTTTTTCAGCTTTGGATCCAATGCATCGCGCAGTCCGTCGCCAATCACATTGAGAGCCAGAATCGTCAGCATAATGCCCATTCCCGGGATGACTGTGATATGCCAGGAATCGCGGATATAGGTTCTTGCATTTGACAGCATTGCTCCCCACTCAGGCGTAGGCGGCTGAATGCCAAGACCAAGGAAGGAAAGGCCGGCAATAGAAAGAATCGCCCCCGCCACTCCCAGGGTTGCCTGTACAATAATCGGCGCCATGGAATTGGGAATAATATAGCGGAAAATAATGCGCAGATCACTTGCGCCCACAGCCTTTCCCGCCTCCACAAACTCCTGATCCTTTACTGTCAGAATCGGCGCTCTCACGGTTCTGGCAAAGGTAGGAACATAAGAAATCGCAATAGCTATCAGAAGATTTGTGATGCTTGTTCCCATAGCCGCCACAATGGCAATCGCAAGCAACATGGACGGGATGGCAAGCAGAATGTCCATCACACGCATGATGATATTATCCACTCTTCCTCCATAATAGCCTGCCACTGCTCCCAGGATTCCTCCCACTACACAGGAAATCGCAATGGCAATCGTACCCATGAACAGGGAATAGCGAACCGCCCACAGCATCCGGAACAGCATATCACGTCCAAATTCGTCCTTTCCAAAGGGATGCGCAAAGCTCGGCGGCTCAAGGCGTCCCCGCAGATCCTGCCTAATCACATAGTTATTGTAAATCTCCTTGCCTGTTGCCAGGTCAATGATAACCGTGGAAAAGGCAATCACCACAAGCAGCAGGATAAAGGCCAGCCCCACCATGGCCAGTTTATTTTTCTTAAATCTTCTCCAGGTCTCCTGCCACAAAGTTCGCTGCTTTCCAGCATCTGCAGCCATTTTGTCAATCTCTTTCCTTCTCATTGCTACCTCCCGCTCTTTTTATACTGTGACTTGATTCTTGGGTCAATAAAAGCATAAATCAAATCAACAATAAGGTTTACAACGGTAAACATGATGGCCAGAAAGATAACCGCCCCCAGCACCATCGGTATATCCTTTGACTTGATGGATTCCACCATAAGTCGCCCCAGACCTGGCCAGGAAAACACCGTCTCTGTGAGCATGGCTCCTCCAAGCAGCGTTCCAAACTGAAGTCCAATAGCCGTGACAATCGGAATCATGGCATTGCGCAGCATATGACGATAGGTAATGGTTTTCTCTGACACGCCCTTTGCCTGTGCTGTGCTGATGTAGTCCTGACGGATGACCTCCAGCATGGAGGAGCGGGTCATTCGGGTAATCATTGCTGCTGAGCCAGTTCCTAATGTAAGAGCCGGAAGCACCAGACTCTTCAAGAGGGCGATTCCTCCCTCGCCCATGCCCTGAGAGGGAAGCCAGCCCAGATTCAAAGCAAAGATAATAACCATCAGAAGTCCGAACCAGAAGTTTGGCATGGCCACGCCGATAAGAGCCAATATCATAGAGCAGTTGTCCACAGCCGTGTACTGCTTCTTGGCTGACAGAATTCCTGTGGGAACTCCTATCAAAACCGCCACCAAAATTCCGGCAATTGCCAGGATCGCCGTGTTCGGAAAGCGCTCCATTACCTGACTCCACACACTCAGATTGTTCTTGTAGGATACGCCCATATCCCCGTGAAGCATGTCCCACACGTACCTTCCATAGCGCAGCAGCAATGGGTCATTCAGTCCCAATTCTTCCCTTTTCATCTCCAGTGCCTCAGCAGAGGCCTGATCTCCCAGAATCATGGCCGCCGGATCACCGGGGGACAAATTCAAGATGAAGAATACAATGAAGGTAACTCCAAGCAACACAGGAATCAGCATCAAAAGTCTCTTCAAAATGTACTTGTACATACTTCTCTCCTCACTTTCCCTTTATTTCTACAACACTTTAGTTTATTATAGTAACGCTCACCCATTATGTCAACATTTTTTTGTTATTGTTGACAATTTTTTGGTTTTACTTTTATAATTGCTTTATACCTGTTGAACGTTTTCTATTCAATAAAGCATATTTTTCCTAATATTTTTTCACTAACTAAGGAGGAAATGAATGAAAAAAATTGGAGGTTATTTTCCCTATGAAAAGCTGTCTCAGGAGCCGAATCATTATCTGGAGAATCTGACTCCCTCTGGCGGCGAGCTGAAATACCTGATGTCCGGACGCTGCGCTATTTATTATTCACTGATGGATTTTAAGCCGGACGACGCCATACGCACAGCTTATGTTCCCATTTATACCTGCGAAACTGTGCTTGCACCTTTTGAAAAGGCTGGCTATGAATTGATTTTTTATGACCTGGACGAAAATATGACGCCTGTCTTTGATCCTTCTGTTCTGGACAAAATCAGCGTCCTCTCGCTCTGCGGTTATTATGGCTTTTCTGCCTATGACAGAGATTTTGTCTCTGCGTGCAGCAGGAGAGGAATCTGCATTATAGAAGACGCCACACATTCCATTTTTTCTGCCGACGGCATTGACAGGCGCTGCGATTATATTGTAGGCAGCTTCCGCAAATGGATAGGAGTCGCCTGCGGAGGCTTTGCAATCAAAGCAAAGGGTAAATTCTCTGCTCCCCTTCTCCCTCCTTTGGAGGAACATATTAGACAAAGAGAGGAATGCCTCTCGCTCAAGAATCATTTTGAGAAGCTTTCCCCTCTGGAGCAGGAGAGGGTGCTGCAACAGGGAGACGCTCTGTTCTGGAAATCCGAAATGCAGCTGCGGCAGATTTTTGACAGCTATGGAGCAGATGAGGCCTCTATTAAGATTATGGAATACTACCCTGTTTCAAAGCTTCAGGAAAAGCGCCGCGCAAACTACCAGTATCTTCTGGAGCATCTCAAGCCCTCCTCAGCATGGAGGCTGGTTTTCCCATCCCTGCCTGACGGCGTTGTGCCAAGCCATCTGACTTTGTTTGCCAGAAATCGCGATATGCTTAAGGAAATTCTTTCTCACGCAGGAATTGGCTGTACTGTTTACTGGCCTGTAGGTCCTCTCGTAAACCTGGAGAATCATCCAACAGCTCAGTATATTTACGACCATGTATGCTCCATTCCCTGTGATCAGAGATATGGCGACCAGGAAATGCAGGAAATCTGCGACGTGCTGAACAGCCTCTTGTGAACAGACAAAATGAAAAGGATGTTCTGCTGCAGTCTCTGCGCAGCTGAACATCCTTTTTCCTGACTCTTATTATTCATAATCTTCCTTTCGCTTTTCCCAGCGATACAGCATTTCTCCTGTCCTGAAATAGTGCTTCTCTATGATTTCAAGAGACTCTTCAAGCTCTCCTTTTTCCAGGACATTCAAAATCTCCTGGTGCATCTCCCACACTTTCCGCTTTTTTTTCTTGATAAACCATTTAGGATTGCGTCCGGCGTCCTCTTCCAATGATTTGTAATACTGTATTACCTTCAAAAACATGGATCCATTAAGGGGACTGAGGTATTTCCACAGCTGATGAAGCCTTTTCATTCTGCCGGACAACAGAATCTCCTCATGAAACTGCTCGTCATATGCAATCAAAACCGGCATTCTTTTTTCATGCTCTTCTTCATATCTCATGTCTTCAATGATATTTCGCATAGATAATATACTCGAATCAAGCAGCTTGCCTCCGCATTTGTCCAGGGCTATCTTCTCCAGTGTACCCCTCAGATAAAATATCTCATACGCATCCTCTCCGGACAGGCTTGCAATGGTGCTTCCCTTGTTCACCTCTGACACAACCAGCCCCTCATGCTCCAATTCCTGTAACGCCTCCCTTACAGGTCCCCTGCTCATTCCAAACTCTTTGGCAATATCCTGTTCTATCAGACGCATTCCAGCCACCAGCTCTCCGCTGAAAATCTTCTCTCTGATATTCATAGCGATTTCCTCTGAACGACTCTGTTTCCTCACCTTTGCCATATTTGCACTCTCTTTCTATATATTTCCTGGTGTTATTCTAACACGTTCCAAAAAGATGTACAACTTCCCAATCGTAGGACTTTTACAAATTATTACAAATATGCCATTGGATTTAGTAAAAAGGCTCTCCCTCCAAGGGGAAAGCCTTTTGGGTCAAGCGGATATTCGCAATACCCATAGGGTACGATGTCCGCTTCGCTGCTTGCTTGATACGTTAAAATATTTCTGTCAGCCCCTCCGCTCCATACATCTGCGCAAGGTTTTCAAGTCCCATCTTGATTTCCTCTCTGCTGAAATGGTTCTGTACAAGAAACTCTTCATCCTTCTCATTCAGGTATGCATAGAACCTGAGCGCAGCCTTGAGATTCTCTGTGCTTCTCTCCTCCATAAGCTCTGACAGCTCATTTTCCGCCTTGTTAATCTCTCCGCTGTCAATCATTCTGCACCATCTGTCCACCTTATTCTGCTGGATGTCCTCCAGAAAGAGTTCTGCCATAGGAGACTTCATATCAACGTTCATAAGCAGCTTTATGAGCATACGGATAATCTCATGAATCAGCCTCATAATATAATCATCCTCATAGTTCATTCTTCCTCATCCTCCTCAAGCTGCTTTACCCTCTTTGTATACAAACCAAGGCAGAGGCAAAGAACTATATAAGTAATTGCCGCTGTAAGCAAAAACACAAAAGCTCCCGATGCTACGGCGCCCAAAAGTGCACGATATTCTATATATTTGACGATGCATAAAAACACTCCAGCTACAGCGCCTGCAAAAATGCTGATCATCAGATTCACCTTTGGAGAAGGGCTAAGCTTCCTGTCCCATATGCCGTTTTTTATGCAGGCGCCTACCACATAGACAGACAACAGCATAAAAACAACCCACTCTCCTGCCATGCTTCTCCATGTGTCTCCCAGCACAAACTGCTGAATAAACATCACTGCCAAAAGCCCCCAGAAGGCCAACCAAAAGCCATTACGCTCAATCTCAAGGAGCTTTATCTCCTGCCTCTCGTCCAACTGATTTTTTAATTTCTTCATTTTCCTATTCCTCCCAAAACAAATCGTCCAAAGTCTTTCCAAGCTCCTTGCAAATCGCAATACACAGTTTCAATGTGGGATTGTAATCTCCTGCCTCAATCATTCCGATTGTCTGCCGCGTTACTCCCACTCTTCTCGCCAGTTCTATCTGCGAGATATCCTTCTCTATTCGCGCAAATTTCATTTTCAGATTCTTCATAAACTGCTGTTGGCACAAAAGCCTCCCTTCTTCTAATACCAGAGATGAGCGATTCCTCTTCCTTCTTCCCGCCCCGGCATATATTACATTATCTGCAAAACGTTCCTCCTGCTTTGCTTAATCTTTATTATACACATTCTCTTTGTAATGTCAACTATATTTTGCATTTATAATATATAAATTACTTATGTCGCATTAAATAGATAGCAAAGCGGACATTCGCAATACCCACAAGCTTCCCCATCCGATTCGTCAAATCCAATATTGCAGGCGCTTCTCTTTTTCGATATAATATTTACACAAAAGGGCTTCTTTTGCCCTCGGCCGCCAAATAAAGCGCAGCCTTTTTTAACGTATCAAGCAACTCTCCCGCTTCAATTTCGCAGAGAAATAAGCGGTGAGTGGGGGACTTGCTTGTCTTAGAAGGGGGGAGGGTCCCTTCTAAGAAGCTGCAGCAGCTATACGGTTATGAGCAAGTAGCGAAGCGGATTGCGAATTTCCGCTTGACTTTTCACGCAGCCTCTGCAAAAGAAGAGAAAGGATGTATCATGGAAAATGCAATTGCAATCGATATGCCGATTTTTGAAAAACAAAGTTTATGCGTAAATGCTTTTGGCTATTCTGAGACAAAACCCTGTCACAGATACGGTCCTGCGGTGCGTCCCTATTATTTGATTCATTATATCCTTGAGGGCAGGGGACAATACTCCATAGATAATATCAATTATCGTCTCTCAGAGGGTCAGGGCTTTCTGATTGAGCCTGACTGTCAGACCGTCTATATGTCCGATGCTGATGAACCGTGGAAATACATTTGGATTGGTTTTTCCGGAAAGGAGGCCGGCAGCATAGTTTCCTCTCTGGGCCTGTCCATGAAGCAGCCGATTTTCAGAAGTGAAGAAAAAGAAAAGCTGCTGGGATACGTCATGAATATGCTTCACCACGACCACAGCAGCACAGAAGATACTTTTTATACACTGGGAATGATGTTTTTGTTTCTGGGAACCATTGCCTCCTCAAATCACGATATTCTGCCTGCGGCAGACGGAAATGCCTACGTCAATCAGGCTATCTCCTACATTCAGAACCATATCACAGAACCTTTGCAGATCGATGAGATCGCCAGATATGTAGGATTGAACCGCTCGTACCTGAGCAAGCTCTTCACAGAACATACAGGTCTTTCCCCTCTGAAATATATTCAGTCCTTTCGCCTGACAAAGGCCAAGCATCTGCTGGAATCCTCCACGCTCTCTGTCTCTGGCATTGCCTTCTCCTGCGGCTACCAGAGGCCAGAATCGCTGATTAAAATTTTCCGCCAGCGCTACGGCATTTCCCCGGCAGCCTACCGCAGCCAGGTGCTTCAGAGAACTGTCCGAAAGGACTAACGGCTTCCCCCTAAAGGGAAGCCGTCTCCAAAGGGCTTCTGCCGCTCCGCCAAAATCAGGGCTTTCCTGCTTTCCCATACAGAAAGGGTTCTGATACATTCGTATTAAACCACTGGATAACAGGTCCCATGAACAGCGCCGTGATAACCGTACCCACGCCAATCGTTACGTGAAATACAAAGCCTACTGTCACGCAAATCAGATCCGTACATATCCTACATATCCGAAAAGCCATAAGCTTATATTTGTACGCGGCAATCAGGGAAACCGCATCATACGCAGAAACGCCCAAATCTGCCGTAAAATACACAGACGCTGCAAAACAGCTTCCCAGTATTCCAAACAGCATCATAATCACTCTGGCAATCATCGTTGGCTCCGGGAAAAGACCATCCAGCACATTTCTCATAAAATCCGCCGCAACCCCTGTAAAAAACAGATTAATAATCGTTGCAATTCCAATATAATGCTTTTCCACAAAAAACACGCCTACCAGAAGCAGTCCTGTTACAATCAGATAAAAAACACTATATGTGGAATGAAAAATATTTCCGATTCCAGTAACAAAACAGGTGAAGGGGTCAGCTCCCAGGTTTGCTTTCTGGAAAGCCCCCACGCAAAAGCCTGTCACAATCACGCCAAAAAAAGCCATTGCAATTCGTTTTGTCTTCTGCGACATTTCCCTTTTCCCCCTATTCCTGTGCGTCCAGAATCACTATCTGGGACCAGAAATCTGTGCAAAGCTCATTCACATCTACTTCAAGAGGCTGACCTGCTGAGGAATCAGAAGAAACCATTCCAATATTCATCAGCTCGCTTCCATAGAATTCTCCCATATCCTTTCCATTCCTGCTGGCATGATAGCAGAGAGAAGCATCCAGACCGCGAAGGTAAATTCTTCTAAATTCGCAGTTCACATCATTAAGAACCTTATAATAAGCAACAATCGCGTGCTTCTTGTCCTCAGAGACTACCATCCATGCTGTGATATTTCCATCGAACGGACTGAGCAGACGATAAAAGCTTCCCTGATGAATCAGCTTTCTGTATTTCTTTACAAACCGAATCTGCTCCTTCACAATCGCACTCTCTTCCTCTGAGAGCTGTGCCAGATCAAGCTCATATCCAAAGGCGCCAAAGGCAGCCACATCACCGCGTGTCTTTATCGGCGTAGTGCGGGCAAGCTGATGATTCGGCGTAATAGACACATGCGCTCCCATAGAGCTTATCGGATAAGCAAAGGAAGTACCATATTGAATCTTCAGACGCTCCGCTGCATCTGTGTCATCACTGGTCCAGCACTGCGGCGCATAGTACAGAAGACCCGGATCAAAACGGCCGCCGCCGCTTGCGCAGGATTCGAACAGAATCTCAGGGAACTCTGTGTTCAGGCGCTCATACAAGTCATAGAGTCCCAGAATATATCTATGGAAGATTTCTCCTTCTCTCTCGGCCTCGGCAGCCAGTGAATAGCACTCTGTGATATTGCGGTTCATATCCCATTTGATATAGGAAATCTTTGACTCTCTCAGAATCTTTGCCACAAGGCCATGAATATAGTCCACAACCTCTTTTCTGGAAAAGTCAAGAACATACTGCTTTCTTCCATGGCAGGTATGGCGCTTCGGTGTATGAAGGATCCAGTCTGGATGATTTCTGTAAAGCTCACTATCCTTGTTCACCATCTCCAGCTCAAACCAAAGTCCAAATTTCAGGCCAAGAGCTTCGATTTTCTCTGACAGACCTGAAATTCCGTTCGGCAGACGGTCTGTGTTTGCCCACCAGTCGCCCAGACCGCTGGTCTCGCTGCATCTTGTAGAGAACCATCCATCGTCCAGCACAAACAGCTCTACTCCATGCTCCTTGGCTGTCTTTGCGATCTCCAGGAGCTTTTCTTCTGTAAAGTTAAAATATGTAGCCTCCCAGTTGTTGAGAAGGACTGGTCTCTCTCTGTCTCTCCAATATCCTCTTGCCAGTCTTGTACGGTACAGTCTGTGGAAGGTCTGGCTCATTGCGTTCATTCCCTGGTCAGAGTAAACCATCACAGCCTCTGGGCTCTGGAAGCTTTCTCCTGGCTTTAGGCACCAGGAAAATCCAAGCGGATGAATTCCCATCATCATTCTTGTCACATTGTAGGTATCTACCTCTGCCTGTGCCAGAAAGTTTCCTGTATAAACCAGTGAAAAGCCCATCACCTCGCCCTGAAACTCATCTGCCATCGGGCGCTTGAGAACAACAAAGGGATTGTGCATATGAGAGGATGCGCCTCTGGTGCTTCCCACAGACTGAATTCCCTGCTGAAGCATTCTCTTCTTCACATAGCGTTCTCTGCCCCATGCACCGGAAAACTGAATCCACTCATAATCCTTATCCGGCAGATCCAGGCAAAGGCTCATGGCTCTGGTAAGCTGATACTCCTCTTTGCTGCGATTCTCAAAGCGTACGCTTCTTGCAATCGCATTTTCCTTCTGGAAAATCGTGTAGAGAAGGGTCAGCTCCACGCCAAGCAGCTCGTCCCGAAGCAGAAGCTCCAGTGTATCTGCCTCGTCATCTGCCTCTGTATAGGTTGCAGGAAGTCCCTCAAGCTTTGGCTTTCCGCCGTAGATCTTATGGGACACATATTTAAAATCAGTAATGCGGCTTCCGTTGCTCTGCAGGATTTCCACTGCCGGCATACGAAAATCCGAAGTTCCGTAGGATGGATACTCCTGCTTCAAATGCTCCAGCGAGAAAGAGTATTCATCCTCATACACATAGGCTGATACCGGACGATATGCATTTTCTGTAAGATAATCGTAATTCTCCTTGTGTGGAACACGCTTTCCAAAGTATAACTGTCCCATCTGTCCATTCCGCATGATTTTCATTATATAGCTTATCTGCTGGTTATATAAATGAAACTCTTTTGATGATTCATTGAAAATAATGCCCATGGTTCATTCCTCCTGTTTTGTGTCCTATAATTCCTGTATTTCCAATTAAAACCAGGTAAAGCAAGCATTCGCATTCCGCTTTGCTGCATGTTCATGAACGTAGGTCGCTGCGCGACTTGCGTTCAAATGTTTTTCTAAAGCCTCACAGCCCGAATGTGAGGAGCCTTCCTCTCTGCTCCCCGAAAAGTCGTCTGTGTTTCTTGATAATTCTATTTTACATTTTTTCCATTGCTTTACCAGCTAAATATGTAGCAAAAAACTGTCCATTTGTCGCTTATGCTCTTTCATCCGAACTGCCCGGCGCTTCCATCGCCAGGGACTCTGGCTTACTTTCCTGAGAAAACATAAATCAGCCAGATTTTTGTATTTTTTTAACCGGCTTATTTACCATTCTGCTTCAGAGTGCATGAAAAACCTGGAAGGAATCCATAGACCAAAACAGATTCCTTCCAGGTTTTCCTATTCACTGAGCCCTGGAACTATTTAATTCCCTGAATCCAATAAGTATCCATTGGGGTTTATTTTGAGTTCCATGCAAAGCGGACATTCGCATTCCGCTTTGCTACGTGCTCATGAACGCAGTCCTCCTAAAAAGCAAAATTTGATATACTGAGCGTCTGAAGGCTTGAGCAATGATAACATATCTTTATGAACATAACCTGTAACAAAATTATCAAGGCTCAGGCTCTTGAGGCTGGTGCAGTCCGCAAGCATAAAATCGGATAGGGGAGATTTTACTCTCCCCTTCCACACCACGTAGCGTACCGTTC
>JAUNOP010000087.1 GCA_030537135.1 Eubacteriales bacterium | reverse complement strand
ATCATGAACATGAGGAGCATGAGCATCATCATGACCATAGCTGCTGTGGACATGACCATCATCACCATCATGCGGACGAGGTGTTTACAAGCTGGGGCAGAGAGACAGTGAAGACGTTTACAAGGGACGGTCTGGAGAAGGCTCTCAGGACACTCTCAGAGACGCAGGATTATGGAACTGTTCTCCGTGCAAAGGGTATGCTTCCGGCAGAGGACGGAACCTGGATTTACTTTGATATGGTTCCAGAAGAACTGGAAATCCGCGAAGGAGCGCCAGAGTATACAGGCCGTCTGTGTGTTATCGGCTCAAAGCTGAATGAGAGGGCTCTGGCAGAGCTGTTTGGGCTGTAAAAGGAGAGAATTTTATGGAAGAAATTGTGACGCCTATATATCTTATTACCGGCTTTCTGGAAAGCGGAAAGACCACCTTTCTGAGATTTACTCTGAACCAGGAGTATTTTGCCATTGACGGCAAAACGCTTCTGATTCTCTGTGAAGAGGGAGAGGAGGAGTATGATGAGTCTGAGCTTCAGGAAAGCAATACTGTGGTTGAGACCATAGACAAGGAAGAGGATCTCACATATGAGCGTCTGATGTCTATGGAGATTATTCACAGACCTGACAGAGTGGTAATCGAATACAATGGAATGTGGCTGGTGAGCAAATTCCTTGAGATGAGAAAGCCTTCCGGCTGGGGTGTTGACCAGCAGATTACCTGTGTGGATGCAAGCACCTACCAGGTTTATATGAACAATATGAAATCCCTGTTCATGGATATGGTAAGAGATACAGACATGGTAATCTTTAACCGCTGCACAACAGAGGATCCGCTCTCCTCCTACAGACGGGGAATTAAGGTCGCCAATCAGAGAGCAGAGATTATTTTTGAGGATGAAGAAGGAGAAATTGACGATATCTTCGGGGAGGAGATGCCCTTTGATATCAATGCTCCTGTAATACAGGTTCTGCCGGAGGATTATGGAATCTGGTTTGTGGACGCTATGGATAACCCGGAGAAGTATGACGGGAAAACAGTGCGCTTTAAGGCCAGAGTGGTGAGGCCAAAGGGAGCGCCCTCAAGATACTTTGTTCCCGGAAGAACGGCGATGACCTGCTGCGCAGACGATACGACCTTTCTGGGGTATCTGTGCGTGTATGACAAGGCAGCCGGACTCAAGAAGGGAAGCTGGGTGGATCTCACTGCAAAGATTGCAGTGGAGAGAAGGAGAGAATACCAGGGCGAGGAAGGAATTGTCCTGTATGCTACTATAGTAAAACAGTGCGAACCCCTTGAGGATGAGATGGTGTATTTTAATTAGGCTGTATCTGCAGGGACGCAGAACAGTGAAAATACAAGTGGTTAGAGGCAGGAGCCTTCGGTTTTTTGAGGAGGGAAAATATGTATGTTATTGCAGGCTTAGGAAATCCTGGACGCCAGTATCAGGGAACCAGACATAATATGGGCTTTGACACCATAGATTATCTGGTAGAAGAACATCGGATTCCCCAGTCAGGGGTGAAATTCAATGCTATGTATGGAAGCGGTATGATTGGCGGCCAGAAAGCCGTCCTGATGAAGCCTCTTTCCTATATGAATTTAAGCGGCGGTCCAGTGCGTGATATGGTACATTTTTATAAAATTGACCCGGAAAAGGAACTGATAGTTGTCTACGATGATATTGATCTGGAGCCGGGGCAGCTTCGCATCCGCAAGCAGGGAAGCGCGGGAGGACACAATGGCATGAAGGATATTATCAAGCAGCTTGGAACTCAGAGCTTTATCAGAGTAAAGGTCGGCGTCGGCGCAAAGCCTCAGGGTTGGGATCTGGCAGACTATGTTTTGGGACGCTTTTCCTCTTCTGAGAGGAAGATAATAGATGAGTCCATTGTGTGTGCCGGGAATGCTGTGGAGCTGATTCTCAGGGAAGGACCGGACGCAGCCATGAACCGGTACAATGGGAAGGGCGCTTCCCGGAAAGCAGAATGAGAGGTGTCAGATGAATACGTTTGTGAAGCCCCTTTCGGAACTTGCAGAATATGAAGAAATTCAGAAAAAGCTGAAATCCAATCAGGGTCTTCTTCAAATCACCGGCTGTATAGAGTCCCAGAAAGTCCATTTTATGTATGGACTTTCCGGGCTTTTTCCATGCCGTCTGATTTTAGCAGAGGACGAGAGAAGGGCAAAGGAAATTTTTGAAGATTATCGGTTTTATGATAAAAATGTGTGGTATTATCCTGCAAAGGATCTGCTCTTTTTTCAGGCAGATATTCAGGGAAATCTTCTGCTGCGTCAGAGAGTACAGGTGATTCAGGCGCTGATGGAGCAGGAGGAGATTACAGTTATTACCAGCATTGACGGGTGTATGGATTATCTGCGTCCCCTCTCAGAAATCGGAGCACGAATTCTCAGATTTGAACAGGGAAGTATCCTGGATATTGATACATTTGCAAAAAAGCTCTCAGGCATGGGTTATGAGAGAGTGACCCAGGTAGAGCTTGCAGGGCAGTTTTCTGTAAGAGGAGGAATTATAGATATTTACTCTCTGACAGAGGAGAATCCGTGGAGAATTGAGCTGTGGGGAGATGAAATTGATTCTATCAGAAGCTTTGATGCAGAGAGCCAGCGTTCACTGGAAAACCTGGATAAAATCCATATTTATCCAGCAGCAGAGCAGATGGGCGGAAAGCAGATGGTATCCTTTTTGGATTATTTTCCGCCAGAGCAGACGCTGGTGATTCTGGATGAGCTTAACCGCCTCTCTGAAAAGGGAAGAGCAGTGGAAGAGGAATACCGAACGAGCAGGATGCACAGGGAAGAGAGGGGAGAACAAACTCTTCCAGAGCAGTGGATTTGTGATTTTGAAACGCTTCGGGCGAAATTAAATGCCAGAAACTGTGCGGTAATGAGTACCCTGGAGCCGAATTCCTCAGGCTGGAAAATAACAGGTAAATATGCTCTGACAGTAAAATCTGTGAGTCCCTATAATAACAGCTTTGAGCTTCTGGTGAGCGACCTTGAAAAATATAAGCAGCAGAAATACAGGGTAGCTCTTCTTTCCGGCTCAAGGACAAGAGCAGAGCGGCTTGCCAGGGATTTGCAGGAAAAGGGACTTAACAGCTTTTATTCTGCAGATCCTGACAGAGATATTCAGCCGTCTGAGCTTTTGGTGACTTATGGGCATGTGAAGAAGGGTTTTGAGTATCCCTTTATTAAATTTGTGGTAATGTCAGAGTCTGATATTTTCGGAAGAGAGCAGAAAAAAAAGGTCAAAAAAAAGACGTATTCTGGCCAGAGAATTCAGGATTTTGCAGAGCTTTCTGTCGGGGACTATGTGATCCATGAGAACCATGGGCTTGGAATCTACCGGGGAATAGAGAAGGTGGAAATAGACCGGGTTGTTAAGGATTATATCAAGATTGAATACGAGGGAAAAACAAATCTCTACATTCTGGCAACACAGCTGGATGTTCTTCAGAAATATGGGGGCTCTGACGCCAAGACGCCCAAGCTCAATAAGATTGGAAGCTCGGAATGGCATCGTACCAAAAATAAGGTAAGAACAGCGGTAAGGAACATTGCAAGGGAGCTTGTGGAGCTGTATGCGGCCAGACAGGAGAAGGAAGGCTTTGTGTGCGGACCAGATACCGTATGGCAGAAGGAATTTGAGGAAATGTTCCCTTATGAGGAGACAGAGGATCAGCTTGCAGCGATCGCAGACACAAAGAGAGACATGGAAAGCACAAAAATCATGGATCGTCTGATTTGCGGGGATGTGGGGTATGGAAAAACAGAGGTTGCGCTTCGAGCTGCCTTTAAGGCAGTGCAGGAGAGCAGGCAGGTAGTGTATCTCGTACCCACGACAATCCTGGCGCAGCAGCATTATAATACCTTTTTCCAGAGAATGAAGGATTTCCCGGTGCGAGTGGAGCTTTTGTGCCGCTTCCGCACACCGGCTCAGATAAAAAAGACGCTTGCTGATCTGAAAAAAGGACTTGTGGACGTGGTGATAGGAACGCACAGGGTTCTCTCAAAGGATGTGGTCTTTAAAAATCTTGGACTCCTCATCATAGACGAGGAACAGAGATTTGGCGTGACTCACAAGGAAAAAATCAAGCAGCTCAAAAAGAACGTGGATGTTCTGACCCTTACGGCCACGCCGATTCCGAGAACACTTCACATGAGCTTAATCGGAATCCGTGATATGAGTGTTCTGGAGCAGCCTCCCATGGACAGAATTGCTATTCAGACCTATGTCATGGAATATGATGAGGAGACGGTGAGAGAGGCCATTACCCGTGAGGTGAACCGGGGCGGCCAGGTATTCTATGTCTACAATCGGGTCAACGACATTGCAGATGTGGCGCTGCGCATAGCAAAGCTTGTTCCAGATGCCAGAGTGGATTTTGCGCATGGGCAGATGAGTGAACGTGAGCTTGAGAAGGTCATGTATAATTTTATTAACGGAGACACAGATGTGCTTGTGACCACTACTATTATAGAGACAGGACTTGATATTTCCAATGCAAACACAATGATTATCCATGATTCTGACAGATATGGCCTTTCACAGCTCTATCAGCTCAGGGGAAGAATCGGGCGCTCCAACCGCACGTCCTATGCCTTTCTCATGTACAGAAAGGACAAAATTCTGCAGGAAACAGCGGAAAAACGCCTCTCTGCCATCCGCGAATTTACAGACCTGGGAAGCGGATTCAAAATTGCAATGAGAGATCTGGAGCTTCGTGGGGCCGGAAATCTTCTGGGAGCAGAGCAGCACGGACACATGGGAGCGGTGGGCTATGATTTGTACTGCAAAATGCTCACAGAGGCAGTAAAGGAGGCCAGGGGAATTCCTATTATGGAGGATTTCGAGACTACGGTTGACATGGATATGAATGCTTTTATTCCAGATTCTTACATCAGCAATGAGTACCAAAAGCTGGATATTTATAAGAGAATTGCAGGAATCGAATCAGATGCAGAGTATGACGATATGCTTGAGGAGCTGATAGACCGTTTCGGAGAACCGCCGAAGACTGTGCAGAATCTTCTTGTGATTGCAGCTCTCAAGGCGGCAGCTCATCAGGTGTATATCCAGGAAATCCGTCAGAGAGGAAAGAATATAAAGCTTGTTTTCTATGAAAACGCACAGCTTGATCCGTCCATCATTCCTGCGATATTAGCTAAATACAGGAGAAGCCTTACCCTTAAGAAAGAAAAAGCAACAACATATCTTCTGTATACACCCTCTTCTGACCTGCTTACCGCAGTCAAAGCTCTCATCAGAGACCTGAAATCTCTGAATGATGCGAAAATGGCAAAATAAATTTTGTGAAATATCCTTGATTTTTTGTGGAATATTCTTGCCCTTGACAGGAAAAAAGTTTATACTCAAAAGAGTACTTGTCAGCAGTTGGTTCAGAAAAGATACAGCTTTGCCGCACAAGGGCATAGTAAGGAAATGAAGCACGACTGTCCGATTATTGTACTTTGGGCAGTTCACTGGAGGAAGAAATGGAAAGATATATGAAAAAAGCAGCCGTAATGGCTTTAACTGGCGTATTATGCGCAGGCACTCTCACTGCCTGCGGCAGTAAAAAAGAAGAAAAGACAGAGACAGATCCAAAAGCAGCTGTGGCAACTGTAAACGGAGAGGAAATTCCAGCAGGTGTTCTTGGGTTTATGGCAAGATATCAGCAGATGCAGACAGAATCTCTCTACCAGAGCATGCTCGGCAGCAGCGCTTCTGGAATGTGGGATACTGTTGCCGACGAGGAGAGCGGAGAAACCTATGGTCAGCAGTCTGTAAATGAGATCCTGGAACAGCTTGAGACGATGTATCTTCTCAGGGCTCATGCTTCTGATTATGGAGTGGAGCTTACAGATGAGGAGACAAAGAAAATCGAGGATACAGCAGCTGCTTTCGCAGAAGCCAACGGAGAAGAGGTTCTCAAGGCCATGGTCACTGACCAGGACTGCGTAAAGGAGGTTCTTGAGCTTCTGACTTATCAGCAGAAGATGCGCGATCCGATTGTTGCTGATGTGGACACTGAGGTGAGCGACGAAGAGGCGCAGCAGACCTCTGTTACCTATGTAAAGGTGGAGAAGGCTCCGGCTGAGGATGAGGCAGCAGAGGAAGAGGAGTCCGCGGATGAAGAAGCAGCGGACGAAGAAGAGTCTGCGGATGAAGGAACTGCTGAGAAAGAAGC
>JAUNOP010000044.1 GCA_030537135.1 Eubacteriales bacterium | reverse complement strand
ATTGAAAAAAAGACAAATGATTGTATTACTATTAACGTAAATGGTGAATTGAAGGTTTTATTTTGTGAGTATGAAATTCTTACAGAAGTTCTTGAGGTAGTGAAAAACAAAAATTATATATCAGATGTGATAACACATTTTGCTGGAAGATATTCTGAAGATGAGGTACGAATTTTTTTAGAGACACTTATTGAGGAAGGAATAATTCAAATTAAAAATAACAATGAGTTAGTTGATACTACCTTGAAATTATGTATTATCGCCGATGGTGATTATTATGCTCGAACTGCTGACATTTACAAGGGTGAGTTTGATAATTATGAGCTTCTTACGTCAAAGGAATTTTTGGAAAAAGAAAGTGCAGTATACGATGCGGTTATTTTTCTTCCAGAGAATAAGAAATATAAAGAGGTAATAAAAATAAACCGTATATTGGTGGAAAATGAAATACCATATTTTATTTCATATTATAATGGAAAACATATAGTCATTGGCCCGTTTGTACATCCATGGAAAACCGCTTGCCTGGAGTGTCATATTACACATCATGTCAATAAATTAAAGAAAAATGCACATATAGATTTGAGTGTAGAGAATATTGGAGAGCTTGCTTTTGCATTAGCTGTTCCTGGAATATTTTCTTCCAAACAGCTTAGTCTTATAGCCAGGAATATCTGTAGGGAAATCAAGAAAATAAAAGAGCCAAATGCTGTGTTTGGGTATTTGGAGAAAGAACTCTATTTTTTGCCTGATGCCCTGGAAGGAGCAGCCGAGAAGTATTATAGACCAATTACAGATTGTATGTGCTGTCATGGAATAAATAAGAAATTCAGATTCTTTTCTGAGGCAGTTAAGGATGAGGCACATACAGATGGTGAGGATATAATTGAAAACTGCTTGAAATATACGGTCGCAGGTTTTCGGAGTGTTACAAAAGAAGAAACAAAGAGAATGGTTGAAAAAGCACTTACTAATATAGGAGCAGATGTTTCGATTGAAAAAGCAAAAGACAATCCTTTTGAGGGAATTATTCCGGTATATGATTCTATTTTGCTTTCGGTACATAAGAATAATACACCATATATATTTACTGAACAGTATTCTCATGGCAAAGGAATAAATGCCAGTCAGGCTTATTTTTCAGCAGCTTTTGAACTGTTTGAACGAATCAGCTGCCGATATTATGGGGAAAAGGAAGTAATCAGAGCGACACCAAAACAGTTAGGATGTGCCGCTGTGGATTTGAGTGCATTTGCAAACCAAATAGTAAATCATGATTCACAATTTGAAGCATATGATGAGAATATGGAAATGGATTGGACTTGGGGTAACTCCTTGGTGACTGGAAAGAAAGTACTTGTACCTGCCTCTATGGCTTTCTTTTCTGATGTAGTTTTTAAAGGAAATTGCTTTTGCCGCTCATCCACGGGATTAGCAGCTGGTTCAACTCTGGAAGATGCGATATTGCAGGGGCTTTTTGAATTAATAGAGCATGATGCATGGATGATTGGACAGGCGAACCCAATTGTTCTTCCGGAAATTGATATTTATTCTTCATCAAATAAAGAATTGCTCAAAGCAGTAGAAAAAATGAAGGAACGGGGATATCAGATAATCAGCAGGAATTATACAAATGATATGGAAATTCCTGTGATACGTACATGGATATATCGACCTGGTCAATATACCGAATATGCGACAAATGGATTTGGCGCAAGTATTTCTGCAGAAGTTGCACTTGAAAGATCGATTACAGAAGCAATTCAAAGCTCTACTCCGCCACAGGACGAAATTGTAACAAGGTTTAATGCAGAGAACAGCAAGGATATTTTGATGGGGATGAGAGGAATTTATAGTTTATATTATCTCGTTCAAAAAGATATTAGAGGTGTGTGCGACAGAGGGAAAGTGAAGATAACTGATTTTGAAACCAAAGAGTATTCATCGGTTAAGCAAATATTGGCTGATGTAGTTTCAAAAATACGGAAAGCAATTCCCGGCTGTGATGTTACTTATGTAAATTTAACCAGGGAAGCAATAGGAATCCCTGCAGTTCGTGTATTGATTACCGGCGATGTGCAGCGAATTAATATACCTCTTTTGGCAACGAGCAATCGTCTTTATAATTTCCAGAGAAATATGGGATATTCAGACAATGTTCCAGAATACGAAGAGCTTTATATGGGACCATACCCACATTAAGTATAATAAATGAAAGTGAGGAATGTGAAGTGAAAAAAAAGCAAATATTAAGTTTGATATTTGGTGCAATGATGATGGTTTCTCTGGGAAACAGCGCATATGCAGAAGAAAGTCAAACAGGGAATGAGGATACTGTAGTTATTGAAAATTACGGTCTGACCACAGAGTATGATACGATTCCAGAGAGGATTGTAAGCCTTTCGTATTCAGAAACGGAAATATTGGTGGCGCTGGGACTGGCAGATAAAATAGTAGGAATTGCCGAAGCTGATAACAGTATTGATGTGGTTTCTGAGGAATATAAGGATACGGTATCTTCACTTAATATAATTGCTTCTTCTGACGATGGGGGTGTTCCAAGCCTCGAAGTATTGTATTCGGTTGAACCGGACTTTGTGTACGGAACAGTTTATTCGTTTGCACCTAATATTGGAATTGCTGAACCATCGGATTTTTTAGAGAATGATATAAATATTTATGTGTCCACAAGTACATATAAAAGAGAAAGCACAATTGAAGATACTTATGAAGATATTCGCAACATAGGAAAGATTTTTAATGTTTCTGCTCAGGCTGAAGAAGTAATTGCACAGATGCAAGGTGAAATTGAGGAGGCAGCAGAAAAAATAAATACTGAGGAAACAAAAAAACGTGTATTTATATATGACTCAGGGGAATCTGCAGCGCTTTCGTTCTTTGGGCCTTCGTACGAATCTTCACTGGTAGAACTGGCAGGCGGAGTGAATGTTTTTGATGAGGAGGAAAACTCTCAGGGACAGGTGAGCTGGGAGGCCGTTGTTGAAGCAAACCCGGATGTTATTGTTATTAATGATTGGGGCGGTGGTTCTGGTGCATCAGAGGTTGAAGATAAAATTAATTTTTTGAAGTCTTTGCCAGAATTACAAAATGTAACAGCAGTAGAAGAAGAAAATTTTGTTGTAGTTCCATTATCACTGGCAGCCTTTGGGTGCATTCGGAATCCTGAAGCTGTGAATCTGCTGGCAGAAGGCTTTTACTCATAATGGAACAGGAAGAGATGCAGAGGGCTATGAAACTGTGGGCAGGATGCTTCTGATTGATACGTGTCAACATTCCGAAAAACAGAGAATAACAAACAGTTGATAATCTTGAGTTATAATTAAAACGTTAGATAAAACAGTACTTGTGAAGGAGGCTAATGCATTGCTAAAGAAATTCTTACCTTGACAGGTACTGTTTTGCTGATTAGAGAAAAAACTTATGGTCAGAAAATGAAGTTGTTTTCTGCCCCTCTTTTTAGGAGATGAAAAATGTTTATAAGTAAAGCATTATTGAAACTGTCAAAAGGATGTCGGTTAATGCTGTTCGGAAGATGTGCAGAAGAGGTGGCTATTCAAGTCTTGGGCTTGCTGAAGGCACTGCTGACATCATTTGCATTAAACCAGATTTTTATAACACAAACAAATGCTGGAATGAATTTAATTGGATTAATTTTTACTTTTATTTTAGTTATAGTCTTTGAGTTTTTACTTAGCTGGCATCACCAGATAAATGGAATTAAGTGTGGAATAAAAATTAAGAATAATATTAGAAATGCACTTGTACAAATTCTGTTTCAAAAAGGGCCGGCATATGTCCAGGAAAAAAGAACCGGTGAATTAAACGCGGCATTAGTAGGAAAAGTAGAAGCACTTGAACCATATTATACTACATATTTGCCTTCTGGGATTGCAACAGTGCTTACGGCTGTAAGTGTTTCTTTATACTTATGTTCCCTGGACTTGCTGGTTGGGAGCATATGCTTTTTGGGATTTTGCACTGTGATCGTTGTACCGAATTTCTGGAACAAACTTATGTTCAAATATGGCGAAGAAGATTGGCGGCTGGCGGTTGAATTTCAAGCAGATATGATGGACAATCTTCAGGGTATGTATACATTGAAAGCTTTTAATTCCAGTGAAGAGAGAGGAAAGAGGCTTGAAAAATTAGCATGGAAAATGCATGATGCAACCATGAAAGATTTGTCTGTTTCACAGATAGAAAGTGCTTTGCTAATATTTGGAGCAACAGTGGGAAGTACTGTATCTGTAGCAGCTGCAATTTATCGAACCATAAATGGAAGTGTGGAGCTGAATGAATTAGTTATTATATTTTTTCTGGTTACAGCATGTTTTTCTCCCGTATTTTCGTTAATAGATGCGTGGCATCTTGGATATCATGGCCTTACTGCTGCTCCTGCAATTTTGGATTTATTAAATGAAGAATGTAGAAATATAGAGCATAAAATACAAAAAAAGGAGTATAAATTTCCCTTATCGCTTTCTTTTGAAAATGTTTCTTTTAGATATAATGCAGGAGAAAAGGTACTTAATAATCTTTCATTAGTAATTCCACCTTGTAAGACAACAGCGCTAATAGGAAGATCCGGATCAGGAAAATCGACTATAATTAACCTGCTTGCTGGTTTTTATTCGGTACAGGAGGGAGAAATAAGGGTAAACGGAGAGGCGTTTGACGTTGATTCTCTGCGGGACAGAATCGGGATTGTGTGGCAGGATTCCTATTTGTTTTATGGAACAATAGCAGATAATATATGCTTTGGAAAAAAGAATGCTGCAAAAGAAGAAATTATTATTGCTGCGAAAAAAGCAAATATTCATGATTTCATTATGACGTTGCCGGATAAATATGAAACGATTGTTGGAGAACGTGGGCTTCGGCTTTCAGGCGGAGAAAAACAAAGAATAGCTATTGCGAGATGCTTTTTACGAGATGTGGATTTTTTAATTTTTGATGAGGCAACTGCGAATCTTGACGGAGAAAATGAGGCATTGATACAAGAGAGTATAAATGAATTGGTAAAAAATAAAACGGTCTTAATTGTGGCACACAGGCTTTCTACTATCATGAATGCAGATCTGATTTATGTATTAGATGAAGGCAGGATAATTCAAAAAGGAAACCACGACAGCCTCATGAAAGAAGAAGGACTTTATAATGAATTGATGAGAAAGCAATGGACAGCAATGCTTGACGGAGAAGAAGAGAAATGAATAAAAATAGTAGTAAGGTAATAAAGCTTTTATATTATTTAAAAGAATATAGGTTTTACTTGTTTGTATATATTGTAGTGGGGCTCCTCTATAGGCTTCTGCCATTCATTTCATCGTTTATTTTATCACATATTATAGGATGCTTTATAATAGGGGAAAATATATGGGAAGGCTTTTTCTTCATAATTGGAATATGCGCAGTATTCAGGGCAATAGGAAGATATGCTGATACGTGGATATCACATGACATTGCATATCGTATTCTTGCAGAGCTGAGAATAAAATTATATAAGAAATTAGAAGAACTGGCACCGGCATATTTGATTGGAAACAGAACAGGAAATCTGCTTTCAATTATGCAGGAGGATGTGAATTTACTGGAATGGTTTTATGCACATACATTTGGCACATATATTGTATCTATTCTTTTGGTTGTCATTGCCTTAGCTGTTTTGACAATCATCCATCCGCTGGTATTGCTTTCGGTTCTTCCGTTTATATGCTTATTGATTGTTGTTTATCTGCTTTTTGATAAGAACCGGACAATTGGAGGAAAAGAGGTACGTGGAAAATTAGGAGCTTTTGGAGCAGAAATTGCGGACAGTGTGCAAGGCATTAAAGATATAACAGTATATAATTGGCATGAAGAGTATCGAAATAAGCTAAATAAAAGCAGAAATGCATATGAAGAAGCACGTATAATAGATGGAAGATGGCGAGGCCTGGAAAAGGCATTAGAACGTTTTCTGATGGCGCTGACTTCGTTAAGTACATTGTTTGTAGTAGCGCTTTTGGTTAATTATGGTGAGGTAAGACCAGATTTGTATCTTGTTGCTGTTGTAATTAGCGGAGCTGTGTTAAATCCTATATCTGAAATGCTGTCAATGTCGTCACAATTTGGAGTTATTTTTGCTGCTGCGGAACGGGTATTAAGCATATTAGAAAGGGAACCGCTTGTACGTGACTCAGGAATCGAAGAGCTTACTCTTTCTGATGAGTTTAAAATAAGCTTTCATGAGGTAGCCTTTACATATCCAGGTGAAAAAACGAAGGCTTTGAAAAGAGTATCATTTGATATTTCATCAGGACAAATGGTTGCCCTGGCAGGTGTTTCCGGAAGTGGAAAAAGTACGATTGCTAATCTGCTTCAGCGCTTTTATGATGTTCAGTCTGGAAGTATATGTATAAATGATAATGATATACGCATATTTACCTTAAAATCTTTGCGTGATGCAATAGCTGTTGTACCGCAGGATATATACTTATTTAATGTATCAATACTTGAAAACATAAAGCTGGGCAACTCTGAAGCCTCATTTGAGATGGTAAAGGAGGCAGCGGAAATGGCGATGGCAGATGAACTCATTAATGAATTGCCAAACGGGTTTTCAACTATAGCAGGGGAAAGGGCGACAAAAATTTCGGGTGGGCAAAAGCAGAGAATAGCAATAGCAAGAGCTTTTCTTAAAAAAAGTAAAATTTTAATTTTAGATGAAGCATCATCAAATTTGGATTCTAATAATGAACAGTATTTGAATCAGACACTGCAAAAGCTGAAAAAGCATTGTACAATAATAGTTATAGCGCATCGAACATCTACGCTGAAGGCTGCTGATAAAATTGTTTTTATTCAGGAAGGTGCAGTAAATGCAGTAGGAACTTACCATACATTGATGAAAGACAATAGTGATTTTCAGATTATGGTCGGCTCTAAGAGAAAAGAGGGAAACTAAATATATGAAGAACTCGGTCAAAAACAGATATTTTACACTTAAAATTATGGTATTAATGATAGTATTATTATTATCTATACCTTTATGCGCATTTTGGGGTTCTGCAAATTTATCCTATTCAGAAGTTGCGAGGTTTTTGCTGGGAAAGATATTTCCAGCCTTTAAGGAAGAGGCTCTGACCAGTGTAGAAAGTATTGTCTGGCAGTTAAGAATGCCGAGAATTATATTGGGATTGGCTGTGGGAGGAGGCTTGGCCATTTGTGGTGTAATGATGCAGGCATTAACTAAGAATTTAATGGCAGAGCCGTATATATTGGGAGTGTCTTCGGGCGCATCCGCAATGGCTGTTTTTGCTATGACTCTGGGAGGCGGTACATGGATGGAAAAGTTTGGAGTGCCGGGGGCTGCTTTTATTGGGGCGATGGGCTCACTTTTTATGGTGTATACTATTTCTATGAAAAATGGTAAAACGTCTGCAGAAAAGCTCTTGTTGTCAGGAGTAGCATTTTCTATGATATTAAATGCACTAACTCAATTTTTCATTCTTATTGCACCAGATAAAGCAACTAAAAATGCTTTATACTGGATGATGGGAAGTCTCGGCGGAGCCAGATGGAATAACATTGGAATTCCAGTAGTGATCAGTATTTTAGGATTTTGTATTTCAATTATTCTTGCTCGTGACTTGAACGTATTGTCTTTAGGAGATGAGGCCGCTGTGACTTTGGGAATCAATGTTTCCAGAATTAGAAAGGTTTTATTAGTGATTATTTCCTGTGTTACGGGTGTAATGGTTTCTCAAAGCGGGTGTATTGGATTTATAGGGCTAATGATACCACATATTGTAAGAATGCTTTTTGGAACGGATCATAAAAAGGTTTTGATAGCAAGTTATCTTATAGGCGCTATTTTCCTGACATGGATGGACGTGGGAGCACGAGTTATTCTTGCACCGTCGGAAATTTCTATTGGGATTTTAACTTCATTTTGTGGCGGTCCGTTTTTTATATGGTTATTGCGGAGGAAAAAATAATGGATACAAAGGTATCAGTTTCCGATTTGTGTTATAGGATTGATGGAAAAGAAATAATTACAGATATATGTATGAAAATTAAAAAAGGATCATTTGTTGGCATTATTGGCCCTAATGGAAGCGGAAAAAGTACAATACTAAGAAATATATATAGGGCGGTGAAGCCAGATAAGGGAACGATTTTCTTAGACGGTGTCGAAATACAGACATTCTCATTTAAGGAAACAGCTAAGAGAATGGCTGTTCTCCGGCAAGAATCTGTGACTGATTTTGATTATTCTGTGCAGGAAATGGTGAAAATGGGGCGAACCCCTCATCATGGATTATTTGATCCAGATACAGAAGAAGATGCAAGGATAGTTAGTGAATCATTAAAAAGAGTTGGCATGGAGGTTTCGGCTGATAGAATGCTGTCAACACTGTCAGGCGGGGAAAAGCAGCGAGTGTTAATAGCCAGAGCTTTGGCACAGGAAACAGATTTCATTTTATTAGATGAGCCGACAAATCATCTTGATATTTACTATAAGCTGCAAGTAATGGAATTGGTAAAAAGTCTTGATATAACGGTATTAGCGGTTATTCACGATTTGGATTTGGCAAGTAAATACTGCGATTATCTTTACGTGCTTCATGACGGTAAAATTTTTTTGCAGGGCAAGCCTGTTGAAGTATTTACAAAGGAGATGTTTGAAAGCGTGTTTAAGGTGTATGTGGATATTACTCATGACGAAAAAGAAGGGATTCATCAAATTACCTATCTGGGAATTGTACAAAACTCGACTGAGTGATAAAACCGTAAGCATAGTAGGAGACAACAGTTTCTGTTTATGTTTGTATCATGAGAAATAAAACTGGCAAGGCGCGAAGAAATTTGCACCTTGCTTTTTTATCATATAGGAAACTTTTGTTTCTATACGATAAAAAGCCTCCGGAGGGATGCGCCCGCGCGAAGACGAAAATGCTGCATACGCACCTGCGCCCGGCATGAGAACGTGCTTTTGACATATTCTTTGTTACTGCTGCTGAAAATAATTTTATCAGAATACTTGCCAGTTTTTGAGGGATTTGTTATTCTTAATTAGGAAAAACAAAATCGGCCTTGTGCGGGAGCTTTTTTCTGTGCGGCAGTATGTGAAATTCGATTATGAGCAAGCGGCAAAATAGACACTGTACCCTGCGGGTATTATGAATATTGGTCTGGCACTTAAAAAATGGGGAAGTTTTTATGGAAATAAAGGAGAGAAGAATTTATACACTGGATGATATTGCAAAAGAGCTGGGGGTGAGCAAGACAACCGTTTCCCGGGCAATTTCAGGAAAAGGGCGAATCAGTAAGGAAACCAGAGAGAGGGTACAGCGATTTATCCAGGAAAATGACTACCAGCCAAATGCAGTGGCAAAGGGGCTGGCGCAGAAGAAAACCTATAATCTGGCTCTGGTGCATCCGGCGGATTATGCAAGCATAGATTTTCCCTTTTTCAGGGATTGCACAAATGGAATCTGCAAAATGGCATCGCGGTATAATTATGATATTATTATTTCTATGATAGACGGAGAGGATCTATCTCCGATTCATCGACTGGTGCTTAACCGCAAGGTAGACGGAATCATTCTGAGCCGCGCCACGGAAAATTCTGCTGCTCAGAAGTATCTGAAGGACAGTGGAATGCCCTATCTGGTGATTGGACTCTGTCCGGACGAGAGTACGGTTTCTGTTGACAACAAAAATCAGGAGGCAAGCCAGGAGCTTACAGAGATTATGCTGATGAAGGGAATCCGCAGAATTGCCCTTTTTGGCGGAAAGGAATCCCATAATGTTACGCAGTACCGCTATCAGGGCTTTGTGAGGGCGCATGAGAGGATGAAGACTGCCTATGACAAAGAGCTGATTATGATGAATGTAGAAAACCAGGTGAAGGTTCTGGAGGCAGTGCAAAGAGCTGTGAAAGCAAAAGCAGACGGAATCCTGTGCATGGATGATTTTATCACAGACATGACGTTAAGCTGTCTTCGGGAAAAAGGAATACATATACCAGAGGAGCTTAAGCTTGCCAGTCTTTATGACAGCATGCAGCTGGAAAACAATATCCCTTCTGTTACAAGCGTTCGGTTTAATACAGTAAAGCTGGGAGAATATGCCTGCTTTAAGCTGTTAAAGCTTTTGGGAGAGGATATGGAGCAGGAGGAATTTCAGCCGGGGTATCAGGTGATTCTGAGAGAGTCTACAAAGTAGGCGCAGCGCTTTTTGCGCATCACAAAGCGTGTGCCGTGAACGTAAGTGAACAGTGATAAATAATGAGAAGAGAGAGGAAAGAAACATGCATTTTAGAACAGATAAACTGCTTCACGGAGGAGATTATAATCCTGAACAGTGGCTGGATCGGCCGGATATTCTGGAAAAGGATTTGGAAATGCTGGAGCAGTCTGGCTGCAATGCTGTGACGCTGGGGGTATTCTCCTGGGCAATGCTAGAACCAGAGGAAGGAGCCTTCCATTTTCAATGGCTGGCAGACATAATAGACAGGCTCTATGAGAGAGGAATCTCTGTTATTCTGGCCACTCCTTCAGGGGCTCGTCCCAGATGGCTGGCAGAGAGATATCCGCAGGTGCTGCGCGTGGATGCAGAGCGCAGGAGGAGTCTGTTTGGAATCCGGCATAACCATTGCTATACATCTCCAGCATACAGGGAGAAAACGGCGATTATAAACAGAAAACTGGCAGAGACACTGGGAAAGCATCCGGGAGTGATTCTCTGGCATATCTCCAATGAATATGGAGGAGAATGCCATTGTCCATTGTGTCAGGAGGCGTTTCGCACCTGGCTGAAAAATAAATACAAGACCATTGATAACCTGAACAGCCGTTGGTGTACTATGTTTTGGAGCCACACCTACCAGAGTTTTGACCAGATAGAGAGCCCTTCTCCCATGGGCGAGCCGTATCTGCATGCCCTGAACCTTGACTGGAAGCGGTTTGTGACAGCCCAGACAGCAGATTTTCTAAGACATGAGATTCAAGCGGTTCGTGAGGGAGGAAGCGAGCTGCCTGTCACAGCGAATCTGATGCATTTTTATAAGGGACTTGATTATTTTAAAATCGCCCGTGAGCTGGACATTGTATCCTGGGATACCTATCCGACCTGGCACAAGGAAGCAGCGGCAGAGACTGCCTATGATAACGGGATGTGCCATGACCTTATGCGCTCTCTGAAGGGGAAACCCTTCCTTCAGATGGAATCCTGTCCCACCTCTACGAACTGGCAGAGCGTGAGCAAGCTGAAGCGGCCGGGAGTTCTGCTTGCGCAGTCTCTTCAGGCCATTGCTCACGGAGCAGATGGAGCCTTGTATTTTCAGATACGCCAGAACAGGGGAGCCTCTGAAAAATTTCACGGGGCAGTTATCGACCATTATGGAGGTAAGGATACCAGGGTCTTTCAGGAGGTCTGCCACACAGGGAGGGTGCTTCAGGATATCCATGAGCTGACTGGAAGCCAGGTGACAAGCCAGGTGGCCATTGTTTATGACCAGGACAGCCAGTGGGCAATGGAGGACAGTCAGGGACCTCGAAACAAGGGCCTGCATTATCATGAGACTCTTTTGAAATTTTATCGTTCCTTCCGAAAGCTTGGGCTGAATGTGGACTTGGCGGATATGGACTGCGATATTCAGAAATATAAGCTTCTGGCGCTCCCTATGTGCTACATGTTCAAGGAGGGCTTTGCCGAGAGAGTGCGCTCCTTTGTAAAGCAGGGAGGAATTCTCATTGCTACCTACTGGTCTGGCATTGCAGACGATACGGACAGGTGCTATCTGGGAGGCGTTCCCTATGGGCTTATGGATGTTCTGGGAATCAGAAGCATGGAAATTGACGGGCTGTATGACTGGGAAGAGAATCGCTTTGTCCCTGCAGACGGCAATGCGCTCAAAATGTCCCGTTCATATATGTGCAGAAATCTCTGCGATTTAGTGGAGCTTCGGGGAGCAGAGGCGCTTTTTACCTATGGAGAGGATTTCTATAAGGGTTATCCGGCGCTGACAAGGAATTCCTATGGAAGGGGAAATGCCTGGTATGTGGCGTCTGACGCGGAGAATAAATTTTATGAGGACTTTATAGAGCGTGTGATAGATCAGAGCAGCATCCAGAGGCCGGTTATGGAAAGAATTCCAGAAGGGCTGGAAATCACCACCAGAGAGACAGAGAGAATGCGCTATATAATCTATCAGAATTTTGGCGCCAAACCAGTGCTGCTTCCCCCCGTGCAGGGAGATGCAGAAACCCTATACGGAGACCCAGCAGAGGAGCTTTCGGTATATGGTCTGGTAATTATAAAGCAAAATAAACAATAATTTCAGAGGAACCAGAACCTATGCAGGATAAAAAGCAACAGACTTTGGTTTTTGCCTGTTTTGCCGGGACATATCTGAAGCAGAGGGAGAAGCACGGAACAGGAAAAACTCAACCTCTGATAGAATGTAAGGAAAAACTTCAAATATTCGGTTATTGTGAAATGCACTGTGATTCTATAAAATGATGTTATCAGGAGCAAAAGTACGAGTAAGAAGCCATTTTTTACAGAAAAATGAGCGGATTACGAATGCTTTTGAGAATTGCAAAAGCACAGGGTGCGGAGCAATTCAGTATCAGAGAAAAAATACTCTTTTGACCTTGATATCATCGGAAATAAGGACTTTATATTTTTTTATCAGAAGGGCGGAGAAACAATGCTGGACACAATAAAAATCGGAAAATTTATCACAAAAAAGAGAAAAGAAGCGCAGCTTACCCAGGCAGAGGTAGCCAGCCGGCTTAAGGTATCCTTTCAGGCAGTATCAAAATGGGAGAATGGAACTCTGCCAAATATTGAGCTTGTGGCAGAGCTTGCTCATCTTCTGCAGGTCACGGTAGACGAGCTTCTCTGCGGAAGCGAAAAATGTGAGGAAAACTTTTCCTACAGTAAGGCAGGAGTGGATATATCCTATACTGACGCCATGAAAAGAGAGATGGCAGTGTATCTCAAATCAAAGGACAAGCGCGTCCTGAATGGACTTGGCCCGTTTGCTTCCCTGTATGACATTGATTTTCCGGATATTTCTCATCCGGTGCTGGTGCTTAAGTCAGAGGAGCCGGGTTCCAAGCAGAAGCTTGCCATGGAATATGGTTACTGTGAATCTATTTGTCATGATATGATCAATCACCTGGTAAATGATATTGCTGTGATGGGAGCAAAACCCCTTGCTGTGCTGGATACCATTGTATGCGGAAATGCAGAAAAGGAAACCATAAAATCCTTTGTAAAGGGTATTTCTGAGGCCTGCGCGGAAAATGAGTGCGCATTGATGGGAGGGGAAACCTCTATTCAGCCCCAGGTCGTGGACAGAGGCGTGTATATTCTGACCTCCAGCATTGCCGGGATTGTATCAAAAGAACGCATCATAGACGGCTCCTGCATTGCAGAGGGCGACGTAGTTCTGGGAGTGGCCTCCAATGGGCTTCACACGAATGGGTATTCTCTGGTGCGTCTGCTCATGGACAGAATGCCTCAGATAAAGCTGGACAAGATTGAAGGAGAGACCTTTATTGAGCAGATTATGAAGCCTCACACCCCATATTATAGGATGATTAAGCAGATCTCAGGCAACAGAGGCCTTCATGGCATGGCGCATATTACAGGAGGCGGCATAGAAGGGAATCTGTGCAGAATCATTCCAGAAGGCTTGTGCGCACAGATTGATCTCTCCTGCATAAGAATGCTTCCGATTTTTCAGTATATTCAGAACAAGGGAAACATATCAGAAGATGAGATGCTCTCTACCTTTAACTGCGGCGTTGGTCTGACCTTAGTTGTATCAAAGGAGACTGCAGAGCAGGTCCGCGAAAAGGTCAAAGGATTCTATGACTGCTATGAGCTTGGGAGAATTGTGAGCGGAGACAAAAGGATTGTGTTCAAAAATCATATCGTAAGGTAAAAAAGGCGGTAAAAAGTAATTGACAGCCTGATAAAGAGCTTCTATAATAATAAGCAGAATTTTGCGAGAGGAGTGGGAAGATGAGAAAATAATCTGCTTTTGAAACATGATGATAAATGGTTACAGACAGTATGCTTGTGCAAAGAGAGTACTGTTTTATCATGTTGCCAAAAGTGGATGATGTTTCTCATACCCTCTCTTTTTTTGTGGGAAAATCCAGACCTTGCGCTGTGGGGCAATGAAGCCTGGGTATTTCTTATCAGGAGCTGTGAGCGGAGGAAGCTCGTGCTAAGGACAGAGGTTCGCGCCAGGTGTGTATTCCAATAGCCGGGAGCTATTTTGACAGCATGTGCTTTGGAAGCTGCAAATGGGCTTTGTTTACAGGGACTGCACATATAAGACGGGTTATGATACAGAATCATTTGGCAGCAGATGGTTCTTTTTTTGTGCGATAAAGTCGTCATGCGGCTGCCGTGTCCGGCGCAAGCCATCATACATGGGATAAATACTGTCTGAGAAAAGCTGTCTGTAAGACAAACAAGGTCTGACATGCAGCTTTAAGGAGGAAAATTTATGGCACAAATTCAAGTATCGAACCTTACCTTTGGATATGAGGGCAGTTTTGACAATATTTTTGAAAATGCATCCTTTTCTATAGACACAAACTGGAAGCTGGGCTTTATTGGGAGAAATGGAAAAGGAAAAACCACGTTTCTAAGGCTCCTCCTGGGCGATTATGAGTACCAGGGAAGCATCCGCTCTTCCACTGCATTTGACTATTTTCCCTATCAGGTGCAAGCGTGGGATATGCAGGAGAACGCTGTAGATCTTTTGAAAAAATGGAAGGCAGACAGCGAGCTTTGGAGAGTATGCTGTGAGATGGAGGAGCTGCACCTGGCAGCAGAGCTTCTTTACCGGCCCTTTGGAACCTTGAGTCACGGAGAGAGGACAAAGCTCATGCTTGCAGTGCTGTTTTCCGGGGAGAATGATTTCCTGCTGATTGACGAGCCGACCAATCATCTTGACCAGGATTCCAGAGAGAGCGTAAAGGAATACCTTTCCAGAAAAAAGGGATTTATTCTGGTGTCCCATGACAGAGATTTGCTCGATGGGTGTATAGACCATGTTTTGGTCTTAAACCGTTGCTCAATCGAGGTACAGAGCGGAAACTTTTCTATATGGTGGGAGAATAAGAGCCGGAAGGATGCCTTTTCCAAAATGGAAAATGAAAAGCACAAAAGAGAAATCGAGGAGCTAAGGAGAGCTTCCAAAAGAAGCCGCGCCTGGGCTGATAAAAATGAGAAAACAAAAATAGGCTTTCATCCGATTAAGGAGCATGATCGGAGTATAAGTACCCGCGCTTACATTGGCGCAAAGACAAAGAAAATGCAAAGCAGGGTAAGGCAGTTTGAGAGGAGAATGGAGAGAAAAATTGAGGAAAAGGAGGGACTTTTAAAGGATATTGAAGCTCCTGTTGACTTAAAGCTGACGCCAATAAGGCATCATAAGGAGGTTTTGATTTCCGGGAGAAAATATGGAATTATGTATCCGCAGGCTCAAAACGCAGTGTTTGAAAATCTGAATTTTACTCTGCGCCAGGGTGAGAGAATCTTTTTGCATGGAAGAAACGGGTGCGGAAAGTCAAGCCTTATCAGAGGAATTCTCAGGCACGCTATGTCAGAAGATGTACAGTGCTTTGAAACAGCAAAAGCAAGAGCCTTGTTCTTAGCGCAGAGCTGTCAGAACAGTCCGTATTTTCCTGTCTGTGAACAAAAAGAATGGGGTGTGCAGGAAATAGGCGAGCTGCGGACTGCTCCGGGTCTTATGATTTCCTATGTTAATCAGGATACCAGCTTTCTCCAGGGAACTATCAAAAACTTCTGCGCACAGAGAAATCTGGATGAATCCCTCTTCTGCGCTATCCTTTGTCAGCTGGATATGGAAAGGGGACAGTTTGTGAAAAATATGGAGGAGTATTCTGAAGGCCAGAAAAAGAAGGTACTCATAGCAGCCAGTTTGCTGACACCTGCACATCTGTATATCTGGGATGAGCCTCTGAATTATATTGACGTATTTTCCAGAATGCAGATTGAGAAGCTGATATTGGAATATCAGCCTACAATGCTTGTGGTGGAACACGACGTCCGATTTCGCGAAAAAATCGCCACACAGGTTCTGCAGCTGGACGCACAAAATGATTCAGCAGCCGAAAATACAACAGCAATTTTTTAAGGAAGATGAGCCGGTCAGTGGAGGAATATCTCAAGTAGTACAGACAGAGTGAATGCAGAAAATTCCAGTCAATGGAAAATCTGTATAGGAATAGCTCTTCTGGGGAATCATGGTCTTGTAGGATTCTATAAAAAAAGAGAATCCAATTCAATGGGATAGGAGACGCATATATGTCAAATAGATTGAAAAATGAAAAATCCCCGTACCTGCTCCAGCACAGAGAGAATCCTGTTGACTGGTTTCCCTGGTGCAGGGAGGCCTTTGACAGAGCCAGAAAGGAGAATAAGCCTGTATTTCTCAGTATTGGTTATTCCACCTGCCATTGGTGTCATGTCATGGCTCACGAATCCTTTGAGGACGAGGAGGTTGCAGCGCTTCTGAACAGAGAGTTTGTGTGTATTAAAGTGGATAGAGAGGAGAGACCGGACATTGACGCTGTCTATATGTCTGCCTGCCAGGCTGTCACAGGCTCAGGGGGATGGCCGCTTACCATTATTATGACTCCTGACCAGAAGCCTTTTTTTGCAGGAACCTATTTTCCAAAGAAAAACAAATGGGGAAGACCTGGTCTTATTGATATTTTGAGAAGAACCGCTGAATTGTGGAAGAGTGACAGAGAGGAGCTTGTGAACACCGGAAATGAGATAACAGAGGCAATCAGCAGAATCTATTCCTCTGGAAGCAGGAGACCTGAGAGAGAAATGCAGAAGGAGGCCTTCCGGCTGTTCCAAAAGCAGTTTGACAGGAAGTGGGGAGGCTTTGGCTCGGCACCAAAATTTCCGACTCCGCATAACCTTTTGTTTTTGATGCGCTTTTTTTTCTGAGGAAGGGAACGAAGAGGCGCTTAAGATGGCAGAGCTTACGCTGGAGGCAATGGCGCGCGGAGGAATTCAGGATCATATAGGCGGAGGCTTTTCCCGTTATTCTACAGATGAAAAATGGCTGGTTCCTCATTTTGAGAAAATGCTGTATGACAATGCACTGCTGATTCTCTCTTATCTGGAGGCTTATCAGCTCACAGGAAAAAAGGCTTATGCAGACATTGCCAGACGCACGGCAGATTATATTCTCAGAGAGCTGACAGACAAAGACGGAGGCTTTTACTGTGGCCAGGATGCAGACAGTGAGGGCATTGAGGGCAAGTATTATGTGTTTACGCCAAGGGAGATTCTTTCTGTGCTTGGAGAGGAGGACGGCGAGGAATTCTGCAGGCTTTATGGAATAAAGCAGGAGGGAAATTTTGAGGGAAAGAGCATTCCCAATCGGATTGGGCAGGCAGAAGAAGGATGGGACGCCCAGGATGCAAGGCTTCAAAAGCTCTATGAGTACCGCCTTGGGCGCACCAGACTTCACAGGGACGATAAGATTCTTCTTTCCTGGAATGCCTGGACAATTCTTGCACTGTGCAGGGCAGGGAGGGTTCTCGGAGAGGAACGCTATTTTAGGACAGCTCGCAGGGCAGCAGAGTTTATAGAGCAAAGGATGACAGATGAAAAAAATCGCCTGTTTCTGCGTTTTTGCGGCGGAGAGGCGGCGCATATGGGACAGCTTGAGGATTATGCAGTCTATACACTGGCTCTTCTGGAGCTGTATCATACCTTCTTTCGGGCAAAATATCTGGAAGGAGCTGTGTGCAGAGCCAGACAAATGAAGAAATATTTTGAGGACAGGGAGAGGGGAGGATATTTTATCACCTCTTCAGACGCAGAGACATTGATTTCCAGGCCAAAACAGACCTATGACAATGCACTTCCATCTGGAAATTCTGTGGCAGCCATGGTGCTTTGGAGGCTTTCCCTTCTGACAGGGGAGAAGGAATGGCAGGAAGCAGCGGACAGACAATTAAGGTTCCTTGCCCGTGAAATCGGAGAATATCCTGCAGGGTACAGCTATGCCCTGCTTGCGCTGGCAGAATCACTGTATCCGCATAAGGAGCTGGTGTGCGCTTCTGGCGGTCAAATACCTGAGAAATTGGACGCATATCTTCACAGGCTTCCTGCTCATGGGCTTTATATTCTTGTGAAAAACCCGGAAAATGCAGACATCCTGTCAAGGATCGCTCCGTTTACAGCTGCCTATCCTGTGCCTGAGAGCGGCGCTGTGTATTATCTTTGCGAAAATGGTTCCTGCAGCGCTCCTGTCACAGATTTTGATGCCTTGAGGCTGGAATAAATGCGTATGGGATCTGCCTGGGACAGTGCAAAATGCCGCAGCAGGAAGGAAAAGGATTTGTATTTGACGCTGTAGGAAAAAAGAGGTACAATGGTTACTCAATAAACTTTGCACTAATAGATAAGGAGGAAAACTTTTGGAATTATACAGCCAGATATATACACCGGATTCACCAATGACAATTAAGCCTATGGCAGAGATAGCGGGCTTTCCTGTACGCCCTGGAATGTTTGATGTTAATGGAGCAATGGCGCTCCCTGTGGGAGTGAATTTTACTGTGCATACTCATCATGGCTTTTCATGCGAGCTGCTGTTGTTTCATAGAGATGAAGAAGAGCCGTATGCAGTTCTTCCCTTTCCAGAGGAATATCGAATCGGAGACGTGTATTCTATGATTGTCTTTGACCTTAACATAGGAGACTTTGAATATGCGTATCGTGTGGATGGACCTTATGACCCGGAAAAAGGACATCTGTTTGACAAGAAAAAGATTCTTCTTGACCCTTATGCAAAGGCTGTCACAGGACAGGGAGCATGGGGAGAGAAGAGAAGAGGATATTACCATGCACGAGTGGTAAAGGATACCTTTGACTGGGGCGACATGCACCAGTCCTCCAGAGAGATGAGCGATCTGGTGATTTATGAGCTTCACGTGCGCGGCTTTACCCAGCATCCATCCTCAGGCGTACAGCACAGAGGGACCTTTGCAGGTCTTATGGAGAAAATCCCTTATCTCAAGGAGCTTGGCATTAATGCTGTGGAGCTGATGCCTGTGTTTGCTTTTGATGAGACAGTGAACACCAGAACAGTGAACGGTGAAAGGCTGGTGGAATACTGGGGCTATAATTCTGTGAGCTTTTTTGCTCCGAATGCAAACTATGCGTCCACACCAGAATATAATCAAGAGGGCACAGAGCTGAAGGAATTAGTCCGGGAGCTTCATAAGAATGGTATTGAGGTGATTCTGGACGTGGTGTTCAACCATACGGCTGAGGGAAATGAGAGAGGACCATTTTTCTGCTTTAAGGGCTTTGACAACAAGGTGTATTATATGCTTACTCCAGACGGAAATTATTATAATTTCAGCGGATGCGGCAATACTCTGAACTGCAATCACCCCATTGTGCGGCAGATGATTCTGGAGTGTCTGCGCTATTGGACGGTAAACTATCGTATAGACGGCTACCGCTTTGACCTGGCGAGTATTCTGGGAAGAAATGAGGACGGCTCTCCGCTTAACAATCCGCCGCTTTTACAGGTGCTTGCTTATGACCCTCTGCTGAGTAATGTAAAATTGATTGCAGAGGCCTGGGATGCAGGCGGGCTGTATCAGGTGGGAAGCTTTCCTGCAAGCAGACGATGGGCAGAGTGGAATGGAAGATACAGGGACGCTGTGCGGGGTTATCTGAAGGGAGACTTCTGGGAGTCATGGAATGCTGCCTGGAGCATCTCAGGGTCAGGAGATTTGTACGGCGGAGTTTATCAGGATACACACAGTACCTATGCAGGCTATAATTCCTGTGTGAATTTTCTCACCTGTCATGACGGCTTTACCCTGTATGACCTTTATTCCTATAATTGGAAGCACAATGAGAGAAACGGCTGGAATAACTCTGACGGGCATAATGACAATAGAAGCTGGAACTGCGGCGCAGAAGGAGACACAGACGACCCGGAGGTTCTCTCTCTCCGTTACCGTATGATTCGCAATGCCTGTGCGGTTTTGATGTGTAGCAGAGGAACCCCTATGTTCCTGGCAGGGGATGAGTTTGGCAATACCCAGTATGGCAATAACAATGCCTACTGTCAGGATAACGAGATTGCATGGCTGGACTGGAGCCTGCTTGAGAAGAACAGGGAGCTTTTTGAATTTTTCCGCTTTATGATAGAATATCGTTATAAGCATCCGATTATCCGCAGGAAGCTTCCAGATGCTGTGTGCGGAATGGAGGCGATTCACACGCACGATGTGTGGGCAGACAAGCTGACGATTCCGAGGGATGCGAAAACCCTGTCCGTGAGCTTTGCCGGATATGATAAGGCAAAGGGAGAGGATGACCTTGTATATGTGTCTGTCAATACCCATTGGGAGGATGTTGTGATTACCCTTCCGAAGCTTGGAAACGCGGGGCGCTGGTACCTGAGTGTCAATACCTATGGAGACGGACAGTCCAGATATTTCTACAGAGAAGGCGAGGAGACGAGGATAGACGGAGAATTTATCATGCGTCCCCGTTCTGTGGCTGTATTTACAGGAAGAACCTTTTAACGTATCAAGCAAGTCTCCCGCTTCAATTTTGCAGAGAAATAAGCGGTAAGTGGGGGACTTGCCTGTAAGTCCCTTGTTTCCGTTGCGAAAAGCAATAAGCAGTGGGAGGGGGCTTGCAGGCGCTTAACAATAAAATCCTGCGCAAAATGGCAAAATCTTGGTTTTGGCTTGTCCAGGTTAGGCTGCAGGATGGAGCTGCATTTGGAAAAGTTATCAGGAAAATGTTGAACTATATGCAGGGGAGTGCTATAATTAGTGGCAGATAAATAATATGCAAAATAGGATTCCATGCGTCAAGTGTTCAGTGGATGGGGAGTTGCCGCAGAAACGAAAAGCTCGTCTTACGATATGGAGTCCGCACCCGTTGCAACATACAGATGATAGACATCTCGATTGTGAAGGGATAGAAGAATTATTATTTATTCCAGATGCTCATTCACATCGGGATGTTTTTTGCGTGTAAATATATTCTTTTACTATCTTTTTCTTTGATTTCTGAAGCTGCACACAGCCGCATCCGGCCTGAAAATGTGCCGAAGGCGCATCCTTTGTTTCACGGCTTCTGTCTGGAATTCTCAGAGTAAGAGTACCGCCTTTTCGGATATTCATACATGCTCACATCCCGAAACAATTTCAGGATACCTGTCAGGATTCTCAACCTTTTGACCCTGGTATCATCATTATTTTAAGGAGGCGCAAGCACAATGAATCATGAAAAAATCAAGGAGGGAGTCCGCCTTTTGCTGGAGGGAATCGGCGAGGATACAAGCAGAGAGGGACTTCTGGAGACACCAGACAGAATTGCAAGGATGTGCGAACAGATTTATGGGGGCTTATATGAGGATGCAGGCGTTCATCTGAATAAGCAGTTTCACGCAGCCAACAACAATATGGTTCTGGAAAAGGATATTACCTTTTATTCTGTATGCGAGCATCATCTGCTGCCGTTTTATGGAAAAGCGCATGTGGCCTACATTCCGGACGGAAGAGTGGCGGGACTTAGTAAGCTGGCAAGAACTGTGGAGGTATTTGCCAGAAGGCCCCAGATTCAGGAGAACATGACTGTTCAGATAGCAGACGCTTTGGATAATTATCTGAAGCCAAAGGGAGTCATGGTAATGGTGGAGGCAGAGCATATGTGCATGACAATGAGAGGCGTGCAGAAGCCCGGAACAAAAACCGTCACAACGATTGTGAGGGGAGCCTTTGCAGAGGATTATTCCCTGCAGCAGACCTTCCTGCAGATGGTGAAGGGATAAGGGAAGACAATGGAACGAATACATAAAATACAGAATCATCCTGTATTTACAGAGCAGTATCAGCTCTTATGCGAGGCTGAGAAGAACAGAGTCTTCTGCGGTCATACTATGGAGCATTTTCTGGATGTGGCAAGGCTGATGTATATTTACAGCCTGGAGGCACAGGCGGGACTTTCCAGGGAACTGATTTATGCAGCCGCTCTTCTTCACGATATCGGAAGATACGAGCAGCTTACAAAGGGAACTGCGCACGACATTGCGAGCGCGGCGCTTGCAGAGGGGATTCTCAGAGACTGCGGCTTTGAAAAAGAGGAAATTGCTGCTGTGAAAAAGGCGATTCTTGGCCACAGAAATCCAGAGAGCAGAGAGAACCCGGATTTGCTGACTTCTTATCTCTATCGGGCAGATAAGCAGTCCAGAAGCTGCTTTGCCTGCAAGGCGCAGGAAGAATGCGACTGGCCTCTGGAAAAGAAGAACCTGAAAATTATGTATTAGCTGCTTGTCAGTGAAAAGGGCTTCTCTTAGAAGAAAGCTCTGGAAAGGAAGAATAAGCATTATGAAAATCGGCAGAAAGGATTTTGACATAAAGAATAAGACCTATATTATGGGAATTTTGAACGTGACTCCTGATTCCTTTTCAGACGGAGGGAAATATAACCGTCTGGATGCTGCTCTTTACCATGCAGAGAAAATGATACAGGAAGGGGCGGATATTGTGGATATTGGAGGGGAGTCCACAAGACCCGGTCATACTGTTATCACAGATGAGCAAGAAATCGCAAGGGTGACGCCTGTGATAGAGGGAGTAAAAGAGCGCTTTGACGTTCCAATCTCTATTGATACCTACAAGGGGGCAGTGGCTGAGGCTGCCCTTCAGGCAGGAGCAGACCTTGTGAACGATATATGGGGCTTTAAACATGATTTCCGTGTGGCAGAGCTGACTGCCAGGTATGGGGTTGCCTGCTGCCTGATGCATAACCGCAGGGAGGCTGTGTATGAGGATTTTCTGGCAGATGTTGTAAGGGATATGGAAGAATGTGTGGAGCTTGCCAGGAAGGCCGGAGTAAAGGATGAGAAAATCATTCTGGATCCAGGCGTGGGCTTTGGAAAGGATTATGAGAAAAATCTGGAAATTATTCATCATGTGGAGGTGCTTCATGCACTGGGCTTTCCTATTCTTCTTGGAACCTCAAGAAAATCTGTGATTGGACTGACTCTGAATCTGCCGGCAGATGAGAGAATGGAGGGAACGCTTGCCACCACTGTGATTGGCGTGATAAAGGGCTGCGCGTTTGTGCGCGTGCATGACGTCAGGGAAAACAAGCGTGTAATACAGATGACAGAGGCCATATTAAGGCATTAGGCGCTTAACAATAAAATCTTGCGCAAAATGGCAAAACTTTGGCTTTGGCTTGTTCGGGCTAGAGCTTTGTGCGCGGTAAACAAAAATATCTGAGAGCATCCGGGGCAGGAGGAGCGATAGGAAAAATGGATAAGATACATATAAAAAAACTGGAGGTATTTGCTAGACACGGGGTATTTCCAGAGGAAAATGTGCTGGGGCAGAAGTTTGTGATTTCAGCAATTCTGCATATTAGCACAAGAAAGGCGGGAGTCCTGGATGAGCTGGAGTACTCTGTGAATTATGGAGAGGTGAGCCGCTTTATGACAGACTTTATGACAGCTCACACGTGGAAGCTTCTGGAGAGCGCGGCAGAGCATTTGGCAGAGGCGCTGCTCCTTCGATATCCGCTCCTTGTACAGGTAGATTTGGAAATCGAGAAGCCCTGGGCGCCGGTGGGGCTTCCCCTTCAGACAGTCTCTGTGGAAATTACAAGAGGCTGGCACACAGCCTATATTGCTCTTGGCTCGAATATGGGAGATAAAAAGAGGTATCTGGATATGGCCGCAGAGCGGCTGAACCAGAGAGCGGATTGCCGGGTAAAAGCTGTCTCGGATTATCTAATCACAGCCCCCTACGGTGGCGTGGAGCAGGAGGACTTCCTAAACGGAGCCCTGGAGCTTCAGACAATGCTTACGCCAGAGGAGCTTTTGGAGGCGCTTCATGAGATAGAGCAGGAGGCAGGGAGAAAACGACTCGTTCACTGGGGACCTAGAACATTGGATCTGGATATTTTGCTATATGATGATATAGTTCTCGACACGCCGGAGCTTCATATTCCTCACATAGAAATGCATAAGAGAGACTTTGTTCTCGCTCCTATGGCGCAGATTACACCATGGAAGCGCCATCCGCTGACAGGAGAGACAATTGAGGAGATGTACAATCGAGTACGCTGAAAAAAAAGGCCGCCTGCACATAACAGGCGGCCTTTGGCGAAATCACAGACAGCAGGAGGAAAAAAATAACAAAGGATTTCTCAAACTGAGAAACGCTATTTACCAGATAGAAATCGAAACTCAGAGGGAGAAGCTCCTGAAGAGCTGTTCTGCTAACTTTGCCTTCAAAAATGAGAAAATATCAGTAGTAATAATCAATCCTTCTGTTATAATGCACAGAAGTGGAACTCTATTGGCTGGTAATCTCCGCATCCCACAGGAAGAGGAATACCTGCCTTCATAAGGGCGGCTCCTGTATAAACCTGCCCGGTTTTCTTATCCTGATAACGAGTGCTGGGGTCTAATCCTCTCAGATAAATCAGATGGATGTGAGGATTTGGCTCGTTCTTGAGCATAACGCCGTCAACAATGGATTCTCGTTTATCTTTTGATACAAACTGCCATACAACATAATCTGTATTACGGAAGGGATCAGTCAGACGGTGATAGTCGCCGGTCTGTACCAGATGCTCTCTTTCCTTGTATTTCTGAATCTGCTTTTTGGCGATTTCCTTTTCTTCGGGTGTAATCTTCTCCAAATCCAGCTCATAGCCAAAGGTACCGGCGCTTGCCACAATGCCTCTGGTCTCAAACGGAGTGTTTCTTCCTGTCTGATGGTTCGGACATACGCTCACATGGGAACCCATAGTGCTGATTGGGTAGCCAAAGGAAGTGCCATACTGAATCTTCAGACGGTCAATGGCGTCTGTGTTGTCGCTGCACCAGATCTGAGGAGAGTAATAGAGCATTCCAGCGTCAAACCTTCCTCCGCCTCCAGAGCAGTTCTCAAAGAGAAGATTAGGATATCTGGTGACAAGGCGTTCCATCATATCATACACACCCAGAACATAGCGGTGGAAAACCTCGCCCTGTCTGTCAGCAGGAAGCGCTGCGGAATATACATTTGCAACACTTCGGTTCATATCCCATTTAATATATTCTACATTGCAGCTGTCAAGAATGCTGAAAATCTGATTCATTACATGGTCGCGGACTTCCTTGCGCGTGATATCCAGATTCAGCTGATAACGGCTTCTTACCATGCTTCTGTCCGGAATACGAAGAACCCATTCCGGGTGCGCTCTATATAAATCACTGTCTTCAGACACCATCTCAGGCTCTATCCAGAGACCAAACTTCATTCCTATGCCGTTGATTCGTTCTACCAGCTTGGGAAGTCCTCCCTTGATTTTGGACTCGTTTACAACCCAGTCTCCAAGACCTGAGAAGTCAGAATCGCGTTTTCCAAACCAGCCGTCATCCAGAACGAACATATCAAGACCAATTTCCTTTGCAGCGCATGCAATATTGAAGAGCTTTTCTTCATCAAAATTAAAATAAGTAGCTTCCCAGTTATTAACCAGAATGGGGCGCGGAGCGTTCATGTACTTGCTGCGGATGAGATTGGAGCGGTAGGCGTCGTGATAGATATTGGAAAGTCTTCCAAGACCCTTATCAGAATAAGCCATTACAACTTCCGGTGTCTCAAACACATCTCCAGGATTCAGACGATAGGTAAAATGGTAAGGATGGATACCCATAACAAGACGGGTCTGCTCCATCTGGTCAACTTCAATCTCACAGCGGAAATTGCCGCTGTACACGAGGGCAAATCCATAGCAGTCTCCCTGCGTCTCTGTGGTCATCTGGTCACAGAGGATAACAAAAGGATTGTGCTGATGGCTGGATGTACCGCGCTTGCTCTCCACGGATTGAACACCGTGATGAAGAGGAAGGCGTTCTGTCAGCCGCTCCATGGCATGTCTTCCATAGAAATGAATAAAATCCATGTGCTTGTTCTGATAGTCCATTTCCATGGACATGGCGCGCTTGATAGCAACACGCTTTTGCCCATGATTTTCCATACGCACTGCGCGGGTAATTACATCAAGGTTTGGAAATACACCATATAAAAGCCGTACCTTCAGGTTGCTGATTCTGTCATACAGGGTGATTTCCAGGGTCTGCGCCTCCTCGTCGGTTCCATACATGGCGGGAAGACCCTCAAGCGAATATTTTCCAGGGAGAATCCGGTGGGATTCATAGCGCAGATGAACAGCGTCGCTTCCATCATCCTGCTCCATTTCCATAGCATTGATACGGTAGTCGCCGTTGCCGTAGCCGGAATACTCCTGAGGAAGAACATCCATAGAAAAGGTACGATCATTGCCAGCTTCATAGGGGTTGCCAGAGAAACCTCGGTCAAGGGAAACAATTCGATAAGTAACCTCTGTATCCCCGATGTTTGCTCCATAATACAAGTGTACTAACGTGTTGTGTTCTCTGACCTGCATCTGATACATACTTTGATTGGTTCGCAGGCTGAATACTTTTGTCTCCTGATTGTATGTAATACAGTTCATTCTTTGAAGCCTCCTTTATATTTTTTTAAAATACATGTATAGGGGGGACCCCCTATGATATGCAGACTGCTTTGCACTTTGTGTCCCTGCAATCTGCAATCTTAAAAACATAATATGGTAACAGCAGCTATTGCCGTATAGAAAAGCTTTGAAAATGCTGCCGCCCCCATATCTATGCATTCTTAGTGTACAATAAAAAAGCACAGTTGTCGAGGCTTCAATCGTAATAATTAGAAAAGAACATAGAATCCTCGTTACTGAGAACGGAGTGAACAGTAACAATCCACAATAAATGGATATGACTCGCCCAAAAAGCGAATCATTGCCATAAATGAAAGTCAGCAAACCTGTTGTAATCAATGAAGCAGACAACAACTGTCAGAATGTTGCTTTTTGATGCTATTTCTTTTACATTTGCAAACAATATGACAATAATAACTGGCATAGTGAAAACAAAATACTCTCTAATCCCTATATTGTATTATAAATAGCTTGCCTAAAATAATGAATGGAATAATAAACAGCATTTATGTAAATTTGTATATGGAAAAATAGTAAAAATTTATGGAAAAATGTTTGCAGATATTGTATAATTCATTAGGAAAGTATCAGATTCAGAGCAGACAAAAAGAGCAGTTCTGAA
>JAUNOP010000086.1 GCA_030537135.1 Eubacteriales bacterium | reverse complement strand
GTCAGAAGTATTGTCAGAATCCATACTGTCTGAGACTGTCTCGTCAACGATCGTACCTGCAGTGTCCGCTGCGGCTGTGTCCTGAGAAAAGCTCTCTCCAGAAGCGCTTTCATCAGGAATATTTTCTGTGCAGTATACTGGCATAGAACCAATAAGAGATACTGTAAGCCCTGCAGATAAGAGCAAGGCTTTAAGCCGTGATTTTTTTCTCATAAATTCATGTAAGGCATTCCTTTGCTGGCGCGGAGTATATGGAAGGAATGCCGTCCTCCTTTCTTGCTTGAATTGTATTTACTGTTCGCCGCGTTCACATCAGCACGCTCTGCGATGCACAGAAATGCTGCATCAGGCATTACAAAGCGCCGCTTATCTCGGGATTTTCGCGTCAGAGGCACAAAAATATCTCATGAAGCAGCCGCATAGGAATCGTAACGAACGGTAAGATTATCTGTGCTGTAAAAGCAGATATTCCTTGAAATCATGTTACCATTGTATTAAGATAAGGAAAATACCATTTACCCTTACGTTTTAACATTATAGCACATGATGTGCCTTTCTTGCAAAATATATCGCAAAATGTTAAAATAAAAATGGTTACTGCGTTACTGTTCACACGGCTACTGTCCCGCGAGGTGTTTTGGCATGTATATGCCAAAATCCCGAGACATACAAGCCAAAATTCCATTGCTGCAGGCAATCTGGAATGAATTTTGGCCACGTTAATGAGAACGGAGTGAACAGTAACGTTACTGCGAAAAGTGAAGAGTAACGAATATCTGCTTAACTGACTACAGAAACTATCCAGCGAGGAATCAGTAATGAAGAAATCAAAAGAAAATCCTTCTCATAGAATTGAGTGGGTCAGACTTTTCAGAAAGCTGTCCCCCTATACGGTTTTGAAGGGGGTGCGTTATCTGAAGCATTATGGCCCAAAAGAATTCTGGGTGAGGCTGCATGAGAGATTTGAGCCTGAAGAGGTTCCGTATGGCCCCTGGTATGAACAATACGTTCCAACCCAGGAAGAGCTTGAAAGACAGAGAAAATTCACGTGGAAAAAAGCTCCGAAAATCAGCATCGTTGTGCCTGCGTATCGAACACCAGGGAAATTTCTTACAGAAATGCTTGATTCCCTGGAACATCAGACCTATGAAAACTGGGAGCTTTGTCTTGCAAATGGAAGCCCTGAGGATGAGACAATGGCTCGGATTTTGGAAAAATATGCGCAGAGGGACAGCCGCATTCATTATAAAAATCTGGAGAAAAATCTGGGGATTGCAGAAAATACCAACGAGGCGTTTGCTATGGTCTCAGGGGATTTTGCAGGACTTCTTGACCATGATGATATTCTTCCTCCGAATGCGCTGTATGAGATTGCGTCATACCTGGTAAAGCATCCGGATCTGGAAGCTGTGTATACGGATGAGGACAAGGTGACAGCCGACCTTTCTGAACATTTTCAGCCTCATCTAAAGCCTGACTTTAATCTGGATCTTCTTCGCTCGAATAACTATATCTGCCATTTTTTTGTGGTAAAAAAGGAGATTCTCCAGAAAATCGGAGGCTTCAGAAAAGAATTTGACGGAGCGCAGGATTATGATTTTATTTTTCGCTGTGTGGAGGCAGCAGAGGGAAGAGTGGGACATGTGCCGGAAATTCTTTATCACTGGCGTACACACAAAGCCTCCACAGCAGACAATCCGGCGAGCAAGATGTATGCCTTTGAGGCCGGCAAGCGGGCCATAGAGGCTCATCTTCAGAGAACAGGAGTTTCTGGAACAGTCATGCATACCATGGACCTGGGCTTTTACAGAGTGGTGTATCCGGTAAAAAATGAAGAGTTGATTTCCATCATTATTCCAAACAAGGATGAAAAGAAAACTCTTGAGACCTGCCTTCGTTCTATTCGGGAAAAATCGACCTATCACAATTATGAAATTCTGATTGTGGAGAATAACAGCACATCATCTGAGATTTTCCAGTATTACAGGGAGCTTGAGAAAGAGAAGAATATCCGCATTCTTACCTGGAAGGGAGAATTCAATTATTCTGCCATCAATAATTTTGCAGCGAAAGCTGCCAGGGGAAAATACCTGCTGTTTTTGAACAATGATATCACAGTGATTTCTCCTGACTGGCTTCAGGAATTTCTCTCCAACTGCCAGAGAGAGGAGGTAGGAGCCGTGGGAGCCAGACTATATTATCCGGATGATACGATTCAGCATGCAGGCTGTGTGATTGGAATGGGAGGCGTTGCAGGTCACATGTTTGTGAACATGAAGAGAGAACGGACCGGATATCTTCATAAGGCGGCCATTCAGCAGAACCTGAGCGCTGTTACTGCTGCTTGTATGATGATGAAGAGAGAGGCCTTTGAGAGAGTGGGAGGCTTTACAGAGAAGCTGGCTGTGGCCTTTAATGACGTGGATTTGTGCCTGAAGGTCAGAGAAGCCGGCTATTTGATTGTCTATAACCCCTGGATTGAGATGTATCATATGGAATCCAAGACCAGAGGCGCTGAGGACAACCCGAAGAAGGTGAGAAGATTCCAGAGTGAGATTGAATACATGAGAAGCCGCTGGATTTCTATTTTAAAGAATGGAGACCCTTATTACAATAAAAATCTGTCTCTCACAAAATGGAATTATTCTCTCCGTCCGTTTCAGGAAACAACAGACAGAAAAGGAAAAAAGTCTCATGCTTGAAGTAACGATAATTATTCCAAATTTTAATGGTCTTTCTTATCTGGAGGCCTGTCTTGGAGCGCTCAAAAGACAGAGCTTCCGGGATTTTCAGACAATTTTGGTGGACAATGGTTCCTCGGACGGGAGTGTTTTGTGGACAAGAGAGCATTACCCGTGGGTGGAATGTATAGAGCTTCCTGAGAATATAGGCTTTTCAGGGGCTGTGAACATAGGGATTGGAGCCTCAGACACGCCGTTTGTGCTTCTTCTGAACAATGATACAGAGGTGGATAAGAATTTTGTAGAGCAAATGGTTCAGGGAATAAAGAGGCACAGGAGGGCTTTCTCCTGCAGCGCAAGGATGATTCAGTATCATGACAGAACAAAGCTGGATGATGCGGGAAATTATTACTGCGCGCTTGGCTGGGCCTATGCAAGAGGAAAGGGAAAGCCAGCAGACAAATACAAAAAAGAAGAGCAGATTTTTGCATCCTGCGGCGGAGCTGCGATTTACAGAAGAAAGCTTTTTGAGAAAATAGGCTTTTTTGATAATGAACATTTTGCGTATCTGGAGGATACAGACGTGGGATACAGAGCCAGAATTTACGGATATGAGAACTGGTATCTCCCAGAGGCAGTGGTATATCATGTGGGAAGCGGAACCAGCGGTTCTCGTTATAATCAATTTAAGATACGCTATTCGTCCAGAAACAATATTTATATGATTTATAAGAATATGCCTCTGCCTCAGATTGTGCTGAATTTTCCCTTTCTGGCAGCGGGTTTTGCAGCAAAGCTTGTGTTTTTTACGAAAAAGGGCTTTGGGAGGGAGTATGCAGCAGGAATCAAGAACGGGTTTCAAATATGCAAGAGGGATAAAAAGGTAGATTTTCAGCTCAGACATTTTTCCTCGTATGTGAGAATTCAGGCAGAGCTGTGGAGAAATATTCTTCGCAGATTTACAGACAAATAAAAAATTCACAGTTTCTGAAAAAATAAGCTGTTGCGTTTTTGGGGCAACTAAGCTATAGTAATAGGTATGATGTGCTTACTGTCTGTCAAAAGTGGTCTGCAGGCTGTGTGCCTGACAGTAGGCGGATATGAATTTGAGGTGGCAGAGAACGATGGAAGATAACCACAATTACTTTGGACGTTTGCAGATGCTGCTTGATATCCTGATTATTCTTGGTTCTTATGTACTTGCGTGGGTATTTCGTTTTATAGGACCGTTTGCGAGTTCAGCAGTCAGGTCCATAAGTTTTTCCAGATATATGCTGGCATTGCTTTTTATGATACCGATTTTTCTTGTTTTGTATAAAGCGTTTAACCTATATGAACCCATGCGCCTGCAGGGAAGAAGGCTGGTACTGAGCAATGTACTCAAGGCAAACACCCTGGGGGTTCTTCTTACCATTTTTATTTTGTATATGGTTATGAAGGAGATTAACTTTTCCCGTACTGCTCTTGGCATGTTTTTTTTGTTTGACACCCTTATGGAGTGGGCATTGCGGATGGGCATTTACTATGCGCTCCGCGATATGAGAAAGCGTGGACTGAACCAGAAACAGATGGTTCTGGTAGGATACAGCCGTGCAGCAGAGGCATATATAGACAGGATTCAGCAAAATCCACAGTGGGGCTATGTGGTCAGGGGAATCTTGGACGACAATGTTCCGGCGGGCTCCATATATAATGGAGTCAAGGTGATTGGAAGAATTGCCAATCTGATGGTTATCCTGCCTGCAAACTGTGTGGATGAAATTGCAATTACGCTGGGACTGAGCGAATATTACCGATTAGATGAGATTGTGGCCATGTGTGAAAAATCAGGAGTCCATACAAAGTTTATTCCTGACTATCTGAATATCATTCCCACAAAGCCTTATACAGAGGATATTCTGGGACTCCCGGTTATCAATATCCGTCATGTGCCTCTTACAAACACCTTTCTTGCAGCAGTCAAGAGAACAATGGATATTGTAGGCTCTCTGGCAGGAATTGTGATTGCTTCACCGCTTATGCTCCTTATGTGTATTCTGATTAAGCTTACGTCTCCGGGACCCTTGATTTACAGACAGGAGAGGGTGGGACTGCACAACAAAACCTTCTGGATGTATAAGTTCCGCTCCATGGAGGTACAGAAGGAGAGTGAGGAGAAGAAGGCATGGACAGTGAAAAATGATCCAAGAGTCACAAAAATCGGAAAGCTTATGCGAAAAACCAGTATTGATGAACTCCCTCAGCTGTTTAACATTCTGAAGGGTGATATGAGTCTGGTTGGGCCAAGACCTGAAAGGCCATTTTTTGTGGAGAAATTCCGAGAGGAGATTCCACGCTATATGGTAAAGCATCAGGTGCGGCCGGGACTTACCGGCTGGGCGCAGGTAAACGGCTACAGAGGAGATACTTCTATACGCAAGAGAATTGAATATGATTTGTATTATATTGAAAATTGGTCTGTAGGTTTGGATATTAAGATATTAATCCTGACCGTTTTTAAAGGCTTTATAAATAAAAATGCATACTGATTGTTTTAAGGGGAAGAAAAATGTCAAGGTCTGGAAGAAAGAAAAAAAGAGCGTTGTTTGTAGTGGAAATTTTGGTTTTACTGATTTTCATCGGGGGCTTGTTTGTGTATGGGCAGATTAATGCAAAGCTCAGCAAGATCAGTACTCCTACAGTGGAAAATTTTGATCAGGAGCAGGTTGCCGTCAACATATCTGCACCAAAGCTGACTGGTTATACGAATGTTGCACTTTTTGCTCTGGATCATAGAGCAAAGACAGAGAGTGCCGGAGGAGAGAATAGTGATACCATTATCATTGCCAGCATTAACAATGACACAAAGGAAGTAAAGCTGGTATCTGTATACAGAGACTGTCTCCTGGATATCGGAGACGATACCTATCAGAAGTGCAATGCAGCCTACAGTCTGGGAGGACCGCAGAAGGCTCTGTCCATGCTGAACACAAACCTGGATCTGAATCTTCAGGATTATGTGACTGTGGATTTTACGGCCATGGTGAAGGCAGTGGACATGCTGGGAGGTCTCGATATTCCGATGACTTATCAGGAATTGGTTCATATGAACAATTATTGTGTGGAAACCAGTGAAGAGACAGAGACAGACTATGAGCCGATTCCTCTTCCAGACCCAAAGCCAGAGGATGAGACGGCTATTTTGGATACCTACCATCTTAATGGCGTGCAGGTAACCTCTTATTGCCGGATTCGTGCCACGGCAAGTATGGACTTTGGCCGCACCGAGCGTCAGCGTATGGTGATTCAGATGATGGTCCACAAGGCAACTAAAAGCAGTATTGCCACTCTTTCTGAGATTATGGATGAAGTCTTTCCTTATGTGGAAACCTCCTTCAGCAAATCAGAAATTGTGAAAATGGCTCTTGGTATGCTGTCCTATAGAATAGATGAGACCACTGGCTTTCCCCAGATGATTCAGATGACAGACTTGCCCACAAAGGGCAGCGTGGTAATTCCTACAACTCTGGAAAGCAATGTAGTGGAGTTACATAAATTTCTGTTTTCTGATGATGAATATACGCCTTCTGATACAGTAAAGTCAAAGAGTGATACTATCGTAGATTTGACTGGCTTTGGAGAAGGGGGCGAGGTTGTCAGGGAAGGAGCGCTCAGCGCAGTGGCAGATGCTCTGGAAAACGAGGATTCTTATGGAATTCAGGCGTCTCCCCAGGATGCTGCTTCAGATGAAAATACGACTGTAACAGAGAATACAAATACC
>JAUNOP010000085.1 GCA_030537135.1 Eubacteriales bacterium | reverse complement strand
ATAAAGGTATAACTTGGTAAATGATAAAGGTATAACCTCCTGAAGCCTTAGTTTATCATATTTTTTTTAGATTACAAGGTGTCAGTGAGTATTTTTTTCAAAAACCTTTGAAAAAATTTCAGGAAAAAAATTCAAGAAGAAGGCATATTCTCAGAGGTACTTTCATAGACTTAAGCATAGACAAAACACCTGGTGCAGAAATATGGCTGCTCTTGGCATGTGTTAATGCACCGGAGAGGAAGGAGAACTACATTAATTATGGCAGATAAAATAATTGAAAACAACCAGGTATCCATGATGGGAAGAATTGCAACAGGCTTTACCTTCAGCCACCAGGTATTTGGCGAAGGCTTTTATACAATGGAGCTTCTGGTAAAGAGGCTCAGTGATTCAGAGGACAGGATTCCTGTCATGGTTTCTGAGAGGCTGATTGACGTGACCCAGGATTATGTGGGAGAATACATAGAAATCCATGGCCAGTTTCGCTCATACAACAGACATGAGGAGAAGCATAATCGTCTGGTCCTGTCTGTGTTTGCGAGAGAGCTTCGGTTTGTGGAGGATGATGACGAGCCTTTGCTTGTAAATCAGATTTTTCTTGACGGATTTATCTGTAAGCCGCCTGTGTACCGCAAGACGCCCCTTGGCAGAGAGATTGCAGATGTTCTCTTGGCAGTGAACAGGCCCTACAGTAAGTCTGATTATATTCCCTGCATTTGCTGGGGAAGAAATGCAAGATATGCTTCCGCTTTTGCTGTGGGAGGGCATGTGCTGATATGGGGAAGAATTCAGAGCCGCGAATATGTCAAGAAGACAGGAGACAATACTGTGGAGAGAAGAACTGCCTATGAGGTATCAGTCAGCAAGTTGGAATATGTGGAATAGTCAAGCCTGCGGCAAAGCAGTGGCAGAAATTGTTAGATAAGACGAAAAAACATGGATTCGCTTTTGAGACTTGCTTTTTATCGGAGATTAGAGTAATATAGCATATAAGAAATTGCAGGGCAGTTTCTTATATGTCAACAGGAATATAATTGCAGAGTAAAGCTGTGAGACAGTGTGTACCAGCATATCCGAAGGTTTTCGGAAATAATCTTTGGCAGGATGCAGATTTTCAGGCAGATGGATTATCAAAGAATTCTGAACAGATAGCTGCGGATTAAAAAGACTTACAAAATACAAGAGGAAGCATTATGGGAAAAGGTTTGACAGAAGTCTACTGTGGAAGCGGCAGAGGCAAGACCACCCTTGCGGTTGGGCAGAGCCTTCGCGCCTGTACACAGGGAAAGAGCGTAATTATTATTCAATTTCTGAAAGGAAAAGAAAAGCAGGATCTGGATTTTCTTCAGGAGCTGGATAACCTGGACATCAAGATTTTCCGGTTTGAAAAAAGGGATGTATGCTATGAGCATCTTACAGAACAGGAAAAGGAAGAAGAGCGCAGGAACATCCTGAACGGCCTGAATTTTGCCAGGAAGGTGATTCTGACGCAGGAATGTGACTTACTTATTATGGATGAGATTCTGGGACTTTTGGATTATGGGATTACCACAGAGGAGACCCTTGAGGAGATGCTAAGAGCCAGTGATCCGGAGATGCATATTATTCTTACCGGACGCTATCTTCCGGACAGTCTTGCGCAGTTTGCAGATAGTGTGACAACGGTTGAGACAGTAGATAAGAATTGAAGCCTAAAGCGTCTGGAAGCACGTGACTTCAGTCATGTGAGGATAGAGTTTTTAATTCATTGGATAGTAAAATAGAGGATACACAGACAAAAGGGGAGAGCCTGATGCAGGGTTCTTCCCTTTTGTCTGTCTGTTTTTCAGAGCTTTGCTCCTTTGCAGGAGGGAATCAGCTCCTTTGCATGAAAGTGTCAAGAAATGGAGAGAGTATCATATTATAATATATGCTATTCTTTACTTGCGTCCACAGCAACACATGGTTAGTATTCTGGATGCGAGGTTTTCATTGTTTTATTGACAATAAAGAGCAATGATGCTATATTGAAAAGAAGGAAAAGGACATTATCAATGCCTTTTTTGAATAAAGCCACATGTATAAAGAAAAATGGATGTTACTGCTCGCGGGCGACTATTGTGCGAGGTGTTTTCGTACCTCTGGCACGAAAATTCCGAGATAATCGGCGCGAAATGCGGCAGAATGAGGTATTTCTGTGCATTGCGAAGCGTGTTGCTGTGAACGCAGTGAACAGTAACAAATGGATGCCGCTGTTCGCTCAGGGAATGGCAGCAAAGGGTAGAGGTTGCGCTTTTCATGAGTAGACTGCCGGATATTTCAGGAGTAGAGGAAGGCAGAGGAAAGGGAACGGCGCCGAAAGGATATCTTCGCCTGAGAAGATATTTCTTGGGCATACACTGAATAATTGTATGACTGTCATCGAAAGATGGGGAGCTATCTGAAGAATATAGAGAAAGCAGCAAATATTCTTTGGAAACCGGTCTTTTGAAAGGCCGCTTTTTTTCATTTACAATTCAAAGATGCATGAAAAGATTAAGGAGGAAAATCATATGTCAATTTTTACAGGTGCAGGCGTTGCGATTGTTACCCCTATGAAGCCGGACGGCGAAGTGAACTATGAGAAGCTGGATGAGCTGCTGGAATATCAGATTGCCAATAAGACAGATGCCATTATTATTTGCGGAACCACAGGAGAATCTTCCACATTAACTCATGGGGAGCATCTCAAAACGATTAAATTTGCTGTTGACAGGGTAAATAAAAGAATTCCTGTGATTGCGGGAACTGGTTCTAACTGTACATCAACAGCTATTATGATGTCAAAGGAAGCTGCAAGCTATGGTGCAGACGGACTTCTGATTGTTACACCTTATTATAATAAGGCTACGCAGGGAGGACTGATTGCCCATTATACTGCAATTGCTGAGTCTGTGAAGGGAACGCCGATTATTATGTACAATGTGCCGAGCAGGACAGGATGCAACATTGCGCCTGAGACCACTGCGCATCTGGTGAAGAACGTCGACAATATTGTGGGGCTTAAGGCGGCCAGCGGGGATCTTTCTCAGATTGCAAAGACCATGTATCTGTGCGATGGAAATCTGGAGCTGTATTCTGGAAATGACGACCAGGTTCTGCCGATTCTTTCTCTTGGCGGTGTGGGTGTGATCTCAGTTCTTTCCAATATTGCTCCAGAAGAGACTCATGATATGGTGGCAAAATTCCTGGCAGGCGATTTGAAGGGAGCTGCGCAAATTCAGCTTCGCGCGATTCCTCTGGTAGCTGCTCTGTTTTCTGAGGTGAACCCGATTCCTGTAAAAGCCGCTCTGAATATGATGGGACTTGGAGCAGGCGCGCTGCGTCTTCCTATGACAGAGATGACGCCGGCAGGTAAGGAGAAGCTTGCAAAAGCCATGAAGGACTTTGGAATTGCTCTGAAATAGCAGAAGATAACAGTGGAGGATGAAGATGGTAAGAATTATTATGCACGGCTGCTGCGGACACATGGGTCAGGTGATTTCTGATCTTGCAGCACAGGATGAGCAGGCGCAGATTGTGGCTGGTATTGACAGATTTGACAATGGAAAAATGCCATATCCGGTGTATACCTCTCTGGAGGCATGTCAGGAGGAGGCAGATGCTTTAATTGATTTTTCGAGTGCTTTGGCAACAGATGCGCTTCTGGATTACTGTGTAGAGCGAAAGCTGCCGGTAGTTCTCTGTACAACAGGTCTTAGCGAGGAACAGTTGAAAAGGGTGGAGGAATGCAGTGCAAAGGTGGCAGTCCTGAAATCTGCAAACATGTCGCTTGGAATTAATACTCTGTTAAGACTCATTCAGGATGCGGCAAAGGTTCTAGCAGCAGCGGGCTTTGACATGGAGATTGTGGAGAGACATCATAAGCTGAAACTGGATGCTCCCAGCGGCACAGCTCTTGCACTGGCAGACAGCCTGAACAACGCCATGGGCGGAGCTTATCACTATGTTTTTGACAGAAGCCAGAGAAGAGAGCAGAGAGATGCCAAGGAAATCGGAGTTTCTGCAGTTCGCGGCGGCACGATTGTGGGCGAACACGAGGTGATTTTTGCAGGGCCGGATGAGGTCATTGAATTCAAGCATACAGCGCATTCCAAGGCTGTTTTTGGAAAGGGAGCGCTGGAAGCGGCAAAATTCCTTGCCGGAAAGCCAGCAGGAAGATATGATATGAGTGATGTAATTAATGGCTGAAGCATCAAATGCGGTTCTGCGTTTGGCAGCAAAGCCCAAATCCGAGAGCATTTATAATAAGAGCAGGAATAAGTTTCCTGTTCTTATTTTTTTGGTGCGATAAGCCCGACAAGCGGCTTCCATGCTTGCATGAGCAGACATTTGTCGGGCAACGGACAGCGGTGTGTTGGTGACACACGGTTTGGCACCGACCAGAGCGAAGCGGACATTGTACCCTGTGGGTATTGCGAATTTTCGTTTGATTTTATAATTTGTAAAAAAATCCCAGTGAATAAAAAGTAGGAATCCGCACATATTACTAACATAAATTTAACTCAGGAAAAGGAGATTGATGAAAATGAAAAAGACCAGACAAATGCTTGTTGGTGGATTTTTGATTTTGGCCATGTGTATGGCAGTGGGATGTGGAAATAATGGCAATGATAACAGAGACGATAATTCTGTGACAAATAATGGCTCTGCGGCAAACGACAATGCAGATGACAATGATAATGTCACTGAGAATGAGAGCAATAATACCACAGCAGGAAATAATAATCAAAATAACAGCTCCAGTAATGGAAGCATAACTCCCACAAATACACCTGACCAAAACGATGATACCTATATAGATGGCAATGACGAGGATTCTATAGATGGATTTGGCGATAATGCTGATGAAGCTCAGAATTATGATGATAATGATACTATGAACGATGATGGGGATACTGTAGGAGATGACCTCGGACGGGGTGTGAGAGACCTTGGAGACGGCGTGGGCAATGCTGTAGAGGATGTAGGGGACGCTGTGGGCGATGTGCTGGACGGTGATGACTATAACAATAATTATAATAACAGTACCCAGAATGATTATTAATTGACGCAGCCAATGCTGTGACGGATGAGGCAGAGAGCCCTGACCAGAGAAGGACGTCTCATCCGTTATCAGCAATGACAGCTTCCCTGTGGGGGAAGCCTTTTGCTGCCTAAAAAAATGCTCGCAGTGCCTATAACCGGATAGTGCAGGAGATAGGTTGAAGAAATGTTTGCCTTGGTGTATACTTATGAGGTTCATAGGGTAAAAGAAATTGTGTAGAAACTTACCTGTAAATTTTAAAAGAAGGAGCAAAAGATGAAATTTCGACCGTGCATTGATATACATAATGGAAAAGTAAAGCAAATCGTAGGGGGGAGTCTCAAGGACCAGGGCGACAAGGCGCAGGAAAATTTTGTGGCGGGTCAGGACGCTGCCTTTTATGCCAGACTGTACAGAGAAGCCGGACTGTACGGAGGACATGTGATTTTACTAAATCATGCAGGTTCTCCATATTATGAAGCTACAAGGCAGCAGGCGCTTTTGGCGCTGGCGGCTTTTCCGGGAGGGCTTCAGATTGGAGGGGGTATTTGCCCGGAAAATGCACTGGATTATCTGAGAAAAGGCGCGAGCCATGTGATTGTGACCTCTTATGTGTTTTCTGAAGGAAGGATTTCCTTTGAAAATCTGGAAAAAATAAATAGAACAGTGGGAAGAGAACATCTGGTTTTGGACTTGAGCTGCAGAAAAAGGGATGGACAGTATTATGTTGTAACAGACAGATGGCAGAAATTTACACAGGTTCCTGTAACCTTGGAACTCATGGAAAGGCTGGGAGAGTGCTGCAGCGAATTTCTTATTCATGCTGTGGATGTAGAAGGCAAGGCAAGGGGAATAGAGACAGAGCTGGTTTCTCTGCTTGCCCAATATGAGGGACGTCCTGTAACCTATGCGGGAGGTGTGGGAAGCATGGAGGACTTACAGAGACTTAGGGCTTTTGGAAAGGATAAATTGGATGTTACAATTGGAAGTGCTCTCGACCTGTTTGGGGGAACGATTCCTTTTGATAAAATAAAATGCCTGAAACCTTCTTTCTGATCTGGACAAGGCAGAAGCAAGCAAGTCTCCCACGCATCACTTATTTCTCTGAGAAATGGAAGTGGGAGACTTGCTTGATACGTTAAATTGAGCCTATAAGATATAAAAAATATATTTTTGAAAAAATATAAAAAACTACTTGACAACCTCAATACTCTGCGTTATTATAAACGAGCTGTCACAGAGAAGCGACATGCACACAGCCAAGTTGATAAAAATCTGGTAAAAAACTTAAAAAAGTTCTTGACAGACAACAAAACCTGTGATAATATATCATCTGTTGCGGCAATCAAAACCGCACAGCAAAGAAAAGCTTCTCAAAAAAAGTTTTTCAAAAAAATAAAAAAGTTCT
>JAUNOP010000043.1 GCA_030537135.1 Eubacteriales bacterium | reverse complement strand
GTCGTCCACGCGCCGGAAAAGATAGACGGCAAGCGTTTTCAGAAAGTGGATATTGTCTTTAACTTTGTGGGAGAAATCCATTTGCCGACTGACCCGCAGACGGAACACGGAACGGAAAGCGACGAAAGAACAGGAAAAGACGGCATAGCCCTTGTTATGGGGCTACGCCGTCTAATCGAAAATTACTTCCTTATGAATGACCGAAAACCTTTTTCTTTATGAGATTTCCTTCACCGATCTCTGGTACGCCTGAGCGTAGAATTTACCTGCAAATCCTGCTCATTCCCCAGACAGTTTATCTTAAACAGCAAGCATATTTGTTGTTTAATATAAAAAGCAAATTTTTAAAAGGATGTAAAAAAACGAAATTGATTTATCTCGTTTTCTTACATCCCCTTTTTCGTGATTCCAGTAAAAGTTATATAACTACAGCTATGCCTTCAGCCCCAGTCTCGCACCTGCTCCCAGTACCAGAAGCATCAGCGGATAAAACGCATAATATGCATATTTCGGAAGCCTGTCTTTGCGCTCTCCGGTATAGCACCAGATTCCATAAAAGGAAAGCGGACCTGTCACATACAGGAGGCTGACAAGAATGCCCAAAACCGTTTTCAGCACATTTCTTGCATAAAAGATATAAAAAATCGCTGTCAGAAGCACAATGCACAGTCCATACTGCACCCGAAGCAAAGCTGCCCATATGACTGCGCACACAACAATAAGAGCCTGTAACGCTATTTTTCCAAAGCCCTTCTTTTCCTGAAGCATACGCAGAAAGTACAGCATCAGAAGGCTGATGCACATTCCGGCCATAGCGTTCTGACCGGACCAGTCGAACACCTTTCCGCTCATGGCAAAATCATAAGGAATCTCGCTGATGAGCGCAAAAAGTGTCATGGATATCAGATATTTCCTGTAGCTTGAGGTGTTTAGAAAGCCCTCAACCAGCAGAAAGGTAAAAATCGGCAGCGCCATTCCTCCAATCAACTGCATAACAGAACCCACGCCTGCCCATGTCATCAGCCGGGAATCCTGCGCCATTGCGTCTGACAATCCTGCCTGCGTATACTTTTCCAGATGTATGATTCCTTTTTCCACAATCACAATCCCGATATATTGAATCAGCATAACAGCACAGGCGAACAGCTTCAGACCGTCAGCCGTAATATCAGGTGTTTTCCAGACAACTCCTCTTCTTCCCATCGTGAAATCCATATGTACTTCCTTTCTCAGAAATCCCTTATCACTTCCAGAGCAGGCAGGGTATTCCCATCATAATCAAACAGAGCCTGATTTGCCCATTCATTGCCTCCTGGTCCCTTCTCTCCCATATAAGCGCAGGCAGCCTCTGTTGCCCAGCCGCTTCCTGGAACAGGAATCCAGGCAGGCTCCCAATAGCAAAAACCCCTTCCCAGGTTTTCAGGAACCTCACGGATAATCGTCAGTATATCCCTCATAAAATCCGCCTGTCCTTCTAAGGTCATGGGATAAGGTACCAGCTTCGCCAGCTCAGGCCGCGTAGCCATTCCCTTTCTCCTGTTGTCCGCGAGCGCTTCGTATTCCTTATAGTCATCCAGAGTATGTCCCATGGAAACCTCTGCCAGTATGAGCTTTTTATGATAGCAAAGTGCAAGATCATTCATATTTGCCCTCAGCATGTCTATTGTTCCATGCCAGAAGGGATAATAGGAAAGGCCTATATACTCAAAATCCTCTCCATTGTTTTCTAAATATTTGTCAAACCAGGTGCGGTACAATCCATTGTTTCCGCCATTGTCCAGATGAAGCATCACCTCTGCCCCAGGAGCAGTCTCCCGGACAGCTCGAATGCCAGCACTTAAAAACCTGGCAATATTTTCATATTCAGGAACCTTTCCATAGGGCCACAAAAGTCCATTGGAAAGCTCATTTCCCACTGCCACTATCTCAGGCAGTATATCCTCATCCCTACAGCACCGAAGCACCTCGGCCGTGTAGTCATAAACAGCTCTGATAAGCTCCTGTGCAGTCATCCCCTGCCATGCTCTGGGAATGACCTGTTTTCCGGGGTCTGCCCAGCAATCACTGTAATGAAAATCAAGCATCCAGGACATGCCTGCTCTTTTTGCCCTCTTTGCAAGAGCCAGGGTTGTCTCAATATCATTCCCCCCTCCTCCAAAGGAGCTTCCATCCTCTGCAAAGGGATGATTCCAGAGGCGCAGCCTTACCAGATTCATGCCATATCCCTTTAATATTTCCATGGCGTCCCCTCTGACTCCATGGTCATAAAATGTTCCGCCCAAGCGCTCTACCTCCAGGAGGGAGGAGAGATCCATTCCCTTTATCCAGTCTTTCATCGCGCACCTCTCAACAAATCGACTTATATTTATAATAGTGATTCACCATCAGGCAAATCATGTCCTTTTTCTGACTGAAATGCTTTTCTATGTCAGGCTTCCCCATCAGGGGAAGCCCTCTTCTTTTTAAAAATTATTCATCCTCAAAGTTTTCAAAATCCGTAAATCTCTTGTGCATTGCACGGTAGCGGAAGCGTGCCATCTGGTTTTTCTCAAGCACATCTTCCTCTGTTCCAGTGTACTGACACCGAATACAGTAGAACTCCTTTTTGTCCTTGTCATAAAACATATCCAGGTCCAAATCACGCATAAAGCAGGATGGACACCGGTAATTTAATCTGCCCTTTCCAGACTGAGCCATGTGGTGAAAACCTCCTTATCGCATAATTTTCCTGTATATCCGAGCGTAAACATCGGGCTGAAGGCATAACCTTCCTTGAAATAGCCTGCCTTTTCCCGTCCCTGGCAGGTCATTGCTACCAGAGTCTTAATCGGCGGAAGCGTGCAGCTCACTCTGTCTGCCTCCTCCAGAGAAAACTCTCTGCATTTGTATTCATAGGAAAGCTCTGTCTTTTCTGTGCCCTTTTGAGCGCAGAGTGTCAGGCTTGACATGTCCTCTGTGTATTCTGTTGTACCATAGCAGCCAACCATGTATTCATTGATTGTTACATCTGCATCTGGATTACTCATCTCAAGAATAACACGCTCTATCTTCACTGTGCTGCTTCCCTCCGGGAAGGTGATAATGGTCTGAAGCTTCACTGTCAAATCTGAGAATTCAATTTCTACAGGATCCAGCGTCAGCTTACGCTCTGCTCCCTCCTTTGAGAAATGAGCCTTGGTGCGGCACAGGCACAAATCCACTTCCTCGCCGTTGTGGCAAATCTTTGCACTGCGGATCGTACCCTCTCCTGCATAGTGTGTAAAATAACCTGCACGGTATTTTTCCTGAATCAGGAACGGATAGCTGGCATCCTGAATATGAGGAGTTCCGATTCCCACCGGCCACTCCAGCTTGGCTGCATATGGACGCAGATCCACGATTGCACCGCCCTGATCCATGTTTATGCCAACTCTCATAAACGGATCGCAATACCAGAATACCTGCTTCTGGCTTCCATACAGAATGTCTCTCCACAGCGCGCATTCTGGCTCTGTATAGGATTTTTTCTGACGGTAGAAGTCTGCAAACTCGCTCATGGTCATGTCAATGAGCTTTCCCTCTTTTTTCAGCTTTCCATAATAAGCGCAGCCATCCTCATAGGATTTTTTCAGAAGCTCATAGGGAGCCTCCCAGCGTCCCATTTTGTTCATCCAGCCAGGTCCTACAAACACCATATTATAGGCATAGCCATTATTGAATTTTGCCTGATAGCGGAACTGGTCAATCAGGTTGTACAGGTATGGATATTCCCAGGTTTCTGTGTCATAAATCATTCCGCGCAGCACATTCTGCGGATGCGTACCAAAGTTAGAACCATTTCCGTCATAGCAGGCAATCAGGTCGCGGCTCAGATGAGGAATCGCCACAATGCCAGAATCCTCTGCCTCATTGGCAGCCGGCGCATGAGTGTTTACCTTGGATGGAATCCACGGAGCCCAGGGGCCTCCGTCCATAAAGGTATACCAGCTGTTATTGCAGGTATGATAAGCCTTTGGTCCCTCCTCCCAGCAGGTAGCTACCGCACACTTGACAGAAGGATATTTTTCCTTGATATAATTTGTCAGCTCTGCATCCATGTAATAGGAGCCTGTGGACTCTGGATAAAATCCAAAGCGCTCATGGAATTTTTCAAATACGTCCTGAACAATGGCTTTTTTGTCCTCCATGGAGAACATCCAGATACAGAAATCCTTTGTTTTATATTTCTCGCGAAATTCCTTGCAGGGAAGTCCCAGAAGCGTGAGGCCGATTTCATCGCCGTACTGCTCATGATGCTGCTTTGCCAGCTCCACTGCCTCGTCGTTGAACAGACTGGCATAAGTCATCTCTATGGTTGTCTTCAGACCGTTTTTGTGGGCGCACTCCTGCTGTACCTTGAAAATATCCAGACTTTCTGTCAATAATGCTTTTCGTCCTATGTCCTCTGTCTGTCCATGTCCGGTCACTTTTTCCGCATACTCCGGAACCATCTCCGGGCGATGGATGATATTTACAATAAACTGTTCCATTGTTATCCTTTCCTTAAACTAGAAATTTATTAACCCTTTACTGCGCCTCCGGTAATTCCCTCTACATAGAACTTCTGCATGATAACAAACAGAGCAGAAATCGGAATAGAAACAAGAACACCGCCTGCACAGAACTGTGTAAAGTAGGTATTAATCAGGCTCTTGTCCAGCATCTTGAACAGCCCGATAGCAACCGTATATTTGGAGGAAATTCCGGCATTGAGAATCATCTTTGCATACACGAAATCCATCCATGGTACCAGGAAGCTGCTGATTACTGTGTAAACCACAATAGGGCGGCTCATAGGAAGAACCATCTGGAAAAAGATTCTTGCCTCACTGCAACCGTCAATGCGGGCAGCCTCGCACAGAGCTCTTGGCACTGTATCAAAGAAGCCCTTTGCTATCAGATAGCCAAGACCAGATGATGCAGAGTAAACCATAATCAGACCAACATAGCTGTTTGTCAGTCCAAAGGATTTCAGGGTAAAATACACGGCAATCATTGCCAGCATTCCTGGAAACAGATTCAGAATAACCGCCATGTTCATAAGAGGCTTACGCATTTTAAAGCGCATCACAGAGGTTGCATAGGCAACCATCAGCACAAACATAGTGGAAATCACGCAGGTAAAGCAGGCAATAATAAAGGTATTCAAAAACCACTGTGGAAACTGAACCACTGTGTCCGGGTGGAACAGCTTAATATAATGGGCAATACTCCATTTTTTCGGGAAAAAGGTACTGGTATTCATTCCAGAATATTCGCTGAAAGAGGTACACACCAGCCACACAATCGGTATGAGCCAGATGAATGCCAGAACTGCAATTAACAGGTTATGCAGCACAATTGTTGACGTCCGATTACTTTTCATCTTTTTCATTATTGATATGTTCCCTCCTTATCTCCACTTGTCATACGGTTAAATGCTATCAGAGTAAATACAGCGCAGATAATAAACACAATAATACCAATCGCAGAAGCCATCTTGTAGTTGTAGTAATCCTGCGTTAATCGAAACAGCCATGTAACCAGCAAATCGACTTCTTTTGCCTGAGAGTTTGCCATTGCCTGGTTTGTGGTTGTATATACACCCTCTGTAAGCAGATAGATAACGTTAAAGTTATTGATATTCTTTACAAAATCTGTTACCAGCGCAGGGCCTGTCACAAAGAGCAGATATGGCATGGTGATTTTCCTGAAAATCTGAAATGGATTGGCACCGTCCACCCTGGCGCTCTCCAGCTGATCCTCCGGCAGGTTCATAAGTACACCGGTTGCAATCAGCATCTGATAAGGAACACCAATCCAGATGTTAATCAGAATAATCATTACATGCGCCCAGCCAGGAGCTGACAAAAATGGTATGTAGCTTGTGGATACCAGACCAATGCTTCTCAGGAAACCGGTCAGACCAATATTGCTGCAGATTGTATTTACAATACCTCCGTTTGAGAAGAAGTTTCTCACCAGAAGCAGGGAAACAAACTGCGGCACAGCGATTGTCACGATAAACAAAGTTCTCCAGAGCCTCGGCATTCTGGTCTTCTTGCTGTTCAGAAGCAGAGAAAGGAGAATTCCTCCGATATAGGTTGTAAAGGTAGAAAAAAGCGCCCACACAAGCGTCCAGCCAAGAACACGCACAAACGCATAGCCAAAGGTTACGGTAAGACCGCCTCCTCCGAACAAGCTCAGAAAGTTCTGGAAGCCAACCCAGCTGAACAGGTTTGTCGGCGGCATATGATTCTGGTCATAATTGGTAAACGCTACCAGAATCAGCAGTAAAATAGGAATCAATGTGAAAATGACGATGCCCAGAACCGGAAGTGTCAGCAATGTCACATGGAATTTCTCTTCCTTATAGGAATGGAGATCTTCCTTAAAAGTTTTGATGTGCTTGCCTGCCTCCTCAAGCTTCTGCAGCTCATAAGCATTTACCACATTTCTAATCCATACAACAATAAATGCAAACCATACAACAAAGCTGAACAAAGAAAAGAGCAAAATCGTGAACGAGTTATCATAATCGTTAAACTCTGTTTTCATTGTCTCCATGTTGAAGACCTTTTCCATCTGTACAGTACCCAGAGAGCCAAACTTTGGCACATACTGCATGGCAAATTTTACGGTAAAGAGAACTACCGCGATTTCCAGTATTGTCATGATAACGGCTTTGACATACTGCTTACGTTTGGCATAGCCTGCTCCCATCCAGAGCAAAGACAGCTTGACCGCTGCGTCGCCCTTGGATACGGCTGTTCCAAACTCGCCGAAAAATCCGCCAACCGCTTTAAAAAAGCTTCCCACTGCCTTTGCAGGGGAATTTTTCTCCTGATCCTTCATTTTCATTCCTCCTCTGGAAAACAGAACCCATATACGCTCATATATGGGTTCTGTCAGCCTGCGCTGCGCTTACTCTACAGGTGCTGTCACACCCTCTACAAAGCTGTCCAGTGCTTCCTGAATACCAGCCTCGTCGTCTGCCTTCAGGCCGCCCTGTGCGATCAGCTCTCCCAGAGTCTGTGCTGGATCCCAGTATTTTCCGCCAACCATCTGTATGGTGCTGAATTCAGACTGCTCTGCCAGAGCTGCGATTGCAATATTTGCCTTCACCTCATCTGATTCAATGATATTCTTGTTGGTAGGACCGCTCTCACGCTGTGCAAAGAATTCCTGCTGAGCCTCTTCATTTGTAATAAAGTCAGCAAGCACGGCTGCCCAGCCTGCATTCTGTGAATAACCATTTACACCGACAAATTTATAGCCTGCTACAGAAGCCTGCTGCACCTGCTCGTCTCCGATGGTGTAGCTTGGAAGCTTGGTTGCTGCATAACCGTCGCCATAGGTCTTCTGTGCTGTGATACCATCCCAGGTACCGGAAACGCACGCGCAAAGCTCGCCAGTTGCCAGCTGATTGGAGATATCTCCATCTGCAATCGCCATAAATGCAGGATTGCCTGCGATATTCAGCATTGCCTGAACAACCTGAACGCCTGTGTAGCCCTTTTCACTGGTTCCGTTCCAGTCAACAGCAGTGGTTCCGTCCTCATTTAAACTAGTAGTAAAGCCTGCGCCATAGAAGAAGGAAGCATTATACCATCCAGAAGCAAGCGTCATGCCTACCTTTTTGCCATTTTCCTCTGCTGCTGCTAGCAGGCTGTCCCAGGTAGCTACGTCCTCTTCTGTCAGAATAGAAGAATCATAATACAGGAAATATCCGTTATCTCCTGCTCTTGGGAAGGCATACAGAGAACCGTCAATAGAAGCAGCCTCAATGGAAGCCTCCACATTTTCGCTCTTCACATCATCCAGGCTTCTTCCTGCTACCTGAAGAGCCTGACCTACCTCTTCCAGATTTGCCAGTGCGCCTGCCTTTACCAGATCTGTGAGCTGATCGCTGGCAAAGGAATACACATCTGCTGCTGCCTCCACGTCTGTCAGAACCGTATCCTTTGCTGTTGACTCTGACTCTACGCCAATCTGAATATCAAATTTCTGATCCGAATAGGTTTCCTCAAATTTACCTACCAGCTCCTGCAGAAGGGACTGATCCTCCTCTGCGCCCCACAGTGTCAGCTTAATTGTCTCGTCTGATGCACTCACGCACATGGAAGAAGAAGCTGCCATAATCACTGCCAATGCACAGGCTCCCGCTCTTTTTGTTAATTTCATATCTCTGCCTCCTTAAAATTTAAATGTGTTATTTCCCTCGAGTTGCGCAACCGGTTGTTTACTTTTTAAGTATAATCCTTTCTTTTTTTATTGTCAATTATTGAATATGCAATAAGTTTCGTTTGTTTTTTTATCAATTTTCAACAATGATATTTTCGTTTATGCGCAATCGGTTGTTTTATTTAAGATTTTTAGAACTAATGGAAGCGTGAATAAATTTCTTTTTTTTGAGGAATACTGCTTAAGGAATTCATCCTGTTTTTGAAAGGAGACGCCATGATTAAATTTTGGGGAAAATCTGTGTATAAGGGAATTGCCCTGGGACCTGTCGTCCTTCTTGGCAGTCCCAAACATCCAATAAAGCGCAAAAAAGCACTATCTCCTGCCTCTGAAACCCAGCGGGTAAAAAATGCCGTAGAGCAGTCCAAAGAGCAGCTTGCCGCGCTGCACGAAAAAGCATTAAAAGAGGTCGGCAAAGCCCATGCCGCTATTTTTGAGATACATCAGATGATGCTGGAGGATGAAGATTATCTGGACGCCATTTATCACATGATTCGCACAGAGGGAGTAAATGCAGAATATGCTGTCGCTGTCACAGGCGATAATTTTTCAGACATATTCGCAGGCATGGATGATGATTATATGAAAGCCAGAGCAGCCGATGTAAAGGATATCTCTGACCGTCTGGTAAGAAATCTGAGCGGACAAGGGGACGCAGCGCCCTCCCTCTCCCAGCCCTCCATTCTCGTGGCAGAGGATTTAAGTCCCAGTGAAACCGTTCAGCTGGACAAGAAAAACATCCTGGCCTTTGTCACTGTACATGGTTCTACCAACTCTCATACAGCTATTCTGGCACGTATGATGAATATTCCGGCACTGGTGGGAGTACCCTTAAAGCTTGACCAGCTCTTCTGCGGCATGAGTGCCATTGTAGACGGCTTCTCTGGAAGCGTCATCTTTGATCCCACAGACGAGCAGGCCAAAGCAGCCAAGGAAAAGCTTCAGGCAGAGCTTGCGAATCAACAGCTTCTTCTGAAGCTTAAAGGTAAGGAAAATGTCACTCTGGGCGGAAGAAAAATCAATATTTATGCAAATATCGGAAGTGTAAGCGACATCGGATATGCTCTGGAAAATGATGCAGGCGGCATCGGGCTGTTCCGAAGCGAATTTCTGTATCTTGGAAAAACGTCATTTCCCACAGAGGAAGAGCAGCTTCAGGCCTACCGTCAGGCAGCTCAGATGCTGGCAGACAAAAACGTCATTATACGAACCCTGGACATTGGTGCAGATAAGCAGGCAGACTCTTTTCATCTGGACAAGGAGGAGAATCCTGCCATGGGCTATCGCGCTATCCGCATCTGCCTCAAACAGCCGGAAATCTTCAAGATTCAGCTTCGCGCTATCTTAAGAGCCTGTGTCTATGGGAATCTCTCTATTATGTATCCCATGATTACCTCTGTCTGGGAAGTCAAGGAGATTTTCCGAATTGTAAAAGAGGTGCAGGAAGAGCTGGACAAGGCCCAGCTTCCTTACAGGCTTCCCCAGCAGGGAATCATGATTGAAACTCCTGCTGCTGTTATGATTTGTGATGAGCTTGCTAAGATGGTGGATTTCTTCAGCATCGGAACCAATGACCTGACACAGTATACACTGGCCATTGACAGGCAGAATGAAAAGCTGGACGATTTTTATCAGCCCCATCATCCTGCCATTCTGAAGATGATTCAGATGGTTGTAGAAAGCGCACATAGGCATGGAAAATGGGCTGGTATCTGCGGAGAGCTTGGCGCAGATTTGTCCTTAACAGAAGAGTTTGTCCGCATGGGCGTGGATGAGCTCTCTGTGGCTCCGTCTATGATTTTAAAGCTCAGAAAGCGTGTGCGGGAAATACAGGATATTTGACCTTATGTTATTGTTGCCTCTGTTCACAGCAGCTTCCTTTGCAATACACAGGAATGCATCCAGTGCTTCATTTCTCTTTGCTTGTCTTGGTAGAGTGAACAGTAGATATTTCTTTCTTGAGTATTTTTGCTTTTTGTTATTTACAGAATTCATATCCGAGCGTATAACACTTCTATAAAGTAATTAATAAAAGAGGTTTAAGAAAAGCTCATGGATAAAAAGAATATAACAAAGTACAAAATTCTAAACTACCTTTTGAATCAGGGACCCGCCTCCAAAGCAGAGCTGGCAAAACAGCAAAACTTAAGTATGCCCACTGTGCTGTCCACTGTGAACAGCCTGATGGAGCTGGGAATTCTCACAGAAATGGGTGAGCTGGAATCAACCGGGGGAAGAAAAGCCCGACTGGTTGGCCTTGAGCCAGATTACAGATATGCAATTGGTGCCAATATTACAGCAAATCGCCTGAGCATGGTGCTTGTCAACCTGGAAGGCGCTATAATAAAGCAGGAGCGAATACGCTTCAAATTCAGGCCAGACGTCACCTACTGCAGTGACCTTTCTGCACATATCCAATCGTTTTATGCTGACACTGCAGCATCTGAAAAAATACTTGGAATAGGAATTTCTCTCCCTGGAATTATTAACAAAGCCCAACGGCTTCTCACTAAATCCCATGCATTGCAGCTGGAAAATTACAGTTTGAAAATTATGGAGCAGCTTCTTCCTCTTCCAGCATATTTTGAAAATGATGCAAACGCTGCCATGCTCGCTGAGAATCCGCAGCTTCTTGGAAATGCTGTCTATCTTTCCTTAAACAATACACTCGGAGGTTCTGTATGTATTAACGGAACCCTCTTCACCGGTCAAAACCAAAAATCCGGAGAATTCGGTCATACCATTTTGGCGCCGCACGGAAAGCAATGCTATTGCGGAAAAAAAGGCTGCGCCGACGCCTACTGTGCGGCCAGTGTATTGACAGACAATGGTCAACAGCCTCTGGAAGCATTTATGGAAAAAATCGGAAAAGATGCAAAAACAGATGCTGCATGGCAGGAATATCTGGAATATCTGGCTATGCTGATTTCCAATATACGCATGGCTTTTGACACAGATATTATTTTAGGAGGAGATGTTGGGGGCTTTCTTCCTGATCATATGGTGGAATTAGGAAAAAAAGTATTAAAATATAATCTGTTTGATGGAGACTTAAGTTATCTAAAAAATTGCACCTACAAAAAAGAAGCTTCCGCAGTTGGTGTAGCAAGACATTTTTTCCAAGAACTTATAAGTCAAATGTGAACTGCTTATTTCTCTGCGAAATTAAAGTGGGAACTTGCTTGATACGTTAAAACCTGATGCACAAAGCATACGCTTGTGCATCAGGTTTTTTCATAGTGTATTATCATTCCTTCCATTATTGGGGCTGCATGCTTTCAGCCAGTATTTAAAAAAACCAACAATAAAGGTCGGACAGCCTCTATATTCGCTTTATTGACAGGTGTTTCCATGCTGATTTTATATTTTTTCAATATTAAAGAAAGTCCCTCAATGTTTTATATTTTTTCGGGTCTGACGCAATTCTTTTTCTCCGGATTTAACACTGCAATTTATGCAATCATTCCAGATTGCGCAGAATACGGGCAGTGGAAAACAGGGCTGCGCAACGATGGTTTTCAGTATGCCTTTATTTCTCTTGGAAACAAGATAGGAATGGCTCTTGGAACCGCTCTCCTGGCAGCCATGCTCGGAAAATTCGGATATACAGCAAATCAGCAGCAGAATGAAGCAGTATTAATGGTTATGAAGCATGCCTTTACAACTATACCTGGAATTCTATGGATTATAACAGCAATTGTGTTATATTTTTATCGTCTGAATAAAAAGCTCTATAATGAAATCGTACAAGAGCTTCACAAGCTGCCTTCCTCTTAAGGCAGCTGTTACAAGATAAGAGGTGAACTATCCATTGCACCCATGTCATCTCAGATACACAGAAAAATAAAATAACCCGTCAAAAAAGACGAGCAAAGGGCGTTTTGCCTCTTTCTCGTCTTTTCCTCACTATGTATAAAAGCTGCCGGTTGATGCTACATTTATAAGTAGCTCCTGCCTCAGAAGGAACGCTTTACTGACGAACATACTCTGCCACTTTCTTGTCCCATACCTGAATGTGATTAATGAGCCAGTTCACCACATTCATCTTCACAGCCTCTACAAATGCCTGGGTAGGTCCTTCCTCCTCCTCCAGCATCTCTCTCAGCTCATCCACAGCCTTCACAAACTTTGCATGCTCCTTCTTATGAGCGTCAAGCTGCGGATAGCTGTGTTCTTCCTGAAGCTTCTCCTCGTCAGCAAAATGAAAATCCGTATAATCCATCAGAAAATCCAAAGTCTGAACTGCAACATTCTTCTCCTTTCCTACCTGACAGGCGTCCAGAAGCTTATTCACTCTGGCAATCAGCTCCTTATGCTGGGAATCAATCAGTTCATTTCCTGTCTCAAGGGACTTATCAAACTCTATACTCATCTTTGTATCCTCTCTTTCTATGTATTCTGAGAATTATTTTCTATTTATTATACCAGAACAATCCAAAGATTACAATCCATCTGAAAAAAATCGAGCTTTTACTTTTTGTCCTTGTGTCAGGCAGAAATTCGCAATACCCACAGGCACGATATTCTCTCATAATCGTATACCCTATCACGCAGAAGCATGTTATAGACGCCCCAATGAGTGTGGCTGCTGCGCAACTTCTCAGAAAGGGCCCTCACCCCTTCTGAGACAAGCAAGCCCCCCACTCACCGCTTATTTCTTCGCAAAATTCAAGTAAGGGACTTCCTTGATACGGTTAAGCGGAAATTCGCAATCCGCTTCGCTGCTTGCTTGATACGTTAAATTGAATTCGCTCTGCGCAGCCGACATGGCGTACCTGCACTCATCATTAGTAAATTGTCTCCTCTCACTCGTAAATATCTATCGCAAAAAGACCTTCTCCTGCCTCAATAACCCCTTCTCTCAGAAGGCGAATTTTCTGGTTTTCCTCAAGCTCTGTACATAAAATCGGGGACGCCATGGAAGGGGCATGCTTTCTTAGATAATCAAGGCTCAGTCTCAGCATAGGCTCTCCCTTTTTGACCTTCTGATTTGCCTGCACAAGCGCTTCAAAGCCCTGGCCGCCGAGCTTTACTGTATCGATTCCCATGTGAACAAGCAGGCTGATTCCTGAATCCGTCATAAATCCAATGGCATGCTTTGTGTCAAACACAAACATAACCTCGCCGTCCTCAGGCGCCCTTACCAGGTCATCCGTAGGCGTTACCACTGCTCCGTCTCCCATCATCCGTCCGGCAAAGGCCTCGTCAGGCACTTCGGATAGGTCTGCCGCCACTCCTGTCACAGGACTGCAAATCACAATAGACCTGACAAGATGCTTTTCTCCTGTCTGCTCCTCTCTATGCTCTCCTTCTTCCGAAAAATCTTCTGATTGCGCGTCTTCCAGGACGTCAGGCGCATTCTCCAGATAGTCCTCAAGCCTTGACTTAATGACCGTTACACCCGGCCCATAGATAATCTGAACTCCCTTTCCCTTATGCACAACTCCTGACGCTCCGGTTGCCTTCAAAACAGCGTCATTGATGCGCCCAGCATCATGTACTGTGCAGCGAAGCCTGGTCGCGCAGCAGTCCACATCGCTGATGTTTTTCTTTCCTCCAAGTCCTCTGGTAATCTGTTCACTCACCATGTCTCCAGAGAATTCCTGGCTTTGTTCCTGCCTTTTCACATTTACATCTGCCTTTGTATATAGTTTTGTCTCTGCATCGTCATCCTCTCTTCCAGGTGTTTTGAGGTCAAATCTTTGAATCAAAAACCGGAAAATAAAATAATAAAGCAAAAAATAGACCACGCCTGCCGGAAGAATTCTGAGCCAGCTTGTTTTTGCATTTCCCTGCAGAATTCCAAATAAAAGCAAATCCAGAAAACCGCCCGAAAACGTCAGCCCCACTGCAATATTAAGCATATGTGCAATCATATAGGCAGAGCCTGCCAGAATCACCTGAACAACAAAAAGCACCGGTGCAGCAAACAAAAAGGAAAACTCTATCGGCTCTGTAATTCCGGTTGCCATGCTGGCAAGAGACGCTGACAAGAGCAGGCCTCCCGCTGCTTTTTTCTTTTCTGGCTTAGCACATTGATACATAGCCAGAGCAGCTCCCGGAAGACCGAATATCATAAAAATAAATTCTCCTGAAAAATATCGCGTTGCATCTGCGCTGAAATGCGCGATGTTTGCAGAGTCGGCGAGCTGTGCAAAGAAAATATTCTGTCCGCCCTGGATAGTCTGTCCCGCGACCTCCATCGTGCCTCCGACAGCTGTCTGCCAGAATGGCATATAAAAAACATGATGCAGTCCAAAGGGAATCAGAGCCCTCTTAATCAAACCAAATACAAGGGTGCCGACATAGCCTGTGCCTGTCACCAGCTCTCCCAGCGCATAGATTCCGCTCTGTACTACCGGCCACACAAAGTATAAGAGGATACCTACAAACATATATACAATGGTTGAGATAATGGGGACAAACCTGGTACCTCCAAAAAAAGACAGAGCATTTGGAAACTGGATTCTGTAAAAGCGGTTATGAAGTGCCGCCACCCCAAGTCCCACAATGATTCCTCCAAACACCCCTGTCTGAAGGGTTAAAATCCCGGCAGATGACGCAATGGTTCCCTCCAGAATCGCCTCGGAAATTTCTCCATTTTCCAGAATAGCTCCACTGATGGTAAGCATGGCATTGATGGCTGTATTCATCACAAAATACGCAATCACCGCTGAGAGAGCTGCCACTTCTTTTTCCTTTTTGGCCATTCCAATGGCAACTCCCACTGCAAAAATCATCGGCAGGTTATCAAAAACCGCACTTCCAACTCGCCCCATAATCACAAGCAAAGCATGAAGAATTGTGCCGTCTCCCAGAATCCTTGTCAAGCCATAGGTTTGAATGGTCGTCTCATTTGTAAATGAGCTTCCAATTCCCAGGAGAAGGCCTGCAACCGGGAGAATGGCGATCGGCAGCATAAAGCTCCGGCCAATCCTCTGCAAAACACCAAAGATTTTGTCTTTCATTCTATGTTCCTCCTTTTCCCTAGTCTTGACGAAATAAACACAGGATATTCATCTGGAAAAGGACATTTTTTGCTCCTGCATGGCAAATGAAAAACGCAAAAAATATGCTGGCGCTCTTACGATCAAATGCATCTGGGAGGTTCCTCGCTTTACCTTCGGATTTCCTTCTGATCTGTCGTCTGTGCGCCAGCATTCTCTGTTGTTTCAATCTGTTACTGAATATATTCTGCTGCAAGCTCCTTAAGCCCATCTGGATTCTGATTGTTCCACTCAGTATAATCCATGCCGCTTGCTGCCACTGTCTGTCCAAGCTTTACAAGGAACTCCGGTATCTGCACTTCCAGAATCGTTCCAAGCTCCTGTCCCATGGCCTCTCTTCCCTGAGCTTCACATCCATTTACATAGAATAGAAAGGCTGACTGCGGTTTGCCGTTCACAGACTTGGAGGCTCCGCGAAAGCCCAGCGCTCCTGTCTGATGCGTACCGCAGGAGGATGGACATCCGGAAATATGAATCTGCGGAAGAGCGCCGTTTGGAAGTCCCGCCTTTCTCACCGCTTCCACACAGGAAGAGAGAAGAGCCTGAGAGTCACGGAGTCCAATCTGACAAATGCTCGCTCCAATGCAGCTTACAGAGGTTTCAAATATGCTCTTTGCACTATCACTAGTTGCCTTGAGAACTCTCTTCGCCTCTGCTCCTGTCAGGTTCACAATATAAGCAGTCTCGTCTGGAGAAAGTCTCATTTCCACTGCCTCCATATCACGGATAGTATCGCTCAGAACACAGAGGCTGTCCACTGACGGCTGTCCTCCGATCGGATGCCAGATAACCGTATATAATCCCTCCTGCTTCTGCTCCAGGATGCGCATACCCTCTGCTGTTGTTCCGTCTCCTGCCTTATTCACCTGTGTCTCTTCTGGGCAAATGTCCAGATCCTCTCCTGAAGCAAAAACCTCATCCAGCTTTTCCAGATATGCCTTCTTATACTCCTGTGCGCCTCCGAGAATTTCCTGCATATAACGAGTGCGGGCCTTGCCTCTGTTCTGGTAATTGCCATAGGAGCAGAAGGTCATCCACATGGCCTTAACATAATAGAGAATCTTCTCTGGCTCAACCGCCTCTGCAACCAGCACGCCAAAGCGTGGATTATTTCCCAGACCTCCTGCACTGTATACGTCAAATTTTCCATCCTCTCTTGCCGCAAAGCCCAAATCGCGATAAGTAGCATGGGTAACGTTCTTTGGAGAATTGGAAAAACCAACCTTTAATTTACGGGGCATTTTCTGAGCCTTGATGAAATTCATCAGATATTCTCCTGCCTGCTCTGCCCACGGGCGAACGTCAAAATATTCTCCCTTTTCGATTCCAGACAACGGAGAACACATTACATTGCGAGGAAAATCACCGCCCCCGCCCATTGTCACGATTCCCACATCCAGCGCTTCTTCCATGATGGAGCATACCGTATCTGCTCCCAGGTCATGAAGCTGAATGGTCTGACAGGTTGTAAAATGAGCCTTCTTTACTCCGTATTTGCGGATAGCCTCTGCCACAAAGGCGAGCTTTTGCTTTGTCACTCTTCCTGCCGGCATACGCAGACGCAGCATACTTGCCTTGCCGCCCTTCTGCGCATAGCTTCCGTATAAGCCGGAAAAGCCCTTATATGCATTCTTATTCAGTTCTCCTGCATAGAATGCCCGTGTCTTCTCGCAAAATTCAGGCAAATCCGCTTTCCATACTTGAGCGTCGATTACTTTCATTATATTTCCTCCTTTGCCGGAATTCCAGTAGCCTCACCTTCCGGCTTCTCTTTTGGTTCTATCATACATATTTTCACAGCAAATAGCAAGCAATTTTCACAAAAATGCTGCCTCACACAATATCCCTCTCCTGCAGAAGAAGCTCATACCATCTTCTATCCATTCCTGACGTCAGTACTATGCGCTCATTCTCCTGTACATGGATTCTAAGAAGCTCTCCAACCCTTTTATCTCGCAGGGAAAATGGTTTATTTGCAGCAGAAGACAGACCCATTTGAAAAAACTGAGCGTCAAAGGGGCCGTCCCCGGTTGTCATCACAAAGGCCAATCCTCCCTGGTAGGGTCTTCGTATCCCTGCTGTAAAGCAGTCCACATTCAAGGTCAGAAACAATCTTCGGTGTTCCTCATCTGGTCCTGTAAAGCAGATTATAATGGCCTCCTTTGTCATATCTGCTGTTCCTTCGTAGTAATAGCACCTCTGCTTATCTGTTTCCAGATTTTGATAATATTTATCAAAGTCCTCCTTTTGCAGGGGTTCTCTGTCAAAAAGCTGTTTCAACGGGAAGCCTGTCATCTGCCGGTCTGTCTGTATGCCAGTCAAAAGTTTTGCTTTCAAAATGCGGTCTTCGTTAAAAAGCTTTAGTATTGCTCCACTGACTTTGCTCCTTGTACCTGGAGCATAGTAGTACCCATAATATTTTCCCAGAAATCTCTCATCTATCACAGAATCGTTTCGATACCTTATCTCATCTGTCAGAGACAAATCCTTTGTCAAAAACTGATGGGTATCCACCTCTGGAAGAATATTGGCGTTGTAAAACCGCACAATCTTGTCCACAAACCCTTTGCTTGGTGTCCATTTGGGATTTATGCATTTTGACAGGTTTGTATAAGACGGAAGACCTTCCTTTCCTCTAATATCCTGTGCATCCAGTGTATTATTCTTCACATGATAATAGGTTGTGCTGAGTTTCCTCCACATATACTCATAATTTAAGTGAAATACCCGATTTTCTTCCTCGCTCAATCCTTGCCTGCCGGCCATATTTTCCTCCGTTCTTTTCTCTCTGCGCACTTTTCGGCGCTCTTATTCTCTGGAGCATATAGATATATTATACATGTATTTTAAATGAAAATAAACTATTTTTAAATTTTTTTGATACTTTTTATTTATTCACAAAGCTTTTGTTTCATGCTATTCTACAGCTATACCCGTCGGGCATCCCATAATTCAGGCTCCTTCGGAGCAGGCGTTCGCGCGGCAGAGTATACTTCCCGCACAGCTTACAGACGGCCATGTCTGCAGAATGCAGATATCACCAAAATAAGGAGGTTTTCTATGGCAGACCCTATAAAAAAAGGAGTGGATTTACACATACACACCAAAGCTTCTGACGGCAAACTGACGCCAGCGGAATTAGTTGCCTATGCAGAAAAATGCAATCTCGGCGTCATTGCTGTCACTGATCATAACACCTATAGCCCGGAGGTAGAGGCTCTGAAAGCCTCATCATCTGTGACCATTATCACTGGATGTGAATTCAACGCACATTTTCGCTTCCGCACCGGGCGCAGCAAGCTTATTCATATCAAGGGCTTATTTTTCGATTACCTGCACCCAGAAATTCAAGCAATTTTCCAAAGGGAGAGGGAATGTAAGAGGAACTTTGTGAAAGCCCTGATTTCCAGGCTTAATGGAACAGAATGCATTCCTCTCGCGCATCTGTCAGGGAATCCTGAAGGCGTATCCTCAGAGACGCCTGGGCGCATTCATATTACCTATGAGGAATTTGAGCAGCTTTTTCCTGATACGGTTTCTCCTGGCCGCGTCCATGTAGGCGAGCTTATGAGAAGAAAGGGTTATGTTTCCAATGTATATGAAGCGCTTGACATTTATTTTGGGGAGCTTGGAGAAAAAAGATGCTATGTAAATCCCATGGATTATACTGCTTCTATATCTATGGAGGACTGTATTCGAGCCATCCGAAATGCAAAGGGTATGGCTGACCTTGCCCATCCCTATTTCTATCAGCTCACAGAATCAGAGCTTCATGAGCTGCTTTTTGCCTTTAAGCAATATGCCGGAGATACCGGATGCATGGAGGTGTATTACAAGGATTATTCCAGAAAGCAGGAAGAAGAGCTTTTCTCTCTTGCTGAAGAATATGGACTCCTTCCCTCCTGCGGAAGCGATTATCACGGCTTTGACCCAAAGGAAGCTCTGATTTCTTATCCCTGGTCTATTTACAAAAATATTGCTCAGAGGTATAAAGAAGTATATACCTCTGAGCGCAGCGTCCCCTCCGAAGGAGCATAAATTTTTATCTTACTGCCTCTGTGATACCCTCACTAAAGGATGGATGCGGCCGTATGACGCCTGCCATCTGTTCGAGGGTAAGCTCATTCACAATTGCAGTGCCAAATTCACTGATCATGTCCGTTGCCCTGGCGCACATCATCTGCGCACCCAGAATTTTATGGCTCTGTGCCTCTGCTACCACCTTGATAAAGCCGCGCTCCTGACCGGAAAGCACGGTTTTTCCGTTGGCAGACATAGGATATTTTTTTACAATCACAGAAACGCCTCTTTTCTTGGCCTCCTCCTGCGTCAGACCCACGCAGCCAATCTCTGGATTCGTGTATACGCAGCCTGGGACTACATCCATGTTTAGAGGCGGCAGGCTCTTTTCCTGTCCAAAAAGGTTCTGTGCCATATGGGCAACCGCATAAGTGGACCTGGCCGACGCTGCATGGGCAAGCTGAACTCCGGGAACTACGTCTCCTGCTGCATAAATATTGGGAATGTTTGTCTGTCCATATTCGTTCACCAGAATACGGCCTCGTTCTGTGGCAATATCCAGACCTTCTGCAAAAAGCCCCTCTGTACACACCCGTCTTCCTATTGCTATCAGGACAGCGTCCGACTCTGCTGTTTTCTCAACATTCTTTTCCTGATAGCGGCAGACAAGGCCGCCGTTCTCTCCTTCCAGGATTTCCTCTGCACTTGCTCCTGTATGAATCTCCACGTCACGCTTTTTTAAAATCATTTTGAGGTTCTGGGATATCTCCTTATCCATGTTTGCCAGAATACGGTCAAGGAATTCAATAACCGTCACCTTGCAGCCCAGCGCACTGTAAATAGAAGCAAACTCCATCCCAATCACGCCCCCGCCAATAATGGTAAGACGTGGATAGACCTCTTTTTTGGAAAGAATGTCATCGCTGGTCAGAACATTTGGCAGATGAATTCCTGGAAGCTTCGGAACAGACGGTACAGACCCTGTGGCAATCAAAATATTTTCAGCACTCAGAAAAATATCCTTTCCTTCAAGCTGTACCTCATGCCGACTGTTAATCACGGCCTTTCCATAATATACATCTACCTTGCCCTTTTTCATCAGAAGCTCTATGCCTGAGCGGAGCTGAGAGAGTACCTCTTCTTTTCTCTTCTGAGCACGCTCCATGTCAAAGGACAGATGCTCTGCCTTCACTCCCAGCTGCTCGCCGTCCTTCATCTGCGCAAACAGCTCTGCTGAATGAAGAATTGTCTTTGTCGGAATACAGCCTCTGTTCAGGCAGGTTCCTCCAAGCTCCTGCTTTTCCACAAGAGCTGTCTTCATTCCCCTGGAAGAGGCCTCTCTGGCCGCTTCATAGCCTGCCGGACCTGCTCCAATGATAACCAGGTCATATTTCTTATCTATTCTTGTATTACTCTCCATATCTATACCTTTCTGTCTGTTGTGCGCTTGTCCGCATTCAGCTGGCAGCCAATACCCGGTCACGTCCTTTTGCCAATACCTACGATGCTCTCACAATCGCATTCCCCACTTCACATGCATTCAGCAAGCATTTTCCAGATATCTGCCTTTATCTGCTGCTCTAACGGAGGATCCGTCTCTGCCACTCTCAAAGCCTCGCACAAAGAACGAGCGTCATATCTTAATCCGATAAAGCGCTCTGGCAGGGCTTCTATTAAAGCCTGCTCCATGCCATCGGAAAAGGCCTGTGCTTCTTCAACAAGGCCTCTGTTTACCTGAAATCGAAGCTCTATGTCTCCCCATTCAAATCGCCGATGCATCTGGTAATGAAATGGAATTCTTCTTCCGTATTTCCACTCCCATGAAGCAAACTCTCTTTCATATTCGTCTATCTCCTGCCAGTCAAAGCGCTCTTCTGGAAACTTCTCTGCTGCAAGACCATATACCTCTTCAAAGGCCTGCGCCATCTTCTCCTCCAGCATCCGAATCGTCAGGTCTGGCTTGGCTTCCTTAAGATTGATAACTCTTGCCTTTACAGACGTCACGCTCTTGGTCTGAAGCTTTTCTCTTGACACACTCAGATATTTGGACATATCGGATTTATCTGTGTCTACCAGCAGAGTTCCATGATGATAGCAGCAGCCGTTTGTCTTATAAAATGCATTTCCGGAAAATTTTCGCCCTGATACTGTGATATCGTTTCTTCCTGTCTTCTCTGCGTGGATTCCCAAAAACTGCATGGCCTTGAGAATCACCTCCAGCTGTCTGTCCACATGATAGTCCTCTTCCCGGACGCAAAATGTAAAATTCAAATTTCCAAGGTCATGAAAAACCGCTCCTCCGCCAGAGAGGCGGCGCGCCAGATAGCCGCCGTCCTCTTCCAGGCAATTGACCTTGCATTCCTTCCAGCAATTCTGGTTCCTTCCAATCACCACAGTCTGCCGATTCTGCCACAAAAACAAAACACACTCGCCAGACTGCACATGAAGGGTCAGATACTTTTCTACTGCCAGATTTCGATAGGGAATTACATTGTCTGTGATATATATACTCAGTTTTTTGATCATGGTTTTCTATACTCTTCATTTCATCGCTTAACAATAACATTCTGCGCAAAACGGCAAAATTTTGCTCCGGGGTCTGTCCCGGTCAAAAGCTATTTCTCGAATCCCGCAAAGCGAAGCACCGGCTTTCTGGCAGCTCTCACCTCGTCCAGTCTTCTCACATAGGTTCCCACAGGAGCCTCGTGCATTGCTCCTGGATTCTCCCTTGCTTTATCGTAGATTTCCCGGAATACGCCGATTACCTCGTCCAGCGTCTCCCTGCTTTCTGTCTCTGTAGGTTCAATCATCAGCGCCTCATGAACAATCAATGGGAAATACATGGTTGGCGGATGAATTCCATAATCCAGCAGAGCCTTTGCTATGTCCATGGCAGAGACATCTGTCTCATGCTTCATTTTTTCCAGAGTCATAACAAATTCGTGCATACACGTCTCATCATATGCCATAGGATAGATATCCTTGAGCTTGTGCATCATATAGTTAGCATTAAGTACTGCGTTTTCGGCTGCCTCTGGGATTCCCTCTTTTCCAAGAGTCAGAAGATAGGTAAGAGCCCGAACCACTACAAGAAAGTTTCCATAAAATGCCTTGACGTTTCCTACCGTATGCTTTGGCAGCGCAAACGCCAATGCTCCTTCTTTTTCTTCCACCTGCTTTCCAGGCAAGAACTCCTGCAGAAATGCCTTGCAGCCAACCGGCCCGCTTCCTGGTCCGCCTCCTCCGTGCGGTGTGGAAAAAGTTTTGTGCAGATTCAAATGCACCACATCAAAGCCCATGTCTCCTGGGCGTACAATACCCATCACAGCATTCAGATTTGCACCGTCATAATAGGCAAGACCGCCCGCCTCATGAATGATGGAGGTGATTGCCAGTATGTTTTTGTCAAATAAGCCTACTGTATTCGGATTGGTCAGCATAAGGCCTGCTGTATCCTCTCCTACAGCTTCCTTAAGCTTGTCCAGATCCACACAGCCGTCCACTCCGGAAGGAATGCTCACCACATCATAGCCGACCATTGCCGCGCTGGCCGGATTCGTGCCGTGCGCAGAATCCGGAACAATAATCTTCCTGCGCTTTGTATCATGTCTGCTGTCATGATATGCCTTAATCAGCAAAAGTCCTGTAAACTCTCCGTGCGCTCCTGCTGCGGGCTGCATGGTCATGGCGTCCATTCCTGTAATCTCGCAGAGCATATCCTCTGACCTCTTTATTACCTCCAGGCAGCCCTGAACTGTATGCTTGGGCTGAAGAGGGTGAATATCTGTAAAGCCTCTGAGAGAGGCTGCCTTTTCATTTACCTTTGGATTGTACTTCATAGTACAGGAGCCCAATGGATAGAATCCATTGTTCACGCCATGCACCTGCCCTGCCAGCTCTGTATAATGCCTGCTCAGCTCATTTTCAGAAACATGAGGCAGATGAAGGGGGCGCTCTCTTTTTGGAGCTTTCAGGTCTGTCACAGGAACGTCACAGACCGGAAGCAGCGTACAATGCTGTCCCTCTTTTCCTCGTTCAAATATCAGCTTCATTCCTCACACACCTCCTTTACCAGGGCTGCGGCCAGATCTATCTCTGCTTTGGTGTTTTTCTCGGTAGCGCACCAGAGAATCTCATCCTCACTGAGCATCAGGCCTCCCAGAATTCCATTTTCCTCCAGCTTGTTCAGGATTTTGGAGGATTTCCCCTGCTTCACAGTCACAAACTCATGGAAATATGGCTGGCTATACTTTGGCCGAAGGCCTGCCTTCTCAAGCTCTGCTGCCAGATAATGAGCCTTGGAAATGCACAGGGAGGCTGCCTGCTTCATTCCTTCCTCTCCCATGGCAGAGAGATACACAGAGGCTGTCAGCGCACAGAGCGCCTGATTGGAGCAAATGTTGCTGCTGGCCTTTTCCCGCCGAATATGCTGCTCCCTGGCCTGCAGCGTCAGCACATAGGCTCTCTTTCCGTCCCTGTCAACCGTTTCTCCCACAATACGTCCCGGCAGCTTTCTGAGCATTTTGGAGGAAGCCGCCATAAATCCCAGATAAGGGCCTCCAAATGCCAGTCCAAGACCCAGCGGCTGTCCCTCTCCCACCGCAATATCTGCGCCGCACTCGGCCGGAGTTTTCATTACTGCAAGAGCTATGGGATTACAGCCCATAATAAACTTAGCTCCTGCCTCATGTACAATGCTTCCTAAAGCGTCTGCATCCTCCAAAATTCCATAGAAATTTGGCTGCTGCATATAAAAGCAGGCGCTTGTCTCATTCAGCGCTCCTCTGAGCGCTTCTATATCGGTCACTCCGTTCTTTTCCGGAATAATCTCTACCACTGCATTGCTGGCATAGCAATAGGTCTTAATTACCTGCAGCACCTGGGGATTGACTGCGGCAGATACATATACTCTGTCGCGCTTTCGTTCCCTGCACATGGCAACTGCTTCTGCTGCCGCTGTTGCACCGTCATAAACAGAGGCATTGCTGGCGTCCATTCCTGTCAGCTCGCAAATCATGGTCTGATATTCAAAAATAGACTGCAAAATTCCCTGACTGATTTCTGCCTGATAGGGAGTGTACGCAGTCACAAATTCCTCTTTTCCCACCACGCTTCCTACAATAGCGGGAATATAGTGATTGTAAGCGCCCGCTCCCCTGAAGATATGGCGGAACCGTCTGTTTTTCTCTGCCATATTCTCCAGCTCTTCCATGACCTCCAGCTCGCTCTTTCCAGAGGGAAGATTTAAATCCTTTACTCTGACCTCCTCCGGGATATGTGCAAAGAGTGCGTCAAAGCTGTCAGCGCCGATTTCTCTCAGCATCTCCTCCTGCGCCTGCTCTGTATTCGGCAAATACGAACCCATAGGATACCTCCTTTTATGCGTCTGCTTCGCTCTCATAGAATGCAATATATTCCTCTGCATTCATCAGCTCTTCCTGGTCTGTGATATTCTCTACCTTAATCAGCCATGCTCCATAAGGGTCTTCGTTCATTCTCTCAGGTGCATCCAAAAGCTCCTCATTCACCTCTGCCACAATTCCGCTTACAGGCGAAAATACGTCAGACACTGCCTTTACAGATTCCACGTCTGCAAAAGCCTCTCCTGCCCTCACGTCATCTCCTTCCTCCGGAAGATTTACAAATACAAGGTCTCCGAGAGCATCCTGCGCATAGTCTGTCAGTCCAATGAGCGCTGTCTTATCATCCAGAAATTTTACCCATTCATGGGATTTGCTGTATTTTAATTCTGTTGGGTGGTTCATATCTTTGTCCTCCTTATTTATTCCTTATTAAGCAGCGTCTGCTGCAAAAAACTTGTGTTATTTCTTATAAAACGGCAGCTTCACTACCTCTGCTGCTACTCTTCTTCCTCTTACATCCACTTCCACAGGTGTTCCAATGGCTTTATAGGCGGTATCCAGAAGCGCCATTGCTGCCGGAGACTTCAGATAAGGACAGTGCGTTCCTGAAGTGGTGATTCCGATTAAGGTATCACCGTCATAAACCTGTGCATGCTCACGGACAATTCCTCTTCCTGTAACCTTCAGACCTACGCGCACTCTCTTTGGCTCGCCCTTTTCTTCAAGCGCTGCTTTGCCGATAAATTCCTCCTTATTCATCTTGACAAACATTCCGAGGCCAGCTTCTATCGGCGTAATTTCATCATTCATTTCATGTCCGTAAAGCGGCATGGCAGCCTCCAGGCGAAGTGTGTCTCTGGCTCCAAGACCACATGGTATGATTCCTTCTTCTTTGCCTGTTTCCAAAAGAAGTTCCCACAGCTTAGGCGCTTCCAAAGAAGAGAGATAGAATTCAAAGCCAGCCTCTCCTGTATAGCCTGTGCGTGAAATAATGCAGTCCATTCCGCCTATATTTTTGTGGAAGAAGCAGCTATAGTACTTCTTGGGAATGTCTTCCTCAGAAAGCAGCTTTCTAAGCACAGTCTCTGCCTTTGGTCCCTGCAGGGCAATCTGCGCCACGTCCTTGGAAATGTCTGTGAACACAGCGTCTCCAAACTCATGAGCCTTCATCCACGCAAAATCCTTATCTTTATTTGCCGCATTTACAACGATGAAATAGTGGTCGTCACGAATCTTATAGACAATCAGGTCATCTACAACGCCGCCCTCTTCATTGCACATAGGACTGTATCTGGCCTGTCCGTCATACATAACCGTAAAATCATTGGTAAGCAGATGGTTTAGATTTTTCACCGCATCTGGTCCGATACAGGTGATTTCTCCCATATGCGACACATCAAACAGACCGCAGGCTGTACGCACTGCCATGTGTTCTGCAATCACGCCGGTCGGATATTGAACAGGGAGCAGATAACCTGCAAAGGGAACAATTTTCCCCTTGTATTTTACATGGGTTTCATATAAAGGCGTTTTCAGTTCCATGTATAGCCTCCTCTTCTTTGGGGATCAATTTACCTCTCCATAAAAATAAAGCACTGCCCGAGGTATATAAAAAACGCAGGATTAACATACAGACCTATCTCATTCTGTAGCTTCCTGCGTCTCTGTCTTTCTACCTGAAAGATTCTCCTTCTGACAGACTGTTCTTCCTCTTCCGAACATAGCCCATAAAAGGATTGCTTCTTGGGTGTGCCTTACTCTTTCCAGAGTGCCGTCCAAACCTGGTCCTTTTGCCTGAGAGTTTATCGCAACTTCCCCTTCGGCGCCGCCGTCCTTGGCAGTCTCTCCCAAATTCTTCACTCGACTATATGAATTTGTGTAAATTGACTATTTTTTTGTTGCTTTGTAAGCTAAATTATAGCATAATACTCATATTTTGTCAAATAAATCCGGATTTTATTTATCTTTTTGCCAAAAACGATTATAGGTTAATGTCTGCTTTACCTTTACCATTCTTTATAGGCCAAGCATTTGCTTTGCAGCCTTCATGTTTTCCATAACAGAAACCTCAAAGGGACATCTGCTCTCACAGGCTCCGCACTGAATGCATTCGCCGGCATGGTGAGGCAGCACCGCATAATGCTCCCGAACCGTCTCCGGCACCTCCCCCTGCGCCTTTGCCAGGTTCAGAAACTTTGTCACAGAAGCCACATCGATCTGCTTTGGACATGGCGCACAATGGCTGCAGTACATGCAGTGTCCTTTCCAGCTGATATTAGGAAAAGAAGCAAAAGCCAGTGCATAATCCTTCTCCTCCTCGGATGCTTCCTCATAGGCAATGCTTTCCTTTAGCTGTGCTGCTGTGTGAGCGCCTGCAAGAACCGTTGCCACTGCCGGACGTGTCAGCGCATAGTGAAGGCACTGATTTGCAGTCAGGGCTTTTCCGGCAGGGGACAGAGAAGCATCGAGCAAATCTCCGCCGCCAAAGGCTTTCATTACCGTAATGCCAACTCCCAGACGCTGGCAGGTTTCATATAGGTTCTGGCGTTCTGGATCCATGTTTACAAGCTTCTCCCGATAATTCGCGCCATTCCATAATTCCTCCACATCTTCATTAGCAGGCTGCAGGTCATAGCATGGATTCACACTGAACATGAGTACTTCAATATAACCGCTCTTCACTGCCTCCAGTGCAACATGCGGATTATGGCTGCTTAAACCTATGTGACGGATAGCTCCGGCTTTCTTCAGTTCCAATGCATATTGCAGAACCGGACGCATATTGCAGAACCGGACCATTCACGATAGCCTCCCAGTCCTTCATGGAATCCACATAGTGAATCATTCCCACGTCTATGTAATCAGTTCTCAGCAGGGAAAGCATTTCCTGAAAGCCTTCTTTTACCTCCTTGATATCACGAGTGCGTTTATACTGACCATTTTTCCAGACAGAACAGATATGCGACTGAATGATAAATTTTTCCCTTCTTCCGATGAGAGCCTCTCCCACGCTGGCACGAATCTCCGGATTGGAAGTGTATAAGTCAAAATAATTAATCCCGTTTTCCTCAGCAACATCCATCAGAAGCTGTGTATTCTGAGAATGATTCTCACCAAAGCCCTCGCAGCCCATTCCGATTTCACTCACCCTTAGTCCGGTAGTTCCTAAATCACGATATTTCATAGTAATTCCTCCTTGCTTTTATATGTTTTCTTTGTATTCATAAATAAAATCCTCTCGTTTTTCGTAGGCGGAAACCCACTACCTTTAGGTG
>JAUNOP010000084.1 GCA_030537135.1 Eubacteriales bacterium | reverse complement strand
CGAATTGATACCAGCTAATGTTTTATACGCTATACCCAAAGTTCAGAAAGAACCATATTATTTATGAAGCATCGTAAAATTTTGGCTCTGGCACTTGCAGCCAGCCTGGCACTGCCTGTAACCGCTTTTGCAGATGGAGATGCCGCTCAGGCAGCAGACATTACCCTGTGGACCTATCCGATCGGAAGCTGGGGAGATTCAGCAACAGTTGATGGCATGGTTGAGAAGTTTAATGAAGCATATCCTGATATTCATGTGACTGTGGAATATTTGGATTACACCAATGGTGATGACCAGATTAACACTGCGATTGAAGGCGGACAGGCACCGGACATTGTCCTTGAAGGACCGGAGCGTCTGGTAGCGAACTGGGGAGCAAGAGGGCTGATGGTTGATTTGGCTGACCTGTGGACAGATGAGGCAAAGGAAGCAATTTATCCTTCCGTAGAGTCTGCATGCAAGAATAATGATGGCGTATATTATGAATATCCTCTGTGCATGACCGCGCACACAATGGCTATCAACAAGGATATCTTTGAGGCAGCAGATGCCCTTCAGTATCTGGATGAGGAGACACGCACCTGGACAACAGAGAATTTTATAAAGGCAGTTCAGGCAGTTTACGATTCCGGGCAGGAAAATGTAGGCGCAGTATATTGCAGCGGCCAGGGCGGAGACCAGGGTACCCGTGCTCTTGTAAATAACCTGTACGGCGGCACCTTTACAAACGCAGAGCATACCGAGTATACAGCAAATAGCGAAGAGAACGTGAAGGCTCTGGAGCTTCTTGCCTCCACACCAGGAATCAATTTTGACGCTTCTATTGCAGGCGGAGACGAGATTAACCTGTTCTGCAACGGAACTTTGGCAATGGCATTCTGCTGGAACGTAGCTCAGGAGAAGAACAATGCAGAGAATTTAAGCTTTGATGTACTGCCTATGGCATTCCCGTCTGAGAGCGGCGAGCCACAGCTTTGCGGCGGTATCTGGGGCTTTGGTATTTTTGACAACGGCGATGAGGCCAAGATTGCAGCAGCCAAGACATTCATTGATTTCATGGCAAACGATGAGGTTCAGGGAGTAGAGAGCGTAAAGGCTTCCAGCTACTGGCCGGTAAAGGATCTTGGAAATATTTATGAGGGCGATGACCTTATGACAGAATACTCTACCTTTATTCCATACATGGGCGACTACTATCAGGTAGTAGGCGGCTGGGCAGAGGCGCGTACCGCATGGTGGAACATGCTTCAGCAGATTGGTTCAGGTACAGACGTTTCAGCAGCAGTAGAGGAATTTGTGACAACAGCGAACGCTGCAGCTGCAAAATAATTTTCGGGCAAAATAGTTTTCAACGTATCAAGCAAGTCTCCCGCTTCAATTTCGCAGAAAAATAAGCGGTGAGTGGGGGACTTGATTGCGAATTTCCGCTTGAATAAGAATATTAGCCTTACCTCACGCACCCTTCCTGTATTTTCGTGCGGGAAGGGTGTTTCTATGCTCACTTTATATAAAAAACAGCCAGTTTTGATTGAATGATAGGAAAAAGGAGGTCTTGTCCGGTATGAATCGTATGAATAAAGCCCTGGTGCGCAGGGAGACATTTGCAGGCTATGCATTCATGCTTCCAAGCCTGGTGTTCTTTCTTGGTTTTGTAATCTATCCCATGATACAGTGCGTAGTTACCAGCTTTTTTGACTCTACCATGAATCGTGACGATATTTTTGTAGGACTTGCCAATTATAAAGAACTGTTTCAGGATAAAATCTTCATAGGAGCCCTGTGGAATACCATTATTATTGTGCTGGTTTCGGTTCCTGTGGTATGTATTTTTTCACTTTGGGTGAGCTCTGTCATCTATAATATGAGAGAGCCGTTCTGCTCCATTTTCCGCTGTATTTTCTACCTGCCCGTGGTAACAGGCTCTGTGGCAGTAACGGTTGTGTGGAAATGGATGTTCAATAATTATTATGGTATCTTCAACTATGTGGGAAAAAGTCTGGGAATTCTTGAAAAGAATATTAACTGGCTCGGAGACGAGAGATTTGCCCTTGGATGTATTATCCTGATTCTTCTGACTACCTCAGTAGGTCAGCCTATTGTGCTGTATGTCTCTGCCCTCAACAACGTGGATCAGAGCCTTGTGGAGGCAGCAGAAGTGGATGGCGCTACGAAGATTCAGTGCTTCTGGAAAATCAAGTGGCCTCAGATTATGCCTACTACTCTGTATATCCTGGTTATCACCACAATTAACAGCTTCCAGTGCTTTGCTCTTATCCAGCTTCTTACAAGCGGCGGACCAAATCACAGAACAGACACAATCATGTATTATATCTATTACACTGCATTTAAGCTGTATCGTTATGGCTATGGCAATGCCATGGGAGTTGTTCTGGCAGTTATTATTGCCGTTCTCTCAGGTATTCAGTTTAAGATGGCAAAGAGTGATTGAGAAGGGAGGCCGGATACATGAAGAAAAAGTTAGACGGGGGAAAGGTTTACAGAATCTTTTCTGTGATAGTAATCACGATTGTAGCGATTGGATTTGCGTTCCCTCTGTATTGGATTATCACAGGTTCCTTTAAAACCTCTGCTGCCATCAATGCGACAAGTCCTCAGTGGTGGCCAGAGGAGTGGGTTCTGGACAATTACCGGAAGCTTTTCAGCAGACAGGTGGCGCCTTTGTGGGAGGTACATATTCCGTTCACAGAGATTCTTTTCTCAGGGCCGCAGGTTCCCGCAGCTATCCGCTGGCTGCTCAACACGGTTTTTATGGCAGTTGTGTCCATGATTTTGACCTGCGCAACAGCAGCTATGGCAGGCTATGCGCTGGCTAAGAAGCGCTTTGTGGGACGTACCGTAATGTTTACACTGATTGTATGTGCAATGGCTCTTCCAAAGCAGGTAATCTTAATTCCCCTGCTCCGTGAAATGTCGGCCATGAATCTGTACAATACGATTTGGGCTGTTATTTTCCCGATTGTGGGCTGGCCGTTCGGCGTATTTTTGATTAAGCAGTTCGCAGAGGGAATTCCAGGAGAAATGATGGAGGCTGCGAAAATCGACGGTGCAAGCGAGTGGAAAACCTTCTCTGAAATTGCGCTTCCCATGATTAAGCCTGGTATCGGAGCGCTGGCGATTTTTACCTTTATCAATTCCTGGAACGATTATTTTATGCAGCTGATTATGCTCAGCAGCACCAGCAACCTGACGATTTCCCTTGGTATTGCAAAGCTTCAGGCAGAAAATGCCACAGACTTTGGTCTGATTATGGCAGGAGCGTCTCTGGCAGCGATTCCGATTATTGTGATTTTCCTGATGTTCCAGAAGTATTTCACAAAGGGTATTACCATGGGCGCTGTAAAGGGATAACTGGAATTACAGGCAGTGTAAAAGGCCGCCCTCTGCATCCTTTCAGGGCATTGCGAAGCAGTTATTGGTCATGCGGGGAACAGCGGTCACTAACACAAAGAAGGAGCATGCTTACGGGAGAGGGCTGTCTGGCGTTTCCCCGTAAGCTATGATATAATGAGTACAACATTGCTCGAGGAGGACGAAGACATGAGAAAAGAAGAAATTTTTGAGCAGATAAAGGGGAAGGTAATTGTTTCCTGTCAGGCAGTTCCCGGAGAGCCTCTGTATGTGGAGGAAAAATCCATTATGTATCTGATGGCAAGGGCTGCCAAGAGAGCCGGCTCTCCTGCCATCCGCACCAGCAGCATCAGAGACGTGGTCGCTATCAAGGAGGAGACAGGACTTCCTGTTATCGGACTTGTGAAGGTACAGTATGAGGGCTTTGAGAGCTATATCACGCCTACCATGAAGGAGGTGGATGACCTGGTTGCTGCAGGTTCTGATATCATTGCTCTGGACTGCACAAACCAGAAGAGAGGAGACGGAAAGAGCATCAGTGAGTTTATCACAGAGGTTCGAACAAAATACCCGGATGCGATTCTGATGGCAGATATATCTACCTATGAGGAGGGTATCAATGCCTGGAAATTAGGCATGGACCTGGTGGGAACCACTATGAGCGGCTATACCAGCTATTCTCCGAAGCTTCCGGGGCCAGATTATGAGCTGGTGAAAAGGCTTGCAGCATCAGTGGATATCCCGGTAATCGGGGAAGGAAGGGTTCATTCTCCGGAGCAGGCAGTGGAAATGCTCGATGCCGGCGCCTTTGCGGTAGTTGTGGGAGGAGCCATCACAAGGCCCCTGGAGATTGCCGCTCGATTTATAAAGGCAGTGGAGAATCGCTAGTGTATGACTGCACCAATGTTGAAGAAATGCGTGCTTGCTGTGACAGGCCTCGAATTTCTGCGCTGACAAGTGCAGAAAACGAAGATGGGATCTTATACATCAGTAAGTGCTGACAAACTAACAGAAGGGAGAGGAAAACCAGAATGTCAAAATATGATATCAACAAATTTCGGAATATAACCGTTGCTTTGAACACACCTTTTCGAGAGGACGGCAGTGTAGATACAGAGGCAGTGAAGGCCGTGTCCAGATATTTTCGGGATAAGGGTGTAAAGCAGATGTATGTGTGCGGCAGCACAGGAGAAGGCTTTCTTCTTGATACAGAGGAGAGGATGCTAGTTGCAGAGACAGTTGTAAAGGAAGTGGGTCGGGATATGAACATCATCGTGCATGTGGGCTGTCCAGATACCAGACATTCCTGTATCCTGGCAGAGCATGCAGAGAAAATCGGCGCAGCGGCCACCTCTGCGGTTCCCTGTGTGTATTACAGACCAAGTGAAGAGAGTGTTTACAGACACTGGACAGAAATCACAAAGGCAGCAGACCTCCCGTTCTTTATTTATAATATTCCGCAGCTCACAGGCTTTAACCTTTCCATGAAGCTGTTTTATCGTATGCTGGAAAATGAGCGTGTGGCAGGTGTGAAATGCTCCTCAGACCCTGCACAGGATATTCTGAGATTTAAGCTGGCAGGAGGAAAGGATTTTATTGTTTTCAACGGGCCGGACGAGCAGTTTGTGGCAGGCCGAATCCTGGGAGCAGACGCAGGAATCGGCGGCACCTATGGAGCCATGCCTGAGCTGTATATGAAAATGGATGAGCTGATTAACAGAGGAGAGTGGGACAAGGCCGCGCAGGTACAGGCGATTGTGACTCCCTTGATTTACAGGCTGTGTTCCTTTGCTTCCATGCATGGAGCGGTAAAAGGGATTATCACTCTGGACGGCTGTCCTATGGGAAATCCAAGACTTCCGTTCCTTCCGGTATCTGTAGATGATCCGGAGCTGATTGGGCTTTACAAGGACATTAAGCAGGCGATTGCAGACACAAAGGACTTATAAGAGGATAAAATAAGATGAAGAAACATATTGTGTGCTTTGGGGATTCTAATACACATGGCTATTGCGCAGAAAACAATGGACGCTTTGATGAGAACCAGCGCTGGACCTGCCTTCTTCAGAAGGCGCTTGGGGAAGAGTACCTGGTTCTTGAAGAAGGCTTAAGCGGCAGAACTACCTGCTTTTCCGACTTTTTGTTTGAGGGGCTTTCAGGTCTTGATTATCTGTACCCGTGTCTTATGAGCCACGAGCCGGTAGATCTTCTTATTATCATGCTTGGAACAAATGATACAAAGGAGAGATTCGGCATGTCCTCTGCCTGCATTGCCCTGGGACTAAGGCGCCTGATTGCAAGGGCACAGACAGGACCAGAGTGCTGGCGCGGCGGAAAAAGCAGGATTTTGGTTGTTACGCCCCAGAACATTGGCAGGGAATACGCAGACACAGAGGTTGCTCTGACCATGGGAAGAGGCTGCGCGGAGAAATCAGAGGGGCTTTCTGAGGAATATGAAAAGATTGCGCAGATGATGGGATGCTATTATCTGGATGCAAACCAGGTGGTGTCCGCAGGACCGAATACGGTTGACTATATGCATCTGACAGAGGAGGGTCACAGACAGCTGGCAGAGGCGTTGGCAAAAAAAGTTGCGGAGATTATGAGCGAAGTGTAAGACACAGGAATAAAAAGGAAATCTAAGAGGGAATGAAACAGGCAGCAGATTCTTTTGGGAATGGCTGTCTGTTTTTGTGTGCAGGACGTGAAATTCTGTTTTTATTCCCGCGAGCAGCGAGCCAAGCGGACATGCTCACATGTCCATTTGGCGGTGCTGTGTGCCGGCGGCACACGTTTAGCACCGACCAAAGCAGAGCGTAGATGCCGCGAGGGTCAAATACTGCACTGCTGTGCAGCGCTGTAAGTTTGATATTCTGTTGCTTGCAGCGAGGTATTTTCATTTATTCCAAGAGGCTGAGTTATTTTTATGGTTTGTTATAAATCAAGAAGTTATAATTACGTGGTAAAGAGAAATTTTGAAAAAACAAATACATTCTTGATACGATATAATATTTATATTAGAATATAAAAGGAAATAGAAAATAATACTTATTGGAAAATAGATAATTTGCTGCTTTAAGTATTAACTCATTTGAGAAATATATGAAAAGATCAGGCTCATTTCCCTTGGTGAGAGTGCAGATATTTTGCTTATAAAATTCTTGCTAAGACTGAATTAATGTGTTTTTAGGTTATTTTGACCAGTTTACATGTAATTTTCCTTGCTTAAGTTAAAACATGGGGAAATAAAGGCTTATGTTTCTGAAACCGTTGAATTTATTGAGAATGAGTCGATTTTAATCATATATAGTTGACACTACCAAACATAGGAAGGAGGCGAAAAAATGGTTGAAGAAATGTTTGATTTAGAATGTCAACTACCCATCACCTAAAGGTAATGGGCTTGTAACTGCCCAGTCGTAAT
>JAUNOP010000042.1 GCA_030537135.1 Eubacteriales bacterium | reverse complement strand
TGCTCGTGGCAATGGTCATGCTCCTCATGCTCATGGTGATGCTCTCCGTGTGCGTGAACATGTCCGCATTCGGGGCATACTGCTTCCTCCATAAGCTCCTGCTCCAGAGATACAGGCTTTTCCATTACCTCAACGATTTTCTTTCCATCCAGTTTCTCAATCGGCGTTGTGATAATAGCTGCCCTGGCGTTAATCTGACGAAGCATTTCTCTTGCTGCCTCTGCCTTTTCCTCAGAAATCAAATCGGTTCTGCTCAGAATAATAGCGCCTGCGTATTCCACCTGATTATTAAAGAACTCTCCGAAATTTCTCATATACATTTTGCATTTTTTAGCATCTACAACCGTTGTATAGCTGTTCAGGCAGATATCCGCCTCCTTCTGCGCATCCTGCACAGCCTTCATAACATCCGAAAGCTTGCCCACGCCTGAAGGCTCAATCAGAATTCTGGCAGGATGATAGGTCTCCACAACCTCCTTCAGGGCAGTTCCAAAATCTCCGACCAGAGAGCAGCAGATGCAGCCGGAATTCATCTCGCGGATCTGAATTCCAGCCTCCTTAAGAAAGCCTCCGTCAATACCGATTTCACCAAATTCATTTTCAATCAGGACTACCTGCTCCCCCTGAAATGCCTCCTTGAGAAGCTTTTTAATTAATGTTGTCTTTCCAGCTCCAAGAAAGCCGGAAATAATATCAATCTTTGTCATTTTCCCAATCTCCTTATCACGTACAGATGACCAGGAAGCATTTCAAACCCCCTGGTTATTTTCAGTTTCAATAGCTCTTTAGTTTTCATTTGCTGCTTCATACCTCTTCTTAAGCAGAAGCTTCCTGCTGCATCCTCACGGCTCGTCGCCGCCATAAAAGCTAAGCTCCCACAGCATAGTGTGTCTCATTCAGAGCGTCTATATACCTTATACCTCTCATATATGCACACACCCCATTTCAGAGAAATCAAAACAGAGGGATATGCTCCAATTACACCTCTTCGCACGCCCCCTCTGACATCCCTCACAGCCTCTGCTTCGCACTGACTATATCACATATTTAAAAGAAAATCAATATTTTCACAATTAATTCTTATACTCTAACCTGGACAAGCCAGAACCCAAACTTTGCCATTTTGCGTAAAATTTCATTGTTAAGCGCCAACTCATAGAACCGGGCAGGCCGTAAAATAACCTGCCTGCCCAATTTCCAACAAATTCTATTAATAAACAAACACAGCGATTCCATATGCCGGAAGCGGATATGCAAAGGAATATGGATGGTTATCACACTCAGAAGCCTCTGCCTTGTATACATTCTCCTTTGGCTCAAGCGCTCCCTTTTCGTTTAAAATCTGTCTGTACATCTTCTTCTTCGGAACTCCCACTCTGTAGTCCAAACGCTCCACAGGAGTGAAATTGCACACAAAAAGAAGATTATTTCTTCCTGTCGGAGACTTTCTTACAAAGCTGAAGATGCTTCTGTCTCCATCGTCTGCATTGATCCACTCAAAGCCCTGCGGGTCATTGTCAGTGGCATAAAGAGCCGGATATTTGCGATATATCTTCAAGAGTTCCTTCACATAGCTCTGAAGATCGCTGTGATTCTCTTCGCCAAGGAGATACCAGTCAAGCTCTCTGGCTTCGCTCCACTCCTGAAGCTGTCCGAAGTCCTGTCCCATAAACAGGAGCTTTTTGCCCGGATGGCCAAGCATAAAGGTGTAGCCAGCCTTCAGATTCTTAAACTTATCATCCAGAAATCCCGGCATCTTATTCAGCATGGAGCATTTCAGATGAACCACCTCGTCATGAGAAAGCACCAGCACATATTTCTCACTGTAGGCATAGGTCATGGAGAAGGTCATCTTATTATGATTATATTTTCTGAAATATGGGTCAAGCTTCATGTATTCCAGGAAATCATTCATCCAGCCCATGTTCCACTTCAGGGAGAAGCCAAGTCCGTCATCCTCTGGATGCGCCGTCACCTTCGGCCATGCTGTGGATTCCTCTGCAATCATCACAGTTCCCTTATTTCTTCCAAGAAGTATGCTGTTCAGATGCTTAAAGAATTCAATTGCCTCCAGGTTCTGGTTGCCGCCGTATTTATTCGCAACCCACTGGCCGTCCTTCTTTCCATAGTCCAGATACAGCATAGAAGCCACAGCATCCACACGCAATCCATCCACATGGCACTCCTCCACCCAGAAAAGGGCATTGGCGATCAGGAAATTCTTCACCTCAGGACGTCCATAATTATAAATCTTTGTTCCCCAGTCAGGATGCTCGCCCTGTCTTGGGTCTTCATGCTCATACACAGCAGTTCCGTCAAAATTTGCAAGACCATGAGCGTCTTTTGGGAAATGCGCTGGTACCCAGTCCAGAATCACGCCGATTTTGTGTCGGTGAAGGTAATCCACCATGTACTTGAAGTCCTGGGGAGTCCCATAACGAGAGGTCGGCGCATAGTAGCCTGTCACCTGATAACCCCAGGAGCCGTCAAATGGATGCTCTGCAATTCCAATCAGCTCCACATGGGTATAGCCCATTTCCTTCACATACTTGGCAAGCTCATGGGCAAACTCCCGATAATTGTAAAAGCCTGTCTCATCCTCACTCTCAACCGGATGCTTCCTCCAGGAGCCAGGATGCACCTCATAAATTGCCATTGGGCTTACCTTTTCGTCAAAGTCCTTGCGCTTTGACATCCATACATTGTCCTTCCATTTATAGTCTCCAATATTGGCAACTCTGGAAGCTGTTCCGGGGCGCAGCTCTGCCTGGTTTCCAAATGGATCGCACTTGTACAGCTTCTCCCCATGCATTCCCACAATATAAAATTTATACAAATCTCCAACCTTTGCCTTTGGCACAAACAGCTCCCAGATTCCAATAGGGCCTACCTTCTTCATGGGGCAGGCCTGTGTATCCCAGTTATTGAAGTCTCCGATTACTGAGACTTCCTGTGCATTCGGCGCCCATACGGCAAAAAAAACGCCTTCCCATCTTCCTCTCTTCGTAGGATGGGCTCCCATTTTCTTGTAAATATCATAGTGTGTTCCCTGCCCAAACAGATACTGGTCAAGCTCCGTAATCTCCAATTTCTTTGCCATCTGAGTTTCCTCCCTTAATACATTGATAAAATCTGACTTTCGTTGGGCTGAAGACGGATAACAAGCTTTCCATTCTCAGGTACAAGCTCCTGTCCATCAATCAGACTTTTATATCTTTTTCCTGCAAACGGCTCTCTCACATAGAGAAGCGCTTCCTTGTCATCATTATTGACAGCTGTCACAATGCCTCCGTCATCCAGAAGCCTTGCAAACGCATACTGACGGTTTGTGAGCAGAAGCTCTCTGTAGCTTCCGTAAGAAAGAGCGGGCTGCTCCCTGTGAATGCTTCCCAAAAATTTTATCCACTCCAGGAGCTTTGGATCCGGCACTTCTTCCAGAGCCTTGTCAAGCTTTACAGCAGGGCGCAGAGGATCGTCGTTTCCTCCCTGCTTTTTTCCCTGGATCCCCCACTCAGAACCATAATACAGGGACACAATTCCAGGCAGTGTGTAAAGAAGCGTGTGTACCGGATAAATATGTCCCGGCACCTTGAGCTTGGAGGCGATCCTGTCCACATCATGATTGTCCACAAAGGAATACAGCTTCATTCCCCTGTAAATACCGCCGTTCTCATCAAATTGGCGGCGGATGGTGTGTGCAATTTCAAAGTAATTGTGGTCATTGTGGCCAGAATATAATCCCTTGTGCAGCTCATAGTTTGTCACACTGTCCAGCATGTGAGGCTTCACATAACGGCTGTAATCGCCATGTATTACCTCTCCCATAAGCCAGAAATCGGCTTTTTTATTATCAACAAAGCGTCTCATATCCTCCATAAAGGAAAATTCCAGACAGTCTGCACAGTCCAGACGGATGCCGTCAATATCAAATTCATCTATCCAGAAGCCAATAACCTCCAGAAGATACCTTCTCACCTCCGGCTCCCACAGGTTCAGATTCACCAGCTCAAAGCAGTTTCTCCATGCTTCATAACCAAATCCGTCATTGTAGTGTGTGTTCCATCCAAAATTAATGCCCTTATACCAGGAGCAATACGGTGAACGCTCCCGATTTCTCTGAATATCCTGAAATGCGAAAAATTCACGTCCCGTGTGATTGAATACCCCATCTACCACAACACGGATTCCTCTTTCATGCGCCTCCTGCACAAAAGCCTTAAAATCCTGGTTATCTCCAAGCCTTCGGTCTACCATCTTATAATCCCTGGTATCATAACCGTGAGAGGTTGACTCAAACAGCGGTCCAATATAAATAGCTGTACAACCTAGATCTGCGAGATAAGGAAGCCATGTGTTCAATTCCGGAAAACGGTGTGTAACCTCCTCCTGGTCATTTCTCCTTGGTGCGCCTGTCATCCCAATTGGATACATATGATAGAATACTGCCTCTTCAAACCACTTTGTCAATGTTCTTTCCTCCGATGTCTCACCTATTTTTGTACTGCCTCTTATTATACCAATGCAAATGCACTCCGTCAATCATTCCTCTGGCAATTTTTTGGTTATTTTATACACAAAGTTCGTTTTGACAATTCTTTTTTCTGTACACTATACAACAAAGAATGAGTCCACGCACATCCTCGCGCCAAGCGCAGCTGCGTATACAGTATTTTCTCTCCCGCGTGGGTACGCAGCTCTCAAAAGGTATTTATTATGCTGCAAAAAGCTTCCCTTAAAGGGAAGCCTTTGTGTCTGTTTTTATTCTGAATCGCTGCTCTGCTTTGCAGTCTCATTCTAATCTGCAGTCCCGTCCTCATTTCCAGCCTTATCCTGGTCTGCAGTATCCTCCTCGCTTTCGGCCTTATCCTGGTCTGCAGTATCCTCTTCGTTTTCGGTCTCATCCTGGTCTGCAGCTTCATCCTCACTTCCGGTCTCATCCTGATCTGCACTCTTTGCTTCTTCAGCTGTATCGGTAAGCTCTTCTCCCACATCCTCAGGCTCTTCTATTGCGCCCTCATCCTGAATCTGGGCATTATCAATCACAAACTGACTGACAACTCTTGCTCCCAGGGAGCTGTACACAGCATACTCTCCATATACAGATACAAGCTGGTCAAAATTCGTAGCTCCAAGCTCCTGTGCCATCTGAAGCTTGGCGGCCTCTGCTGCTTTATCCTCAAAGGTCATTCCCTCGGCGTCCATAATTGCCTGGATAACCAGAGCCTGCTTTACCCGGTACTCTGCATACTGTCTGCACTGCTCCTCAAACTCTTCCTCACTCATGCTCTGACCCTCCAAAAAGCCCTCCAGGTCTGTTCCTGCCTGTTCTGCCATAAGTTCTATCTGAGCCTTGAATTCATTCATCACAAGATTTATATCCTCCTCTGGATATTCCATGACCTCTGAGCCGTCAAGCACTGTGCTGAAGGCCGTGTTCAGAAGCGTGTTGTCGCGAGCAGCCTCCTCGTTTGCCATAAGCTCGTCTGTGACTCCTTCTCTGTATTCCTCTACTGTTTTATAATCGGTATTCTCCTCTACCCATTCATCGCTCAGCTCTGGAACATGCTTGATTGCATTGAGAGTCACCTGGAAGACAACCTCCTGACCCGCCAGATCTTCAGACGGATATTCCTCAGGGAAGGTAAGATTCAGATCCTTTGTCTCTCCCTTTTTCATTCCAATGATACCGTCCTCAAAGCCGTCAATAAAACGACCTGAGCCAATGGTAAGGTCAAAGCCCTCGGCTGTTCCTCCCTCAAAGGCCTCTCCATCCTTTGTCCCCACATAATTAATATTGGCAATATCTCCGCTTTGAACTTCTGCGTCCTCATCCTTATCTGTCTCAAGATGGCTCTCAAGCTCTGACTGAATCTGCGAGTCAATCATCTCATCTGTAACAGAAGCAACTCCCTTTTCCAGAGACAGCCCTTTGTATTCTCCAACTGACACATACTTTGTCACATCGTCAACCGATACCATGCGATAAGCGCTGCTCTCTTCCTCCTGCTTCTCTTCTTCTGAGCTGTCTTGTGTCTCATCCTCATTTTCTTTATCTGTATCCGCTTCGTCCTCTGTCTTATCTGCTGCCTCTGTCTTTGTGTTCTCTTCCTTTGCAGCATTGCTCTCATCCGAAGAGCATGCTCCGGCTCCCACAGCCACACACAATGCCAGCAATGCAATACATATCTTTTTTCTCATAACCTCTCCTTTTCCTGAATCCTGAATAAGTTCCTACGTGAGTTATACCATATTTCTGCCAAAAAGAAAAGCTTCCTTCCAGTTATTTTACATAGTTTTCATGATTACAGAATTTTCCAGAGGTATGTTGATGTGAACGCGGCGAACCATAACAACAGTAACAGCTTTTTTGCAAGTCCTTTTATTTTGTAATTGCCTTTTTTATAAATAAATGATAGAATGAAATCTATATGGTATGTATAAGTACATAAGAGATTTAGGAGGCTAATATGCAAGTCTGGCACGTTCTACTAATCATTACGATTATCCTGCTCATCGCTCTGGTTGTCCTGTATTTCATGGGCAAGAAAATGCAGAAAAAGCAGGAAGCACAGCAGGCACAGATTGAAGCTGCCAAGCAAACCGTTTCCATGCTGATTATTGACAAGAAACGGATGCCAATCAAAGAGTCCGGTCTTCCTCAGATGGTCATCGACCAGACGCCCAAACTTATGCGCCGCTCCAAGCTGCCCATTGTCAAAGCAAAGGTTGGTCCGAAAATCATGATTTTCATTGCAGATGAGAAGATTTTCGACCTGATTCCTCTCAAAAAAGAGGTCAAGGCAGAAATCAGCGGACTTTACATTGTGAATGTAAAGGGCGTAAGAGGCTCTCTGGCTGCTCCGCCTGAGAAAAAGAAGGGATTTTTCAAGAGACTGCTGAACAATCAGAAAAAGAGCAAATAAGACATTGCTTCTGCAAAGCAGCTGCTGTGAGGCTTTGAAAACACTGCAGCGTTTTTATAAAAGGATGGGAAACTCTTCACAGATGAGTCTCCCATCCTTTTTTCGATGCTCTCAGCGCTTATCAAACGATATCCTCTGCTTTGCCTCAATCATCAGGCTGCAGTCAGACGCATGCTCCTCATTCATATCCAGTGAATAATTTGCCTTTACTCTCAAAGTATTCTCCTGCTGCTCCACATCGACTCCTGTTGCGCAGATTCCCATCTTTAGAGTGCCAAAGGGCGTGGTGTAGTAGGAGACGTTTCTTTTTCCCGGCTCAAACACCATATGTACATTCACAAGTCCTTTTTTGCGAACCTCCAGGCCCTTATCTGAAATTTTCACATAATTTACAGTAGGTTCTCCAGAATCCTCCAATATTTCCTCGTATCGGAGATAATGACTTCCATTTCTGAAATAATATTCTCCGGGAACCACCATCTCTATTGGAACCCTTTCTCCATTTTCATCCATTGCGTGGATTCCCTTTACGCATATCAAAACTTCTTTTTCCATTTCTGCACCTTTTTCACCAAAATCCAGTATCTGTTTCTTATCCTCATACATACAGGAAGCATCCATTCCGCCCTGTTGAACGCAGACCGCACCAAAATGCGAATGTCCGCTTTACTCGCCATTATTGTTCACAGCAGCACGTTCTGCCAGACAGCCTGCGGCAAACTGTGCATCAATACTTCTCAATGTCAATCTTCTTAGTCATCTTCACATCATAGGGAAGAATGGAGTTTGCAAAATGCTGAAACTTCTCCGCCAGATCGCTCACATAAAAGCGGTAAGGGAATTCTTCATTCTCACTTCCCAGATCCAGAAGTCCATTTTCCTCCAGAACCTTCCTCAGCTCCAGAGCTGTCTCATATGCGGGATTCACCAACCGCACCTCGTCTCCCAGAATGCGGCGAATGGCAGAACGCAGAAGCGGATAATGCGTACAGCCCAGAATCAGCGTATCGATCTGCTGCTCCTGCAGCTCTGCAAGGTAGCGCCTCAAGACCTCATCCGTGACAGGATCCTTAAGCCATCCCTCCTCCACAAGAGAGACAAGCAAAGGACAGGCCTTTCCAAAGACAGTAATTTCTGGATCCTGCTGCTTTAAATATTCTCTGTGAATTCCGCTTCCAATCGTTCCCTCTGTTCCGATAACGCCTATGCGCTTATTTCGGGTCTCCTGGGCAGCAACTCTGGCTCCTGCCTCAATGACCCCCACAATCGGAATATCCAGTTCCTTTTCTATTGTGTCAAGCGCAAACGCGCTGGCAGTATTACACGCTACCACGATTGCCTTTACCCTCTGCTCCTTCAGAAAATGCACAATCTGTCTGGAATAGCGGATAATTGTCTCTTTTGATTTATTTCCATAAGGTACTCTGGCAGTATCTCCAAAATACACTATTTTCTCTGCTGGCAGATTTCTCATAATCTCTCTGGCAACTGTCAGACCGCCTACGCCCGAATCAAACACTCCCACAGGAGCCTCTCTGTCTATCTGCATAATTCTCTCCGTCATAATCGCTTTGTTATCATGTATGCAGAGAAGTTCCTTTTGGTACATAAGACTATATTCTAATAATACCAGAGTCAAAATACCCTTTGATCCCAGCATTATGCTAATACAGCAGTCTCTGCATGTACCGTTATTTTATCACCATTCCAGAGCTTTCGCAAGCCAGAAGGAAAATTGCTTTTCTCCCGTATCCTCCCCGTCTCCTGCAAAGCAATACTGAGGATACAGCCAGCCCCACCAGGCGCCTGCATATTCCCTGTATATTGGAAAAGAAACCGTACAGGCAGTACTGCTTTGCAGGCTTGCTGCGGCCAAAAAGCCGACAGCTATAGAAACCGCAAGTTTCTTAAATTGTTTTTTTATCCATGCTTTCATCTTTATCTCCTATATAAATAATAAATCTCCGCCATCATAGATGATTTCAGGAAGCTCCATGAGTACGCCGTACTTATACCAATAAGCATACGCTGTCCGAAGATCTGTACCCTTTTGCCGCTGACCTGACGGTCTGTTCTCATAAATACCCTTCAGATATTCCCCTATCGAGGATTCCTTTGCCCCTTCATAATTTACCACTGCATCTACATCCTCTGTCACAAACAAATATAAATCCTCTCCTGTCATAGACTCCTCCAGAAGATATTTAAGAACAGCGTCATATCTTCTATCCTCAAGCATTGCTTTTCCCAAAATCAACGCCTGAAGATGTCCCAAATCCAGATATTTTTCCTGGCTTCTCTCATACTGACTGCGTATCTCGTCAAAGGAATGCGCCTTTAGCTTAAGTACTGTCTGTGAGCCGCTCTCCTCTGGCTTATCCTGTCCTGTTTCAGCCTTCATATCTGCCATTGCATATGTGACCTCCAAAAGTCCATCGTCTGTGTAATCCACTGCTATTGCCAGGGGAAAAAGCCTCTTTTCCGGCTCCACTCCAGCGCATCCTGTAAGAGAGATCATAAGAACAAGAGCTGCCGCCGCTCCCGCTGCCTTCATCCTTTTCCCTGTATTCTTCATAAGCATCAAGAGCTGAATCAACGCTGCTCCAGGGACAAAAATAAGCGCCACATAATCTGAATAAAAGCCTCTGAGGCTCCATCCTGGAATCAAATCCAAAGATAATATAAAGGCCAGAGCAGGGACCCAGAACCTTCCATTTCCAAGCCCTGATGACTGAAGAATATGGCTCCCATAAAAGAACAGACTCCCAATAGAAAATAAAAGCCCAAATAAGAGAAAGCACATCCACACAATGTCAAACCTGGCCAAAACATTCCCAGGCAAATCTGTACCTGCAAGAAGAGGAAAAATAGGATATTTTTCCACCCTGACACGTTCCCATCCAAGCACTGACGGAAGGATAAAAATCACAGCTGTATACACTGCTCCCAAAACACCGATAGCAGCTGCTATAGAGCGTCCCGCTGAATTCCTTTTTTCCACAAATTTCAGAGAAAACGGCAAAAGAGTAAGTCCGGCAAATGCACAGACGCCTCCATACCAATCCCCAAATGAAAAGAAGCCCTGACTGGAGGCGTCAGAAAGCATATCCTTCACATAAGACGGATTGCCCTGCTTCAGGGAAAGGATCAGCATAAGCACCACTCCCAGGAGAAGAAAGCCTCCTGTCACCTGGGCGATTCTTCCTCTTCTCTGAATTCCCCTGTGGATTCCCACAGAACACACAAGAGCTGCAAGAAGTCCGTTCTGCCACGCCGGCACTCCGGTGAGAAGTCCCATAGGCAGAATTTCCTCCAACACAGAGAGAAGCACTGCTCCTGAAAAAACCACATAGGACAGAAAAAACAGCCCGACAATACGACCCCAGAAGCCTCCTGCCGCCTTTTCCAGGTTTCCAAAGGCAGGATACAGACGAATAAGAATCAGGATGTCCAAAAGGAAGGTAAAAAGCGCTGTAAGAAGCCCCAAAAGTCCGTTCATTCCCTGGATACCTCCTCTCCCTGTCAGACATAGAAGCAGAGGTCCCAGATACGCAAGAACAATCTGCCTTCTAAGCTGACAATGCGATATTCTGTTGTTTTCTGCAAAGCTTATCATTGTTTTTCCTTCTTTCTGAGCCTGACTTTCTGATTCTTTTTCGCATATACAGGCCGATTTTTCATCTTCCAAAGCGGCAGTCTGAGAATCCCGTCTCCCTGCCACTGTCTGCCCTCGTCTGCCCGTACAAAGGGCGTAAGATATGGTACTCCAAAGCTCAAAAGTCCTGACAAATGTGACACTGTAAGGTACCCTCCAAGGGCGATTCCATAAATACCAAGTGTGCCTCCGAGTACCAAAAATCCATATTTCAAAAGCCGAAACGGCGAAGAAAATTCCTCATTAGGAATGGCCAGAGAACCAAGCGCCGTAAGTGCGACAATCATGACTACAATCGGACTGACCAGATTCGCACTGACTGCTGCCTGTCCGATAATCAGACCTCCGACAATTCCGACAGCATTTCCCAAAGCACCCGGCATACGCACGCCAGCTTCACGAATCAGCTCAAAGGACAGCTCCAAGAACAGAAGCTCAGTAAAGCTGGAGAAGGGAACTCCTGACCTTGCCTCTGCAAAGGAAAGAATCAGATTTCCCGGAAGCACCTGCGTGTGAAACCGAACAACTGACAGGTAAAGCCCTGGAAGCAGCGTTGCCACTGCCATGGCCAGATACCTCAGAATCCTCAAAAAGGTTACCATTTCAAAGCGATTGTACCTGTCCTCGCTGGTCTGCATAAAGCTATGAAAGGTTGTGGGTAGAAGAAGAGCCATAGGGGAATTGTCGCAGAGCAGCACAATGCGTCCGTTCAAAAGCTCCATTGCCGCCCGGTCAGGCCGTTCAGTAGACTGAAACTGCGGAAACGGCGAATACCAGGATTCCTCTGTAAGCTGTTCAATCATACCGCTGTCCAGAATGCCGTCAATCTCAAATTTCTCCATGCGAGTACGGATTTTTTCCAAAAACTCCTCCTGTACCAAATCCTCAATATAAAGGAGCTGCACCATTGTGTTAGAGCGCAGTCCCAGGGTATGTTCCTCTACCTTTAGTCTGGTGTCCCGAAGTCTTTTTCGAATCAAAGCGGAATTACTTTTGAGAGTATCTGAGAAGCCCTCCTTTGCCCCCCGAAGCACCTTCTCCGACTCTGCTTCCTGTACGCCCAGAGAAGGATAACCTTTGCTGGAGATTTTTATTGCCTTGTCATACCCATCCATAAAAAATATGGCATTTCCTGCAAGCATGGCAGACATTGCCTCTTCCATGTCCGGCAGCTCCTTGACGTCTGATATTCCAAGACTGTTGTTCTCCAAAAATGCCTTCATATCCTCAGGAGAAATTTCCCAAAAATGATTGATAAGCTTTCCTATCACAGAATCCTCAAGCATCATATTGTCAACCGCCACTTCCAAATACACTACCAGGCAGTCCACTTTTCTATTTTTTCCCAGACGCATAGTTCTGACAACAATGTCTGCACAGCCCTCGCACTGGCCGCGGATGTAATCCTCGTTTTCCCAAATTCTTCGGGAAACCGGCTGCGGATTTTCCATTTTTTTCTCCTCCTCTGCATTTATATGAGACGCTCCTTAAAAGCAGCAAGCAGGATGACTCCTGCCCGTTATCGCACAGCTCATACCCAGGTTGCTCGCTGTACTTGTCTGTCAAATGTGTGTCCGTGTAAACACGGCGCACGCTTGACGGATTTATCGCACAAAAAATAAGAGAGACGTCCAGTCCCTCTTATTATTTTACACAATTTGGAATTTTATTCATCAGCAGCAGCCTTTTCTGCTGCAATAGATCGCATAATCGCTTTTCTCTGATTTTCAATATGCGTGTACGTAATCTCCTGCGCTCTCTTCACATCTCTGTCCTTCAGAGCCTGATAAATATCCTCATGCTCCTTTGCCAGGAGCTTGCGAATATCCTCTTCCTTCAAATATTCAATTCGATAACGATAAATCTGTTCTCTGAGATTATAAAGCACCTGAATGAGCCTTGCATTATCAGAGGCCTGGTAAATAATCTCGTGAAAGGCCACGTCCGCCTCTGTGAGCTTTGTGAGGTCTCCTCCTGCAATCATCCTCTCAAAGTTTCTTCCTGCCCTCTGCAGCTGCTGCAAGTTCTCCTCTGTCATACAGTTGCAGGCCTTCTCAATCGCCATATTCTCAAGGCAGATACGCACCTCCAGGACATCGTTTAAGTCCTTTTCTGTGATGTTTGCGACCTGCGCGCCTCTTCTGGGAATCATTGTCACAAGCCCCTCCAGCTCCAGCTTACGGATCGCCTCTCTGATAGGCGTTCTGCTCACCCCAAGCTTATCTGCCAGGGCAATCTCCATAAGCCTCTCTCCCGGCTTAAGCTCGCCCTTTAAAATCGCCTGCCTGAGAGTATTAAACACCACGTCTCTAAGAGGCAGGTACTCATCCATATGAATTGTAAAATCGCTTGCCATATTCAACCCTCCTGCGTATTTTTGCATTACTGTTCACTGCGTTCGCAGCAACTATTTTGCTTCCTTGGCTCTGTAAAGGCTATCCTTGTACGAATGCTCGCAAAAAGAAATTATAAACTCATAAGCCCCTTCTCCCGTCTATTATAAGGAACCGTCAAAAACACAACTTTTGCAAGATGACTCTCTCTGAGAGCCTCAGCCGCCGCTTGCCCCTTTGCTTCTGTGTCAAAAATTCCGAATACTGTAGGTCCGCTCCCACTCATCATGGCCTTCACGGCTCCATGTGCCTCCATAAATTCCCGAATTTCCCTGACAATGGGATACTGTTTCTCAATCCCCGGTTCAAATACATTCTCCATCCGCTTTGTCAAAGCATACAAGTCGCCTCTGTCCAGGGCAGAAATCTGCTCATCTATGAGAGGATGCGTTTTGATTTCACCAAGCCGGAGATTCTCATACGCTGTCTTTGTGGACACACTTACATCGGGCTTTCCTATCAGAATCCAACACAGCGGCAAAGGGGCCAGCGGTGTCAAAAGCTCTCCGATTCCTTCTGCCAGCGCTGTCCCCCGCATCACACAATAGGGTACGTCTGCTCCAATGCGCACAGCTCTGTCCATAAGCTCCTTCTCTGAAAGCTTAAGATCAAAGAGCCGATTGACTCCCACCATGGCGGCAGCGGCGTCCGCGCTTCCTCCTGCCATGCCTGCTGCCACAGGGATAAACTTCTGCAGGTCAATGGTCAGACCCTCTGTAATACCAAATTCCTGCATCAAAAGCTCAGCTGCCTTCCATACCAGATTCTTGCTGTCCGTGGGAAGATAGGGGAAATTTGTCGTAAGAACGATTCCCGGCACACTGCTTTTCTCCATTTCCAGAACATCATACATCTGTATAGTCTGCATAATCATCCGAACATCGTGATAGCCGTCCTCCCGCTTTCTCTGAACATCAAGACCCAGATTTATCTTTGCCATAGCTCGCAGCCGCATGATTGTCTCCTCCCGTACCTTTTGTACTTTGTATACATTACTACATTCTATTGTATACGAAAAGCCTCCATATTTCAATGACTTTTTACCGGAATATGGGCAGACATATCGTTACTGCTCACTCCATTCACAGCTGCTCGCTTTACAGAATAATCGCGCTTGAAGAATAATGACATATATTCTATGATTAATCTTCACGATTCTACATTTTTTACCAGCAGAAGGGGCTGGCGCGCCTTGGGTTCTCCGTCCAGATGATTCAGGCTCTGAATCTGCTCCACAGTTGTATAAAATCTCTTTGCAATATCCCACAGTGTGTCCTGAGACTGTACCATATATACCGTGATTCCCGGCATTGCCTGAATTTTCTCCAGGTCAAGGGGAGCTTCGCGGATTTCGTCAATAATCATTTCTTCCTCTCTTCGCAGCACCAGGGTGTTCAGGCTGATCACTGCCTTGACCTCTATTTCTCTGCTGTCTATCATTGCAGTGGAAAGCTGCTCCAGGTCAGGTCTGAGATAATACACACATTTATCGGAAATATTCTCTGCTTCAATCACATGGCTGAACGGTACCATAGCCTCCATAGAATAAAACGGCATCTCATCATTACCCACAATGTACAGAATCTTGAGATGAATCACTCCATCTGTGCGAATCCCCTTATCCACGACCCTGGTCTTATCAATCTTCACCTTTCCATAGCTGTGGCAAATCTGAAGGATTTTTCCCTGTGTCTCCTTCATCTCCACCCTGTCGTTGACCCTGCACTTGGAAAAGTTCCGAATCAGCAGACTCTCCAAGATCTCAGGATGCCCCACTGGAATGCATTCCTTCACAGGCGTATATACATCCAGGAGAATTTCATGCTCCTCCTCCTGATAGAATTTCATATCCAGTTCCAGAACCGCGTCTACCTGAATCAGCCGCTCTTCTCCATCAGAATCAGGCTTTACCTCCAGAGATTTCTTGAGTACATTGACGTCAATGTTCGGAAGCATATCTCCAGAGCAGCCCGTACACTCCACTTCCCCCCGAAACGGCATGGCATACTCCAGCCACTGCAGCGGATTTCCCTCATCATCTCCTGCATAAAGCACAAAAGCAAACAGCTCGCCCTTAACCATAACCTGATTGTCAGAAGGACGGATTTCCAGGCCGCGAAGCTCCATATTGCTCCAGAGAATCTGTGAAATATTAGGCTTATTGGACGCCAGGGAAATTTCTTCCTTTACCCGCATCGTGTCCTTTCTATGTACGCACAGACCCAAAACGCGGATATTTTTCTTTTTTACAGAAATCCCCTCCTCCTGAACCTCCACTGGAAGCCTGACAGACGCAAGTTCATCCACAACCGCTGAGAATGCCAGGATTGCCTTGATATTGAGCTTTCTGGAATTAATTACATGTACGCTGAGATCCTCTATTTCCCATTTCAAGCACATTTTATCCCCTGTCTCAATTCCATCCAGATTCAAAATCTCTGCTATGGGGAGGGAAGCTGTAAAGCTGTGTACCTGTCCCTCTCCGTCCCCCACGTATAAAAGGTCAACAGAGAAGGTTCCTTTTAGAAATGCTTTGCCGTCGCTTAAAGTTACCTCATCCATCTGCACCTGACCCTTACTCTGGATCATTCTCCCTATATCTGGCTTCACATCTGGAACATTGTAATCCTCGTCAAAGGTAATCTGGCTCTCTGCCTTGCTCTTTACGCGAAGCACATGTATGTTCTCTTTTTTAATTTCCATCCTTTTTCTTCCTTTCTCACAAAAACTTTACTGGTTCCTGACGATACGGCATTTTTATAACAATATAAGGATAAGAGGGTTCTCTGGACTGCTTCTCTCCCTGACCGGGTCCCAGGAGCCTGGTTTTCAGAAAAACTGCCTCCTTTCCAAGCGACAGCTCTTCCACCTCAATGCTGTAGCCTCCGCTCATCTGCTGCCCATAGCCTCGCAGAAGATAAAGAAAATCCTCACTTTTATAGGTCATCTGGAATTCCTTTTCCTTTTTCTCATCAATCAGCCTCGCCAGCTCCTGAGGAATATCCTCTTCCCTGACAATCGTATAGTCCAGGCTTGTTGTATCCTCTTTCTCTGCCTTGACAAAGGTACATCCTCCTGTAAAAAACACGCACAGCACAAGCACTGCCAAAAGCAGAGCTCTGTTCCATCTTCCCATTCCATTGCCTCAGTCTCGTTCTCTCTATTATTCTATGAAGTTTGCGAAAGATTTATTGCAAGAATCTGGAATATCTTATATAATGATTTTATAATAAATTTACTTTGAGAGGAAAAAAACATGATTCGATTTATTCTCGTCTGCATCACTGTCATAGGCTTTCTGGTTCTCTTCATTCCTGTCCTTGCAGTAGAGTGGCTCATCGGAAAGAAGTCTCCCATGACAAAGGATACCAGTTCCCTGCATATTGTTCAGGCTGCTTTTCGCTTTATTCTGAAAATTACAGGTGTAAAGGTCACTGTCATTGGAGAGGAAAACGTACCCACAGACCAGCCCGTACTCTACATAGGCAACCACAGAAGCTATTTTGACATTCTTCTCACCTATTCTCGCTGTCCGAGAAGGACCGGCTATGTAGCCAAAAAGGAAATGGAAAAATTTCCCCTTCTCAGGGACTGGATGCGCAATCTGCACTGCCTGTTTCTGGACAGAACCGACATCAAGCAGGGATTAAAGACCATCCTCACAGCCATTGACAAGGTAAAGGAGGGAATCTCCATCTGTATTTTCCCGGAAGGCACCAGGAGCAGAGGAGAGAGTGAGCTTGATATGCTTCCCTTCCATGAGGGCAGCTTTAAGATTGCCTCCAAGACCGGCTGTCCCATTATCCCGATTGCCATGACCGGAACAGCACAGATTTTTGAGGCTCATTTTCCATTTATCCGTCCTGCCAGGGTGATTGTGGAATATGGAAAGCCGATTTACGTCAACGAACTCGACAAGGAAGACAAGAAACGCGTGGGCGTATATACCCAGAACGTGATACGCGATATGCTTAAAAAGCATCAGGAAATGATGTGATACAAAAAAAATACCTTTGCTCTGTTTTTGTTCAGAGCAGAGGTATTTTTATTTAGAGCTGTCCTTTCAGGGACAGAGATTATTTCTTCTTTTTCTTTTTGGCGCTGTTTGTGCTGCCGCTCTTTTTCTTGATAGCCAAAATCTCCTCTGCAACTTCCACCTCTGTCTTTTGGTCAGGAGGAAGGATGACATTCAGAATAATCGCCATCAAAGCAGCAGGAACAATTCCAGAGCCGCCGAAAATCAGGGTAATTGCCTCTGGCATGTGCGCCAAAACTGCTGTATTGGAGCCCACGCCATAGCCAAGTCCAAGAGCCACAGAGATAATCGTCACATTTCTCGGAGTCACCGGCCACTTGGTGATAAGCTGAATACCGCTGACCACGATAGATGAAAACATCATAACTGCCGCGCCTCCCAGAACACTCTGGGGCATAATGGAAATAAGCGCCGCCAATTTAGGGAACAGACCGCAGGCAATCAGGAAAATTCCTCCAATTCCTATGCAGAAGCGATTGACAACCTTGTTCATGGCAACCAGACCTACATTCTGGCTAAAGGAGGTGTTTGGAAGGACGCCGAAAATCGCTGCAAAGGAAGAACCAATGCCATCGCACATAACGCCGCCGGCAAGCTCTCTGTCAGTAGCCTCCCGTCCAAGTCCGCCCTCTGTGATACCAGAGATATCACCTACTGTCTCCACAGCAGTTACCACAAACATAATGCAGATAGGAACGATTGCCTTTACGTCAAATACCCACTTTACAGGCATAATCGCCGGCAGCGCGAACCAGTCGGCCTCTGCCACCTTAGCCCAGTTAAGCACCCATGCCTTAGAAGCCTCGACCGTTGCGCCTGTCTCATCCACATAAGTAAAGGTGGTAGGAAGTATCAGCGCCATAACAGAAACCAGTATGTATCCCACAATGATTCCGATTAATATAGAAGAAAAGCTAGTAAAGCCCTTTGTCCCATGCTTGAGGGCAATAATCACAATAAGAACCACGGCGCCTACAAAAAGATTCTCCAGAGAGCCATAATCCTTTGCGCTGCTTCCTCCTCCAAAGGATCCGATTCCCACAGAAATTAGGGAAAGACCAATCGAAAGTACAACTGTGCCTGTCACTACACTTGGGAAAAAACGACGAAGGGGCTTCAAAAAGCTTCCTAATACCATTTCCATCAGGCCTCCGATAAACGAAGCCGCCATGATTGCCCCATATCCCAGAACACCGCCGCCAGAGACTGCTGCAACGCTTCGGCACACACCGATAAAGCCTGAGCTTGTTCCCATAACAATCGGAAGCTTTCCTCCTATCGGTCCTATGGTATATACCTGAACCAAGGTTACAATGCCTGCCACCAGCATTGCATTCTGAAGCAATGCTACCTGAAGCTCTCCTCCGCTCTCAATTCCGCAGGCTGCTGTAATAATGAGAAGAGGGGTCAGGTTTCCTACGAACATGGCCAGCACATGCTGAAGCCCCAGTGGAATCGCGATTTTCAGATGGGGTCTTCCATCCAGTTCATAGGGACTTGCTGTTTTCACTTGCTTGTTCTCCATTTCATATCCTCCTTTGTTTTTTAAGCAGGAAAAGCAGCCTGGCTTTTTCCACGCTGCTTACACCTTTGTAAAACTTTTCTCATTATAGCAGACCTTTTTTAAGGGCGCAATCCCTTTTTTACTTTATCCTTACGAATTGCTATTGGTGATTCCCATTCTTCTTGCCCTCTTCCCCATACGGCCGCTTGTATCGTCTCCTGCTCTGCTCAGATGCTTGTGCAAATAGTCCATACCTTTCTGCCGGCGAGAACACCTGTTATGTCAAAATACCATACTGACTTTTGTGCCTTCTCCCTCCTGGCTCTCCATTTGCAGGCTTCCTCCAAGAAATTGGACGCCATGCTTGACAATGGACAAGCCCAGTCCTGTGCCGCTAATCTCGCTGCTCCGACTCTTATTCACTCTGTAAAAGCGTTCAAATACCCGCTTCTGCTCTGCCTTGGAAATGCCAATTCCTGTATCTTCCACAATGACGCGGGTTTCCCCTGCCTTCTGCTCCAGATGGACAATCACAGAGCCATTCTCCTTGTTATACTTGACAGCATTGTCACAAAGATTATACATAATCTCCCGAAACACGGTTTCTACAGTAAAAAGAGGGGTTCTTCCTCCCTCCACATAGATATGCACATTTTTGTTATTCGCTTTTTCCTGAAGGCTCTTGCAGGTTTCCTTTGCAAGCTGATACAAGTCCACATTCTGCTTTTCATAAGGAATCTGCCCTTCATCAAGCTGCGAAATCTTGATCGTATCCTCAAGAAGAGCTATCAGACGCTGCGCCTCGTCAAAAACCTTTCCTGCAAAGGACTGGATATCTGCTTCCTTCACCAATCCGCCTTTTATGATTTCCGCATAACCTGAGATAGAGGTCAGAGGCGTCATCAGCTCATGAGACACATTTGCAGAAAATTCACGGCGCAGATTTTCTCTTTCCATTGTCTCTGTCATATCAACCAGAAGAAGCACTGCTCCCTCTGTTTTTTCATTTCCTGCAACTGGATTTGCAATCAGACGAATATGCTGTTCTCTGATTTTGAGAATGCTGTCTGTATGCTTTCCTTCAAGCACTGTCTCTATGCATCTGCGAAAGTCTTCACTCCTGTTCAGGGAATACACGCTCTGCCCTGTCTTGTCCTTTGAGTCAAAAAATCGCCAGCCGCTGCTGTTTCCTGATAAGAGCATTGTGTACCTGTCAATAACCAGGAGGCCTTCCCTCATGTTCTCTGTGATAATGGAAAACTCCTCCTGCTGTCTCTTTGCAGCTGCAAGCTGATTCTGAATCTGCCTGTTCTGGTTTCGGATTTTTCTGATAAGAGGAGCAATTTCTTCATAGGTTTCTCCCTCTTCCGGTTCCTCCAGGTTCAGCTCATTAACTGGCTCCATAATTTTCTTTGATATATAAAAAGCTGCGGCCAGAGAGAGAATTATCATTAATCCAAGAATCCACATCACAGGCTTTGCAAGCTGGAGAATAAGCTCTATAACTGTATATTGCGTAGTAGACACACGGAGAACCCTTCCATTACTAAGGCGTCTTGCATAATAAATTGTTCTCTCAGAAAGAGTGACAGAACTGCGTGCTGCCTTTCCTGAGCCGCTTGCAAGCGCCTCCCGGATTTCCTTCCTGTCTGCATGATTCTCCATGGAAGAGGGAGCTGTCTCACTGTCAAACAGAACTGTCCCGTCTGTATCAACATAGGTGACTCTGGCAGCCTCTCCTTCCAGCTCCTTCAGATAAGAAATACCATCCTGAAGTACGCCCCTTGATAAGTAAAGAGCCTCCTTCTGTAATTCGCGGAAAAGCTGCTGATTAAAATAGTGATAAAGAATTCCCATAATCAGCGCCATTCCAAGTGTCACAATCACAGAGGAGACCAGCATAATGGATGTAAATATTTTCTTAGCCAATGTAACCCCTCTTCTCTCTATTACTTCATAGTTCCGGTGATAGAATACTGTACCCATTCTCCGATATTTACCGCATGGTCCCCAATACGTTCAAAATATTTGGCTGCCATCAGAAGATCCAGGGCAGCCTTTATGTCAAGCCTGTGCTCTGCCACCAGTCCTGCAAGCTCTTCCTTTGCTGCATTGAATTCTTCATCAATATAGTCGTCATCTGCAACCACTTTTTTTGCAAGTGTAAGATCTGCATTGACAAAGGCGTCAATACTTTCTGTCACCATTTTTACTGCGGCCACTGCCATTTTTTCCACATTTACCTGGGTCTGGAACTGTGCGTCATCAATATATTGAGACAAATCAGCAATGTCTGCTGCCTGATCGCCGATTCTCTCCATATCTGTAATCATTTTCAAAGCAGCAGAGATCTCCCGCAAATCTCTTGCAACCGGATGCTGATGGAGAAGAAATCTCATGCAAAGTCCCTCGATTTCTCTTTCCTTCTCATCAATCTTCTGCTCTGTGCGCAAAACCTGTTCACAGAGCCCTTTTCCTTTTCCTCGAATTGCCTGTGCAGAAAGAGTGATTGCCTGCTCACACAGGCTTCCCATTGTGATAAGCTGTACATGAAGCTCTTCCAGCTGTTTTTCAAAGCGTGCCATATCAGCCAAACCTCCCTGTAATATAGTCCTCTGTTCTCTTATCCTTTGGCATGGAGAAGAGCTGATCCGTGTCAGCAAATTCCACAACCTCGCCCAAAAGGAAAAAGGCCGTTTTGTCAGAGATACGTGTCGCCTGCTGCATATTATGTGTTACCATGATAATGGTATAATCCTTTTTCAGCTCCACAGCCAAATCTTCAATTTTTGAGGTAGAAATAGGGTCGAGCGCAGAGGTTGGCTCATCCATCAGAAGAACCTCTGGCTGTACAGCAAGCGCCCTTGCAATGCACAGCCTCTGCTGCTGTCCTCCAGACATGCCAAGCGCACTCTTTTTCAGGCGATCCTTGACCTCATCCCAGATAGCAGCGTCACGAAGAGATTTTTCCACAATATCATCCAGCTTTGCCTTGGAACGGATGCCATGCGTTCTGGGGCCATAGGCGATATTGTCATAAATACTCATTGGAAAGGGATTGGGCTTCTGAAATACCATTCCCACTCTCTTTCTAAGCATATTTACATCCATTTTTCCATAAATATCTTCTCCGTCCAATGTCACAGAGCCTGTGATGACGCAGCCCTCTACCAGATCATTCATGCGGTTGAGCGATTTAAGAAGCGTGGATTTTCCGCATCCGCTGGGTCCTATAAAAGCAGTGATTTCCTTTTCAGGAATCTTCATATTAATATCCTTTAATGCATGGAAATTTCCATAATGAAGGTTCATATTTTCCACAGCAATCTTTGCCTGTATACTCATGATTTTTATCCTTTCTTAATGTGACTTGCAGCAAAGCCGGAAAGAGCATTAATGCCAAGCACAAATATCAAAATAATAACAGCCGTGGCAAATGCCTGGTTCATATGAAGCCCCTCATTGGAAAGTACATACATATGAAGAGCCAGCGTACGGCCTGAGCCAAGAAGGTTCTCCGGAACCTGGGCAACAGTACCCGAAGTATACAAAAGAGCCGCTGTCTCTCCTACCACACGGCCGATTGCAAGAATCACACCTGCAAGAATTCCGGGTACTGCTGAAGGCAGAACAATGGTAAAAATCGTGCGGAGCTTTCCTGCTCCCAATCCAAAGCTCGCCTCGCGGTAAGAATCTGGCACAGACCGAAGCGCCTCCTGTGAGGTTCGCATAATCAACGGAAGGATCATGATTACCATTGTCAGAGAACCTGAGAGCAGAGACAGGCCCAATCCCAGCGTTGTCACAAAAAACAGCATACCAAAGAGTCCATATACAATAGACGGAATCCCAGAAAGCGTCTCTGCTGTCAGACGAATCAGCGATACAAATTTGCTTCCTTTTTTTGCATACTCTACCAGATAGATGGAAGCAAAAATTCCCAAAGGAGTCGCTATCAAAAGAGAAAGCAGCGTCATAACAAAGGTATTAATCAAGGACGGAAGCAGGGACACATTCTCAGAGGTATACTCTAAGGCAAACAGCTCTGTGTTAATATATGGAATTCCTTTTACCAGTATATATGTCACAAGAAAGACCAAAACTGCAAAGGTAATCACCGCAGCTCCCACTGTCACAAGTGCAAGAATTCCAGAGCCAGGGTGAAGTGTATAGGATTTTAACTGCTGGGAAAGGGCAGATGTATTTCGCTTCTCCTTTAAATCAAGCCCTTTAGCAGACACTGTAGAATCAAGCTGCATTTTCAGCCCTCCTGTTCAACAACGATAAGCTTATGTTTATAATCAAAATGAAGACAAACAGCACAACTGCCGTGGCAATCAGCGCTTCTCTGTGAATACCGGAAGCATAGCCCATCTCCATTACAATATTTGCTGTCATGGTGCGCACACCCTTTAAGATTCCACTTGGCATGATTGCCTGATTCCCAGCTACCATGACAACTGCCATGGTTTCTCCGATGGCTCTTCCAATGCCAAGCACTACGCCTGCCAAAATGCCGGATTTTGCTGCCGGAAGCATAACAAAATAGATGCTTCTCTCTTTGGTTGCCCCAAGGGCCAGAGAGCCCTCATAATAGCTCTCTGGTACACTTCTGACAGCAGATTCACTCACGCCGATGATAGTAGGAAGAATCATAATGCCAAGCAAAAGCACTGCCGCAAGCATACTGTCTCCCCTGCCTCCAATGTGTTCCCTGATAAAGGGTACCAGCACTACAAGACCGAAAAATCCATACACAATAGAAGGAACTCCTGCCATCAATTCAATTCCCGACTTCAAAGGAGCATAAATGCTCTTTGGGCAATAGCGCGCCATAAACACAGCGGTCAAAATTGCAATCGGTACTCCCACCATAATTGCTCCGCCTGTAACATAGATGCTTGCCACAATCATAGGAAAAATTCCAAATACCTCATTCGTAGGCTGCCATATCCTGCCCAGGAGGAATTTCAGCGGTCCAATCTTTGCAATCGTCGGAAGACCATTGGCAAAAAGGAAGAGGCAGATAAGAAGCACCGCCACCGCGGAAAAGCATGCTGCAAGCATAAAAATATATTTCATAATTGTTTCTTTCATCTGGTTCATAGAACGTACCTGTCTTTCTTATGCCAGTTCATCCCATGTGACAGTTTCACCTGTGAAAATGGATTTTACCTGTTCGCTGCTGAGTTCATCCACATCATTTTCTTTATTCACAATGACTGCAATGCCATCTCTTGCAATTACCGTTGCTGTGAGTCCAAGCTCTGCCTCAGCATCCTTCAGGCTGCGGGAGGCCATACCTATGTCACAGATACCTTCCACTGTGTAGTTGATGCCTGTTGTGGAGTCACTCTGCTGTACCTCTACGGTCACATCTGTATTTATTTGTTCATAGGCTTCCTTCAGCTTCTCCATAACAGGCGCCACAGAGGATGAGCCCGCCACTACAACCTTTCCAGATACCTCTCCTTGTTCATATGCCTGCGCCTGTGGCTCTTCCTTAATATAGCCATTGTCTTCAATAATCTGCTGTCCCTCTGCGCTCATAATGTAATTAATAAAATCCTGCGCCTGTGCGCTTATTTCCTCTCCTGTAACAATGTTAAAGGGACGGGATACCTTGTATTCATCATTAGAGACATTTTCAGCAGTTGCCTCTGCTCCATCGATTTTTAAAGCCTTTACCGTGTCGTTCAGAGAGCCAAGGGAAATATAGCCGATAGCATTCTCATCACCTGCCACGCTGGTCATCATAACAGACGTATTATTTGTAATGCTTGCCTCTGCGGTTGTCATATCCACCTTCTTGCCGTCAAGCTCTTCCTCAATTCCAAATAACTCTATAAAAGCTCCTCTGGTTCCAGAACCATCCTCACGGGAAATAACGGAAATTTCTCCGCTCGCCGCACTTACTGCTGCTGTCACTGCACAGATTCCAACCATTGCTGCTGTTAATACACTTACGATTTTTTTCTTCATAATTAATCTCCTTTTCTTATAAGCTCCCCCTGCCGGAACACTGGCAGCTGCCTTCATCCTGAAAAGAAATAAAAAATCTTTTCAGAATAAGCCTGCTGCCGCCCGCCGCCTAAAGGGGCAAAGATCCAGGGCAAGAGGAAAGATGTTATCTATATCTTTCATGCACCATGTATCATAGAGGTCTTAAATTAAATAAAAAATCTCCTTTGTGTAAAAAATACGTAAAGCTTTAGACATTTATATTAAGAGATTTTACAATTCCTCTCACGCAATCGAGTCAGCCCTCTCCTGCCTGACTCAAGTTTTTGCGCAAAAAAATATCGCGCCGAATTACTATATAAGATTCGGTACGATATTTTTTGATACTGATAAAACGGATAGGAGGCCAAGTGGATATTCGCAATACCCATAGAGTATGATGTCCGCTTCGCTACTTGCTCATAACCGTATAGCTGCTGTCGCAGCTTGTCTCGGGATTTTCGTACCAGAGTCACGAAAACACCTCGCGGAATAGTCCCTGTGAACAGCAACGTGAGCAATAACTATGTTTTTTCCTGGATGTTGCAATTTAAAGAAAGATAAGGTAAAATCTAATATTAACAAGTTTATCGTCACACTGTCTGCGCTGTTCTTTTGTTCAGGAAAGAGCGCAGCGCAGACAGAAACTATTTCTTACAATCTGCGGAGGTAAATGAATGAATATTGAACACAAGAAAACAGCCCTGGATGATGATTCCTTTCTCTATCAGCAGAGGGATGACTCCTTTGGAAAGAAAGATACTAGCAAGCTCTCAAAACAGCAGAAATTTCAGTATTTCAAGGACTACTATTTGGTAAAGATTATTGTAGCCGTTTTAATTGTGGCCTTTGTCGGAGCCATTATCAACGGAACTGTTTTCAACCGATCCACCAATGTTATGTCCGTTGTGCTGCTGAATGAAAGTCAGATAGCCGATGACGCCGGACTTGAGGCTGCTCTTACAGAATATCTGCAGATAGAAAACAAGAATGATTACGTTTCTATCTCTAACTATAATCTTCAGGATTATCAGGTAAATATGGCCTATGTCACCCAGCTCTCCGGCAAGGGCATTGACCTTGTTATCTGCTCTGAGAGTTATTTTGAGACAGGCTCAAATCAGGGAATTTTCACAGACTTGAGCGAATTCCTGCCAGAAGACATGTATGCGGCTCTGTCTGACCGAATCGTGGAAGGCTGCACAGCAGAAACTGATGATTATGGCGAAATCATATCCTACAATGAGCCAGCTCCCTATGGCATTGATTTATCCGGCACCTCACGCTTCACAGAATTCGGAGGTGTGGAAGAGCATCCTATTCTGTGCGTTGTAGCCAATGTCTCCAACACAGAAAATGCGCTCAAGACCATTTCTTATTTTACAGAATAAGCTGCATTAAACACGATTTGCAACGTTTGTTTCTGGATTTTTGTGCCAAAGGCACAAGAACGCCTCAGAAAATCAATCACATGTAAATACTGGCTCTTTGCCCTTGTCACTATCTTCCCCCTGCCTTGTTGTCTTTAGCGTATCACAAATTAAGGATACTACTCCCATTCCTTATTATCTATCGTAAGAGTGGGAGACAACATTTCAGCAAGGGTATCTGACTGCGTGAACAGGGGACATTCCAAGCCATCCTGCTAAAAGGCTTTTGCAAACCGCACAAGATCGCTCATTGTTCCCGTAGCCGAGCCTGCGGGATAGAGCAGGATATATCGTCTTCACTCTCCGTAATCTTCATATTCGCCCTGCACATTATAATAGGCATTTGTCCTTTCTCTCCGGCTCTCAACCCATGTATTGTCCGTGCAGTCTAGTCTTATCGTGGTACGCTCCATGCCAAGCGGCTCAAAAATATTCTTGTGTACATAGTCCCCATAGTCCATCCCACTGACGCATTCCACAATATATGCTGCCAGAGCAGCGCCCCAGTTTGAATAAGATACGACAGTCCCCGGCTTATAAACGGACCGTGTTCGCGGAATGTACCTACCGGCTGTTTCCAGAGAGGACGAACCCAGCGTGTGCCTGATGCATGACTGGATTTACCTGCCGAGTGCGTAAATCAATTTAAGTATCGTGCCAGAATCGGTTCAAATCCATGACTCGATTCGCCATGTCACGAATAATATATAAAATTTGTGACATACCAAAGGGATTAACATGATATAATCTACTTTTTTGCTTCATCTGCGTTTCTCACTACTTTTTCTAACCATTTTTCTCACCACTCGTTGACAAGAATGGTTAGAAAGACTAGACTGTGGGTAGAATCTTTTTAGGAGGCAATCAGATGATTTATCAGGAAAGCGAGACCGTGGAATTAAAGTCTGTTGTAGTGGATGACATCAAGAAAGAGATTATTGCATTTGCAAATTGCAAAGGAGGAAAATTGTATATTGGCGTTCGGGATGACGGAACTGTGGTTGGCCTGGATGACCCGGATGGAACAGCTTTGCAGGTCAGCAATATGGTACGGGATGCAATCAAGCCGGATTTGACGATGTTTCTGCATTATGAAACTCTGAATGAGGGTGGAAAACAGATCATCGCCATTGACGTGCAGCAAGGAACGGAACGCCCATATTATATTGCAAAAAAGGGGCTGCGCCCGGAAGGGGTGTTTGTCCGTCAGGGGTATTCCTCTGTTCCGGCTACCAACACAGCCATTCGGCGCATGATTAAGGAGACAGACGGAGACCATTTTGAAGAAATGCGGTCTCTGGAACAGGACTTGACCTTTGAGGCAGCGGAAAAGGAATTTGCCGAAAGAAATATCCTGTTTGGAGAGGCGCAGATGAAAACCTTAGGCATTATGACCCATGACGGTGTTTATACGAATCTGGGGTTACTGCTGTCCGACCAGTGCGTACATACAATTAAAGCAGCGGTCTTTCAGGGAACTACCCAAAATGAATTTAAGGATCGGAAAGAGTTTTCTGGTTCGCTGTTCCGGCAGATGAATGAAGTATATGATTACATTGACTTTCGGAACCAGACCCATTCCTCTTTTCAAAAATTACGCCGGATCGACCAAAGGGACTATCCAGAAAACGCCGTCAGGGAGGCGCTTTTAAATCTGCTTGTGCATCGTGAATATTCCTTCCGTGCGAGCACCTTCATTAGCCTTTATACGGATCGGATCGAGTTTACCTCGATTGGAAGTCTTATAAGCGGAATAACCTTAAAGGATGTTATGATGGGGATCTCCGTATGCCGGAATGTAAAGCTGGCGAATGTATTCTACCGTCTGGAACTGATTGAAACCTATGGAACAGGAATATTAAAGATTATGGAGGCTTATGCAGGAACCGGAAAAGAACCTAAAATTGAGACTTCTGACAATGCTTTTAAGATGAGCCTTCCCAATCTGAACGTATATGCAGAGCAGGAAGAACCAGATGACGCCCTGCTGAAAAACAGCGTGGAGGAAAAAGCGGTCATTGCTCTGGCTAAAGAACAGGGTACCTTCACAAGAAAAGACGTGGAAAAGGCGCTGGGAATCAGCCAGACAACCTGCGGACGGTTATTGAAACAGATGATTGGAAAAGGGCAGATTGTCCAGGAAGGAAGAAGCAGAAATACGCATTATCGCCTTACAGATTAAATTTTCTCTGCTTTAAGAGAGTGAGAAGTGGGGAGAAACAAAAATAAAAGTTCCATGCGCAATTGACACTCCCCATGCCTAAAGGCAGGGGATTCTTGCTACCTGCCGCTACATAGTGGCTGACCCGTACATTTCTGTTAGGTCGTAGTACAAGGTATGGGTGTGCCATCACATAGGCGCGAACTTAAGTAAGAAGTCCTGATAAAATTACTGTGTGGAATTCTTCATTTTGATTATTTCTACGCCGTTTTCTTTGTGATAGAAACCGTATATATCCGTCTTGACAGAATTTTTCAAGGCGCTTGGGAATCCCACCCGTATTCGTATTCTGGTGTTAGTATATAAGTGTGGACAGGAAAAGTTGAACAACCTATACTATCAAG
>JAUNOP010000041.1 GCA_030537135.1 Eubacteriales bacterium | reverse complement strand
GCCGGTGGTTCCGGGCGGCGGTGCTGCCGCTGGATAAGGAACTGGAAACAGCCCTATGATAAAAAAGAAAATACTTGCAAAATGTCGAATAGTGTGTTATTATTTTAACTAAGAAAAAGGGAGTAGCGACCACTTCCCAAAGACTATGGGAGTGGTGCATATTTGCGTCAGGCCGATACAGAGATATCCGCATGTATGTGAGAACCAGCAAGACTTTTATCTAGGACAGAATGATTGTGCTGTCCAGATGAAGGTCTTTTTCTTTTTTTGAGGCACAGGTGCATCACCGGTGGTGTATCCGATATCAGAAATCATACCCTTTGGGTATTAATTAAGAAGACCCCTTCCATGGAGGGGCAGATTCAGGCTTAACATAATATAAGGAGGAAAAAGGTGGATACTATTTTTTTAAAGACAGAAAACCAGCCAAAGAAAAGAAAGCCCAGGAAATTCAAAGGTCCAGGAAAAGGAGGAAAGTGGATAGTAATGGGCGCTGTGGCTGTTGGAATTGCCTTTCTGGCAGTATCGGACGGCACCTATCAGATTACAGAGCAGGAGCAGGCAGTACTTACAACCCTGGGAGTTCCCAAGGCTGTTACAGAGACAGGACTGCATTTTAAGATTCCGGTAATTCAGAAGGTCGAAAAGGTCAATACGACCATTCAGGGCTTTCCCATTGGATATTCTATGAGTGACAATTCGGTCGTAGAGCATGAGGGAATTATGATTACCTCTGATTATAATTTCATAGATGTGGACTTTTTTGTGGAATATCGGATTGCAGAACCCGTTCAATATTTATATGCGTCTGAGCAGCCAGAGGAGATTCTGAAAAATATTGCACAGAGCAGTATCAGAACTGTGATTGCAAGCTATACCGTAGATGATGTCCTCACCACAGGAAAAAGCGAAATCCAGGCCAAAATCAAGGAGATGATTCTTGAGAAAATAGAGAAAGAGGATATTGGCCTTCAGCTTGTGAACATTACGATTCAGGATTCTGAGCCGCCGACTCAGGAGGTAATGCTGGCCTTCAAGGCAGTGGAGACAGCCAAGCAGGGAAAGGAGACAGCCCTGAATAATGCAAATAAATATAGAAACGAGCAGCTTCCTGAAGCAGAGGCAGAGGCTGACCAGATTATCAAGGAAGCAGAAGCTGACAAGCAGGTACGAATCAATGAGGCAGAGGCAGAGGTGGCGCGCTTTAATGCTATGTATGAGGAATATGTCAAGAATCCTCTGATTACTAAGCAGCGTATGTTCTATGAGACAATGGAGGATGTGCTGCCAGATTTGAAACTGATTATTGATAATGGAGACGGCGTGTCAAAGGTGCTTCCTTTGGACAGCTTTACAGAAAGCTATCAAAAGGAAGAGACAGACTGATATGTCCAGGCAGGAGGAAAACAAATGAAGAAAAAAACAACGATAGGACTTGCAGGCGGCGCTGTGCTGCTTGCGGCTCTGATGACGAGCATTACTGTGACAGGACAGAATGAATATAAATTAATTCGCCAGTTTGGAAAGGTAAACCGGGTGATTGACGAGGCTGGCGTGAGTCTGCGAATTCCGTTTCTGGAATCAGCAGATACCCTTCCAAAGGAGACTCTTCTCTATGATTTGGCTCCCTCGGATGTGATTACAAAGGATAAGAAGACAATGATATCAGACAGCTATGTACTTTGGAGAATTTCAGATCCTCTGAAATTTGCCCAGACCCTTAATTCTTCCAGAGAGAACGGAGAGAGCCGTATTAATACTGCTGTTTATAATGCAACAAAGAACGTAATCAGCAGCATGTCTCAGGATGAGGTTATAACAAGTAGAGATGGGGAGCTGTCGCGGCTGGTTATGGATTCTGTGGGAGGAAGCATGGGTCAGTATGGAATCGAGCTTCTTCTCTTTGAGACAAAGCAGTTGGATTTGCCGGACGACAACAAGGAGGCTGTGTATGAGAGAATGATTTCAGAGAGGGACAATATTGCAGCCACTTATACTGCAGAAGGAAGCTCAGAGGCAAAGGTTATTCGCAATACAACAGACAAGGAAATTGCCATTATGATTTCAGAAGCAAAGAAGCAGGCGGAAATCCTGAAGGCAGAGGGGGAACAGGAATACATGAAGATTCTTTCAGATGCTTATTCAGACCAGGGAAGGAGCGATTTTTATTCCTTTGTGAGGAGCCTGGATGCACTGAAAAATTCTATGAACGGCGAAGAGAAGACAGTTATTTTGTCAGCAGATTCTCCGATTGTTCAGATTTTTAACGGAGAATAAGGAAGAGAGGATCATGAAGACGATTGCGCATATAAACAGTGATTTTCCGAGTAAATTCGGAATCCCAAGACAGAGCGGGCTGGTTCCTGAGCTTTTGGCATCTATTGTATTTGAGCCGGAATACAGGAACCCAGAGGCTCTGCGCGGCCTGGAGCAGTACAGTCATATCTGGCTTTTATGGGAGTTTTCAGAGGCAAAAAGGGAGACCTTCTCTCCAACTGTGAGACCGCCTCGCCTGGGAGGAAACCAGAGGATGGGAGTATTTGCAACTCGCTCGCCCTTTCGCCCGAACCCCATAGGACTCTCCTGCGTGGTGCTGGAGAGAGTGGAGCTTCATACGCCAAAGGGACCGATACTTTATGTTTCTGGAGCAGATTTGATGGACGGAACCCCTATTTATGATATCAAGCCTTATCTTCCGCACATAGACAGTCACCCGGATGCTCTGGGAGGCTTTGCCCTTCCCCTGCAGAATTATGCTCTTGCAGTGGAAATCCCGGAGGAGCTTTTGGAAAAGGTGCCAAAGGAGCGCAGAGAGGCCTTGAGAGGAATTCTCATGCAGGATCCCAGGCCTGGATATCAGGAGGATCCAGGGAGAGTATATGGCTTCCCCTTTGCAGGTCTTGAGGTTCGTTTTCAGGTAAAGGAGGGAAAGCTCACGGTCTGTGAGGTTGAGAAGATGGACAAGGAGGCTTTGAAATGAAAAGTATCTGGTTTTATGATACGCAGATAGGAAAAATAGGCATTGCAGAGGATGGAGAGGGAATCACCCAGGTATCGTTAAACAGTCCCCCTGACAGCGAGGCAGAGCTAAGAGAAACCTCTCTTATTCGGACAGCCTATGAGGAGCTTGAGGAATATTTTCAGGGAAAAAGAAAAAGCTTTGATATCAGGCTTCATCTGGAAGGAACCGAGTTTCAGAAAAAGGTCTGGCAGGCGCTCACAGAGATTCCCTATGGGGAGACACGGAGCTATCAGGACATTGCCAGAGCTGTAGGAAACCCTAAGGGCTGTCGGGCAGTAGGAATGGCAAACAATAGAAATCCTGTCATGATTCTGGTTCCCTGCCACAGGGTCATTGGAAAAAACGGAAAAATGGTCGGCTACGGAGGCGGAATTTCTGTGAAGGAAGCACTCCTGAGACTTGAGAGGGAGAATAAAAGCTGTGATGTGTAGTCACAAACCGCAGCTGAAAAATTAGGAAACAGCATCCAAAGCCAGCAGAATGAGATTTGATGAGAATGGGCTTTGGATGCTGTTAACCAGCATTACAATGTGATGAAGAGAAGCTCTCCTTAGAAGCAAACCTTTACAGCGCCCTGGTTACGGATATACATAACATAAGCGCTTTCAGAGCCAAGAGCCTTGTTAATATAGTCGCAGAATTCTCTGGTAGATTCTTTTGGAAGGAATACGGCGATAACTCCTGCAAATCCGCCTCCATGTACACGGCAGGCGCCATCTCCAAGCTTGTCAAGAAACAGTTCTGACAGAGCCAGGGCGCTGGTGATGTGCTGCTCAGAGGGAGTAGAGGTGAGGAAGCAGTTCTGAAGCCATTTCCAGGAGGAATTTCCGGATTCTGTGATTTTTTTCAGGAAATCCTCCTTATTGCCTGCCTCAAGAGCAGCAACCTGAGCATCCACACGTTTGTTTTCTTCAAAGAAATGGAGGGCGCGCAGGAAGCTTCTGTCTCCGCAGGCATTTCTTACAGCAGGAGCCTGGGCGATAACCTCCTCTTCTGTAAGCTCTGCAAGAACCTCTTTTCCAAAGAAGCCCGCAACAGCTTTCATCTCGTTCGGAACAGAGGAGTACTCAGCGCTCAAATCAGAGTGACCTTTTCCAGTGTTCACAATAACAAGATCCATGCCAAAATCAGAGAAATCACAGTCCACCTTGCGGATGGCAGGATTGTCATTATCTACGAAGTCAATTGTGATGATGCCTCCCACTGCGCAGGCAAGCTGATCCAGAAGACCAGAACCCTTGAGCCAATATTTATTTTCTGCGTATTGTCCGGCTTTTGCGTAGTTTACAACTCCCATGGTGTGGTCGTTGAACAGATAGTCCACGATGCAGCAGATGAGCATCTCAAAGGAAGCAGAGGAGCTCACTCCTGCGCCGCCAAGTACATTGCTGGTGATATAGGCGTCAAAGCCCTCCAGGCGGAAGCCCTTGTTCTGGATAGCGGCGAGAACACCCTTTACCAGAGGAAGCGTGCCTGCGGTGACGCTGGTTGGGGCGAGATTGTTAAGGTCAATACTAAAGGACTGCTTGTAGGTTTCGCTGACAAGGTTTACAACATTGGTTCCGTTCGGAGCTGCGGCTGCAACGCAGTCCATCTGTATGCTTCCTGCCAGAACCTTTCCATGATTATGGTCTGTGTGGTTGCCGCCGATTTCGGTGCGTCCTGGAGAGGAGAAAAAGTCAAAGTCCCTGTTTCCAAAGGTTTTTGCAAAGCCCTGAGCTACCAGCTCATAGCGTGCTGCATTTGCCTGAGCTTTGCCGGTTCCGTACATTTTTTCCAAAAAAGCGGTTGCTTCTGGAGTTCTTACTGCCTGTGCTGCATTTTCTGCTTTCATAATCCTTATATTCTCCTTTGCTTTTTTATTTTTTGTATTCCCTGAGAATACGATTTCCTTGACTTTCTTTATGATTTTATTATAATGAGAATCAAAAGGAAATTCTACAACTATATTTTGTAAAAGTATCATTATTTTGAGGTGTTGAAAAATGCAGATACAGATAGACAGAAGACGCAGGGAAGTGAAGGCGCATGGCACTTATGAGTTTCCGGTTCTGGTGAGCCATGAATATCTCTCGAGCTTTGAGAAGCGTACCTTTCAGTGGCACTGGCATACAGAGATTGAGTGGACTTATGTGAAAGAAGGAGAAATCTGCTATCAGGTGAATGAAAGTCAGTATGTTCTAAAAGCAGGAGAGGGACTTTTTTGCAATACAAATATGATGCATACAGGAAGTCCTGTAAATGAGGAGGACTGTCATTATGTATCGATCACCTTTCATCCAAGGCTTTTGAGCGGCTATCCAGACAGCTTTCTTCAGAAGCATTATATCAATGCAATGGCAGACGCCTCTGCTCTTGCCAGTTTTTCCCTGAATCCGCAGATAAAATGGCAGAAGGAAATCCTTGAGAAGCTTTCTAAGATTGAAGAGCTGTATTTTGGAGACGAGGCAAATTATGACTTCAGAATTTACCTTCTATTAATGGAAATCTGGCTTTTGGTATATGAGCATAGACAGGAGAGCGCTTTTGCAGCCCCAGAAGGCAAAAATATGATGAGACTGAAGGCGATTCTTTCTTATATACAGTATCATTACCAGGAGAAAATTACGCTGGATGAAATTGCTGCTGAAATTAATATTTGTACAGGAGAGTGCTGCCGTTTTTTCAAAAAGCACATGAATCAGTCCTTGTTTGAATATATTCTGGATTATAGGATTTCAAAGAGTCTTCCGCTTTTGACAGAGGACAAATCCATCACAGAGGTGGGAGAGGAATGCGGGTTCACAAGCCCTGCCTATTTTACGAAGATTTTCAAGGAGAGAATGGGCTGCTCTCCAAGAGAATACAGGAAAAAAATGGAAAAGAAGAAGGAAGAACAAATAAACGCAGATCAGAAGGCTTGACAGGCAAGGAACATAGAAAAGCACAGAATTGGTACGAAAACTTACACGTATTTAGGGTGCTTTGCTTAAGGGTTCTTTGTATAAAACAGGGAAATTGCAGAAGGGAATAAGAAAATACTTGAAATCCCATTATGGATTGTACTACAATTACAAAAAATATCATAAATGTTTTCGCAAAGCGGATGTATAAATTTCCAAAAGAAAAAGTCTATAATTGAGTGAGGAGAAATAAGATAAAATGAAGAAAGTGGTAAAATTTGGAGGAAGCTCCCTTGCCAGTGCGGAGCAGTTTAAAAAGGTAGGAGAGATTATCCGTGCAGACAAGAGCAGACGTTTTGTAGTTCCGTCTGCGCCTGGAAAGCGTTTTTCCGCGGATATCAAGGTGACAGACATGCTGTACGACTGTTATGCAGCAGCAGAACAGGGCGAGAATTTTGATGAAAAGCTTAGCGCAATCAAGGAAAGGTATGAGGAAATCATCAGCGGTCTTGGACTTTCTCTGTCCCTGGAAGGGGAATTTGGGGAGATTGCAGAGAACTTCGGCAAAAAGGCTGGAAAAGAATACGCAGCCTCAAGGGGAGAATTTTTAAATGGCAGGGTGATGGCCGAGTACCTTGGATATGCGTTTGTGGATGCAGCCGAGGTGATTCGATTCTGTGAAGATGGAAGCTTTGATGAGGGGGAGACAGACCGCCTTCTGCATGAGCGCCTGTCCCAGTATGAGTGCGCAGTTATTCCGGGATTTTACGGAGCAATGGCAGATGGAACTGTGAAAACCTTCTCAAGAGGAGGCTCTGACATTACAGGTTCTCTGGTTGCAAGAGCTATTCATGCAGATATCTACGAAAACTGGACAGATGTTTCCGGCTTTTTGGTGACAGACCCAAGGATTGTGGAAAATCCGCAGGTAATTGCATCTATCACCTATAAGGAGCTTCGGGAGCTTGCCTACATGGGAGCTACGGTTCTTCATGAGGACGCAATTTTCCCTGTGAGAAAAGAGGGAATCCCGATTAATATCCGCAATACGAACCGCCCGCAGGATAGGGGAACCATGATTGTAGAGAGTACCTGCAAGAAGCCGAAATTTACGATCACAGGAATTGCAGGAAAGAAGGGCTTCTGCTCCATTTATCTGGAAAAATCCATGATGAACAGTGAGATTGGCTTCTGCCGGAAGGTTCTTCAGGTGTTTGAGGACGAAGGAATCAGCATTGAACATATGCCTTCAGGAATTGATACCATGACAGTCTTTGTACACCAGGATGAATTTGAGGAAAAGGAGCAGAGGGTGATTGCAGGCATTCACAGAGCCGTAAAGCCCGATTTTCTGGAGCTTGAGGCTGACCTTGGACTTATTGCAGTAGTGGGAAGAGGCATGAAGTCTGCCAGAGGAACGGCAGGAAGAATTTTCTCTGCCCTGGCACATGCAAATGTAAATGTGAAGATGATTGACCAGGGCTCCAGTGAGCAGAATATCATCATTGGTGTGGAAAACAGAGATTTTGAAGCTGCCATCAAGGCTATTTATGATATTTTTGTTAATACACAGTTATAAGAGAAAGGATACCGTGAAATGGGTTTTGCAGCGGCAATACTGAAAAAGGGCGAGGGCAGGATGCTCAAATCAGGCGGTCAGTGGATTTTTGACAATGAAATCGCATCTGTTATGGGAAGCTTTGAGAATGGAGACGTGATTCTGGTTCGCGATTTTGACGGCTATCCCCTGGGAAAGGGGTTTATCAACAGAAACTCTAAAATCAGGATACGAATGCTGACCAGGAGGGAACAGACAGAGATTAACGAGGACTTCTTCCGGATGAGAGTAAGAAATGCCTGGGAGTACAGAAAAAAAGTAACAGATATTTCAAGCTGCAGGATTATTTTTGGAGAAGCTGATTTTCTGCCTGGACTTGTTGTTGACAAGTATGAGGACGTCTTGGTGGTACAGTCTCTGGCTCTTGGAATCGACAGATGGAAGGAATGCATTATCAGGCTCTTAAAGGAGATTTTGCTTGAGGACGGAATTGTTGTCCGGGGCGTATATGAGCGGAGCGACGCCAGGGTACGCGCCTCGGAGGGTATGGAGCTGCACAAGGGATTTCTTGGAGAAGCCTTTGACACGCTTGTAGAAATCAGGGAAAACGGAGTAAAATACCAGGTGGATGTCAAAGACGGGCAGAAAACAGGCTTCTTCCTGGATCAGAAATACAATCGTCTGGCAATTCAGAAGCTTTGCAAGGAAGCTAGGGTTTTGGACTGCTTTACTCACACAGGCTCCTTTGCGCTGAATGCGGGAATTGCAGGAGCACAAAGCGTGCTGGGCGTGGACGCCTCTGAGCTGGCAATCCATCAGGCCAGAGCAAATGCAGAGCTTAATGGACTTTCTGATACTGTAAAATTTGTATGCGAGGATGTGTTTGAGCTTCTTCCGAAGCTTGAGGAGGAAGGAGAGCAGTTTGATGTGGTGATCCTGGATCCTCCTGCCTTCACAAAATCCAGGAATTCTGTCAAAAATGCGGTTAAGGGCTACAGAGAGATTAATCTTCGCGCCATGAAGCTTGTGAAGGACGGCGGCTATCTGGCTACCTGCTCCTGTTCTCATTTTATGTCATATGAGCTTTTTACACAGACCATTGGTCAGGCGGCTGCAAATGTTCACAGGCGCCTCCGCCAGGTGGAGTACCGTACGCAGGCGCCGGATCATCCTATTTTGTGGGCAGCAGATGAATCCTATTATCTGAAATTTTATATTTTTCAGGTCTGCAGAGAGTGCTGAGCGCTCCCGGAAACAAAAAAACAGGACTATGGGCAGTTATCTACAAATGACTGTCTGGGAAAGGAAGGAACACAAAATGAGCAATTGGAAGGAAATAAAGGCAGAAGAGCTTGAAAAAAACGCATTTCATACCATTGGCAAGGAATGGCTTCTGGTGACAGCCGGAAATGAAGAAAAGAGCAACACCATGACAGCAAGCTGGGGCGCTATGGGAGTTATGTGGGGAAAGCCTGCTGTGACCGTCTATATTCGTCCGCAGCGCTATACAAAGGAGTTTATGGACAGAGAGGGAGTCTTTACCCTGTCTGTTCTGAAAGAGAATTACAGAAAGGCTCTTGGAATCTGCGGCAAAATTTCAGGAAGAGATGTAGAGGATAAATGGGCAGAGGCAGGGCTCACTCCCTTTATGGCAGCTGGAGTGCCAGCTGTGGAGGAAGCAGACCTGGTTTTGGTATGCCGTACTATGTACAGAGATACCATCAAGCCAGAGTGTTTTGACGACAGGGAGCAGGATGAAAAATGGTATCCGCAGAAGGATTATCATACCATGTATATTGCCTGCGTGGAAAAGGTGCTTGTAAAGGAAGGATAATGCTTGTAAGGCCTGTCTTCTGGATATCAGAGGATGGGCTTTTTGTTATATGGACCATCACGGCGGGTTCATGGATCTTACAATGCCGATTTACAACGATTCGTGAAGGATGTTTGAATTTCCCGGCGCTGTCCTTGACATAACAGCAGGGTGAGAGTAAAATGTTTTAAAAGTCCCGGACAGCTGCTTAAGTATTGGACGGGTTGCCAAATGTGAAGGATACAGAAAGGACAAAAGACAAAAATGAGAGAAAAAATCATACGTTTTATGCAGGGGAGACATGGAGTGGATCAGTTTGCAAAATTTACCATGGGCGCTGCGCTGGTGTGCCTTGTGCTTTCCGTGCTTTTTAGAATACGCATGGTCACGTTAATTCTGGATTATACAGGTCTGGTTCTTCTGGGCTATACGTATTTTCGGGTGTTTTCCAGAAATCTTCAGAGACGCAGGGAGGAAAATCAGAAATATCTCCAGAAAACAGACAAAATCCGTACAAGGCTGACAAGAGAGAAGAGAATGATGGAGCAGAGAAAGGACTATCATATTTATAAGTGTCCAGAGTGCCAGCAGAAAATCCGAATTCCAAGGGGAAAGGGAAAAATAGAAATAAGCTGTCCGAAATGCGGAAAGAAATTCATAAAGAGGAGCTGAAATGTTCGGATATGTGGTTGTAAATAAGGAAGAACTGAAATTTCGTGAATTCAATGAATATAAGGCTATTTATTGCGGCCTGTGCAGAACTCTCAGGGAAAAATATGGAATTGCAGGGCAGCTTACGCTGAATTATGACCTGACCTTTGTTGTGCTGCTCCTTTCCGGTCTGTATGAGCCTCCTCATGATACAAGGGCTCTGCGCTGCATGATTCATCCTTTTCAAAAGCAGAAAATGGAGAGAAATGAATTTACAGAGTATGCCGCTGATTTAAATATATTGTTTTCCTACTACAAATGTCTGGATGACTGGAGAGACGACAGGGATGCTGCCAAGCTTTTTTATTCCTGTCTGTTAAAAAAAGGAAATCGAAAAGCCGCCCTTGTCTGGAAGAAAAAGGCAAGGACAATCGTGTCTCTTCTGCGCGAGCTGAACCAGAAGGAGAAGGAGGAAGAGAAGAATCCAGATGTAATGGCTGGACTCTTTGGAAAAATAATGGCTGAGATTCTGGCCTGCCGGGAGGATGTGTGGGAAAGCCATCTGAGGAAGATGGGATTTTATCTTGGAAAATTCATTTATCTTATGGACGCCTATGAGGATGTCTATGATGACAGGAAGAAGGGGTGCTATAATCTGTTTTCAGACAGCTGTGAGCAGCCTGGATTTGACGAAGAGATACGGGAGATTCTTACGATGATGATGGCAGAGTGCTGCCGGGAGTTTGAGATGCTTCCTGTTCTGAAATACGGGGAGATTTTGAGAAATATATTATATTCCGGCGTGTGGAGCCGCTATCTCAGGGTGAAGAAGGAGCGTCGGCAGGTGAAGGAGACGAAATGACAGATCCATATCAGGTGCTTGGCGTGAGCAGGGACGCCTCGGACGAGGACATAAAAAAAGCATATCGGAGACTGAGCAGAAAATATCATCCGGATGCAAATATTAATAATCCGGACCAGGCACAGGCAGAGGAAAAATTTAAGCAGGTACAGCAAGCCTATGAGCAGATTATGAGAGAGCGCGAGCAGGGAGGCTCCTATCAATATGGCTATGGAAATTACGGAGGATTTGGAAGAGGTGATGCACATTCTTCCAGGGATGAGGAGGATATCCGCATGGATGCGGCTGCGAATTATATCCAGAATGGCTATCATCAACAGGCGATGAATGTGCTCAATGACCTGACACAGAGAAACGGAAGATGGCATTATCTGGCTGCAATGGCTCAGATGGGGCTTGGAAATCAGGTGACAGCCCTGCAGTATATGAAAGAGGCCGTGCGTCAGGAGCCGTCCAATCAGCAGTATCAGGCAGTACTTAACCAGATGCAGAGTGGAAATACCCAGTGGTACAGAGAGCGGCAGACGCCATATGGAGGAATGCAGATGGGAGGAGATATGTGTACGAATCTGTGCCTTGCAAATCTCTTCTGTAATCTGTGCTGTCCGGGAAGCATGTGTTTCTGCTAGAGGCTTAAGAAAAAAATTGACAAGTATTCACAGAAAGCTTAAGATAAACAGGTAACAGGCAACAGAAAAGCCGGGACTAATTGTTAAGCAATCAAACATAATTAATTGTATTTGGCGCAGGAGGAAAAACTATGAGTATTCGTGTTGGTATTGCAGGCTATGGAAATCTGGGACGCGGTGTAGAGTGTGCGGTTAAGCACAACCCGGATATGGAATTAAAGGCCGTTTTCACCAGAAGAGATCCAGCTTCAGTGAAGATTCTGACAGAGAGCGTTTCTGTCTATCATATTGATGCAGCCGAGAAGCTGAAAGATGAAATTGACGTTCTGATTATCTGCGGAGGAAGTGCTACAGACCTTCCTGAGCAGACTCCTTATTTTGCACAGTGGTTTAATGTGGTGGACAGCTTTGACACCCATGCCAGAATTCCGGAGCACTTTGCAAATGTGGACAAGGCTGCCAGAGAGAGCGGACATATTGGAATGATTTCTATTGGATGGGATCCAGGGATGTTTTCTCTGAACAGAATGTATGCAAACGCTATTCTCACAAACGGTATGGATTATACCTTCTGGGGCAAGGGCGTGAGCCAGGGACATTCAGATGCTATCCGTAGAATTGAGGGAGTAAAAAACGGCAAGCAATATACCATTCCAGTGGAGGCAGCCCTGGAATCTGTGAGAAAGGGAGAAAATCCTGTGCTTACTACCAGACAAAAGCATGTGAGAGAGTGCTTTGTAGTTGCCGAAGAGGGAGCAGACCTTGAGAGAATTGAGCGGGAAATCAAGACCATGCCAAATTACTTTGACGAGTATGACACTACTGTGCATTTTATCACAGAGGAGGAACTTTTGAGAGATCACAGCGGAATTCCGCATGGAGGCTTTGTTATTCGCAGCGGACGCACTGGCTGGAATGATGAGAACAGCCATGTAATAGAATACAGCCTGAAGCTGGACTCTAATCCGGAATTTACAGCTTCTGTGATTGTGGCTTATGCAAGAGCCGCTTATCGGATGCATCAGGAAGGTCAAACTGGCTGCAAAACAATCTTTGATGTGGCGCCAGCATATTTAAGCTCCTTTGACGGAGAGTACCTGAGAGCGCATATGCTGTAAGCAAGCAGGCGTGCTGCGGAGAAAATAATGGAAAACAGAGAAAAACTCACAGGAATTCATGCAGTCATCTTTGATATGGATGGAGTCTTGATAGATACAGAAAAATACCTTACAAGGTTTTGGAGACAGGCAGCCCTGGAGGCAGGCTATGAGATAAAGGAAGAACATCTTCTGATGATGCGCAGCTTTGCATCAAAGTATGCGGCGCCAAGATTCCAGGAGCTATATGGTCCGAATTTTGATTATATGGCAATCCGGCAGAGGCGCAAGGAGCTGATGGCAGAGCATCTGGCACAGCATGGAATTGAGAAAAAGCCCTGGGTGGACGAGACTCTGGATGCTCTCAGAAAGAGAGGATACAAGCTGGCAGTGGCTACCGCCACCAGCGAGGAAAGAGCCTTTCCCTATCTGGAGAAAATCGGAATTCTTCACAAATTTGATAAAATTATCTGCGCTTCCATGGTGGAAAATGGAAAACCCTGTCCAGATATTTATCTGTATGCCTGTGCGCAGATTGATGAGAAGCCAGAGAACTGTATAGCCGTGGAGGATGCACCCAATGGCGTACTGTCTGCCTGGCGTGCCGGCTGTCATGTGGTGATGGTTCCTGATCTCAGTCAGCCAGATGACAGGCTCAAGACGCTGATAGAGAAAAAGGCGGATTCTCTGAGAGAGCTTTTGGATTTTCTATAAAACGAAAAGATTTTACAAATATTACAAAAATGTTACAAAAAGCAATCCAAACACAAAAGAAAAAGCGAGAATGTGTTTGGATTGCTTTTTTGCGGTAAATCATCAAAGGATAAAATTTTTAAGAAAAGGGCGGCTCTAACGATTTCAGACGAAACTTCATAATCTTACGTTTTTTATTGTAACAAAACATTGACAAACGAAGAGAATCGCGATAATATAAGTGAAGGGAATTTAATAAGTTTGTAAAGAAAGAGAAACAAAAGAAGAGAAAGCATGTTTGGCAGACAGTACATATACGAGACTTTTGCAGGAATTGCCGGACAAGACATTTCTGCTGATTTTTAAGAATAATATTATGTGAGAAAGGCTATGGGTTATGAGCGACAGAAGGGAAACAAAACGGTTTGGGGGAATATTCCTTTTGGCAGCACTGCTTTTTCTATGTGCTATGATTTTTACTTCTGATGTGAAGGTAGAGGCAGCGACTACAGGATTTGTGACAAGGAATGGTACAACCTATTACATAAAACCAAATGGACAATATCATAAGGGATGGCTCACCCTGAATGGTAAGAAATATTACTTTTTTGAAACTGGAAAAATGGCCAAGGGCTGGGTAAAGAACTCTCAGGGAAAATATTATTATTTTAATAATAAAAATGGAGTCATGTACACTGGCTGGGTCAAATCCAGAACAAACACACGGTATTTCAGAACAAATGGAGTCATGGCGACAGGACTTTTGAAAATAAGCGGTAAATATTATTACTTTAATGCATCCAATGGCTATATGATTAAAGGATGGGTTACAGATAAGAAGAGCGGAAGAAAGAGATATTTTGATGGCTCAGACGGTCATATGCTCATGGGATGGATCACAACTGGAACAAATGAACGATATTTCAGCCAGAAGACAGGCTATATGTATACTGGATGGAATACAACGAATGGGAAGACCAGATATTTTAACCCGAGTACCGGAGTCATGGCAACTGGGCTGAAGAAAATTGATTCAGATTCCTATCTGTTCAAGAGTACGGATGGGGTTATGATTACAGGCTGGTATACAACTGATGCAGGAGAGAAATATTATTTTGACCCTGAGACAGGAGCAATGGTAACAGGCTCAAGAGTGATTGATGGACAAGAGTGCGTATTTTCGTCAACAGGCGTTTTCACTGGGTATGCAGATGGGAAAGAAAGCTCAGATGTGAAGCCTACAGGAACCAAGACAATTAAGAATCTGTTTTTGGCAGCGCTTCAGCCAGTGGGCTCCACTCTGTATGTGTATGGAGGAGGTCACAGCTCAGACGCAACCAGGACAGGCCTTAACCCTGCATGGGAGGCTGCTTATAACAGCGGAAGCTATGCAGCGGGCTTAGACTGCTCCGGTTATATCGGATGGTCTGTTTATCAGGTAATGAAGAAGATGAGTACTGGTTGGTCTGGTTCCATGATTGACCTGTATGTAAGCAGAGACTGGGGAAGCAAGGCTCTTCTGAGCAGTGTGGAGGAGCTTCAGCCTGGAGATATTCTGGCTCACAGCGATCATATCTGGATGGTTTTGGGAACCTGTAGTGACGGAAGCGTAGTTATTCTTCATTCATCAGGAACCGCAGGCCCACAGCTTGCCGGAACAGGCGGACAGGCAGTGGAACTGGTGAGAACCTATATGAGCAGATATTCAGGTTATAATAAATATACATATGATATTTATTCAGGCACCTGGAATTCACCGTATAATGGATACTATGGAAGCACCTATGTGTTTAGATGGAATCGCAATACCCTGAAAGACCCAGAGGGCTTCACAAACATGACAGCAGATCAGATTCTTTTAAATCTGTCAGCAGCAATCGGAAATAAATAAAAGATTCGCCCGTACCTTTTCAAATAGGTACGGGCTTTTTTGCTTCCCTTTCTGAGACAAGCAAGTTTCCATTCATCACTTATTTCTCTGAGAAATGGAAGCAGGGGACTCCCTTGATACGTTAACATGTGAACAGTAACGAAAATGTGTTACTGTTCACTGCGTTCACAGCAACACGCTTCGCGATGCACAGAAATACCGCAAAATGCGGCATTTCGCGCCGCTTGTCTCGGGATTTTCGTACCAGAGGCACGAAAACACCTCGCAGAATAGTTCCCGTGAACAGTAACGAAAATGTTACGGAAATATAAAAAAATGTTAAATTGGGGCTTGCATCAGAGAGGAGATTGTGATAATATGTAAAAGAAATCAAGAGAGTGTTTCGAAAATGTTACAAAACTAGAATTAAAATTACGAAAGGGGCTAATCATGAAAAAAAGATTTTTGTGCTTATCCTTAGCATTTTTACTTAGTGGGTCTCAGGTGATGACTGTAAGTGCTTCAAGAGAACAGGAATTAAGGGAGCAGCAGGCATATACCAGTTATGCGTTAAATGATACATATTATAGAATCAATGAGCTGGAAAATCAGAAAGCAGCCCTGAGAGCGCAGATTAATGAGCTGGATGCTAACCTGATGAATATTATGGTCTCTGTTGCAGTGCTGGAGGACAGCATTTCTCAGAAGGAGTCAGATATTACAAAAACAACAGAGGATCTGGCAAAGGCTGAGAAGGCAAGAGACAAGCAATATGAGGATATGAAGAAGCGAATCCAGCTTATCTATGAAAAGGGCGGAGATTCTGCATGGTTTCAGATGATGATGGAAGCAGAGGATTTGTCAGAACTGCTCAACCGGGCTGAATATACACAGAAGCTGTATCAGCATGACAGAGAATGCCTGGATAAATATGTGCAGGTTGTAGAGCAGGTGACAAAGCTGGGTGAACAGTATCGTACAGAGAAGGCAGAGCTGGAGGCTATGCACAATGAGTATACACTTCAGCAGCAGCAGCTGGAAGTACAGATTAATGACTTGGAAGTAACCTCTGCTAATTATGAATCAGAAATTGCATATGCACAGGAGCAGGCTTATCAGTATGCAGCGCTTCTGGAGCAGCAGACAGCTGAGATTGCACAGCTGGAAGCAGAGAGAATTGCAGCGGAGCAGGCGGCAGCAGCAGCCGCAGCTCAGGCAGCGGCAGAACAGGCAGCAGCAGAGCAGGCGTACCAGGAACAGCTGATGCAGCAGCAGGCAGCAGCACAGCAGGCTTCTCAGGAGCAGGTATTAGCAGCAGGTAATGATGCAGCTTATGAACAAGAGACTGCGCAGTATGATGCGTATGGAAACGTGGTTGATTCCAGTGATATTTCCTATGATACGGAAGCAGCTTATACGCTGGACGTCTACACAGCTGATACAGATACAATCTATACGGCTGATACAGACAGTACTTACACGGATAGCACTTACACGGACACAACCTATACAGCGGATACTTATACAGACACTACTTCCACAGATACAACGCAGTATGATGCGTATGGCAATGTGATAGTGGACAGTTCTTCTGTTACAACTGATACTACAGCAGTAACAACCTCCACAGGTTCAGAAAGCGGAAGCTCTGTTGTGGATTATGCGACCCAGTTTGTAGGTAATCCTTATGTATGGGGCGGTACAAGCCTGACAAACGGAGCTGACTGTTCAGGCTTCGTACAGAGTGTATACAGCAACTTTGGTATTGACCTTCCGAGAACCTCCTATGACCAGATGAATGTAGGAACAGAGGTGTCTTATTCAGATGCACAGGCAGGCGACTTGATTTGCTATGGCGGACATGTTGCTATTTATATGGGAGACGGCAAGATTGTACATGCTGCTAACTCTGAGCAGGGAATTATTGTAAGTGATAATGCAGCATATGACACCATCTTATCTGTAAGACGTGTTGTCTAAGAGAATTTGGTCAGAGTGAATTAGAAAATTTTATAAATATAAACAGCCAAAGAGGGATATTCATGTGGGATATTCCTCTTTTTTGATTGTTTTTCATCATACGAGAAGCTGCGACGTATCAAGCGGAAATTCGCAATACCCATAGGGCACGATGTCCGCTTTGCTACTTGCTCATAACCGTATAGCTGCTGTCGCAGGTTCTCAGAAGAGGTCCTCACCCCTTCTGAGACAAGCAAGTCCCCCACTCACCGCTTATTTCTCTGCGAAATTGAAGTGCGGGACTTGCTTGATACGTTAAAATACCAGGCGAAAGGCTGAATTAAAGAAAAAGAGAAATAGGCAAAATGGAGGACAATATATGAGAATTTTTACATAAAAAAAGCAGATTTCATAAAAAGCATGGAAAAGGATAAAAATAAGTACAAGTATTTAATTAAGTGTGCTATATTAAAGAATAGATGTTGGGGCCAAAAGGTATTTTGACCTCTCTGATATCGGATTGCTCCGTGCTTTGCATTTCGCAATCCTCAAAAACATGAGGGTCAAAAGAAATTTTGACTCTTAGGACAGGATATACGGATTTTGATAAAAAGGAGTATAAAATATGTGTGGTATTTGTGGTATTATAGGCGCCTGTAACAACAAAGAAACAGTTATCCGAGATATGATGAACACGATTATCCACCGTGGCCCGGACAGTGACGGCGTGTTTATAGACGAAGGAGCAGCCCTGGGGTTCAGGCGCTTGAGCATTATTGACCTGGACAATGGTTCTCAGCCCATGTATAATGAAAACAGAGATCTGGTAATTGTGTTTAATGGAGAAATCTACAATCATCAGGAGCTTAGAGAGGAGCTGTCTGCAAAAGGGCATATATTTGCAAATAAATCTGATACCGAGTGTCTTCTTCATGCCTATGAAGAATATGGGGAGGAGATGCTCGGCCGTCTGCGAGGAATGTTTGCCTTTGCCATCTGGGATATGAAAAAGCAGAAGCTTTTTGCGGCAAGAGACTTTTTTGGGATTAAGCCGTTTTATTATGGGCTTATTCAGAATAAGCTGGTTTTTTGCTCGGAAATCAAGGGAATTCTCAAGGATCCGGATTATGTGAAGGAATTTAACAGAGACGCTCTGGGACAGTACTTGAGCTTTCAGTATTCTGTCCTTCCAGAGACATTTTTTAAGGGAATCTACCGTCTTCCTCCTGCGCATTATATGACCTATGAGAACGGCAGGATGCACATTAAGAGATATTGGGATGCTTTGTTTGACCCGGATAAAAAACAGACAATGGAAGAGGCAGAGCGTTCCATAGAGAGAGCTATGAAGGATAGCATCCGAGCCCATAAAATCAGCGATGTGGAGGTTGGTTCCCTGCTTTCAGGAGGAGTAGATTCTAATTTTGTGGTGGCTGAGGCAGATGTGGATCAGACCTTTACAGTAGGCTTTTCCGAGGATAATGGGAAGTACAGTGAAATCAGCCTTGCAAAGGCAATGTCAGAGGAAGTGGGCTGTGAGAATTACCAGAAGGTAATTACAGCAGAGGAATACTGGGATGTACTGAAAACCTTCTGCTATTACATGGACGAGCCTGTGGCAGACCCGTCTGCAGTGGCTCTGTATTTTGTGGATCAGCTTGCAGCAGACCACTTGAAGGTGGTTCTTTCCGGAGAGGGCTCAGATGAATTCTTTGGCGGTTATACGATTTACTGTGAGCCAGATTCTCTGCGCATGTGGAAGCTTGTTCCGGCTCCTCTGAAGAAAACCCTCAGGGTGAAGTTTTTGTCCATGAAAAAGAGATTTCGCGGAAGAAATTTTGTAATACGCGGATGTACACCTGTGGAACAGCGTTTTATTGGAAATGCTTATCTCTTTCACATGGATGAGAAGGAGAAGGTTTTGGCGTCTGGAATGAAGGTGGGGGATCCTTCGCAGCTTACAAAGCCCTACTATGATAAGACAAAGGGGCTGGACGAGACAGCGAGAATGCAGTATATTGATATCAACTTCTGGCTTCCAGGAGATATTCTCATGAAGGCAGACAAGATGAGTATGGCTCATTCCCTGGAATCTCGCGTTCCCTTCCTTGATAAGGAGGTATTTGCTGCTGCCAGCAAACTGGCGCATAAGAACCGGGTGCATAAGCTTGAGACAAAGAGAGCCTTCCGCCGTGTGGCTCTGCGCTCCATACCTGAGGAAGCAGCCAAGAGAAAGAAGCTTGGATTTCCAACGCCTACCCGCGTATGGCTTCGGGAAGAAAAGTACTACAATGTGGTAAAGGAAATGTTCCGCACAAAGGAGGCGGGAGAGTTCTTCAATCAGAAAGAGCTGATGCGTCTTTTGAATCAGCACTATAACGGCCAGAAGGACAACAGCCGGAAAATTTGGTGTATTTATATCTTCCTGGTATGGTATCAGGTATATTTCATGGATACTCCTGAGAAATATGCGATTGCGGTCAATGCAAAGAAAAGAAGCTGAGAGAATGCAGGGGCGCTGCACCGGGTATGCGGCGCCCCCTGTTACTGCTCATAAAAGAAATCCTGTGAAACTATTGACAAAACTGGGAGTGTCTGCTACTATATCAGTAGTATAATTCCATATAGAACATATGAAGTGTTGGCCGTCACAGAGAGGACGGGCATGAGAGGGAATCAGGTGAGAATCCTGAACGATCCGGTCACTGTAACAGAGGAGTGAGGTCTCAAGAATCCCATTGTACGAGAGTATGAGAAGGGGAGATCAGGCGATGATGCTGAAGTCAGGAAACCTGCTTTGTATGGCGAGGTTAGGCTTCCGTGTAAAGTGTAACAACCAAACTGAATCAATCCGCAGGTTCAGTCGTTGTCTGCTTTAGAAGCAGGCATTTTTTATGGAAATATGGTTCGCCTGTTCATATGAATTATACATGATTAAATGGCAGGCGATACTGCTTCAGTCTTCCGTTCCCTCCGCGCACTCATGAATGGATTCCAGAAGCTGTCAACAGCAGTCCGCACACAGGTCTCATCTGGAGCAGCATCGCTACCTCTTTGAACAGTTTTAGAATATTACATAATGTGAAGGCTGACGGGATAGATTTCCGTCTTTTTTGTTTTTTAGAAAAAAATCCCGGTTATGAGCAAGCAGTGAAGTGGATATCGTGCCCTATGGGTATTGCGAATTTCCGCTGGACCCGAACCTGCCGGGTGATTTCAGAAGGAGAGGCAGAATGAATAAGGAGCGCTGGAAGAATAAAAATTATTCTTTTTTTTCACACAGGGAATGTGAATATTTCCCATGCCATAAGCAGGGAGACCCGGAAGATTTTAACTGTCTGTTCTGCTATTGTCCTCTGTATGCCCTGGGCAAAAAATGCGGAGGAAACTTCAAAATCACAGAGAGCGGTTATAAGGATTGCACAGACTGCATCATTCCTCACAAAAGGGAAAATTATGGCTACATTACAGGAAAATACAAAGAGATTATGGATTTGATTATCAAGAATGAGAGAGAAGAGAGCAAGGCAGAGAAAAATTATTCAATTAGTGAGTAGCTTCTGCCTATAAAAACGAAAGGATCTTATTTATGAAATTTCGATTAGAACAGCTTCAGGAGGAACTGGGAGCAGGAACAGAAATTCTTCTGAAAAAATATGGTCATGAGCTTGCAGACAGTGAGGAGGGAGCTTTTCGGATTCTTCCCACAATGGAGACAGTGCCTGCTCTGAGCGTCAGAAAAAAAGGAAAGGCGGCTGTTATCCGCTATCCTGGAAAGGCCCAGTTTTTCCGGGGGCTTTCCAGGCTCCTATCTCATCTCAAGGAGCAGAATTGGGAAATGCGCGAGGCAGCCTCTATGGAGCAGCTCGGAGCTATGCTGGATTGCTCAAGAAATGGAGTCCTTCGCACAGAAACCGTGAAGAGATACATCAGGATTATGGCAGAGCTTGGAATGAACCAGCTTATGCTGTACACAGAGGATACCTATGAGATACCGGAATACCCCTCCTTTGGAGCCTTCCGAGGACGATACACGGCCCAGGAAATCAGAGAATGTGATGCTTATGCAGAAATATTTGGAATAGAGCTTGTCCCTTGTATTCAGACACTGGCGCATCTTCACACACCTCTTCGCTGGCCCGTTATGCAGAGCCTTCAGGATAATGAGGATATTCTGATGGCAGGGGAAGAGAGAACCCAGAAGCTGATTGACGCCATGCTTGCCTCTGTGAGCAGGATGTTTCGCTCAAGAAAGGTACATCTGGGAATGGATGAGGCCTTTTACCTGGGATTAGGCAATTATTTGAGAAAAAACGGCTTTCAGGACAGAACCACAATCATGAAGCGCCATCTGGACACAGTGACTGCTTTGTGCCGAAAATATGGTCTGGAGCCCATGATTTGGAGCGATATGTATTTTAGCCTTGCCTCAGAAAATGGAGATTATTATGGAGTCTCGCCAGACTATGAATGGAGAGAGGAGGATAAGCCTCCAAAAGACCTCACTCTGGTTTATTGGGACTATTATCACCATGATTCTGCTGTGTATGAGAAAATGCTGCGGCTTCATAAGCGGCTTTCAGACAAGATTTGCTTTGCAGGAGGAGGCTGGACCTGGAACGGACTGTCTCCGAATTACAAAAAGGCGCAGGATACAACGGCAAAGGCCTTTTTGGCATTAAAGGAGCAGGGAATTACCAGTGCCTTCTGTACCTTTTGGCAGGATAATGGGGCAGAGACTCCAATGGAGGCAGGTCTTTTGTCTCTGGTGTATTTTGCTGAATGTGCCTACAGAGACGAGATTACGGACAGGGATTGGAAAGAGAGATGGGAACAGATATTTGACAGTAATTTTGAAGGAATGCTCCTTCTGGACAGACTGGATCGTGTTCCAGGCACAGGAGCGCATAATGAAAATCAGGCCAACCCGTCCAAATGGCTTCTATACCAGGATCCTATGCTCGGCCTATTTGACGGACAGATAGAAGGCCAGGGGGTGGGAGAATATTATGAACAGCTGGCGCAGAGGCTTGGCAATGCTGCAAAAAAGGATAAGGAGTTTTATCATCTCCTGTCTTATTATGAGCTTCTGGCCCGGTTTCTTGGAAAAAAGGCAGAGCTTGGAATCCATATCCTAAAAGCCTATCAGGATGCAGATAAGGAGGAACTCTGGAGAATCTGCGAAGATGTGATTGGTCAGGCAAGGAGAGAAATTCAGGCATTAAAGGAGAGGCGGGAGGTGCTGTGGTTTGCAGAATGCAAGCCCCAGGGCTATGAGGTTTTGGATATTCGTCTTTCAGGAGTGGATACACGGCTTCAAAGCGCTGCAAGACGGATTCAGAGCTATTTAAACGGCAAAGAGGAGCGCCTGGAGGAGCTTGAAGAAGAGAGAATTCTCTGGCAGTCGGACAGGGAAGGACAGAGAGTGATTCCCAGAGAAAACATGTGGGAATTTATTGTAAGTGCAGCGAACATAAAAGGAGTATAGAGAGCGTTCAGAAAATTTGTAAATAAAGGAAAGGGCTTTAAATAGGAGCAGAGCTGATATTTGAAGAATAGGTGGAAATTATGAAAAAACCGGTATTGGTAATCATGGCAGCTGGCATGGGCAGCAGATATGGCGGTCTGAAGCAGATTGATCCTGTGGATGAAGAGGGACATATTATCATGGATTTTTCTGTGTATGATGCCATGAGAGCTGGATTTGAAAAGGTGATTTTTATTATTAAACGAGAAAATGAGGCGGATTTCAGAGCTGCTATTGGGGACAGAGTGAGCCGGAAAATGGAAGTATCTTATGTGTTTCAGAGTCTGGACAATCTGCCGGAGGGCTATCAGGTGCCAGAAGGCCGGGTAAAGCCCTGGGGAACCGGACACGCCATTTTGAGCTGTATAGACGAGATAGACGGTCCCTTTGCTGTTATCAATGCAGACGATTTCTATGGACGTCATGCATTTCAGATGGCATACGATTATCTGTCAAATAACCAGGATGGGGACAAGTATCGATACATGATGGTAGGCTATCAGCTCAAGAATACGCTCACAGAGAATGGGCATGTGGCAAGAGGCGTATGTATGACAGATGAGAATGGGTATCTCACGAAAATCAATGAGAGAACTCATATTGAGAGAAGAGAAGGGGGCGTCTCCTACACAGAGGATGGAGGACAAACCTGGAACTCTATTTCAGAGGACAGTATTGTTTCTATGAATATGTGGGGCTTTTCTGCAAGCATTCTCAAAGAGCTGAAGGCGCGCTTTGAGAGTTTTCTGGACGAAAATTTGGCAGTAAATCCTCTGAAGTGCGAATATTTTCTTCCTTTTGTCGTAGACGAGCTTCTAAGAGAGGGAAAGGCTCAGGTTCAGGTACTTAAGTCCATGGATAAATGGTATGGAGTCACCTACAAGGAGGACAAGCCTATGGTCATGGCAGCAGTTCGCCGTATGAAGGAAGAAGGAAGATATCCGGACCACTTCTGATTCTTGGGATTTTGCTATTGTGGAAACCTCTGGATGGTGGTAAAATAATAGTGATGAGAATGATGCAGGGAGGTAGCTGTGCAGGTGCTGCACAGCTATGAAGAGAGAAAATACAAGTGGAAAACAGGAGGTAAGAACTATGGCAATTTTAGTAACAGGAGGAGCAGGCTATATAGGAAGCCATACTGTGGTAGAGCTGCAGCAGGCCGGCTATGATGTAGTAGTTGTGGACAATCTTTGCAATTCCAGCGAGGCCTCTCTCAAGAGAGTGGAAGCAATCACCGGAAAGCCTGTGAAATTCTATAAGGCAGATATCCTGGACCGTGCGGCTCTGAATGACATTATGGACAAGGAGCAGATTGAATCCTGTATTCATTTTGCCGGTTTAAAGGCAGTAGGAGAATCTGTGGCAAAGCCATGGGAGTATTACGAGAACAACATTGCAGGAACTCTGACCCTGATAGACGTTATGCGCAGGCATGGCGTGAAGAATATTATCTTTTCCTCTTCTGCGACTGTATACGGAGATCCGGCCATGATTCCGATTACAGAGGAGTGTCCCAAGGGACAGTGTACGAATCCTTATGGGTGGACAAAATCCATGCTGGAACAGATTCTGACAGACGTGCAGAAGGCAGACCCAGAGTGGAATGTGGTGCTTCTGCGCTATTTCAATCCTATCGGCGCGCACCAGAGCGGCACAATCGGAGAGAATCCGAATGGTATTCCGAACAACCTCATGCCGTACATTACCCAGGTTGCAGTCGGAAAGCTCAAACAGCTCGGCGTATTTGGAAACGACTATGACACTCCGGATGGAACAGGCGTAAGAGATTATATTCATGTGGTAGATTTGGCAAAGGGACATGTAAAGGCACTCAAAAAGATCGAGGATAAATCAGGACTTAGTATCTATAACCTTGGAACCGGCGTCGGCTACAGTGTTTTGGATATTGTAAAGAACTTTGAAGAAGCTACGGGCGTGAAGATTCCATATGTGATTAAGGCTCGCCGTCCTGGCGATATTGCTACCTGTTATTCAGACGCTTCCAAGGCTGAGAGGGAGCTTGGCTGGAAGGCAGAATTCGGAATCAAGGAGATGTGCGCAGATTCCTGGAGATGGCAGTCTCAGAATCCGAACGGCTATGAAGAATAAGCAGACAGTAAGGTTGGGAGTATACACAAAATAGGGGAACAAAAGCAGGGGATATGCTAAGAAGGGAAGCATATCCCCTGTCCTTTTTCTGTGTACTCCTTGTGAAAAGAAGAGATCATTGATATACAGGCTTTTTCTCGGTCTTGGATTCCATGGTAAGCTCTACGCCGAGTCTTCTTAATTCGCTGATATCTACCGGGGAGAGCATGACAGAGCTGTGAACCTGACAGCCCTTGAGCTTTTTGAGCTGCTCCAGAGCCATACGCGCTTCCCTGTTGGCAGCGGCGCTGATAGAGAGGGCAATCAGGGTTTCATCTGTATGTAAGCGCGGATTTTTGCTGCCAAGATACTTGATTTTCAGCTCCTGAATGGGAAGAAGGGCCTCAGGAGAGATTACCTTGTGCTCATGGGGAATCCCTGCCAGCTCTTTCAGAGCATTGAGCAGGAGAGCAGAGGAAGCTCCCAGGAGCTCAGAGGTCTTGCCCAGAACAATCCTTCCGTCAGGAAGCTCAAGAGCGCCGGCAGGAGCTCCTGTTCGTGTCTCCTCGGCAAGAGCGGCAGGAACCGCCTTTCTGTCGGAGAGCGTTACATGAGCCTGCTGAAGAAGAAGCTGGATTTTATAAACCTCCTCCTCCTTGCCGTTTCCAAGTGCCAGAGCATTCATACTCTTATAGTACCTGCGGATGATTTCCTGTCTGGAGGCCTCCTTGCAGACGGCGTTGTCCACAATACAGTTTCCAGCCATATTTACCCCCATATCTGTAGGAGACTTATACGGACAGGAGCCTATGATTTTCTCGAACATTGCCTGCAGCACAGGGAAAATCTCCACATCGCGGTTATAGTTGACGGTTGTCACTCCATAGGCCTCCATGTGGAAGGGGTCAATCATATTTACATCATTTAAATCAGCGGTAGCAGCCTCATAGGCCAGATTTACCGGATGCTTGAGGGGAATATTCCAGATAGGGAAGGTCTCAAACTTGGCATAGCCGGCGGTAATTCCCCGTTTGTATTCATGATAAAGCTGGGATAAGCAGGTGGCCATCTTGCCGCTTCCAGGTCCTGGCGCTGTGATGACCACCAGAGGGCGCGAGGTCTTGATATAGTCATTTTTTCCATAGCCTTCGTCACTCACGATAAGAGAGGTATTGTTTGGATATCCTGGAATGAGATAGTGACGGTACACAGGAATTCCAAGCTTTTCCAGACGCTTTCGGAAAAGGTCTGCGCTCTCCTGCCCTGAATACTGAGTAATGCACACGCTTCCTACATACAGACCGCGTGCAGTGAAGGCTTCCATGAGACGGAAGACATCTTCATCATAGGTGATTCCCAGGTCTCCTCGGATTTTGTTTTTTTCAATATCAGCTGCGCTGATGACAATCACGATTTCTGCCTGTTCAGAGAGCTGCATCAGCATCCGAAGCTTACTGTCCGGTTCAAAGCCCGGAAGGACGCGGGAGGCATGATAGTCGTCAAAGAGCTTGCCTCCGAATTCCAGATAGAGCTTGTTTCCGAACTGGCTGATGCGTTTCCTTATGTGTTCGGATTGCATAGAGAGGTATTTCTCGTTATCAAATCCTAGTTTCATTGGTTGATTTCCTTTCTCACAATTATATCAGACATTAAACATGCTTTAGTATACTACAAAAGAGGGCTGTTGGAACAGGGATTTTTTGATTTTTTTAAAAAATCTGTGAAAAATGCCGTTTTTAAAAAGTGCTGGTTGCGAAAAATAGTGGAATCCTTTATAATAAGAAGGATTCTAAGAGGAGGAAAGAGATGGATAATAATAAAAACAATCAGCAGAACGATAATCATGATCCTAATTCAGATGGTCCCAAACATAAAAAGCGTCAATCTATTCTGGCATTTCTGATTTGTTTGCTTGTAACTCTGGTGTGCCTTTCTTTGTTTACCAGTATGTTCAGAGACAGCTCCAGTGAAATCAGCTATGATAAATTTATTGAATTAGTGGACAAGGATCAGATTAAAGAGGTTGTCCTTCAGTCAGACACCCTCACGATCACTCTGAAGAACTCCGGAGGCTTGTATCAGGGACAGAAATATTATGTCACCCTGACAGAGGATGCAACAGCTCTCACACAGAGACTTCAGAGAACAGGAATTATTTTCCGCAGAGAGCCGCCGGACATGGCTGCTGAACTGATTTCCATGTTGATTTCTGTCCTTTTGCCTACCCTTCTGATGTTCGGCCTTCTTATGTTGTTTATGAATCGTATGGGCAAAGGCGGAGGCGTGATGGGCGTTGGAAAGAGCAGGGCAAAGGCCTATGTGCAGAAGGAGACAGGCGTTACCTTCAAGGACGTGGCTGGACAGGACGAGGCAAAGGAATCCCTGCAGGAGGTTGTGGATTTTCTTCACAATCCTGCAAAATACACCAAAATCGGTGCAAAGCTGCCAAAGGGCGCCCTGCTGGTAGGACCTCCCGGCACAGGCAAAACCCTGCTTGCAAAGGCTGTGGCAGGAGAGGCCAATGTACCCTTTTTCTCTCTGTCAGGCTCTGACTTTGTAGAAATGTTTGTGGGCGTGGGCGCTTCCCGTGTAAGAGACCTTTTTGATGAGGCAAAGAAAAATGCTCCGTGTATTATCTTCATTGACGAGGTGGACGCCATCGGAAAGAGCCGTGACTCCAGATATGGAGGCGGAGGAAACGACGAGAGAGAGCAGACTCTAAATCAGCTTCTTGCAGAGATGGACGGCTTTGACACCTCCACAGGAATTCTGATTCTTGCGGCAACCAACAGGCCGGAGGTCTTAGATCCGGCGCTTCTGCGCCCGGGAAGATTTGACAGAAGAGTCATTGTGGAGCGGCCGGACCTGAGGGGAAGAATCGATATTCTGAAGGTACATGCAAAGGGAGTGATGCTGGACGATACGGTTGATTTTGAGGGAATTGCCCTTGCGACCTCTGGAGCCGTTGGTTCAGACCTCGCCAACATGGTCAATGAGGCGGCTATTCTCGCTGTAAAAAGCGGAAGAGTCGCTGTATCCCAGAAGGATCTTCTGGAATCTGTAGAGGTGGTTCTGGTCGGAAAGGAAAAGAAGGATCGAATCCTGAGCGAGGGAGAGCGGAAAATTGTCTCCTATCATGAGGTCGGCCATGCCCTGGTAAGCGCACTCCAGAAGGATTCAGAGCCTGTTCAGAAAATCACAATTGTTCCCCGAACCATGGGCGCCCTGGGATATGTGATGCATGTGCCAGAGGAAGAGAAATTCCTGAACACCAAGAAAGAGCTGGAATCCCTGCTGGTGGGATACCTGGGAGGACGCGCGGCAGAGGAGCTGGTATTTGACACCGTGACCACAGGAGCTGCAAATGACATTGAGCAGGCGACAAAGGTTGCCAGAGCCATGATTACCCAGTATGGAATGTCCTCCAAATTCGGACTGATGGGGCTGGCGTCCCAGGAGAACCAGTATCTTGGAGGTCAGGCTGTGTTAAACTGCGGAGATGATACAGCCACAGAGGTAGACCATGAGGTAATGGAGCTGCTTCGAGTGTCTTATGAAGAGGCCAAGAGGCTGCTGTCAGGCCATCGGAAGGTTATGGACAAGATTGCAGAGTATCTCATTCAGAAGGAGACTATCACAGGCAGGGAGTTTATGAAGATTTTCCGGGCGACTGAGCAGGGAATGGAGATTCCGAAGAATCTGGATGATTTGGAGCTTGTGGAAGAGAACGGCGTGAAGTGTGTAAGATGGAAGGGAAGCCCTGCAAAGGAAGAAGAGGCAGCCGGACAGACAGAGCCAGATACAGAGGCACAGAACAAAGAAACAGAAGGATAGTCAGTTGATGCGCAGTATTTCTGTGAATTGCAAAGCATACTGCCGTGAACGCAGGCAAACCGTAACGAAACGGGTATATTCTTACAGGAATATGCCCGTTTTCTATGTGCGCCCGGCGGGCGCACGTTCTAAAGGGTGAAAGTCCCTGACCCG
>JAUNOP010000040.1 GCA_030537135.1 Eubacteriales bacterium | reverse complement strand
GATACTTTCATATCTACCTTTTCTTGTAATACCCAAAGTTCAGAAAGAACCAAAAAACTCAGAGAGAAGACTTTTTTACTGCAGATAAAAAGTTCCAGGGACGTACATTAGATGACCCTCGTTTATTTGATGATGGTTCCTGTCTTTTCCAGATAACCTGCCTTTGCGTGAGAAATATCTGTGATAATGGTGCGCCTTCCCTCTCCCTTGCTTACAAAGGACACGCCTGCCTCAAATTTCGGCAGCATGGAGCCTGGGGCAAAGTGATTTTCTGCCATATATTGTCTGGCTTCCTCTACGCTGATAATATCGAGAAACTCCTCCTTGTCTGTCTCATGATACAGGCTGACCTTCTCAACACTGGTGAGAATGATAAGGTCAGAAGCGCCCAGCTCCTCTGCCATAAGACCGCTTGTCAGGTCTTTTTCAATGACAGCGCTGGCGCCGCGCAAATCAATTCCCTGCTCCATAACAGGAATTCCGCCGCCGCCTGCTGCGATGACAATCTGTCCTGCGTCCACAAGGGTGCGCACAGTATCAATCTCCACGATTCTCTGAGGCTTTGGTGCGGCCACAATACGGCGGAAGCGCCCAGGCTCCACTTCAGTCACAAAATTCCCCTTATATTCTTCTGCCTCAGCCTCTTCCTTTGTAAGAAAACGTCCGATAATTTTCTCAGGCTCAGCAAAAGCGTCATCATAGGGGTCGATCACAACCTGAGTCAGAATGGTGCTGACAGGCTTATAGATGCCCCTGGAAATCAGCTCTGCCCGGATAGCATTCTGTAAGTCATAGCCAATATAGCCCTGACTCATGGCAGAGCATACAGACATTGGGGCAAAGGTGTAGTCTGGGTGCGCTTTCCCGAATTCATTCAGAGCAGTGTGAATCATGCCTACCTGGGGCGCATTGCTGTGGGAAATCACCACATTCACACCGGCAGATACCAAATCAACAATTGCCTTGGCAGTGGTTTTGGCAGCCTTCTTCTGCTCTGGAAGAGTAGTGCCGAGAGCGCGGTGTCCAAGTGCAACGACAACGGTTTTTTCACTCATAGAAAATACCTCATTTCTTTCCTTCAGAATAATGTCTGCTGATGCAGGCAGTAAAAACAAAAAACAGCCGGAGCTGGAATATCTTCCATTATAAAATTTATTTTCCCAAAATGCAATAAGAAATGCAAAACACCCTTTGCTGTCTCGCAAAGGGTGCCGTTTGTTTGAGGGGGGAGATAGAGAGTGGTATTCATCTATCCAAGACCTATTATAGGAGAAAAATGTGTGCAAAGTGTGACAGCTTTCTAAAACAAAAAGAAAAAATATTAAGAAAACAAAAACTCTTAAAACTCTTCCCTTTTGAGGGGAAGGTGTGATATTCTATAACATAGTATAAAAATATACTGATACGAGTCAAAAGCTTCCAAATACCTTTTGACTCCAACATCATATACTTCTGCGCGGCGGTATATGCTGCTGCAGCATATAAAAAAAGACTGTTTTCCTATAAATGAATAAATGGAGGCGGACATATGAAATTATCATCTTTATTAGAAAAGCTGGAATATACCTGCCTGCAGGGAAGTCTGGATGTGGAAATCACAGGCCTTGTGAATGATTCCAGAAAGGCAGAACCAGGCTGTTTGTTTCTCTGTATTTGCGGCTATGTTGTGGACGGACACAAATTTGCTTCCGATGTATGCACAAAGGGAGCGGCTGCGCTTCTGGTAGAGCATCCGGTGGAGGTTCCCTCAAATGTCACTGTGATTCAGGTTGCGGACAGCCGCTATGCCATGGCCTTTATCTCTGCTGCCTGGTTTGGGCACCCGGCAGAAAAGCTCAGAACCATTGGAATCACAGGAACAAAGGGCAAGACCACTACCACCTACATGGTAAAATCCATCCTTGAAAATGCAGGACACAAGGTGGGACTTATCGGCACGATTGAAACTATTATCGGAGATAAGGTGATTCCTTCTGCAAATACCACTCCAGAATCCTATCAGATTCAGGAATATTTCCATGAGATGGTGGAGAACGGCTGCGACTGTGTGGTTATGGAGGTTGCCTCCCAGGGACTTATGCTTCACAGAACCCAGGGCTTTGTATTTGATTTTGGCATTTTCACAAACATTGAGCCTGACCATATCGGGCCGAACGAGCATCGGGATTTTGAACATTATCTTCAGTGCAAGGCGCTTCTTCTCAAGCAGTGCAGGGTCGGAATCGTGAATAGAGACGACGAGCATTTTGAGAAAATCATAGAAGGACACACCTGTACACTGGAAACCTATGGCTTTTCCCCTGAGGCAGACCTTCGGGCAGAGGATGCTCGGCTTATCTCTGCAAAGGGTGTGCTTGGCATTGCCTATCACCTCAAGGGATTTCTGAATTTTCCTGTGGAAATTGATATTCCAGGCAAATTCAGTATCTACAATTCTCTGACAGCGATTGCTATCTGCCGTCACTTTGGCGTGCATGAGGCAGACATTGTGAATGCGCTCAGAACAGCACATGTCAAGGGACGTATTGAGATGGTAAAGGTATCTGATGAATTTACCCTTATGATTGACTATGCCCACAATGCCATGGCTCTGGAGAGCCTTCTCACAACCCTTCGCGAATATCAGCCGCATCGTCTGGTGTGTCTGTTCGGCTGCGGAGGCAATCGCTCTAAGCTCCGAAGATATGAGATGGGAGAGGTTTCAGGCCGCCTTGCAGACCTCACGATTATCACCTCAGACAATCCCAGAGATGAAGAGCCGCAGGCCATTATCGATGATATCAAGGTTGGAATGGCAAAAACAAACGGAAAATATGTGGAAATCGCAGACAGAAAGCAGGCCATTGCTTATGCGATTCATCACGGAGAGCCAGGAGATATTGTGATTCTGGCAGGCAAGGGGCATGAGGATTATCAGGAAATTAAAGGAAAGAAATATCCCATGGACGAGAGAGTATTGATTGCAGATATTCTCAGAGAAGACAGAGAGAGACAATAGGGAAGGCAGTATGTATGCGAACATTATCGTGGATATTTCCAGCGAAAAGCTGGATCGAGCCTTTCAATATGAAGTGCCTGCCTCCATGGAGGGGGTGCTTCGGGAGGGAATGGTGGTTACGATTCCCTTTGGAAAACGCGAAATCTCTGGATATGTGGTAGAGCTGACGCAGCAGCCGGAGATTGACGTACAGAGAATCCGTCCGATTAAGGAGATAAGAAGCAGCGGCGAGACTGTAGAATCCAGGCTCATTGCGCTGGCTGCATGGATGCGCCGCCAATATGGTTCAACAATGATTCAGGCCTTAAAGACTGTTCTTCCCATGAAGGAAAAGATGACGGCAAAGTCCCGGAAATTTCTCGTCCTTCTGGCTTCCAGGGAGAAGGCCGGCGCTTATCTTAAGGAAATGGAGAAAAAAAAGTACAGGGCAAGAGCCAGGGTTGTGGAAGCTCTTCTTGCAGAGGGAAAGCTGGATTATTCCCTTGCTTGTCAGAAGCTTGGCTGCGGCAGCAAGCTGACTGCTGCTCTGGAAAAAGATGGAATCGCAAGCCTGCGCGAAGAGGAGGAGTACCGAAACCCTGTTAAACCAAAAGAAAAGGAAGCCTGCGCTGCTGTGGAGCTCACTTCTGAACAAAAGAGCGCTGTGCAGGGAATTTTGAAGGAGTGGAGTCAGGAAAAGCCCCGTCCCTGCCTTTTAAGAGGGATCACAGGAAGCGGAAAAACGCTTGTATACATGGAGCTTATGGAAGAAATGCTCAGCCAGGGAAAGCAGGTGATTCTTTTGATTCCTGAAATTTCCCTGACCTATCAGACAGTGATGCGCTTTTACAGGAGGTTTGGAGAGCGGATTTCTGTGATGAATTCCAGGCTGTCGCAGGGAGAGCGCTATGACCAGATGAGGAGAGCAAAGAGCGGTCAGGTGCAGATTATGATTGGACCTCGCTCTGCTCTCTTTGCACCCTTTCCGAACCTGGGACTTATTATCATTGACGAGGAGCATGAGCATACGTACAAGAGTGAGCATTCCCCCAGATATCATGCCAGAGAAACTGCCATTTACCGGGCAGAGCTGGAGGGAGCCAGAGTGCTTCTGGGATCGGCGACTCCGTCCCTGGAAGCCTATTATCGTGCTGTCAGCGGCGCCTATGCCCTCTTTATCCTGGAGGGACGCTACGCAGGGCGGTCCTTGCCTGCAGCAGAGATTGTGGACCTGAAAAAAGAGCTTTGCGCAGGAAATCGCTCTATTTTAAGCAGACGTCTTGCCTCTGCCATAGAGGAAAGGCTTCAAAAGGGGGAACAGAGTATTTTGTTTCTCAACAGAAGAGGCTATGCCGGCTTTATAGCCTGCCGCTTGTGCGGATATGTGATGAAATGTCCGCACTGTGACGTTTCCCTTACAGAACATAAGGGAGGAAGACTTGTATGTCATTACTGTGGATACGAGACGCCAAAGCTTCTGTCCTGTCCGCAGTGCGGATCTCCTCATATCGGAGGCTTTAAGGCAGGCACGCAGCAGATTGAGGAGGCGGTAAGCCATCGGTTTGGGGAGGCGCGGATTCTCAGAATGGACTATGACACAACCAGAAAAAAGGGAGATTATGAGGAAATTTTGTCTGTCTTTTCAAAAAGGGAGGCAGATATTCTTATCGGAACCCAGATGATTGTGAAGGGACATGATTTTCCGGGAGTGACCCTGGTGGGGGTTCTTGCAGCAGATTTGTCTCTGTATGCTGAGGACTATCAAAGCGGAGAGCGTACCTTTCAGCTCATCTGTCAGGCAGCAGGACGCGCAGGAAGAGGGGAGAGACCCGGAGAGGCGATTATCCAGACCTATCATCCTGAGCATTACAGTATTGTAGCTGCCGCAAGGCAGGATTACGAGGCGTTCTACAGGGAAGAGATTACTTATCGAAAGCTTTTAAGATATCCTCCGACTGCCTGCATGATGGCGATTCTTGCACAGGGAGAGGAGCAGGAGCTTTTGAAAACCGCTATGGAGTACCTCAAGAGGTTTGCTCTGCGTATCTATCCCCATCCAGACCTTCAGCTCATAGGGCCGGCAGACCAGGCTGTGGGAAAGGTGAATGATGTATACAGAATGGTTTTGTATTTTAAGCACCAGGATGCTGCAAAGCTTCTTGCAGTGAAGGATAAGCTGGAAAAATATATTCAGGCGAACACAGGCTTTAAAAAATTATATATTCAGTTTGATTTTGATTTCTGAAAAAAGAGAAACAGTAATCAATTTTCACATTTAAGCAAACACTTAGAACAAGGAGATGGAACAATGGCAATCAGAACAATCAGAACAGAGGGCGACGAGGTTCTTACAAAAAAATGCCGCCCTGTAGACAAGGTGACAAACAGGATTTCTCAGTTGATTGACGACATGCTTGATACCATGTATGAGGCAATGGGAGTTGGTCTTGCTGCTCCGCAGGTGGGAGTTTTGAAGAGAATCGTGGTCATTGACGTGGGAGACGGCCCGATTGTGCTTATTAATCCGGAAATCATAGAGACGGCCGGAGAGCAGACAGGGGATGAAGGGTGCCTGAGCGTTCCGGGAATGGCAGGAAAGGTGACACGCCCCAACTATGTGAAGGTCCGCGCCCTTGACGAAGACATGCAGGAATTTGAGATAGAAGGCGAGGGGCTGCTTGCCAGAGCCTTCTGTCATGAAATTGATCATCTTGACGGAATCATGTACACACAATTTGTGGAGGGAGAGCTTCACACAGTGAAATATGAAGAAGAGGATGACTGATCGCCTGGCAGGAAGGAATGGTGACAAGGATGAGAATTGTTTATATGGGAACACCGGATTTTTCTGTGGGCGCACTCCGGGCGCTTGTGGAAAATGGCTATGAGGTGTGTGCTGTGGTGACGCAGCCGGACAAGCCAAAGGGCAGAGGAAAGACTTTGATTCCTACTCCTGTGAAGGAGGAGGCCTTAAAGCACGCTCTGCCAGTATACCAGCCCGACAGGGCGAGAAATCCGAAATTTATAGCTCTGATGCAGGAGCTTTTGCCAGACATGATTGTGGTGGCTGCTTTTGGACAAATTATTCCAAAGGCTATCCTGGAGCTTCCGCGTTATGGCTGCATTAATATTCATGCTTCTCTTCTTCCGAAATATAGAGGCGCTGCCCCGATTCAACGGGCAGTGATTGACGGGGAGAAGGAATCCGGAGTGACGCTCATGCGTATGGATGAGGGAATTGACACAGGAGACATGATTTCCAGAGTAGTGATTCCTCTGGAAGAGAAGGAGACAGGAGGAAGCTTGTTTGATAAGCTGAGTGAAGCAGGGGCAAGGCTTTTGATAGAGACTATTCCCTCTATTATGGATGGAAGCGCGAGCTATGAAAAGCAGCCAAAGGAGAGTCCTACTCCTTATGCAGGAATGATTTCCAAGAAAATGGGAATGCTTGATTTTAGAAAGCCTGCCGCAGAGCTGGAACGACTGGTGAGAGGCTTAAATCCCTGGCCGAGCGCTTATACCTTTATCCACGGAAAGACGCTTAAAATCTGGAGCTGCGCTGTTGAGGAGAATCATGAGGGAGGGACGCCTGGAACCGTTTTTAAGACAGACAGGAAGGGGATTCATGTGACCTGCGGCAAGGGCGCCCTGTGCTTTGAGGAGGTGCAGCTGGAAGGAAAAAAGAGAATGGCTGCAGACGCTTTTTTGAGAGGATATGAGATAGAGAGAGGAACCATGCTTACAATGACAAAGGAGTGAAACGTATGTACTTTGGACGAGGAATTTATTGGGGATTTGACTGGACCTATCTTTTGCTGGTAATTGGAATGCTGCTTTCCATGGCTGCGTCCGCAGGGGTGAAATCGACCTATGCATCCTACAGCCGGGTGCGCAGCAGATGTGGGCTTACCGGAGCCCAGGTGGCGGAGAGGATTCTGTATACGGCAGGAGCTCGGGACGTGTCTGTACGCCCTGTGAAGGGAAGCCTTACTGATCATTATGACCCCAGGACAAAGCAGGTGTGCCTGTCTGAATCTGTGTATGGAAGCACCTCACTGGCAGCTCTGGGTGTGGCGGCTCATGAATGCGGCCATGCCATTCAGCATCAGAAGGAATATCTGCCTCTGACTGTGAGAAGCATGCTGGTACCTGTGGCAAACTTTGGCTCCAGCCTTTCCTGGCCTATTTTTCTGGCAGGGCTTCTTTTGCAGATATCCGGACTTTTGACCCTGGGAATTGTTCTTTTTTCTCTTGCTGTGCTGTTCCAGCTTGTGACGCTTCCTGTGGAATTTGATGCATCTGCGAGGGCTCTTCGGATGCTGGAGAGCTTTGGAATCTTGGGAAACGATGAGACACAGGGAGCCAGGAAGGTACTCAGGGCAGCAGCTCTTACCTATGTAGCAGCTGTGGCAGCCTCTGTTTTGCAGCTTTTGAGATTAGTGATACTTGCCGGAGGACGAAGAGACCGTGACTAAGGGAATGAATACACGAGAAATGATTATGGAAATTCTGCTGGCAGTGAACGAGGAGCAAATTCCCAGCCACATTGCTCTGCGGGAGGCACTTTCCAAATATCAGTTTCTTCCAAAGCCTGACCGGGCGTTCATCACCCGGGTGAGCGAGGGAACTTTGGAATATAAAATACAGATTGATTATATTATAGATACCTTTTCAAAGGTAAAGGCAGAACAAATGAAGCCTCCTATCAGAGAGATTCTCAGAAGCGCCGTGTACCAGCTCAAATACATGGACAGTGTTCCTGACAGCGCTGTGTGCAATGAGGCGGTCAAGCTGGCTCAGAAAAAGGGCTTCTACAATCTGAAGCCTTTTGTGAATGGTGTTTTGCGAACCATTGCAAGAGAGCTTGAGAATGTTGTCTATCCTTCCAGAGATGAAAATATTCTTCGTTATTACTCGATTCGCTATTCCATGCCAGAGGCTCTGGTAGCCAGATGGCTTACTGCCTACGGGGAAGAGACTACAGAGAAAATGCTCAAGGCCTTTCTGGAGGAGAGGCCTACCTCTGTGCGGTGCGCACAGTATCTGAATTCTACAGAGGAAACTATTCAAAGTCTCAGGGAACAGGGAGTGACAGTGAAGCAGGGACCCTATCTGCCTTATGCACTGGAGATTTCCGATTATAATCATGTGATGACTCTGAATGCTTTTTTGGAAGGAAAAATACAGGTACAGGATGTAAGCTCAATGCTTGTGGCAGAGGCAGCGAATCCGAGAAAGGGAGATTATATTATAGATATGTGCGCTGCTCCTGGAGGAAAGAGCCTTCATCTGGCAGATAAGATGGAGGGCTATGGAACCGTGGATGCAAGAGATATCTCAGAATATAAGGTCAACCTTATCAAGGATAATATCCTTCGCATGAAGACCATCAATGTGCAGGCTCGGGTGCTGGACGCTACGGTTTTTGACGTGGACTCTGAGATTCAGGCAGACATTGTGCTTGCAGACGTCCCGTGCTCAGGTTATGGAGTGATTGGAAAAAAGCCGGATATCAAGTATCGTATGACGCAGAGAAAGCAGGAAGAGCTGGTGATTTTGCAGAGAAGGATTCTGGATAAGGCCGCGCAGTATGTAAAGCCAAGGGGAGTGCTGATTTTCAGCACCTGCACCATTGCCAGAGAGGAAAACGAAGACAATATGATGTGGATTCTCAATAATTATCCATTTAAGCTTGAGAGTCTGGATCCTATGCTTCCAGAGGAGCTTCATTGTGAATCCACAAGACTTGGCTATCTGCAGCTGCTTCCGGGAATTCATCGCACGGATGGATTTTTTGTGGCGAGATTCAGGAGAAAATAAAAATGGAACAGTATGATATCAAATCCATGACCCTTGAGGAGCTAAAGGCTCTTATGAGAGAATTGGGAGACAAGCCGTTTCGGGCAGCGCAGCTGTATTCCTGGATGCATGAGAGGCTCTGCTCTTCCTATGATGAAATGACAAATCTTCCAAAGAGCCTTAGGGAGAGGCTTAAGAGGGAATATCCTCTGACTGTTCTGGAGGCAGCGCAGGTGCAGACCTCCAGGCTTGACGGAACGCAGAAATATCTCTTCTGTCTGGAGGACGGAAATGTAGTGGAGAGCGTGCTGATGCGCTACAAGCACGGCAATTCTGTGTGTATTTCTTCTCAGGTGGGCTGTAAAATGGGCTGTAGATTCTGCGCTTCGACTCTGGACGGGTGGACCAGAAATCTCTCTCCCTCTGAGATGCTGGATCAGATTTACAGAATTCAGGCGCTCACAGGAGAAAGAGTCTCGAATGTGGTGGTGATGGGAACAGGAGAGCCGCTGGATAATTATGACAGCCTTCTTCGGTTTATCCATATTCTCACAGGTGAGGGAGGACTTCACATCAGTCAGAGAAACCTCACGGTATCCACCTGCGGACTTGTTCCAAAGATGTATGAGCTTGCAAAGGAAAAGCTTCAGATAACGCTTGCCCTTTCCCTTCATGCCCCTACAGATAAGAAGAGGAGGGAACTTATGCCGATTGCCAACCGCTATAGTCTGGATGAACTGATGGCTGCATGCAGGCATTATTTTCAGGAGACAGGACGGCGCATAACCTTTGAATACAGCCTTGTGGCAGGAGTCAATGACAGAGAGGAGGAGGTACAGGAATTGATTTCTCTGATCGGAGATATGCATGCACATGTAAATCTGATTCCTGTAAACCCTATAAGAGAAAGAGATTTTAAAAAATCTACCCGTCAGGCTGTGGAGAATTTTAAAATAAAACTTGAAAAATGCGGAATAAATGTTACTATTAGAAGGGAAATGGGCAGTGATATAGACGGTGCCTGTGGACAGCTTAGAAAGCGGTTTATTTCAAAAGGAGACAGATTTCATTCAAAAGGTCAGATTTGTGGGAAGCTTACAGATAAGGAATGAAATAATAGAAGCAGCTGCGGTTCATTTTATGAGCTGTGGGAAGCAGGTAATGGAATTGACAGGTTATTGTTCATGTGTTGCAGCAAAACAGTAACGTTGACAGAAAGCGAGAGATGACATGAGGGTTTATTCGGCTACAGACGTAGGCCAGAAGAGAAAGATGAATCAGGACTACGTCTTTGTATCGGAGTCACCTGTTGGAAATCTGCCAAATCTATTTGTGGTGGCGGACGGTATGGGCGGACATAGTGCAGGAGATTTTGCCTCCTCTTATGCTGTCAGAGTCATGGCAGATGCCATATCCAGAGACAGGGATTTTAATCCTGTGAAGGTCATGCGGCATGCCATAGAAGCAGCCAATGAGGAGATACGCTCTCAGGCTGCCAAGAATCCCACTCTGGCCGGTATGGGAACTACGATTGTGGCAGCTACGATTGTGGGAAGGTATGCTTACATAGCCAATGTAGGAGACAGCAGGTTGTATGTGATTGATTCACGAATTCATCAGGTTACCAGAGATCATTCACTGGTACAGGAAATGGTGCGGATGGGCGAACTCAATGAAGAGGAAGCCAGAAACCATCCGGATAAAAATATTATCACCCGCGCCCTGGGCGCTGAAGAGAGGGTGAACATTGATTTTTTTGAACTTCCTCTGGCAGAGGACAGCATGATTCTGATGTGTTCAGATGGCCTGAGCAATATGGTTGCAGATCATGAGATGGAAGAAATTATTCTGACTCCTCAAATGAGTCTTAAAGCAAGAGGAGAAGCTCTGGTAACACGCGCCAATAACAACGGAGGAAAGGATAATATAGCAGTTGTATTGGTAGAACCATTCACGAACGAGGTGGACAAATGTTAAAAACGGGAATGATTTTAGGAGAACGGTATGAGATTGTCAGCAAGATAGGTACAGGCGGAATGGCCGATGTATATAAGGCAAAGGATCATAAGCTGAACCGATTTGTGGCTGCGAAAATATTGAAACCGGAATTTCGGGAGGATACAACCTTTATTCGGAAATTTCGAAGTGAGGCTCAGGCAGCTGCCGGACTGACCCATCCGAATATTGTTAATGTCTTTGATGTTGGCGAAGATGATGGGATGCACTATATTGTGATGGAGCTTATTGAAGGTATTACTCTCAAGGAGTATATCAACAAAAAAGGAAAGCTTTCTATCAAAGAAGCTACCAGCATTGCCATTCAGGTCTCCATGGGACTGGAAGCCGCGCACAGCCATGGCATTGTACACAGGGATGTGAAACCCCAGAATATTATGATTTCCACGGACGGAAAGGTCAAGGTAACCGATTTTGGTATTGCCAGGGCAGCCTCCTCCAACACGATAAGCTCCAATGTGATGGGCTCTGTTCATTACAGCTCTCCTGAGCAGGTGAGAGGCGGCTACAGCGATGAGAAGAGCGATATTTATTCTCTTGGAATCACGCTCTATGAGATGGTGACAGGAAGGGTTCCCTTTGAGGGAGATACAACAGTCGCCATTGCTATCAAGCATCTGCAGGAGGAGATGGTTCCTCCGAGTGTGTACGCCCCTGAGCTTCCGTACAGTCTGGAACAGATTATTAACAAATGTACACAAAAGAGCGTTGACCGCAGGTATCAGAGAATGGATGAGGTGATTGCAGATCTTAAGCGTTCGCTGATTGACCCGGAGGGGGACTTTGTGAAACAGGTTCCTGTGGACGAGGGCGCAAAGACGCTTGTGATTTCAGACAATGACCTGACAACTATCAAGAGCAGCTCCGGAAAGGTGAATGTAAATAAGGCGCAAAAGCCAACAATACATGTTCAGGAGGATGCCAAGGAGCTGGAAAAGGAAGTCACAGAGAACGACTATTATGATGACGATGATTATCCTATAAAGAGGGAAAAGCGGGATACTGGCAAAAAAAAGAAAAAGCACAAGAGCAGAAAGCTTCAGATAACGGTGACTCTTGCAGGGCTTGCAGTGGGAATTGTGGTTCTGGCAGGCGCAATCTGGTTTATCGGAAATAAGGCAGGACTTTTTGGAGAAGGGAACCCTTCGCAGCAGACAAATAATCAGCAAAATGCGCAGAACGAGGATGATGACAATGCTCTTGTAGAGGTTCCGAGGCTTGTGGGTATGACTGAGGAAGCAGCGGCAGCAGAAGCGCAGGGCCGTCATCTTGGCGTGAAGTTTGCAGGCGAGGAAGCCTCCTCTCAGGAGAAGGGACAGATTTCCTCTCAGGAGCCGGCAGCAGGAAGTATGGTTCAGAAATATTCTACGATTACGTATAAAATCAGCCAGGGCCTTAAGGAAATTCAGATGGAAGAGCTGAGCGGACAGATATACAATGACGAGCTTGTACAGTCTTTCCTTGACCAAGGAATCACAGTGAAGGTTCAGAGACAGTATGATGATTATGAGGCAGAGGATGTGATTCTCTCCGCAACGCCGGCACAGGGAGAAACTGTAAAATCAGGAGACACAGTTACGATTGTTGTGAGTGACAATGACGCACTCTATCAGGAACTCCCGGAGGAGGTATTTGAACCTGAGACAGCGCAGAGTTCTGAGAACACAGCTGTACAGCCTACAGCTGCGCCTGATACGGCGGATGCTTCCAATGACACAGCAAGTGCTTCTGATGAGACAACAGCTTCTACAGGAAGTGGAAACTGGGTATGTAATCAGAAGCTGAACACGCCGGAAGGCTATCTTGGAGGCCCTCTGAGACTTGAGCTGGTGCAGGAGGTTAACGGGGAAATTGAAGCGACCATGATTGTTGACGGAGAGGTTCTGGAGTTCCCCTATCAGCTTAATATAGTCGGAAAGAGCGGGGTCAGCAGCGGAGAGCTGCATGTCTCAGAAATCATAAACGGAGAACCTAAGAAGCTGGGACACTATCCTCTCACCTTTCAGGAGCAGTAACAGGGCATGAAGGGAAAAATTATGAAAGGAATCGCAGGCTTTTACTATGTTTATGTGGAAGCCTGCGGAGTCTATGAATGCAAGGCAAAGGGAGTTTTCCGAAAGGACAACCAAAAGCCTTTAGTGGGAGATGATGTGGAGCTGGAGGTTCTGGATGAAGAAAACAAGAAGGGAAATATTGTTCGCCTTCTTGAGAGGAGAAATTCTCTGATACGTCCGGCAGTGGCAAATGTGGATCAGGCGTTGGTGATTTTTTCTGTGGACAACCCAAAGCCAAATTATATGCTTCTGGACCGTTTTCTGGTTACAATGGAGCAGGCGAAGGTTCCCGTAAATATCTGCTTTAATAAAAAGGATCTGGCAGGTGTACAGGAGCTTGATTTCCTGTACAGCACCTATACCAGGGGCGGATATCATGTGGTTCTGTGCAGTGCCAGAGAAGAAGAGAATATGGAAGAAATCAGAAGACTGCTTTTGGGAAAAACAACGGTTGTGGCGGGACCCTCGGGGGTGGGAAAGTCCTCCATCACCAATCGAATGCAGTCGCAGGTCTATATGGAAACAGGAGAAATCAGCAGAAAGCTTGGCAGGGGAAAGCACACAACCCGCCACTCGCAGATTATTCCTGTCGGCGAAAATACGTATCTGGTAGATACACCGGGCTTTTCCTCTCTTTATCTGGAAAACATGGAGAAAGAAGAATTAAAACAGTATTTCCCGGAATTTGGGAAATACGAAGGACAGTGCAGGTTTCAGGGCTGTGTGCATATTCATGAACCCGACTGCGCTGTAAAAGAGGCGCTTTCACAAGGGGAAATCAGTGCGCTTCGTTATGGGGATTATGTAAATCTTTACGAAGAATTAAAAGCAAAAAGGAGATATTAATGTATGAATTATCGATTATGCCCTTCTATTTTATCAGCGGATTTTAATCGATTGGGTGAACAGATTCAAATTATGGAAAAAAATGGAATAGAATGGCTTCATATTGACGTCATGGATGGAGATTTTGTTCCCTGTATTTCATTTGGTATGCCTGTGATTCGGTCCATCCGAAAGGAAACCCGTATGTTTTTTGACGTGCATCTCATGGTCACAGAGCCTGAGCGCTATATCAGGGATTTTGTGGATTGCGGTGCAGATTCTATTACTGTACATGCAGAGGCCTGCGAAGATTTGGAAAGAACCATTGAAACGATTCGCGATGCAGGGGCCAGGGCAGGAGTTTCTATTAAGCCGGCCACTCCCTTAAACGATATCAGCCACCTTCTTTCTGATGTGGATATGGTACTCCTTATGACTGTGCAGCCGGGATTTGGCGGTCAGAAGTATATGACAGAATGTACGGAGAAGATTCGCGAGCTGAGAAAAATGCTTGACGAGGAAGGTCTGGATGTAGATATCCAGGTGGATGGAGGAATGAATGAACAGACAATAGATATTGCGCTGGAAGCAGGGGCAAATCTGATTGTGGCAGGTTCTGGAGTTTTTAATGGAAATATAGAAAGCAATCTCAGAATCATGAAGCAGAAGCTTGGACGATTTTATTCTGAGGGAGACTGACATGTTTGATGCAGTAATTATCAGTGGGGGCAATATCGAGGAGGATTTTGCCCTCGATTTTTTAGAAAAAAATAAGGGAGCTTTGCTGGCGGCAGCAGATGGAGGATTAAGATTCTACGACAGGAATAACCTGACTCCTCAGCTGGCAGTAGGAGACTTTGACAGTGTGCCGGAAGAATTGGTGCAAAAATTTGAGCAGAATGGAAAAACAGAGGTGCTGCGCCTCTGTCCGCAAAAGGATGACGCAGACACACAATCCCTGCTAAAGATTCTTGTAAGCAGAGGCGTTAGGAAATGCGCTCTTTTGGGAGGAACGGGGACAAGGCTGGATCATGTATTTGCGAACCTGGAGCTTCTGGTCTATGCAAAGAGGCAAGGGTGCTGCCTGGAGCTGTACGATAGCCATAACCGTGCGGCAGTGATTTCCAGCGGAGAGGTTCTGAGGAGGGAGCAGCAGTTCGGCAAATATGTATCCTTTTTTCCCATGGGCTGCGAGGTTACCGGGCTGACGCTGCGAGGCTTTCGATATCCTCTGACAGAGCATCATCTGCTGGCGTCAGACGGGGGGCTTACCGTGAGCAATGAAATTCAGGACAAAGAGGCGAGAATCACCTTTTCATCCGGAACCCTTCTTATGATAATGTCCCGGGATTAGTACGGCGGTATTCTTGATTCTTGATTCTGCTTATGATAAAATATCTGCTTGATAAAGCATGAAAGCATGAAAAAACAAAGCAAGGAAAGGAAATAATTATGAAACTTGGAATTGTAGGACTTCCCAATGTGGGAAAAAGTACGTTATTTAATTCTTTGACAAAGGCAGGAGCTGAATCTGCAAACTATCCGTTCTGCACCATTGACCCCAATGTGGGAATTGTCACAGTTCCGGATGAGAGGCTTGGGCTTCTGGGAAATTTTTATCATTCTAAGAAGGTTACTCCGGCAGTTATTGAATTTGTGGATATTGCGGGACTTGTCAAGGGCGCCTCAAAGGGAGAGGGGCTGGGAAACCAGTTTCTCGCAAACATCCGTGAGGTGGACGCTATTGTCCATGTTGTGCGCTGCTTTGAGGACAGCAATGTGATTCATGTGGACGGAAGCATTGATCCTCTCAGAGACATGGAGACCATTAATCTGGAGCTGATTTTTTCGGATTTGGAGATTTTGGAGAGACGAATTTCCAAGGTGACAAAGACAGCCAGAATGGATAAGGAAGCGGCAAAGGAGCTGAAATTCCTGGAAAAGGTGAAGGCGCATCTGGAAGAAGGAAGGATGGCTATCACGCTGGAATGTGAAGGCGAGGATGAGGAAGGCTTTATGGGAACCTACAACCTGCTCACGGCAAAGCCGGTCATCTATGCTGCCAATGTGTCAGAGGATGACCTTGAGGATGCCGCCTCTGCCAATCCCCATGTACAGGCTGTGCGAAAATATGCGGCTGAGACTGGAAGCGAGGTTTTTGTTATCTGTGCGCAGATTGAGCAGGAAATCGCAGAGCTGGATGAGGATGAGAAGAAAATGTTCCTGGAGGATCTGGGACTTGCCGAGTCAGGACTTGAAAAGCTGGTAAAAGCGAGCTACCAGCTTTTGGGACTGCAGAGCTTTCTGACCTCAGGAGAGGATGAGACAAGAGCCTGGACCATCAAAATCGGAACAAAAGCGCCCCAGGCAGCAGGCAAGATTCATTCGGATTTTGAGAGAGGCTTTATCAAGGCTGAGGTTGTCAATTATCAGGATCTTCTGGACTGCGGCTCCTATGCAGGCGCAAGAGAAAAAGGTCTGGTCCGGATGGAAGGCAAGGAATATGTTGTGCAGGATGGAGATGTGATTCTGTTCCGCTTTAACGTATAAGGCAGGAAAACCTATGGAAATGGCAATTCATTTTCCCAATATCGGCATACATTTGGAATATGTGCCGAGGCTTTTACAGATTTATGGATTTCAAATCAGCATCTATGGGATTCTGCTGGCAGTTGGGATGCTGCTGGGCGCCGCCTATGTGGTAGTTCTGGCAAAGCGTGCGAATCAGAATCCAAATGACTATCTGGATATGATTATTCTGGCAGGAATTGGCGCCGCAGCAGGCGGACATCTCTTTTATGTGCTGCTTCATATGGAGGCCTTGAGAGCAGATATGAGTCAGCTCTGGAATTTTAGAAACGGCGGCTTTATTTTGTATGGAGCCCTGCTTGGAGGCTGCCTTATGGTTCTCTTGTTCTGTGTGGTAAAGAAATGCTCCCTTTGGAAGGCAGCAGATATCATCTGCATGGGAGCCTTGCTTGTACAGATAACAGGAAGGCTGGGGAATTTTTTTAATCGAGAATGCTTTGGAGATTACACAGATACATTGCTTGCCATGCAGATTCCAGCGGATTTTGTGCGGCCTGCTGAGATGACGGCTCTTATGGAGGAAAAGAAGACATTCATAGAAGGCACGGCATTTGTGCAGGTGCATCCGGCCTTTTTGTATGAAGCCCTATGGTGTCTGCTTTTGTTTTTGTTTCTTATGAAGTACAGACATATAAGAAAATTCAGCGGAGAGATTTTTGCTGTGTACCTTCTGGGATATAGTCTCGGAAGAATATGGATAGAAGGGCTGCGCGCAGACAGAGTTCTAATACCAGGAACCTATCTTCCGATTTCTCAGGTAATAGCGGCAGTTTTGATTGTAATATGCGCGCTTTGGGTGCTTATTGGAAGATATATGGCCAGAAAGCGCCGGAATGCAAGACGAAAACAAGAAGATAGTTTGTAAGCGGAGAAAAGTTTACTTCCATATTTTGGAAGTAAACTTTTTTAAAAAGCGTCTTTCTTTCTCTTGCTATTTTAAATAATTTGGTTTAGAATATGCATATAAGTGGTAGAAAGTGGAGAAATGTGGGGCTAAGACAGGTCTGCATGAATCCACATAAGATGCACAGGGGAGACAGGTGTATTCTTAGAGAGCAGGTGCAGAGCATGTTCATGGGAGAATATCATCATATGATTGATGGGAAGGGACGCCTGATTATTCCGGTCAGGTTTCGCGAGCTTCTGGGAACAGAGTTTGTGATTACCAGGGGGCTGGACGGGTGCTTGTCAATCTATCCTATGGATGCGTGGGAGGCTTTTGAGGAAAAGCTGAAAGCATTGCCGCTTACAAACAAAAATGCAAGAACCTTCTCACGCTTCTTTGTAGCCGGGGCAACGCTCTGTGAGCTGGACAAGCAGGGGAGAATCTTAGTGCCTGCAGCGCTGAGAGAATTTGCTGGTCTGGAGAAGGATGTAGTGCTTACCGGAGCCCTCAGCAAAATAGAGGTGTGGAGCAAAGAAAAGTGGAGCCAGAACTGTAACTATGATGACATAGATATGATTGCAGAAGAAATGCATAAGATAGGAATTGTCATCTAGGCCGCGAATGCGGGAAGCACAGTCTCGGCTGTGATGATTCAGGAGGCTTAGGGAAAATCCAACAGTAGGGGACTGATATGGAATCGGATATGAGATCAGACATGGAATCAAGTATAGAATTTCATCACAAATCTGTATTATTGGAAGAAACCATCAATGGCTTGCAGATTAAGCCGGAAGGAATCTATGTGGATGGTACTTTAGGAGGTGCAGGACATGCCGTTGAGGTATGTCGAAGGCTTTCTGCCAAGGGGAGATTTATTGGTATAGATCAAGACCAGGATGCAATAATTGCTGCGAGTGAACGGTTGAAGGAATATAAAGACCGCACAACTATCATTCGCAGCAATTATTGTTACATGGTAGATGAGCTGGCAGGCAGAGGAATCCGCAGGGTGAACGGAATTCTTCTGGACCTGGGAGTTTCCTCGTATCAGCTGGACCGTGCGGAGAGGGGCTTTACCTACCGGGTGGACGCACCTCTGGATATGCGCATGGATCAGAGACAGAAGCGCACAGCAGCTGATATTGTAAATGGATATGAAGAGAGAGAATTATACCGTATTATCCGCGATTACGGAGAAGATAAATTTGCAAAGAACATCGCCAGACATATTGTAATGGAGCGGGAGAAAAAACCGATTCTGACGACAGGAGAGCTGACAGAGGTTATCCGAAGAGCCATACCTGCAAAGATGCAAGCGCTTGGCGGCCATCCTTCCAAGAGAACCTTTCAGGCAATCCGCATTGAATTGAACGGAGAATTGGATGTACTTAGAGACTCTCTGGACGGAATGATTGATATTCTGGATACCGGAGGAAGAATCTGCGTAATTACGTTCCACTCATTGGAAGATCGCATTGTGAAAACTATTTTTCGGAAAAATGAAAACCCCTGTACGTGTCCGGGCAATTTTCCGGTCTGCGTGTGTGGAAGAGTATCAAAGGGAAAGGTAATTACCAGAAAACCGATTTTGCCCGCGCCCCGGGAGCTGGAGGAAAATCCAAGATCAAAGAGTGCAAAGCTTCGGATTTTTGAGCGCACATAAGGGTTGGAAGCGTTATACACGACCTTTCGGCCCTGGTATCATATAAATCATGATTAATATAGAATGTCTCTCTGAAAAAGCAGCTGGTCAGGAGACATAGTAAGAGGGTTGAGATGGCAGGACATATACCACAAACATCCAACAATAGAAAAAGAGCTGGCTCGTCCAGAAGCTCTTTAAATAGAGAAAGCTACATAGACGGCACCTCAGTGAAAAGGCTCAAGCCCAGGGAGGAACCGCAGCGCAGACAACAGAGACAGCTCTCTGCGCCGCAGACGCGCACACAGAGGCAGCAGCCCAGGCAAAGGGCGTCTGCTCCCAGACATACGAATGTGCAGGTGAGCAGTGAGACCAGAAAAAACAGAGAAAAAGCAACCATTATGAATTCAGGCTTCGTTATTTTTTTGGCGATTATATGCGTGGCTATCTTTTGCAGTGCAGTTTATTACCTTGAGGTAAGATCAGACCTTACCACGGCAATGGAGCAGGTGGCAGCAGCAGAATCTACCTACAGCCAATTAAAGGAGAATAACGACGCCCTGAACAACCAGGTAATGTCCTCTGTAGACCTGGCTGAGATAAAGAAGGAAGCTTTGGGAAGACTGGGAATGACCTATCCTTCTGAAGAGCAGACCGAGACCTATGAAACCTCCAGAAGCAGCTATGTGAGACAATACCAGGAAGTACCGGGTGTAGAGTAGGAGTGAATCATAATTTGGCAGATAAGAGAAAACCAAGAACAAGAAGAGTACCTATAAGAAAAATAAATGAAACAACAAGATTAAAGCTGGCAGGACTGTTTTGGGCAGTTCTGTTTGTTTTAATTATCTTAATTATGAAAATTACGCATATTAATGCCACAAATGGAACCAGATATTCAAAGGAAGTGCTCAGTCAGGCCCAGCAGCAGTATGTGAGCCGTGTGCTTCCGGCAAAAAGAGGAGATATTCTGGACAGAAACGGAAATGTCCTGGCTACCAGCAACAAGGTCTATAACCTGGTTCTGGACTGCAATGCTGTGAATTCAGAGACAGGAAAAGATGAAAGCGGCAATATGACCTACAATTATATAGAGCCTACTGTGAATGCGCTGGTAGAGCTTCTGGATGTGGATGAGATAGAAGTTCGCAAGCTTTTGACTGATGATGAGACAAAGGACAGCCAGTATCAGATTCTGAGGGAGAGAGTCACCATGACTGAGAAGGATGCCTGGGAGGATTTTTTGGAGATTCCTGTGCAGAATGATGACACTCCAGAGGAAGACAAGATGAGCAAGGAAGAGCAGGCGAGAAGATATAATGTGAGGGGAGTCTGGTTTGAGGAAACCTATTTGCGCTCTTATCCTTTCAATTCTCTGGCCTGCGACACGATTGGATTCACAGAAAGCAGGGATCAGGCAGACAAAGGCTTAGAGGGCTACTATAATAATACGCTTGTAGGAGTGGATGGGCGCCGTTATGGGTATTTTAACGAGTATGCGGATGTTGAGCAGACAATTATCGATCCTTCAGCAGGAAAAACTCTTGTAACTACCCTTGATGTGGGAATCCAGCAGATTGTGGAAAAATATGTGAATGCCTTTATGGAGGCTATGGGAGCCGCCCATATCGGCGTTGTTGTGGAGAACCCATCCACAGGAGAGATTCTGGCAATGGATGGAGGGGACAGATACGATCTGAATGATCCGAGAAATCTGAAGCATATTTACACGGAAGATGAGATCGAGGCTATGAATGACGCTGAAACAGTAGAGGTTCTGAATGACTTATGGGGGAACTTCTGCGTTACCAATACGTATGAGCCGGGCTCGGTTGTAAAGCCTATTGTTGTGGCGGCTGCCCTGGAAAAGGGAGTCATTACAGAGGACACTCATTTTATCTGTGACGGGGGCCAGAGCTTTGGCTCAGGAGAAAGTGATTTTATCCAGTGCTGGGTGTATCCCGGAGCGCATGGAGACGAGACGCTGATGGATATCATCGCAAATTCCTGTAATGACGGAATGATGCAGATTGGCGCCCTAATGGGCAGAGAGCAGTTTATAAAGGCGCAGACACTCTTTAATTTCGGTACACGTACAGGTATTGACCTTCCGAATGAAGCAACGGGAATTCTCTTCGCAGAGGAGGATTTGAATGACACAGAGCTTGCCACCTCTACAATGGGTCAGGGCTTTAACTGTACGATGATTCAGGAAATCAGCGCCCTGTGTTCTGTTATCAATGGAGGATATTATTATCAGCCCCATCTGGTATCCGCTATCCAGGATTCTAACGGCGGCATTGTGAGGACCATTAATCCTACTCTTTTGAAGCAGACAGTAGCGTCAAGCATTTCCGCGCTGTCCAAAGAGTATATGGAGGCTTGCCTTCTTCAGGGTACAGGAACCCATGCCAAGGTACAGGGCTACAGTATGGGAGGAAAGACCGGAACTGCAGAGAAGCTTCCCAGAGGCAATGGAAAATATCTGGTATCTTTTGTGGGCTTTGCCCCAATGGACGATCCGGAGGTTGTGGTTTATGTAGTCATTGATGAAGCACATACAGAGCAGCAGGATAACAGTGCGCTTCCCCAATATGTAGCTCAGGGCATTTTTTCAGAACTTCTTCCGTATATGAATATTCAGCCAGATGAAATTGAGGGGTATACGCCAGAGACTATCCTGTGGGACGGCTTTACCGGGCATTTGAGAAGCTCTGATATCAGCATAAATATAGATGAAGAAGGAAACTATTCGGATGAGCAGGGAAATCGCGTGGATTCAGAGGGAAATCGTATTGACGAGCAAGGCTATCTCCTGGATGAAGACGGAAATTATCAGCAAGATGAGAACGGAATGCCTATTATGACTGAGGCTGCGATTCAGGCTAATATGGACTATATATCAGAGGCAGCGGACGATTCCAATCTTCCTGAGCCGCCGGAGGATACCTCAGACCCTATAATTGACAATAACATGGAGAGCGAGGGGCTTACAAATGAGGAGGCAGGGCTGGAATAGCTCGTTTGCCTGTGCATAACTCCCACAGAGACAGCCATATATTTAATGAATGGCTGTCTCTGTGGGAGTTTTTTATGAAAAAAAACAAAACATTTCATAAGAAAAAAATACTTGTGGTATTTTTAGGCTGTACTGTAATGATTCTGGGACTTTTGGGACGACTGGTATATTTGATGGGATTTCGCTCAGATTATTACTATGAGAAAGCAAAGGATTTGCACGAAAGAGAGCGGGACATCAAGGCGGCAAGAGGAGAGATTCTGGATATAAATGGAAAGGTTCTGGCTTCTAACAAGACCGTGTGTACCATCTCTGTTATCCATAATCAGGTGAAGGAGGCTGAAAAGGTAATCCAGGTTCTTACAAAAGAACTGGAAATGGATGAAAGCACAGTGAGAAAGCGCGTGGAAAAGGTTTCCTCTATTGAAAGAATCAAGACAAATGTAGACAAGGAGACAGGAGACAAAATTCGTTCTTATAATCTTTCAGGAGTGAAGGTAGATGAGGATTTTAAGCGGTATTATCCATATGGAAGTCTTGCGTCAAAGGTTTTGGGCTTTACAGGAGCAGATAATCAGGGAATCGTGGGACTTGAGGTAAAGTATGATTCCATTCTGGCAGGAACTCCGGGAAAGATTTTGACAACAACCGATGCAAGGGGCGTGGAGCTGGATGAAATCGGAGAAAGCCGGGAGGAACCCATTCCAGGAGAGAATCTGCGGATTAGTATTGACGCAGATATCCAGGAATATGTGCAGCAGGCAGCTCTTAAGGTAATGGAAGAAAAACAGGCAGAGAGGGTTTCTATTCTTCTTATGAATCCTCAAAACGGGGAAATCCTTGCCATGGCAAATGTTCCGGAATTTGACCTGAATGCTCCCTTCACTCTGAATACAGATACAGACACAACAGGGATGAGTGATAAGGAGAAGCAGGATCTTCTGAATCAGATGTGGCGGAATCCCTGTCTGAATGATACCTATGAGCCTGGTTCTACCTTTAAGATCATTACCATGTCAGCAGGCCTTGAGGAGGGAGTTGTGACAGTGAATGATTCTTTCTTTTGTCCAGGATATAAAATTGTGGAGGACAGGAGGATTCACTGTGCAAAAAGGGCAGGACATGGAGCGCAGTCCTTTGTGGTGGGAGCCGAGAACTCCTGTAATCCCGTGTTTATTGAGGTGGGGCTTCGCCTGGGAGTCGATAAATATTATGAATATTTCAAAAAATTTGGTCTTATGAAGCTTACAAACATTGACCTTCCGGGAGAGGCTGGTACAATTATGCATCAGAAGGACAATATGGGAGAGGTAGAGCTTGCCACAGTTTCCTTTGGACAGTCCTTTCAAATTACTCCCATTCAGCTTGCCACAACAGTAAGCTCTCTCATTAACGGAGGAAACAGAGTGACGCCGCATCTGGGAGTGGCAGTGGAAAGCGCGGACGGGGAGGAAGTGAGAAAGCTGGAATATCCTGTGGAAACAGGAATTCTGTCTGCGCAGACCTCTGAGACCGTGAGATATATTCTGGAAAAGGTGGTTTCTGAAGGCTCCGGAAAAAATGCACAGGTAGAGGGCTTCACAGTGGGAGGAAAAACTGCAACCTCTCAGACGCTTCCAAGAAGCGCGAACCGCTATATTTCTTCGTTTTTAGGATTTGCCCCTGCAGAGAATCCGCAGGTTCTGGGTCTTTGCATCATCCACAACCCTCAGGGAGTCTATTATGGAGGAACAATTGCCGCTCCTGTTATTCAGAATATTTTCCAGAATATTCTTCCATATTTGGGGATTGCCCAAACAGGGAAAACACTTGCGCTTCCGTAAGAAAAGATTTATAATACATACACAGAGAAAACCGTTGAGGGCGATTGCCCTGAAGGAACTCTTTGTACTTTGAAAACGACAAAAGAACAAGAATAGAAGAGGTGTGACATGGAAGCACAAGTAGTAATTCCCGTATTGATTTCTTTTGCAATCAGTGTTGTTCTGGGGCCGATTATTATTCCGTTTTTGAGAAAACTGAAGATGGGTCAGACAGAAAGAACGGAAGGAGTTCAGTCTCATCTGAAGAAGGCGGGTACTCCCACAATGGGAGGCGTGATTTTTCTCCTTGCTACAGTAATTACATCGCTGTTTTATGTGAAGGATTATCCTAAGATTATCCCGGTGCTGTTTCTGACGCTTGGATTTGGACTGATAGGATTTCTGGATGATTATCTGAAAGTAGTTCTGAAGCGCTCTGACGGACTTCTGGCATGGCAGAAATTTTTGCTTCAGATCATTTTTACAGGAATTTTCCTGTTTTATCTTGTGACCTTTACAGACGTATCTCTGACCATGAAGATTCCGTTCTGGAGCGGTCATTATCTGAATCTGGGATGGGCTGCTTATCCGCTTTTGTTTATTGCGGTTATCGGAACCGTGAACGGAGTGAATTTTACAGATGGTCTGGACGGTCTGGCTTCGAGCGTTACTCTCATGGTTGCCGTATTTTTTACCGTGGTTTCTATTGGAACCAGAAGCGGCATAGAACCGGTTACCTGCGCCGTGGTAGGAGGACTTATGGGATTTCTTCTGTTTAATGTATATCCGGCTCAGGTATTTATGGGAGACACGGGTTCTCTGGCGCTGGGGGGCTTTGTGGCTGGCGCTGCTTATATGATGCAGATGCCTTTGTTTGTGATTTTGGTGGGTATTATTTATCTGGTGGAGGTAGCCTCTGTTATGATTCAGGTATCCTATTTCAAGATCACGCATGGAAAGCGCTTTTTCAAGATGGCTCCGATTCATCATCACTTTGAACTCTGCGGATGGAGCGAGACCAGAATTGTGGCTGTATTTTCGGTTATTACAGTAATTATGTGCCTGATTGCGCTTCTGGCACTGTAAGGAGGATATAATGAAAGTGGATTGGAGAGAAAAACGGGTGCTGGTATTCGGAGCCGGAATCAGCGGTGTTGGCGCGGCAAATCTTCTGGGAACTGTGGGAGCTGTACCGGTTATTTTTGATGGAAAGGCAGATCTCGACAAGGAAGCAGTCGTACATAAATTACAGGGGAACTTTCCAGTGGAGATTTATGCTGGAGAGCTCCCTGAAAGGGTGCTGCATGATCTGGACCTGGCTGTCCTGAGTCCTGGCGTTCCCACGGACATTCCTCTGGTAAAGAAGCTTTATGAGAGCAAAATAAAGGTATGGGGCGAGGTGGAGCTGGCCTATGAGCTGGGAAAGGGTACAGTTCTTGCAATCACGGGAACAAACGGCAAGACTACGACAACGGCTCTTCTTGGAAAAATCATGGGAGATGCTCTTCCGTCCGTGTATGTGGTGGGCAATATTGGAAACCCATATACAGCAGCGGCTCTGCAGATGACAGAAAATACAGTAACTGTTGCGGAAATCAGCAGCTTCCAGCTTGAGACGATTGATCGTTTTGCCCCAAAGGTCAGTGCAATTCTCAACATCACAGAGGATCATCTGAACCGCCACCACACAATGGAGGAATATATCCGTGTCAAGGAACTCATCACAAAGAATCAGACGCAAGAGGATGTATGCGTCCTGAATTATGAGGATGAGATTCTCCGTGAATTTGGAAAAACAGCTGTACCCAGGGCTGTGTACTTCTCAAGTGCGCACATTCTGGATGAGGGCATCTATCTGGATGGAGATACCATTGTGCTTAAAACTGCTCAGGAGACCATACCAGTAGTGAGAACAGGAGACTTAAAGCTCCTTGGAACGCACAATTTTGAAAATGTGATGGCAGCGATTGCCATGGCCTATTATGCGGGGATTCCTATAGACAGTATAAGAAAGAGCGCCTGCGAGTTCACAGCAGTTGAGCATAGAATCGAGTATGTGACAGAAAAGCAGGGAGTTGCCTATTATAATGATTCCAAGGGAACCAATCCTGACGCTGCAATCAAGGGAATCCAGGCAATGAATCGTCCGACTCTGCTGATTGCAGGAGGCTATGACAAGCAGTCCAGCTATGATGAGTGGATTGAGGCTTTTGACGGAAAGGTAAAATATCTGGTTCTGATTGGACAGACCAGGGAGAAGATCCAGGATGCAGCGCACAGGCTGGGCTTTACTGACACCATTCTCTGCGAAGACCTTAAAGAAGCAGTTCATGTATGCGCAGAAAAGGCCTGCCCAGGGGATGCTGTGCTTCTCTCTCCTGCGTGTGCAAGCTGGGGACAGTTTGATAACTATGAGCAGCGAGGACGCATGTTTAAGGAATATGTCAGGAATTTGTAAGCAGAAGATTTATAATACGGTATGGCTTTTGGGCTGTACCGTATTTTTTTGAATAAGATTTCATAAAATATAGGGATGCTGGAAAAAGGGGCTGCCCAATGAGGAAAAAAGACAAGGAAAAAGAACCAGACAGACAGGACCCAGGAGATGCTGTGCTTCTTATCCTGGTGCTGGTTTTGACAGCCTTTGGTCTGGCAATGCTATATAGTACAAGTGCATATAATGGAAGAGTGCGCTTTCAGGACTCTGGGTATTATTTTAAAAAGCAGCTATTTGCTACGACTCTGGGCTTTGTGGTCATGTATCTGGTTTCTCAGATTGATTATCGGATGATAGTGCAGCTGGCTCCGGGACTGTATGTGATTTCTATGCTATTGTCTATAGCAGTGCTGCTTTTCGGGCAGGAAATCAATGGATCTAAGCGCTGGCTGTCCCTTGGTCCTCTCTCCTTTCAGCCTTCGGAATTTGCCAAGGTTGCAGTGATTTTGTTTCTTGCATGGCAGATCGACAGGACAGAGAGAAATACTTCGGGGCTATGGTTCATGTGCAGGACAATGCTTACCCTCCTTCCGATTGTGGGACTTGTGGGAACAAATAATCTAAGTACAGCTATTATTATCCTTGGAATCGGAGTTATCCTGATTTTCATGTCCAATCCTAAATACCTGCAGTTTATAGGACTGGGAGTGACCGGAGTCTGCTTTGCAGCGGTGTTTCTGGCAGCAGAAAGCTATCGTCTGGAGCGTATTGCCATCTGGAGGAATCCTGAAAAATATGAGAAGGGTTTTCAGACCATTCAGGGACTCTATGCCATAGGAAGCGGAGGCTTGTTTGGAACTGGATTCGGGAGCAGCCTTCAGAAGCTGGGCTTTGTGCCAGAGGCACAGAATGATATGATCTTTTCTATTATCTGTGAGGAGCTGGGGCTTGTGGGAGCCGGCATTCTCATGCTTCTCTTTTTACTGCTGCTCTGGAGGCTCGCAGTGATAGCCATGGCAGGCAGGGATCTTATGGGAGCCTTGATTGGAGCCGGAATTATGGGACATTTGGCGATTCAGGTCATATTGAACATTGCAGTTGTGACCAATACCATACCGAATACAGGGATTACGCTGCCTTTTGTGAGCTATGGGGGAACCTCTGTTATGTTTCTTCTGGGAGAAATGGGGCTTGCATGGAATGTAAGCCGTCACAGAAAAAGAACTGCTGCATAGAATAAATGTAAGAGGCCTTTGGGAGTGGGAAAATTGGGAGAAATTCGGATAACAGGCGGAATACCCCTGAACGGCCAGGTTGCGGTACAGGGCTCAAAAAATACAGCACTGCCTATGATGGCAGCAGCCCTCCTTGGAAGGGGAATCAGCGTGCTGAAAAAATGTCCGCGTATAGCGGATGTATTTTGCATGGAAGAAATCCTTCAGGGGCTTGGCGTACATAGCTGGTGGGAAGACCATGACTTATATTTGGACTGTCGGAAGGCAGAAAGGGGAAAAAACGCTGCAGACGGCGCAGGAAAAATGCGTTCCTCAGTAATTCTGCTCGGCGCTATGGCAGGAAGATTTGGGGAGGGAAGCATGGGCTATCCTGGAGGCTGTATCATAGGAAAAAGACCTATAGACCTGCATCTGTATGCGCTGCGCTGCCTGGGAATAGACGCACAGGAGGGAGAAACGGAAATTCGAGTATCTGGTCATCCCCTGGGCGGGCATATTTCCTTTCCAAAGAAGAGCGTGGGGGCTACCGAGCAGGCTATGCTTGCAGCGGCTCTTTCCTGTGAGGAGACTACAATAGAAAACTGCGCCAGAGAACCGGAAATCTGGTGGCTGGCAAAATGCCTGACAGCAATGGGCGTTCGCATACAGGGAGCTGGAACAGGCTGTATGCACATTCAGGGAAGGAAGAGCCTGAAGCCTTATTCCATGAAGGTTCCGCCAGACAGGATTGTGGCCGGGACTTATCTTCTGGCAGGGGCGGCAACCAGGGGCAGGGTGACTCTCCTGGAGCCTCCGGGAGGAGAGCTGAATACATTCCTTGAGTTATATAGCAAAATGGGTGGACAATTTCAGTGGAACAGTGGTAAACTAATAACCGACAGTCAAAAGGTATGTTTTCCTCTTCCCTATGTGGAAACAGGATGTCATCCTGGCTTTCCGACAGACCTCCAGTCTCCTCTTATGGCGGTCTTGGCAGGAATACCGGGAGAGAGCGCAGTGAGGGAGACCATTTTTGAGGAGCGCTATGGAGTAGCAGAGGAATTGAAGAGGATGGGAGCAGAGATTACTGTTCGGGGAGACACGGCTTATATTTCTGGAAAGGAAGAACTTACAGGAGCTTCTGTGAAGGCCGGAGAACTCAGAGGAGGAGCTGCTCTTGTGATAGCTGGTCTTAGCGCGCACGGCGAGACAAGAATAGCTGGCTGCCAGTACATCCGGCGCGGCTATGAAAATATTTGTGAGGACATTACCCGTTTGGGTGGGAAAGCAGAGGAAGAAGCAGGGGAGTACTTATATGAGAATATCCGATTATTGGAGAAGCCTGAATAAAGCAGGACTAAGAAGAATCATAATAGCCGGAGCTGCAATATTGCTTGTGGGGATTCTTTTTTTCTTTATTTATTTTAGAGTGGAGCATGTGGAGGTTCAGGAGGGAAGTCATTATTCCAAAGAGGAAATCAGGGAGCTGGCTCTTAAAGGGCCGCTGTCCCTGAATTCTGTGCTGGCGCCGCTTCTGTATTCCAGGCCAGTGGAAGATATGGCTTTTGTGGAAGCGATAGAAGTGGATCAGGTGAACAGGAATACCATATTGGTCAGTGTAAAAGAAAAACAGCCTGTAGGCTGCATCAAATATCTGGACTGCTACATGTACTTTGACAGAGAAGGAAAGATTATTGAGAGCGCTGTGGAACTGGATAGAAAGGTTCCTTATTTTGACGGACTTGAGGTGGATAGTGTGATAATAGGAGAGGAACTCCCTGTCAAGGAGACCGTTCTAAACACAGCAGTAAGTCTTGCCCGTATTTTTCAAAAAAATGATACTATTCCAGATCATATTACATTTGACACTAAATTCAGTATTACGCTCCAATACGAGGATATCCAGGCACAGCTTGGAAAGGATGTGTATCTGGAGGAGAAGATGGCAAGGCTTCTGGCAATCCTTCCCAAGCTGACAGGAAAGAAAGGAATTCTTCATCTGGAAAGCGTCACAGCCTCTGCAAATAAGAATATTACCTTTGAGGAGAAAGAGGAACAGGAGGATTCTTCAGAGGATGAGAGCGCTTCGGCTGAAAATACATCAACACAGCAGCAAACCAATGAAGAAGAGAGCAGCCAATATGATGCTAATGGAAATTATATTGGAGAGAGCGACAGCACAGAGAGCCAGTATGACGCGTATGGAAATTATATTGGA
>JAUNOP010000006.1 GCA_030537135.1 Eubacteriales bacterium | reverse complement strand
CTTAAGTCAGGAGAACTGCTTGTAATTGATTTCAGTATGATTCTTACGGTAGATAAGAAGCAGCTTATTTTGTTGTGTACTTTTGCGCCTGTATCTATGATACAGGTGTTTTTTGGCATATATGACAAAAACCCTCCAGAGGATGCGCGCTCGCCCAAAAACAAAAGCGCGCCCTTGCAGGTACCCAAAAGAAAGGCTTCTCGCTATTGTTCACAGTGTGAATCGTGCGGGAAGCTTTTTCTGAAATATGGGCCTGGCGATAAATCCGGAAAATGTAGGAAGGAGAAAAAAGTGACAAAAAAACAACTTGGAAAAAGATTTATCCAGATTCTGATTGTACTGTTTGGAATCAGTTTTTTCACCTTTGCGCTGACCTATCTCTCGCCCGGTGACCCTGCTGAGATTATGCTCACAGAATGTGGAAATCTTCCCACACCAGAGCTTTTGGAGCAGACAAGGCATGAGCTGGGGCTTGACAAGCCGTTTCTTGTTCAGTATGGTTCTTGGCTGGCCGGTGTGCTGACCGGAGATATGGGTATGTCTTATTCCATGAAGGTACCTGTTATTGACAAGCTGACCACCTGCTTTTGGCCCACCCTTCAGATGTCCCTTCTGGCGCTGCTGATTATGATTGTATTTTCTGTGCCTCTGGGAATTCTGGCGGCTGTGTATCAAAACAAGCTTCCAGATTATCTGGTGCGGGGAGTTACCTTTATCGGCGTGTCTGTGCCGAGCTTTTGGATTGGCCTGATTTTGCTCAGCATTTTCGGTGTGCAGCTGCGCTGGGTAAATGTAGCAGGAGGAAGCACAGACCTTAAGGCAATGCTTCTCCCGGCTGTGACACTGGCGCTTGCCATGTCGGCAAAATATACGAGGCAGGTGCGAAGCGCTGTTCTGGAGGAGCTTCACCAGGACTATGTGACAGGCGCAAGGATGAGAGGAATCAAGGAGAGCGTTATTTTGTGGCGGCATGTGCTTCCGAATGTTATGCTGCCTCTGGTCACGCTTTTGGGCCTGTCCCTTGGCAGCCTTCTGGGAGGAACCGCAGTGGTGGAGATTATCTATAACTGGCCTGGAATGGGAAGCATGGCCGTGAAGGCGATCTCCTGCAGAGATTATCCGCTTGTACAGGGTTATGTGCTGTGGATTGCCATCCTGTATATGTGTATTAACCTTCTGGTTGACCTGTCTTACAATTATTTAGACCCAAGACTGAAGGAGGAACGGTAATTTGAAGGTATTAAAATTGTTCAGAGAGAATAAGCAGTTTACGCTGTTCCTGCTTCTGGCGCTCCTTGTGGTGGGAGTGGCGGTCTTTGCTCCATATTTGGCGCCAAAGGATCCCTATGAGGCAGTTATGCTGGATTCTCTGAAGGCTCCATGCAGCGAATATCCCTGCGGCACGGATAAGCTTGGAAGAGATATCCTGTCCAGGGTTATCTACGGAACCAGAACCTCTCTTGTGATGACGTTGGTTTTGGTTGCCGTAATCTTTGTGGTTGGAACTCTGCTTGGGGTTCTGGCAGGATATTTTGGAGGAATCATTGACGCGGTAATCATGCGCGTGGCTGATATGATGATTTCCTTTCCTGGGTTGGTTCTTGCCATTGCCATCGCAGGAATGCTCGGTCCGAACATTGTGAACGCGGTTATCGCTATCTCGGCAGTGAGCTGGACAAAGTATGCGCGTCTGTCAAGAAGTATGGTTCTCAAGGTAAAGAAGAATCTCTACATAGAGGCTGCTGTGGTAAACGGTACAAAAACATCGGTTATCCTGTGGAAACATGTGCTTCCGAACATGGTCACACAGATGGTGGTCACAGCAGCGGCTGATATCGGAACCATGATGCTGGAGCTTGCCTCTCTATCCTTCCTGGGCTTTGGCGCCACAGCGCCCACACCAGAATGGGGACTTATGCTCAACGAAGGAAGAACCTATATGGCAAAGGCTCCCTGGCTTATGATTTATCCGGGCATTGCCATTGTCATTGTTGTGATTGTATTTAATATGCTTGGCGACAGCATCCGTGATGTTCTGGATCCAAGACAGGATGAATAAGGAAGAGAATGGAAAAAAAGAAAGGATTAGAGATATGAAAAACAGATTATATAAGAGAGCGTTGGGAACTGTTCTTGCGTGTGCAATGAGCCTTTCCCTTATGAGCGCCGTACAGGCAGAGGACAAGACCGTTACCATAGGCGTCACCAGCTTTGCAGACACTCTGGAGCCGACTGAGCAATATTTTAGCTGGGTGGTTTCCCGTTATGCAGTGGGAGAGTGTCTGGCAAAATTTGACGAGGAAGGCAATATTGCCCCATGCCTTGCAGAGAGCTGGGAGGGGAGCGAGGACGGTCTGACATGGACCTTCAAAATCCGCGAGGGCGTGAAATTCTCCAATGGAAATGATATGACTCCAGAGGCAGTGAAATCCTCTCTTGAGCGCACCTGCGAGAAGAGCGACCGTGTGCCGGAATTTTTTGACCTTGACAACATGGAGGTAGACGGACAGAACCTGATTTTCCACCTGAAGAGAGCCAATGCCAACATGGCGGGAAGCCTTGCAGATCCACTGTTTCTGATTGTGGACACCAGTGTGGATGATTCTACCTTTGCCATGGAGGGACCCATCTGCACAGGCCCTTATGCAGTGGAATCCTTCAGCCCCACAGACTCCTGTGTGGTTGTAAGAAATGAACACTACTGGGACGGAGAGGTTCCGCTTGACAAAGTAACCTTAAAGTGTGTGGACGATCAGACTACCCGTTCCATGGCCCTTCAGACAGGAGAGATTGATATTGCTTATAACCTCAAGACAGAGAACCTGATTGAATTTGAGGGAAATGACAATTACAATATTCAGGAGCTTCAGTCTCTTCGCTCCACCTATGCATTTATGAACCAGAACGGCGCTCTGGGCGACATTAAGCTTCGTCAGGCTCTTCTTCGCGGTCTAGACAAGGAGACCTACTGCAATGCTCTTCTTGAGGGTGGTGCAACACCAGGCAAGGCTCCTGTGCCTCCGACGCTGGATTTTGGCTTTGATGAACTAAATGATGAGAACACCTATGACCCGGAGGGAGCAAAGGCTCTTCTTGAGGAGGGCGGATACAAGGATACAGATGGAGACGGCTTTGTAGAAACTCCGGATGGAGAACCCCTGGAGCTGAACTTTGTTATTTATACCAGCCGCGCAGAGCTTGGCGTGTACGCACAGGCAGCACAGGCAAACCTTAAGGATATTGGAATCAACGTAAAGCTCAACACCGTGAGCTATGAGACCCTGCTTGATATGAGAGATTCCGGTCAGTATGACCTGTTAATCTGGAACGTGCTTGTGGCAAACACAGGAGACCCGGAGAACTATCTGCGTGAGAACTGGTACAGCACCTCTGCAAATAATACTGCAGGCTACAACAATCCAGAGGTTGACAAGCTTCTTGACGAGCTGGCAGCCACCTTTGACACAGATGCAAGAAAGGAACTGGTTATGCAGATTCAGCAGCATATCATGGATGATGCGGCAACGGTATTCTTTGGCTATGAGACAACCTACCTGTTTTCTAATACGCGCGTAGAGGGCGTGAAAATGTATCCAATGGATTATTACTGGCTGACAAAGGACATCAAGCTGGCAGAATAAAGGAGCAGAACTATGCTGGAAATAAAAGATTTGGCTGTTCAGTATGGAAAGCAGGCGCCCACGATTGAGCATTTCAACCTTTCCATGAAAAAAGGAGAAATCATCAGTATTGTGGGAGAGAGCGGAAGCGGAAAAACCACGGTCATTCGTGCGGTTCTCGGCGCGCTGGCAGGAAACGGCAAAGTCATCTCAGGAGATATCCTTTTCCACGGCACCTCCCTGCTGGGAAATTCCAGAGAGGAATGGAGAAAGCTTAGAGGAACCAAGATGTCCATGATTTTCCAGGACTGCGGAGGCACCCTGAATCCTATCCGGAGAATCGGAAGCCAGTATGTGGAATATATCTGCACGCACAGCAAGATGTCTCATGAGGAGGCGTGGAAAATGGCTTCCTCCATGCTTGAGAAAATGCGCCTTCCAGACAGCGAAAATGTGATGAAAAGCTTTCCGCATCAGCTCTCCGGCGGTATGCGCCAGCGTGTGGGAATTGCCATGGCAATGACCTTTCATCCAGAGCTTCTTCTGGCAGACGAGCCGACCAGCGCCCTGGATGTGACAACGCAGGCGCAGATTGTGCGTCAGATGATGGAACTTCGGGAAAGCTTTGGAACAGGGATTATTATTGTCACCCATAACCTCGGTGTTGCCGCTTATATGGCGGATCAGCTCATAGTCATGCAGCACGGCAAGGTTGTGGATCAGGGAACGCGCGATGAGGTGATGGGACATCCTGTCAGCGATTATACAAAGAAGCTTCTTCAGGCGGTTCCGGAAATGGAGGGACAGCGTTTTGTTTAAGGAATCTGACATTGTGCTGAAGGCGGAGCATATCGTAAAGCAGTTTCCTGCCCAAGGAGGAAGAACGCTGACAGCATGCAATGATATTAATTTAAATGTATATAAGGGAAAGACACTGGGAATTGTGGGAGAGAGCGGCTGCGGAAAATCTACCTTTGTGCGCATGGTTATTTCTCTTGACAAGCCCACCGGCGGTCAGATTCTGTATCATGGAAAGAACCTGGCTGCTCTTTCCAAAAAAGAAATCTGGCTCAACCGCCAGAACATGCAGATGGTCTTCCAGGATCCACTGGCGTCCTTTAATCCCAAAATGAAGATTGTGGATATTCTCACAGAGCCTCTGATGAATTTCAAGAAAATCAAGAGGAGTGAGAAGGAGGCTAAGGCAAAAGAGCTTTTGGAGATGGTGGAGCTTCCGGCGGATTTTATGTACCGCTATCCGCATAATATGAGCGGAGGCCAGAGGCAGAGAGTAAGCATTGCAAGGGCTTTGTCTCTGGAGCCAGAGGTACTGGTGTGCGACGAGGCGACCTCTGCGCTCGATGTATCTGTGCAGGAGTCTATTATTGCGCTTCTGGTGCGTCTTCAGAAGGAGAAAAACATCAGCATTCTGTTCATTTGCCATGACCTTGCGCTGATTCAGTCCTTTTCTCATCAGATTGCAGTTATGTATCTGGGACATATTGTGGAGGTTCTGCCAGGGGAGGAGGTTGCCCATAACTCGCAGCATCCCTACACCCAGGCTCTTCTGGGAGCGCAGTTTTCGATTCATATGGATCCGCATACGCCCATTGAGAGTATTGAGAGCGAAGCGCCAAGCCCCCTGGCAGTACCCAGGGGCTGCCCGTTCCAGAACCGCTGTGAGCATTGCATGGAAAAATGCAGGACGCACAGACCCGCTCTGAAGGAGGTTTCACCTGGACATGAGGTCGCCTGCCACTATGTGACAGATAAGCTTTGAGACAAAGGACTGCTGGAATAAGCAGAGGCGCCAAATGGCGGAGAGGAAGGGAAGTTTGGAAGTGAACTTCCAAATCTACCATTATTGATTAGCAAGTGCGTCATGAAAGGGGAAAGAATGACAAAGAGAAGAAAAAGAGCAGCAGCCGGTTTTCTCGCAGGCCTTCTTCTGTGTACCCAGACAATGCCTGTCCTGGCAGAAGAGGGACAGCTGATTACCTCAGATGTTCTCTATACCATCGGCGTGGTATCCTACAATAAGGATGCAGCAGAGATGGATATGTTCATGGATTATTACAGAGATTATATTGAGGCAGGCTTTCCTGTGCATTTTGTTGTATCAGACACCGTAACCTCCGGCGAGGAGGAAAATGAATTCATCCGCACCATGAAGAGCATGGGAGCGCAGGGAATTATCTCTTTTTACGGACATGATATAGAGAGTACGGTCAGCGTATGCAAAGAAGAGGAAATGTATTATGTACTCGGCTCAGGAACCCTAAGCGACGAGGAATTTGACACAGTAAAGGAAAATCCCTGGTTTTTGGGAACCGTAGGCCCTGAGGCTGACACAGAGTATATTGCAGGAAGGGATATGGCGAAACATTTTGCAGACAAGGGCGCTAAGTCCTGCCTGCTTATTACCGGAGGAGCCGGGATCAATAACTTTATGCACCTGGAACGGACCAGGGGCTTTCTGGAAGGCCTTACTGAGGTGTGGGGACTGGCTCTGGATAATATTGAGGAACTCGCCTCCCAGTCAGAGGTAACGCCTGTGGACACAGGAAAGGCCGGATATTCCATTACGCTTTGTCCGGGCTATATGTCCACTGAGGAGGGAAAGGCTAACCTTGAGGCAGCTCTGGACAGGGAAAGTTATGATGCGGTTTTAAGCTGCATGGCAGTAGACTCCTTTATGGACAGCTTCACAGCAAAGGAGGAGGCTCAGGGAAGCAATCTGATGCTTGGAATCATTGACTGCTTTTCAGAACAGAACTTTGAGCTTGTGAGGAAAAAGGATCGCTTTGGCAATTCGAGTATTGATTATGTTGCAGGAAAGTATGGCTCCATGGCAGGACCTGCCTTTGCCATGCTCTATAATGCCATGGCAGGAGACGCTGACGCGAATTCTGAGGATGGTCTTGCAGTCCGCTTGTATCAGGGCTTCTGGACAGCAGGGAGCAAGGAGGAGTATATTGAGCTGTATGGCTATACAACAGGCATTTATGAAAATGCCTACAGCTGCGATGACCTGATGAAAGTTATCCGCGATTTTAACGCAGAGGCTGATGCGCAGAGCCTTAAGGCGCTAGCAGAGGCTTATTCTGTGGATGAGGTAAAAGAGAGAATTTTATCCAGGTAAGAAGAAAGGAAGCAGGGAATGCATAAGACGCACTCTCTGCTTCTTTTAACGTATCAAGCAAGTAGCGAAGCGAATATCCGCTTGACTGAAAAATTTTCCTTGCCATCCAGAGCAAAATGGGCTAAAATAAAGACGGAGGCAAATCATGGATAAAATAACATTTCTTCAAATTCTTTATCGTATCTTGAACACAACAGGGAGATTGTCTATTGTCACTCTTGCAGAGGTACAGGAGGAGAACGCCCTGTATGTGGAGCTGTCGGACGGTTCAAAGTATCGTATTCAGGTGAGTCCGACCAACTGTTTCTTTTGAATTCTTTTTATTACACCCAAAGCACAAAGGCAGCGGGAGCGCTGCAGACAGATCAGAAAAATATGCCGCAGTCTGTGGGATGCAGCCTTTCTCTGCGGCATCAGAAAGAAAGGAAGTGGTTCAGCATATTTAGCAGCATATTATCAGCGGCAATTCTGGGGATGGAGGTCTGTCCTGTGCAGGTGGAGGCAGACGTCAGCGACGGTCTTCCGTCCTTCACGATTGTAGGCTTTGCTTCCTCCCAGGTAAAGGAGGCGCAGGAGCGCGTTCGCACAGCGCTCAAAAACATGGAGATTGCTCTTCCGCCAAAGCGCATTACCATCAATCTCTCTCCGGTCGGAATCCGAAAGGAAGGAGCTGGCTTTGATCTTCCTGTGGCAGCTGCGATTCTGTGCGCCTTAAGGCTTGTGCCTGCCAGCTCTCTAAGTCAGGTCATGGTGATGGGAGAGGTGTCCTTAAGCGGAGCTATCCGTCATGTTCCGGGGGTTCTGCCTGTGGTGATTCGTGCAAGAGAACTTGGATGTCATACCTGCATTATCCCAAAGGATAATGAACAAGAGGCTTCCCTTGTAAAGGATATACGTATTGTGGCAGTGCAAACAATCAAGGAGCTGATACGCTTCTGCACAGCTCCTGAAAAATACGAGAGCATTCAGACAGCCGGGTCTCAGAAGACGCCGGGGCTACAGAGAAAATATGAGGTGGATTTTGCGGATATTCAGGGACAGGAGTCTGTAAAAAGAGCGGCAGAGATTGCAGTGAGCGGCTTTCACAATCTTCTTCTTATAGGTCCTCCTGGTTCAGGCAAAACCATGACAGCCAGGAGAATTCCGACGATTCTTCCGGAGCTGACCTTTGAGGAAAGTCTGGAGCTTACGAAGATTTACAGCATTGCAGGGCTTCTCTCCAAGGAGGAGCCGATTCTCCTATCGCGCCCATTTCGGGCGCCTCATCATACCTCCTCTGCCCAGGCTCTTGCAGGGGGAGGGCGCAACCCAAAGCCAGGAGAGGTAACTCTTGCCCATCGTTCTGTATTGTTTCTGGATGAAATGCCGGAATTTTCCAAAAGAGCGCTTGAAATTCTCAGGCAGCCCCTGGAGGACAGAAGGATTCAGCTTTCAAGAGTTCAGGGAACCTATACCTTTCCAGCCAATTTTCTCCTGGTTGGAGCAATGAATCCCTGCCCGTGCGGCTACTATCCAGATATGAACCGCTGCACCTGCAGCCCTGGAAGTGTGCAGCAGTACCTGCAGAGGATAAGCCAGCCTCTTTTGGATCGCATAGATGTATGTGCAGAGTCGCCGGAGCTTGGTTATGACCAGATAATCGGCAGCAGAGAAGAGGAATCCTCGGCACAGATAAGGAGCAGGGTGGAGAAGGTACATCTTATTCAGAAAAAGAGATTTCAGGGAACCTCCTGCCAGTTTAATTCAGAGATTCCCCCTTCCAGGGTGCGTCAGTTCTGCTCCTTAGACGAGGAGGGGGAGCAGATTCTTAAGAAAGCTTATGAATCCCTTCATTTGAGCGGACGAGGCTATCACAGGATACTTAAGGTTTCCAGAACCATTGCAGACATGGAGGGCTGCGAAAGAATAGGAGCAGCCCATGTGCGGGAGGCTCTTGGCTACAGAACTCCAGATAAAAAATATTGGAAATAAGGAGTCTGAAAATTGAAAGAAACCAAAAATACAGGCATACAATATATTACTTCAGATTCACCCGATTATCCAAGGAGACTGAGGCACCATGGCGCTATGCCAAGAGAGCTGTATTATCTTGGAAGCCTTCCAAAGGATGAGCAGCCGACGATCGGAATCGTGGGAGCGCGTATGTGCAGTCCCTATGGCAGAGCGCAGGCCTATTCCTATGCCAGATTCTACAGCTCCTTTGGCATCCAGGTTATCAGCGGAATGGCGATTGGAATAGATCAGGAAGCGCACAGAGGAGCCATGGACGCAGGAACACCTACCTTTGCAGTGCTTGGCTCTGGCGTGGACGTGTGCTATCCGAGAACCAATGCTGTACTATATGAAAGACTTCAGAAGAGGGGAGGAATTCTGAGTGAATTTCCTCCTGGCTCTCCTGCCAGCGCATGGCATTTCCCTGTCAGAAACCGCATTATAAGCGCACTCTCAGATGTTCTTCTGGTTGTGGAGGCAAGAGAGAGGAGCGGCTCTCTGATTACAGTGGATCATGCCCTTGAACAGGGAAAGAGCGTCTATGCGCTTCCAGGCATGGTAAGTGAAGAGCTGAGCAGAGGATGCCATAAGCTCATTGAGCAGGGAGCGGGAATTGCTTATTCTCCTGAGATTCTCTTAAAGGAGTGGGGGATTTCCTGCGAAAATCCGGCGCAGAATCGTAAAAAAATGAACTTAGGACTTGCAAGGGAATTGGATTTGGTGTATAGTTGTCTCGATTTACGACCTAAAAATCTGGAGATTTTAATAAAAGAGACAGGATTTCCGGCAGAAAAATTGATGAATTTTCTGATAGAACTGGAGTTGTCTGGTTTGATTCGGGAAATTGGAAAAAATTTTTACGTCAGGATCCAGAAATGAAACGGAGAGGTAATATGGCAAAGTATTTAGTAATTGTGGAATCCCCTGCCAAGGTAAAGACCATAAAAAAGTTTTTGGGCAGCAATTACGACGTGGAGGCTTCTAATGGCCATGTAAGGGATTTTCCGAAAAGTCAGTTTGGAATTGATGTGGAGCATGATTTTGAACCCAAATATATCACAATTCGGGGAAAGGGAGAGCTTCTTGCCAAGCTTCGCAAGGCAGCAAAGAAAGCAGACAAAATTTATCTGGCAACAGACCCTGACCGAGAAGGAGAAGCCATATCCTGGCATTTGACAAAGGCTTTGAATGAGGATTTGTCAAAGATGCACCGTATTTCCTTTAATGAAATCACAAAGAGTGCAGTGAAAAATTCCATTAAGCAGGCCCGTTCCATTGACATGAATCTGGTAAATGCACAGCAGGCAAGACGAATGCTGGATCGCATGGTTGGCTATAGTATAAGTCCTCTGCTGTGGGCAAAGGTAAAGAGAGGTTTAAGCGCGGGAAGAGTGCAGTCTGTTGCTCTGCGTATTATCGGAGACAGGGAGGAAGAGATTAATTCCTTTATTCCAGAGGAGTACTGGACTCTTGACGGAGAATTCCTTGCAGAGGGCGAGAAAAAGCCCTTGCTTGCGAAATTCTACGGTACAGACAAGAAAATGAATCTTACAAATAAAGAAGAGACAGATGCCCTTCTGGCAGAACTTCAGGAAGCGCAGTTTGAGGTTCAGGAGGTAAAGAAGGGAGAGAGAAGCAAGAATCCTCCCCTGCCCTTTACCACCAGTACCCTGCAGCAGGAAGCTGCAAAGACCTTAAATTTTTCCACTCAGAAAACAATGCGTCTGGCGCAGCAGCTCTATGAAGGCATTGACATTAAGGGAAACGGCACAGTGGGTATTATCACATATCTGCGTACAGACTCGACTCGAATCTCTGAGGAGGCGGATCTTGCGGCGAGAGCCTATATTGGGAAGGAATATGGGGATAGCTATGTGGCAGAGGAAAGCAAGATTAGCAAAAAGAATCAGAATATTCAGGATGCGCACGAGGCTATCCGCCCCACAGATATAACCAGACTTCCTGTGATGCTCAAGGATTCTCTTACAAGAGACCAATATCGTCTCTATCAGCTTATATGGAAACGCTTTACAGCAAGCCGAATGACTCCTGCAAAATATGAGACCACATCTGTGAAAATCACAGGAAACGGGTATGTATTTACAGTGTCTGCATCCAGGGTTATTTTTGATGGATTTATGTCTGTGTACACAGAAGAGGACGAAGAAAAGAAGAAAAATTCTCTTCTCTCTGTGAGCCTTGAGAAGGGAATGCAGCTTAAGCTTAAGGCGCTTCATCCAGAGCAGCATTTTACACAGCCTCCGGCGCATTATACAGAGGCCTCTCTGGTGAAAACCTTAGAGGAGCTGGGAATTGGCCGTCCAAGCACCTACGCTCCTACTATTACCACAATTATTGCAAGACGCTATGTGTCAAAAGAAAATAAAAACCTCTACATGACAGAGCTTGGAGAGGTAGTGAACCACATTATGAAAAAGACCTTTCCGAGCATTGTGGATGTGAATTTTACCGCTATGATGGAGGGGCTTTTGGACTGCGTGGCAGAGGGAACGGTACAGTGGAAAACCGTTGTGTCCAATTTCTATCCGGATCTTAAGAAGGCTGTGGAGGCAGCGCAGGAGGAGCTGGAAAAGGTGGACATTGCAGATGAGGAGACAGATGTTGTCTGTGAGAATTGCGGCAGAAACATGGTCATCAAATATGGACCGCATGGACGGTTTCTGGCTTGTCCAGGCTTTCCAGACTGCCGAAACACAAAACCATATTTTGAGAAAATCGGCGTTCCCTGCCCCTTATGCGGGAAGGATGTGGTACTCAAGAAAACCAAAAAGGGCAGAAAATATTATGGATGCGAGGATAATCCGGATTGTGAATTTATGTCCTGGCAAAAACCCTCTGTGGAAAAATGCCCCAAGTGCGGCAGCTTTATGGTAGAGAAAGGTAATAAACTTCTGTGCAGCCAGGAAAGCTGCGGTTTTGCCATTGCAAAAGAGAAAAAAGAAGAAAAGGAATAATAGTGCGGCAGGCTTTGAAAAAGGACATGGAAGGTTCCTGTGCGTGGGAAGCTCCATGTCCTTAGATATGTTATTTTTAAAAAATTATAAAAATAAAGAAAAAATAAAGAATTTAGCAAAAAATGTCTTGTATTTTTGGATTTGAACGTGTAGTATGAATCTATAAATATTCAATATTTTGTAAAAGAAGAAAGGAGGAGCCAATGAGTGTTCAGTTGTTAGACAAAACAAGAAAAATTAATAAGCTTTTACACAACAGTAGCTCCAGTAAAGTGGTTTTTAATGATATCTGTCAGGTATTGATGGAGACATTAAGCTCCAATATTCTGGTATTGAGTAAGAAGGGTAAGGTACTTGGCGTCAGTTTGTGTCCGGGTGTCGAAGAAATTACAGAACTGATTGAGGATAAGGTAGGCGGCTATGTGGACCAGCTTTTGAACGAGAGATTTCTGGGGGTTTTGTCAACCAAGGAAAATGTGAATCTCCAGACTCTGGGATTTGAGCATGCAGCTGCTGGCTGCCAGGGAATTGTCAATCCTATCGACATAGCCGGCGAGAGACTGGGAACTGTGTTTATGTACCGCAATGACAAGCCCTATGATATTGAGGATATTATTGTAAGCGAATATGGCACGACTGTTGTCGGCCTGGAAATGATGAGAGCTGTTCATGAGGAAAATGCAGAAGAGGACAGGAAGCAGCAAGTTGTAAAATCTGCTTTCAGTACCCTGTCTTTCTCAGAGCTTGAAGCAATTATCCATATTTTTGATGAGCTGAATGGAGAAGAAGGAATTCTCGTTGCCAGCAAAATTGCGGATAGAGTGGGAATTACCCGTTCTGTGATTGTAAATGCCCTCCGTAAGTTTGAGAGTGCCGGAGTGATTGAGTCAAGGTCTTCTGGTATGAAGGGTACCTACATTAAGGTTTTGAATGAAGTCATTTTTGATGAATTGGAAGAAATCAAAGCGCAGAGAAACAGAAAGGGCTAAGACGCCAGACGAGATGTTTCTGCGCACTGCGGCGCTGTATATCCGGCAGATGTCTCTTTGGAGCAAATAATAACAGACCAAAGAAGCGTGCTGCGGGCAGCAGCGTGTTTGGAAATTGGTAATAAAGAATCAAAAAAATGTGCTGCTTGCACAGCATGTCTCTGAGACAGGCTGTGCAGGCGGCATATTTTTTTGTATGTGCGTCTGGCAGTACACATGCAAATCACCGTTGCCTAAAGTTAACGTATCAAGCAAGTCTCCCACTTCCATTTCGCAGAGAAATAAGCGGTGAGTGGGGGACTTGCTTGTCTCAGAAGGGGTGAGGGTCCCTTCTGAGAACCCATGGGGCATCCCGCAATACACGCTCCTTGGAGCGGACGCTGCGCGGCAAGGTATACGGTTATGAGCAAGCAGTGAAGCGGACATGATGCCCTGTGGGTATTGCGAATTTGCGCCTGACAGCCATGGGTTTTATGACTGAAATATTATAAAAATGAGAAAAATAAAGTAAATTAAAGAAAACAAAAGAAAAAAAGAAAAAACAGATTTTAAACGGTTTTTACTGAGGTTGCACAAATCCGATGAATTCTCTAATATAAGGACAGTGATTAGCACTCGACAAAAATGAGTGCTAACAATACAAATGACAAGGAAATGAATAATAAGGAGGAAATAGATTATGAAGTTAGTACCCTTAGGCGACAGAGTTGTATTAAAACAGTTGGAAGCAGAGGAGAAAACGAAATCTGGCATTGTTCTGCCAGGTCAGGCACAGGAAAAACCACAGCAGGCAGAGGTAATAGCTGTAGGACCTGGAAAAACCGAAGACGGCAAGGAAATAAAGATGGAAGTGGCTGTAGGAGATATGGTTATTTATTCTAAGTATGCAGGCACTGATGTGAAGATGGACGGAGAAGAGTTCATTATTGTAAAGCAGAGTGATATTCTGGCAGTTGTAAAATAAGACAGTCAGATTGATTTAGCGTAAGAAAATGGAGGAAGATTATCATGGCAAAGGAAATTAAATATGGTGCAGAAGCAAGAGCAGCACTGGAAAATGGTGTGAACCAGCTTGCAAATACAGTAAGGGTGACTCTGGGACCGAAGGGACGCAATGTTGTGCTTGATAAATCCTTTGGCGCGCCGCTTATTACAAACGACGGTGTTACGATTGCAAAGGAAATTGAGCTTGAGGACGGCTTTGAAAATATGGGCGCACAGCTCATCAAGGAGGTTGCTTCAAAGACCAATGATGTGGCAGGCGATGGTACCACAACAGCAACGGTTCTGGCACAGGCAATGGTTCATGAGGGAATGAAGAACCTGGCAGCAGGAGCCAATCCAATTGTTCTGAGAAGAGGAATGAAGAAGGCCACAGAGGCTGCTGTGGATGCCATTGTTAAAATGAGCAAAAAGGTAAGCGGCAAGAATCAGATTGCAAACGTTGCTGCTATTTCCGCAGGAGATGAGACCGTAGGCGAGCTGGTGGCTGATGCAATGGAAAAGGTTTCCAATGACGGCGTTATCACAGTAGAAGAGTCCAAGACCATGCATACAGAGCTTGACCTGGTAGAAGGCATGCAGTTTGACAGAGGATATATTTCTGCATATATGTCCACAGATATGGAGAAGATGGAGGCTGTTCTGGAGAATCCATATATCCTGATTACAGACAAGAAAATCAGCAACATTCAAGAACTCCTTCCGCTGCTTGAGAAAATCGTACAGAGCGGCGCAAAGCTTCTGATTATCGCAGAGGATGTAGAGGGTGAAGCTCTTACCACTCTGATTGTCAATAAGCTCAGAGGAACCTTCCAGGTAGTTGCAGTAAAGGCTCCTGGCTATGGTGACAGAAGAAAAGAAATGCTTCAGGATATCGCAATTCTGACAGGCGGCCAGGTGGTTTCCGATGACCTGGGACTGGACCTCAAGGAAGTAGAGCTGTATCAGCTTGGACGTGCAAAATCCGTAAAGGTGGCAAAGGAAAATACCGTTATTGTAGACGGCATGGGCGCAAAGGAAGATATTGACAATCGTGTGGCACAGATTCGTTCACAGATTGAGGAAACAAAGTCTGACTTTGACAGAGAGAAATTACAGGAAAGACTTGCAAAGCTTGCAGGCGGCGTAGCTGTTATCCGTGTAGGTGCTGCTACTGAGACAGAGATGAAGGAAGCAAAGCTCCGTCTGGAGGACGCTCTGGCAGCTACAAGAGCAGCTGTGGAGGAAGGAATTATCGCAGGCGGCGGTTCTGCTTATATCCATGCAGCAAAAGAGGTTGCCAAGATGGCGGCAGAGCTTGAAGGAGACGAGAAGACAGGCGCAAACATCATTCTGAAGGCTCTGGAGTCTCCTCTGTATCATATCGCTGCAAATGCCGGTTTAGAGGGCTCTGTGATTATCAACAAGGTAAGAGAGTCTGAGGTAGGCATCGGTTTTGACGCCCTGAATGAGAAGTATGTAGACATGGTAGAGGAGGGAATTCTGGATCCTGCAAAGGTAACAAGAAGCGCTCTGCAGAATGCCACCAGCGTTGCTTCTACTCTCCTGACCACAGAGGCTGTTGTTTCTACCATTAAGGAAGATGCACCTGCAATGCCGGCAGGCAATCCTGGAATGGGTATGATGTAATTACTGCCGTTTACAGCCAATATAAAAAACTTTGGGATCAGTGTTGTAGACACTGGTCCCTTTTTGTGCTACACTATAGGATAAGATGTTGAGGTCTGATCTTTTGACCCCTGGTATCTAGGATAACAAATGCGGCAGAGAGGCACCGCACAAGGATAAGAAAAGGAGAAATAAAAAATGAGCGATTTGTACACAGAATTACTGGTAAAGAAAGAGAGGACATCAAAGGACACTCTGATAAGGTTCGGTATAATTGCAGGAACTGCAGTGTTTGTATTTGCCGGCCTGTTTATCAGCCCCCTGCTTTTGATTCCGGCTATTGCCTGCGGTGTGGCTGCTTATTTTATTGTTCCGCGGACAGACCTGGAATTTGAGTATCTGTTCATAAACGGAGACCTGGATATTGACATGATTATGTCCAAGGCAAAGAGAAAGAAGGCCAAGAGTGTGAAAATGGAGGAGATTGATCTGGTAGCCCCCTTGAATTCCCACCGCCTGGATTATTATAATAATAACCAGAATATCAGAGTTCTGGATTATTCTTCCGGCAATGCAGAGCATAAACGCTATGCACTGATTGGAAAAGACGACAAAGGATTGTGCAAAATTATTATTGAGCCGGATGAGGCACTGGCAAATGCAATGAAAAATTGCGCTCCCGGAAAGGTTTTTTTGGATTGACACTTTTTCCGATATTTGTTAAACTATGGGACAACAAACTACAAAAATAAATTAAGGGAGGAAACACAATGGGTACAATCATTGGTGAAGGAATTACATTTGATGACGTACTGCTGGTTCCAGCATACTCAGAGGTAATCCCGAATCAGGTGGATGTGACCACCTACCTGACGAAGGCAGTCAAGCTGAATATTCCTATGATGAGCGCTGGAATGGATACGGTTACAGAGCATCGTATGGCAATTGCAATGGCCAGACAGGGAGGCATTGGTATTATCCATAAGAATATGTCTATTGAGGCACAGGCTGAAGAAGTGGACAAGGTGAAGCGTTCTGAGAACGGCGTTATCACGGACCCCTTCTATCTGTCAGCAGAGCATACTCTGAAGGACGCCAACGACCTGATGGCAAAGTTCCGCATTTCCGGTGTGCCTATCACCGAGGGCAGGAAGCTGGTAGGAATTATTACCAACCGTGATTTGAAGTTTGAAACTGACCATTCCAAGAAGATTAAAGAATGCATGACCTCTGAAGGTCTGATTACTGCCAGAGAGGGTGTTACCCTTGAGGAAGCCAAGAGAATCCTGGCTGTTTCCAGAAAAGAAAAATTACCCATTGTTGATGACGAATTTAACCTCAAAGGCCTTATTACTATCAAGGATATTGAGAAGACCATCCGATATCCGCTTTCTGCAAAAGATTCCAAGGGTCGTCTTCTGTGCGGCGCAGCGGTAGGCATTACCTCCAATGTTCTGGCAAGAGTAGACGCTCTGGTTAAAGCAAGTGTGGATGTGATTGTAATAGACTCTGCACATGGACATTCTGCAAATATTTTGAAGGCAGTAAGGGAAATCAAGGCTGCTTATCCGGATCTCCAGGTGATTGCAGGAAATGTAGCAACAGCAGCAGCCACAAAGGCCCTGATTGAGGCTGGCGTAGACGCTGTCAAGGTTGGTATCGGACCTGGATCTATCTGCACTACCCGCGTGGTGGCCGGAATCGGCGTTCCGCAGATTACAGCTGTTATGGACTGCTATGAGGCAGCACGCCCTTATGGCATTCCGATTATTGCAGACGGAGGAATCAAGTATTCCGGAGACATTACCAAGGCTATTGCAGCTGGTGCGAATGTATGTATGATGGGTTCCATGTTTGCAGGCTGTGACGAGAGCCCTGGAGATTATGAGCTGTACCAGGGAAGAAAATACAAGGTATACCGCGGCATGGGCTCCATTGCTGCCATGGAGAATGGTTCCAAGGACCGTTATTTCCAGGAAGGGGCAAAGAAGCTGGTTCCAGAGGGTGTGGAAGGCCGTGTTGCTTACAAGGGACATCTGGAGGATACAGTATTCCAGTTAATGGGAGGCCTGCGCTCTGGTATGGGCTACTGTGGTGCGCCTGATATTGAGACGCTCAAGAGAACGGCACAGTTTGTGAAGATTTCTGCTGCAGCGCTCCGTGAATCTCATCCTCATGATATTCATATTACAAAGGAAGCGCCGAATTATAGTGTAAACGAATAAATATAGAAAACAGCTGCATAACTGGCGGAAGCAGGAGTACCTGCAGGGAGTGCAGCTTCAGGGAAGGGGATTCTTCCCATGCCGACCGCCTGGGCAGCCTGTGGGAAGACAGTCTGACCAGGCGGTTTTTGCGTATCTGAAACGGATATGATTTGCTCTTGAGGCGAGTCATCACTATAAATGAAAAAGGAGAATAACTTTATGGAAATGAGATCACTGGAAAGAGAATTAAGAGAGAATTCCTATCCTGGAAGAGGAATTGTAATCGGAAGAAGTGCAGACGGCACAAAGGCGGTTGCTGCATACTTCATTATGGGAAGGAGCGAGAACAGCAGAAACAGAATCTTTGTGCAGGATGGAGAGGGAATCCGTACGCAGGCCTTTGACCCGTCAAAGCTGGTGGATCCCAGTCTTATCATCTATGCCCCTGTCCGCGTTCTTGGGAATAAGACGATTGTCACAAATGGAGATCAGACAGACACAATCTATGAGGGCATGGACAGACAGCTTACCTTTGAGCAATCTCTGCGCACCAGAGAGTTTGAGCCGGATGCTCCGAATTATACGCCTCGTATTTCTGGAATTCTTCATGTGGAAAATGGAAAGTATAACTATGCAATGTCTATTTTAAAGAGCAACAATGGAAATCCAGAATCCTGCAATCGTTATACCTTTGCTTATGAGAATGCAGCAGCAGGAGAGGGACATTTTATTCATACCTATCAGTGCGACGGCAATCCTCTTCCGAGCTTTGAGGGAGAACCAAAGCCTGTGGCAATTCCGGATGATATGGAGGCCTTTGCACAGATGCTCTGGACCAGTCTGAATGAGGATAACAAGGTATCCTTGTTTGTGAGATACATTGACATTGCAACAGGCAAATATGAGACAACTATTATCAATAAGAACAATTAAAAGGAGAATGATCATGAAAGAATTAGAATTGAAATATGGCTGCAATCCCAATCAGAAGCCTTCCAAAATTTACCTTGCAGACGGCAGTGAGCTGCCGATAAAGGTTCTTTCAGGAAGACCGGGCTATATTAACTTTCTGGATGCCTTTAATGGCTGGCAGCTCGTGAGAGACCTGAAGAAGGCCACAGGGCTTCCTGCTGCAACCTCCTTTAAGCATGTGTCTCCGGCAGGCGCTTCTGTGGGACTTCCGCTCACAGAGACTCTGGCAAAGATTTATTGGGTGGATGACATGGACTGGAAAAACTTTTCTCCTATTGCGTGTGCATATGCAAGAGCCAGAGGCGCGGACAGAATGTCCTCGTTCGGAGACTTTATCTCTCTCTCAGACGTCTGCGACAGAGATACTGCGCTTTTGATTAAGAGAGAGGTTTCTGACGGGGTGATTGCGCCTGGATATACACAGGAGGCTTTGGAAATTCTCAAGCAGAAGAAAAAGGGCAATTATAATGTCATTGAAATCGACGCAGCTTATGTCCCGGCTCCCCTGGAACACAAGGAAGTATTTGGCGTCACCTTTGAACAGGGACGCCAGGAGCTGGAAATCAATGATGAGCTGATTTCCAATCTTGTAACAGAGACAAAGGAGCTTACTGAGGATGCGAAGAGAGATATGAAGATAGCTCTCATCACGCTCAAATATACCCAGTCCAATTCTGTATGCTTTGTAAAGGATGGACAGGCCATTGGCGTGGGAGCTGGACAGCAGTCCCGTGTACACTGCACCAGGCTGGCAGGACAGAAAGCAGACAACTGGTTCCTGCGTCAGTGTCCAAAGGTTTTAAATCTGCCCTTTAAGGCAAATATTACACGCGCAGAGAGAGACAATGCCATTGATGTATATATTGGAGAGGAATACATGGATGTTCTGGCAGACGGCGCGTGGGAGAGGATTTTCACAGAAAAGCCGGCCGTATTTACCAGAGAGGAGAAGAGAGAATGGCTGAACCAGCTGACAGATGTGACTCTTGGCTCAGACGCCTTCTTCCCGTTCAGCGACAATATTGAGCGTGCGCATAAGAGCGGAGTAAAATATATAGCACAGCCAGGAGGCTCAGTGAGAGATGCAGATGTGATTGCCACCTGCAATAAATACGGCATAGCAATGGCGTTTACAGGAATCCGTCTTTTCCATCATTAAGAACCAAAAATCCCGGACCTGCAAAGCGGATTTGTGCGCTTTGCAAAATGTTATTATTTGGAGAGGCAGCAAGAGACATAGGGGTCTCTCGCTGCCTTCACGCGCTTATTGAGAATATAGGAGCTTATGGAGAAAAGAAGACAAAATCATGAAAAATCTCCTCAAAGAATGCTGATTGGGCCGTCAGAAAGGCAAAGCCCCGGAAAGGCTCGGCTGCACAATTCCACTTCAGCAAGGCTATCCCCTGAGCAGGTTCGTATGCAGAGGAGAAGAAGACGCAGAAGACGGGTGCGAAGACAGAGACTGCTTCTGATACTGATTGTGCTTTTGGCTCTTGCAGGACTAACTGCCCAAATTTTTCGCTTTATTGGAAACAAAGAGGAGAGCAGTGAGCCTTCCTACCGGCTCAGTAATGAGGTGGAAGAGTACAGGTATCAGGTTCAGAGCATTGCCTCGGAATATGGAATAGAGGAATATACAGAGCTTTTGCTGGCGTTGATGATGCAGGAGAGTTCAGGACTTGGGACAGATGTGTTTCAGTCCTCAGAATGTGGCTTTAATACAGAATATCCAAGGGTACCAGGAGGAATCACGGACACAGAGTATTCTATCCGGTGCGGAGTGCAGGAGATGAAATATGCTCTGGAACAGGCAGGAGTGAGAAGTCCTCAGGATCTGAAAAATATTAAGGTGGCTCTGCAGGCGTATAATTTTGGGACAAATGGTTATCTTCAATATATGGAGAAGAATGGACTGAAGGAGTGGAGCAGAGAAAGCGCAGAGGCTTTTGCTCAAATGGCCAGCCAAAATACGCCCAGAACAGAGGGAGATCCATATCTGAATACTGCAGGTCCCTGGAATTATGGAGATCAGAGATATCCAGAGCATGTCCTTCGATATTATGTGGGACTTTCAAAGTAAAAAATTAAGAAAATATTTATAAAAACAGTCTTGAATGTACAGAAAATGATATGTTACAATATTATTACAAAAAATATAGAGAGGCACACATGAACACATACGAGGCAATTTATAAAAGAAAATCAGTGAGAAAATATAAGCAGGAGCTGATACCAGAGGAGCTTCTTGAAGATATACAGAATTACTTTGATGAGATTCCAAGACTGGTTCCAGGTATTCGGACAGAGCTGGTAATAGAGAGGTGTATGAACGGAAGAGAGGGTGCTGTTTTAGGAAAATCAAAGCCTCCCTATCAGATGAAAATTTACTCAGAGGACAAGGAACGGTACCGCATGAATGCGGGCTATCTTATGGAGATGATGAGTCTGTATCTGACGACAAGAGGACTTGGGAGCTGCTATCGCAGTACGTCGCTTCTTCCAAAGAAGGATATGGATGGAAAGAAATACCTCATGACAATGAGCTTTGGATATGCAGCAGGCTCTCATCTGCGTACAGCGGTGCAGTTTCGGCGACTGGACATAAAGAACCTGTGCGTTCTGAGGGAAACCATGCGTCCCTGGGTCAGAGAGCTTATAGAGGCCGCGCGTCTGGCTCCATCCAGCATGAACAGCCAGCCCTGGAGATTTTTGATATCGAATGGAAGAATTCATATTTTTTCCAGAAAGGATGACGCAGGCTTTCGGGGCAAATACACAGAGTTTAATCTGGGAATTATGCTTGCCCATATTTTGACAGCAGCAGAGGAGCTTTGGCTTGACGTAGACTTGATTCGTCTGGAGGATATTAGCCAAAGGGAATTTAAAAGATTTAATTATGTTATCAGTGTGCTGCTGAATCAGTAGCTATTTTTGAAATTTTATAAAAAAAATGTTTGACAAAACAGAAATGCTGTTGTATACTATCTATTGTCTTGAGGAGCTGATAAAAAGCTTCTCAAAACAAATAGATATGCGATAGTGGCGTAGTTGGTAACGCGCGACCTTGCCAAGGTCGAGACCGCGGGTTCGAGCCCCGTCTATCGCTCTGAAGGCTTCCGCTCCTGCGGAAGCCTTTTTGTCTTACATTGTCTGTGTGCTGGTAACAGTGTCGTCCTCAAGAAGAGGATAAAAGGAGAGAAGATAGATGCCGCTAAGACCCACCAGGCAATAAATAATTCTGGAAAGCCAGCTCATATTGCCAAAGAGAGCGGCAACTACATTAAATTGAAAAAGTCCGACAAGTCCCCAGTTGATAGTACCGATTACAGCAATGGTCAATGCCGTGCATTTTAAAAATTTATTTCCCATAGCATATCATCCTTTCTTATCTTATGAGATATATGCTAGTATTTCCGGCAGAGGATTTTTTTATACAAAAAAAGGAGAAACCGTTTAAAACAGGTTTCTCCTTTTGAACCGATAAAAAGAACATTTTACGAAAGCTTCAAAAGCTGAACAGTACCCTGCTCGTTAAAGGAATAGGCCTCTGAAGCTGCAAGAGTCACGTCTGAGACAGAGTCCAGGAGGGCAAAGGCCTGACAAACAGACACCGTTTGACCGGACGGTGAGCTTTCCATATACTGGTCAAGGGCGGCGTCATCTTCAGCGGAAAGCGATGCCTCCAGAAGCTGTCCGTTTTGATAAGCGCGAAGATTGACATCCACCATAGCGCTTGAGGGATCTGCTGCCAGATTGGTATAGTTGTAATAGACCAGAAGGCAGGGATTTCCATTCATGTCCTGGGAAAGCTGGTGACCAGTGTACTGGATGGTAAAAGTCTTGGCTATCAAATCGATTCTGTCCTCGGCAGAGGCCTGCGGAACAGAAGTCTCCTGGGAGCCTTCGGAAATCTGGGACATAGAAGCTGTGAGCTCTTGTTCAGCACTCAGAAAATTTACAGACAGAACCTGCGCCATATCGTCGCTGATAGCGTCCACATACCATTTCCCATTTTCCTTTATGAGCTGAAAATCAAGGGAAATCGAGGAAAAGCTCTGTCCAAGGGATGCGGAATTTTCGGAAAGATAACGGGAAAATTCGGAATTTAAGTCCTCGGCAGATTTTTCGTCTCCTGAAAAAGCGGAGGATGCAATCTGTTTGGTAATATCGCTGATGGTCTGCTTATAAATTTCGGTCCCGTCCGCGTATTGAATAACTGCGCTGACCGTAGCATTGGTAAAACGGTAGCTGGTTTTTCCAATATCATAGGTCATAAAGGCATTTGCTCTGCGGAAAAATTCCTCATAGGCAGAGTCTGTGACATGAGCTTCCTCAAGAGGAGACAAATCTCCTGTAAGGACGTCAGAGGAGAGCGCGTCAAAATCCAGAGCCTTTGCATCCTTTAGAAAATTTTCCACTGCCCTGGAGGGCTGTATGTACAAATAATAAGCAAGGCCTCCTCCGCAGACAAAAAGCAGCACAATCAAAAGCACCAGAAGGATGACAAGGCGGTGTGATTTGCGTTCATTTTTTGAATTTCTCATAGTACCTCCTTTGAAAAATATAATTAATTGTGTTCAGAATACCTATTTCTATGCTACCAGGGGCAAAAGGCAGGAAATCTGATACAGGCCTGCCGACATGAGGATTTATGAACATAAAACCCTTACATTATTATATCAGAAAAACACCGGGATGCAAGAAGTTCCGGATTTGCATTTAACTGGTTTTGTGCTAAGATGTTGCTATGAAAGCAGTAAATAGTAGTTTAGGATAGACGCAAAGAAAGAATGGAGGGATAGGATGCAAAAAATTAAGTCAGAGATAAAATCAAGACAAGACGGACTTGGAGTTTTTGTTTTGACTGTTCTGCCTCAAATGGAGCAGGGAATGCAGTGCAGGGGAATTGTTCAGATTCTCCATGGAATGAGTGAATATAAGGAACGATATCTTCCCTTTATGGAATATCTGGCTGAGAAGGGCTTTGTGGCTGTGATTCATGACCATAGAGGGCATGGAGCGAGCGTGCGCTCCAGGGAGGATCTGGGTTATATGTACGGCGGTGGAACCGAGGCCTTTCTGGATGATATTCTTCAGGTAAATGAAGAGATGCACAAGAAATTTCCGAAAGTACCGTTGATTTTGTTTGGCCACAGCATGGGATCTCTTGCAGCCAGAGCATTTACCAGAAGATACGATGACAAGATAGACGCGCTTATTTTATCTGGCTCTCCCAGCAGGAATCCTGCGAGAGCTGTGGGAACGGTTATTGCAAAGCTGCAGAGGCAGCTGTTTGGAAAGAGGCATCCCAGTAAGCTTCTGGAGGGCTTGTCCTTTGGAAGTTATGCAGCGAAGTTTAAGGATGAGGAGAGCATTTTTTCCTGGGTATGCTCTGCGCCTGAGGTTGTGGAGGAATATGATAAAAATCCTCTGTGCGGCTTTACCTTTACAACAGACGCTTATCTGGTGCTGTTTGAGCTTATGAAACAGGCCTACGCAAAGAAGGGATGGCAGTGTGCGAGGCCGGATATGCCGATATTGTTCGTGGGAGGAGCAGATGATCCCTGCATTGGAGGTCCCCGTAAATATGCGGACGCTTTGATGCATATGCGGCTGGCAGGCTACAGAAACGTGAAAGGAAAGCTGTATCCTGGTATGCGTCATGAAATCCTCAATGAGAGAGAAAAAAAGAAAGTATTTCGCGACATCAATGCTTTTTTGAGAAAGAACGGCCTATAAGGGGTTATGAATTATTTTGACAATCAAGGCTTTTGTGCAAAATTGCAAAACTAATACATCAAAGCTTGACATTTTTGTTCAGAATGCTATAATAAATCGTATGTTTGACACGAACCTGGAACCTGCGAAAGCATGAGAGCGCATCCTTTGCAGCGCGGATTCCAAAGGCGTTGCTATTCATGGGCGATTGCTTTGCACAGCCCTTCTGTGAACACAGGAGAAGAGTAAACCAAAGGCAGAGCAATTGGTGTCTGCATCTGTATTTTGATAAATCATAAAAAGTGAGGACTAAACAAATGAGAGCATGTGGTGTGTTAATGCCGATATCCAGCCTGCCCTCCAAATTCGGGATTGGCTGTTTTTCAAGGGAGGCCTATGATTTTGTAGATCAGCTGATTGCAGCGGGACAGAAGTACTGGCAGATTTTGCCGCTTGGCCCTACAGGCTATGGAGATTCTCCCTATCAGTCATTTTCCACCTTTGCAGGGAACCCGTATTTTATTGATCTGGAAGGCCTTGTAAAGGAAGGCCTTCTTTGCGACCATGACCTATATTCCTGCAACTGGGGAGACAACGAGAGCTATGTGGATTATGGGAAAATTTATGAAAATCGTTTTCGTGTTTTGAGAAAGGCTTATGAATCCTGGAAACAGAGACACATGGAGCATGAGCCAGAATTTGGAGAATTTGTCAGAAGCAATGGCTATTGGCTCGAGGACTACAGTCTGTATATGGCAGTAAAGAATCATTTTAATGGACAGTGCTGGGTAGACTGGCCGGCAGAGATTAAGGACAGAAGTCCAAAGGCAGTGCAGGAATACAGGGAGCTTCTGGCAGATGAGCTTTTGTTTTATCGTTTTCAGCAGTACTATTTTAGCAAGCAGTGGTCGCTTTTGAAGAAATACGCCAACAGCAATGGCATTAAATTCATTGGGGATATTCCTATTTATGTTGCTTTTGACAGTGCGGATACCTGGGCAAATCCTCTTTTGTTTCAGTTTGACGAGGAGAATAAACCGGTAGCAGTGGCAGGCTGCCCTCCGGACGCTTTCAGCGCCACAGGACAGCTTTGGGGCAACCCTCTCTACAGCTGGGAATATCACAGAGCAACAGAATTTACCTGGTGGACGCAGCGGGTATCTCACAGCTATGAGCTGTATGACATTATCCGCATTGACCATTTCCGGGGCTTTGATGAATATTATTCGATTCCATATGGGGATTCTACAGCCGAATTCGGACATTGGGAAAAGGGACCTGGAATTGAGCTTTTTAAGGTGCTTAAGGAGCGCATAGGAGAACTGAATGTGATTGCAGAGGATCTGGGCTTTTTGACAGAGAGTGTGCTTCAGCTTGTAAAGGATACCGGCTTTCCGGGAATGAAAGTTCTCCAGTTTGCGTTTGACAGCAGTGAGAACAGCAGCTATCTTCCTCATAAATATGAGAAAAACTGCGTGGTATACACAGGCACCTGCGACAATGATACAACCAGAGGCTGGTATCAGGCGCTCTACGGACATGACCTGGATTTTGCAAGGGCATATACAAACTGTGAGGGAAAGCCGATTGAGCAATGTGTCTGGGATTTGATCCGTACAGCTCTTGCGAGTGTCGCGGATCTGGCGATTATTCCTGTGCAGGATTATCTTGGACTGGGAAGCGAAGCGAGAATTAATCTTCCAGGCTCCTTTGGAGATAACTGGAAATGGAGAATAAGAAGAGGCCAGCTCTCTGGAGACATTATCCATCGGATGCATGGTCTGTCAAAGATGTATGGAAGAATCTGACAGACAGAAGAGCAGTCAGAAAAAAGGAACCAGATTTACTTCCGGTTCCTTTTATGGTGTCTTCTGTGAGAATGAGCTTCTGGATTATGGAGCGTAGACCAGCAGAAGAGCTGTACAAAAAGCATTCCAACAAACGCCCCTATGCTGTCAATGCCTACGTCCTTGACAGAAGGCCCACGGTTTGCCACAAAGGACTGATGGTATTCATCCAAACCTGCAAAGCACACGCACAGAACCCCTGCCAGAAGCATCAGCCATATGCCTCGTATTCTGTATACATACAGAGGAAGAGATATGGCAATGGCAAGGAGAAAATATTCTGTCATATGGGCGCCTTTTCGCACATAATATTCGATTCCAGAGGCCTCTGCGGCCAGAACGTCCGGTGTTTTCCCGTCACTTGCAAGGTCGCTTTTTAGCTCCACAATTTCGTAGCTGATTCTGTAGCTCAGCTTTCCAGACACCTCCCCGGTCTGTGCTGAGAAAGAATAGATAACGTACATCATCAGAATTGCGGGTAAAAAGGACAAGGGTTTTAATAAAGTAATGAATAGTTTCATGGCATTCAATATAGCACGTTTTTGGCAGCTTGTCCAGCAGGCTTTACGCGGATATTCTTTTATGCTAAAATCAAAACCAGAAGAACAAAAAGGAGGAAGGTTATTGTGAGTCTTGCAGATACAATATTTATTCGGATGTGCGAGGATATTCTTGAGAATGGAACCAGCACAGAGGGAGAGAAAGTGCGTCCTGTATGGGAGGACGGTACGCCAGCCTATACAATCAAACGCTTTGGTATAGTAAATCGATATGACCTCAGAAAAGAATTCCCTGCATTGACTCTGCGGCGCACGGCATTGAAAAGCGCCATGGATGAGATTTTGTGGATATGGCAGAGAAAATCCAACAATGTGAAGGATCTAAACAGTCATATCTGGGATAGCTGGGCAGATGAAAACGGCTCTATAGGAAAGGCCTATGGCTATCAGATGGGAGTCAAGCATCAGTATAAGGAAGGAAAGATGGATCAGGTGGACAGAGTCCTTTATGATTTAAAGAACAACCCTTATAGCCGCAGAATTATGACCAATATTTATGTTCATCAGGATTTGCATGAGATGAATTTATATCCATGCGCGCATTCCGTGACCTTTAATGTCACAAAGGAACCAGGACGGGACAGGCTGACGCTGAACGCTGTGCTGAATCAGCGCTCTCAGGATATATTGGCTGCAAACAACTGGAACGTATGCCAATACTCGATTCTTCTGATGATGTTTGCTCAGGTATGCGACATGGAGGCAGGAGAATTGCTTCATGTAATTGCAGACTGTCATATTTATGACAGACATATTCCTGTGATAAAGGAGCTGATTTCCAGAACACCTTATCCTGCACCGTCTGTGAGACTGAATCCTGAGATTAGGGATTTCTATGAATTTACTACAAAGGATTTGATTGTGGAGAATTACCAGTCAGGGCCGCAGATTAAGGATATCCCGGTTGCAGTGTGAGCTTGTAAAAAGGAGAAAAAAGATGAATATAATTGTTGCAGCAGATAAAAACTGGGGAATCGGGAAGAATAACAAGCTCCTGGTCAGCATACCGGCGGATATGAAGTTTTTTCGGAGCCAGACAACAGGCAGGGTGGTTGTGATGGGCAGAAAGACTCTGGAAAGCTTTCCCAATGGTCTTCCTCTTAAGAACCGGACAAATATCGTACTTACAAAAAATCCGGAATTTCAGGTAAGGGGAGCAATTGTGATACACTCGATTCCTGCGCTTATGGAGGAATTAAAAAAATATAACACAGAGGATGTGTATGTGATTGGCGGAGACAGCGTCTATCACCAGATGCTTCCTTACTGCGACACCGCTCATGTCACAAAAATTAATTATACCTATGCAGCAGACAACTTTTTCCCAAATCTGGATGAGATGGAGGAGTGGCAGATAGCAGCAGAGAGCGAGGAACAGACCTATTTTGACCTGGAGTACACGTTTGTGAAATACAAAAGAAAATAAAAAGAAACTCATAGAACAAGGGCAGCTGTTCTTATGACTGAGAAAGCATAAGAACAGCTGTCTTAATGTCAGGAATTTATTCGATTACATGGATCCATCCCTCAGGAGCCTCAATGCGTCCCATCTGGATTCCGGTCAGCGTCTCATAGAGCTTTCTGGTAATCGGTCCCATTTCAGTCATGCCGCTTGGCAGGCAGATTTCCCTGCCGTGGTCTACAATTTTTCCTACAGGAGAAATAACAGCAGCAGTACCGCAGAGTCCGCACTCTGCCATGTCCTTTACCTCTTCCAGAGTGATTTCTCTCTCTTCTGCCTCAAGACCTAAATACTCCTTTGCAACATATATCAGAGAACGGCGGGTGATGGATGGAAGGATACTGTCAGATTTTGGAGTGACAACCTTGCCGTCCTTTGTGACAAAGAGGAAATTGGCTCCGCCTGTCTCTTCTACTTTTGTACGGGTAGCAGCGTCAAGGTACATATTCTCATCATAGCCCTGATTGTGAGCATCCACAATAGCATAAAGGCTCATGGCATAATTAAGGCCTGCCTTGATGTGACCGGTTCCATGAGGTGCTGCACGGTCAAAATCAGAGACACGGATAGTCAGAGGCTTTACACCGCCCTTAAAATAGGGTCCTACAGGAGTGGTAAAGGTGCGGAACTGATATTCTGTGGCTGGTTTCACTCCGATAATAGGATCAGAGCCAAACAAAAACGGACGTATGTACAAGGTTGCGCCTGAGCCATAGGGCGGAACATAAGCTGCGTTTGCCTTAACTGTCTCAGTGACTGCCTGAACAAAGCGATCCTTTGGAAAAACCGGCATCTGCAGACGCTTTGCAGAGCTTTCCAGACGTTCTGCATTCAGATCCGGACGGAAGGTAACAATCTGTCCCTTCTCTGTTGTATAGGCCTTGAGACCCTCGAAAACTGTCTGAGCATACTGGAGAACACAGGCGCATTCACTTATGGTAATGGTATCGTCAGTGACAAGACCTCCCTCATCCCAGGCTCCATTCTTATAATTGGATACATAGCGATAGTCTGTCTTCACATAGGCAAAGCCCAGATTGCCCCAGTCGATGTTCTTTTTTTCCATAATAAATCCTCCAATCAACCTATAAAAATATTGGTATTTCTTACTGTTCACCATTGTAAAACTTTTACGCAAAAAGTGCAAACAAAAAATGAAAAAAGAAGCGGAATTGTCATAGCTGCTGCTTGCATGGCAGAGAAATTTGGCAAAGATAATTTTTTTTTCTATTGAAACTGCTATTTTCTTCAAGTATAATGAAGAAAAAGGGGTTAGGCGCTTACAAAGACAAGAAGCTTGGAAAAGGGATTTTGTGAGCTTTGAGAAAGGAGAAATCTTATGGAACGAATAGGAAAAAGATGCCTGCTGCTTTTGGGTGCTATTTTGCTGGCGTGTTTTATAATGCATTCACCGGTGCAGGCCGCTGCAAAATGCAAGGTCACGTTCGCAAACTCAAATGGCGTGGTGGCCAATAATGCCTATAAGAAATTAGCAAAGACTGTAAAAAAAGGAACTGTTATACAGCTCCCTAAAGTAGGAGCATCCGGCTATAGAAGCTATTGGGTGATAAAATCCTCTTCTGGAAATAAGAAATATGCAATGGGAGCCTCTTATAAGGTTACAGATAATGTGAAATTCTGCCTGTATCGGTTTAAGCTGTACACGGTTCGATTCTATACAAACGACGGAAGCTCAGAGTATGCCGCCTATTCCAAGCAGCTGGTAAAGGGAGAGAGCGTGACCCTTCCGGCTATCAAGAATACAGCCACTCGTATTGGACTTGGCTGGTCTGATAAGACGAACAGCAAAAAGGCTTCTTACAAGCAGAAGCAGAAGGTCAAAGTTACTGGAAATATGAATTTCTATATGGTGTGTCAGACTATCCGTACAGTAAAGCTGTATTGGGGTGATGGAACCGTGTATAATACCCTAAAGCTTAAGGCCGGAGAGACAGAGGATTTCCCGTCTGTTGCGAGTCAATCGGGAATGATACTGGGATGGTCTGCTGAAAAAGGAAAGCATACCTTCCCAGATTATCTTGCAGGAGAATCTATTCCAGCCTATGGGTCAGATTTTTATATGGTGGAATATCGGCAGGAAGACGAAAAGATTCTGGCAGCAAATCAGCTAATGAGTCCTAGTAAATATCAGCATGTTTATATTATAGGAGATTCCAGAACAAAGAGGGCAAGTGCTTTTTTGGAGCCATATGTACAAAATGTTACTTTCATTGCAGAGGGGGGGATGGGACTGAGCTGGCTGAGAGGAGACTCTTCATCTCCAAATCTTCCGGGAGGCTATGAGCGTTTAATAGAAGCTCTGAACAAGAACCAGACGTCCACAGGAAGGAAATCTGCGATAGTTTTTAATCTAGGAGGAAATGATCTCTATAACGGTCTTGGTTATGCACAGTACATGAACTCTATCGCTGCTTCTTTGAAAAACTTTAACTGTGATTTGTATTATATGTCTGTGAATCCGGTTAATGAGGCTATGATGAGACTGTATTATGAAATGATAGGTAATGTATATCCCAAAACAGAAACGCAGGTTACAAGCTTTAATAGAATTCTGCGCAATCGGTTAAATTACAATTACTACAAGTTTATTGATACATGTAGCTACCTGCGAATGACAGGCTGGAGAAGCGTTGAGCATGCTGGATATTTCGACGGACTGCATTATTCCCAGGCAACCTATCAGAAAATATATAACTATATGATGACGCAGATTGAGAAAAACTATTAATAATACAAATGCTTTCTGGTAAAGGGCGCCGCTTTTTCGGCGCCTCTTTGTTTGTGTCAGGAAACTTTTCTGATTACAGGAAATTCCTTGTATTTTTGAGAAAAGTTGATTATAATCTAGGAAAGGAGTAGAGACAGATGAAAAATCAGGATTTTTATGATTTGGGAAATCAGATTCAGGATATTGTTCAGAAGGCTGTGGATTCCAAAAATTATGAAGAATTGAATAAAAATATCAAGGACGCCTTGAATACGGCTGTAGACAGCGGAGGAGAGGTCTTAAGGAAAGCTCTGGAGGGCTATGGAAGACCGCGGACAAGAACAGAGACCAGGGGCATGGCAGGAAACAGGGAAAAGGCATCCTTCAGAGACAGACAGGAGCAGACAGTGGAGAAGGTATATGGGACAGTGGAGCCGGGACCTAAGACTGTTCCTGCCCTGTATCAGAAGATGTCCGGGGAGAGAACCAAGGGAGTCCTTATGACCGTGTTTGGAGGAATTCTGACAGGCTCAATGGGAATCGGCCTTATGGTAAGCTCAGCAGTGAGCGCGCTTCTGGGCATAGGAGGAGTCTTTGGCGCAGGCGGAGCGATCATGTTCGTGGGAATGGCTGCCGGGATAGGCCTGCTCGCCGGAGGCATTGAAAAGCTTGGACGGCTGGGGCGCTTTCGCAAGTATGTCAAGGCTCTGGGCGATAAAACCTATGCAGACTTCACGGCGCTTTCCCGTTTTGTGGGAAAGCCTGTAAAATTTGTGCGCAGAGATATCAAGGCCATGATTGCAAAGGGCTGGTTTTTGGAAGGACATGTGGACAGAACCGAGACTTGCCTTATCACCAGCAATGAGACGTACGAGCAGTATGAGACAATAGAGAAGCAGAGGGAGGAAAGTCTTGCTCAGCAGAAGAAGGCAAAGGAAGAGGAGGCTCTGAGGGAAGAAGCCCAGAGAAAGAAAGCTTCCGGGACAGACCCAAAGGTTCAGGAGGTTCTGGACAAGGGAGATCGGTATCTTGCGCAGATTCGCAGGTGCAATGACGATATTCCGGGAATCGAGATGTCAGAGAAGATTTCAAGAATTGAGGAGCTGGTTTATCGTATTTTTGAGAGAGTCAGAGAGCATCCCGAGATTATCCCGGATCTTAAGAAAATGATGGACTATTATCTTCCGATGACAGTAAAGCTTCTGGATGCCTATGCGGACATGGACAGACAGCCTGTGCAGGGAGAAAATATCCGCTCCTCCAAAAAGGAGATAGAGGAAACGCTGGATACTTTGAACATTGCTTTTGAAAAGCTTCTGGACTCTATTTTCCAGGATACTGCCTGGGATGTATCCAGCGATATTTCTGTTCTGTACACTCTTCTGGCACAGGACGGACTGACAGGCTCGGATTTTGAGAGCAGCAAATGATAAGGAAAGGATAAAGAGAATATGGAAGAATGGACGGGAACTACAAGCATGCCTACACTGACTCTGGAACCGGATTTGGAACCAAAGGAAGAGGTGGCAGAGACAGTGAAAAGGGAGCCTGAGCCTGTGGAGGCAGAGCCGGAGATTGTGCTGACTCCCCAGGAAAAGAAAATGATTGATGATTTTGCGGAAAAAATTGATATTGAGAATACGAATCAGGTACTTCAGTATGGGGCAGGAACGCAGAAAAAAATGGCGGATTTCTCGGACGCTACTCTGGAGAATGTGCGCACACAGGATCTTGGAGAGGTGGGGGATTTGCTCACCAATATGGTGGTAGAGCTGCGCGAGTTTGACGCAGAGGAGGAGCAGAAGGGCTTTTTCGGCTTTTTCAAAAAGCAGGCAAGCAAGCTGGAAACTATGAAGGTTCGTTATGATAAGGCAGAGGTGAATGTGGAGAGAATCAGCGAGGCTCTCACACAGCACCAGATGCGCCTTATGAAGGATACTGCAATCCTGGACAAGATGTATGAGCAGAACCTGAACTACTACAAGGAACTGACCATGTATATTCTGGCAGGAAGAAAAAAGCTGGCTCAGGTGCGAAGCGGCAAGCTGGCCGAGCTGGTAGAGAGAGCCAGAAGAACCGGACTTGCCGAGGATGCGCAGGCAGCCAATGACCTGGACAGCAAGTGCAACCGGTTTGAGAAGAAGCTTCATGACCTGGATTTGACCAGAACCATTTCCATGCAGACAGCTCCGCAGATTCGCCTGATTCAGAACAATAACACCATGATGGTGGAGAAGATACAGACCACTCTGGTCAACACCATTCCCCTGTGGAAGAGCCAAATGGTTCTGGCGCTCGGCATTGCTCACTCCACAGAGGCTGCCAGAGCGCAGAGAGAGGTTACAGATGTGACGAATGAGCTTCTCAAGAGAAATGCAAAGGCCCTTCATATGGCTTCCACAGAGACTGCCAGAGAATCGGAGAGAGGAATTGTGGATATGGAGACGCTTAAGCAGACAAATGCTGAGCTGATTCAGACACTGGACGATGTGCTCAAGATCCAGCAGGACGGACGGGCAAAGCGCCAGGAAGCAGAGAGAGAAATGCGCCGCATGGAGACCGAATTAAAGAACAAGCTGCTGGAAATCCGCAGATAGATGTAAGGAACAGCATAAGCAAAGGGTGGGAGTGTCTTCCGCCCTTTGTTTGACAGAAGGAGGAAAAGAAGATGTATCGAGACCATACAAAGGTAATTGCTATCGGCTCAAGGGTAATCGGAGGAGGAAATCCGATTCTCATTCAATCTATGACAAACACAAAGACAGAGGACATAGAAGCCACAGTAGCTCAGATTCTGGAGCTGGAGGCAGCAGGCTGCGACATTATTCGCTGCGCTGTGCCTACCATGGAGGCGGCAGAGGCTCTTTTGGAAATCAAGAAGCAAATTCATATTCCATTGGTGGCGGACATTCATTTTAACTATAAGCTTGCCATTGCAGCCATAGAAAATGGAGCAGACAAAATCCGCATCAATCCGGGAAATATCGGAAGCACAGAGAGAATCCGGGCGGTTGTGGACGCTGCCAGAGAGAGAAAAATTCCTATCCGCGTTGGGGTGAACAGCGGCTCTCTTGAAAAAGAGCTGGTAGAGAAATACCATGGAGTCAGCGCCGAGGGACTGGTGGAGAGCGCCTTGGACAAGGTGAGAATCATCGAGGAGCTGGGGTATGACAACCTGGTAATCAGCATCAAATCCTCGGATGTGCTGATGTGTGCCAAGGCGCACGAGCTGATTGCAGAGCAGAGCCCCTATCCTCTTCATGTGGGAATCACAGAGGCAGGAACCTTGTACTCAGGAAATATCAAATCCGCGGTGGGACTTGGAATGATTCTGGGAATGGGAATCGGAGACACGATTCGCGTATCCCTGACAGGAGCGCCTCTGGAGGAAATCAAATCTGCAAAGCGAATCCTCAAGACACTCGGCCTTCGTAAGGGCGGAATTGAGGTAGTGTCCTGTCCTACCTGCGGACGAACCCAGATTGACCTTATCGGACTTGCAGAAAAGGTGGAAAACATGGTTCAGGATATTCCGCTCGATATCAAGGTGGCTGTGATGGGCTGTGTGGTAAATGGTCCCGGAGAGGCCAGAGAGGCAGACATCGGAATCGCAGGAGGCGTAGGCTGCGGTCTTCTGATTAAGCATGGGCAGGTTGTGAGAACGATTCCTGAGGACGAGCTTCTGGGAGTCCTTCGGGAGGAGCTTGTGCACTGGGAAGAGCAGGAGTAAGACACAAATGGAAAAGGAATTTTTTGATGTTTTTCCAAGCCTGAATGTGGATGACAAGCTCAGAGAGCTGATGGAGCATGTGGTGGTGACAAAGGTTTCCTGCAATAAAGAGAGGGACAGACTTTGGGTATATATCAAAAGCGACCGGTGGATTCATAAAAAGCATATCACAGCTCTGGAGAGAGCGATTGAGAATCAGTTCTTTCCGCAGATGGAAATGCAGGTGCGGATGATTGAGAAATTTTGCCTGTCCAGACAATACACTCCTGAGAATTTTCTGAACGCCTACCGTTCCAGCATGTCTCTGGAGCTTAAGAGCTATAATCGCCTGGAATACAACCTTTTTTCAAGAGCAAAAATAGAATTTCCCTCTGAGAATGAGATGGTGCTTACCATGCCGGATTCTGTGATTGCCAGAGAAAAGGGAGAGATTCTGGTAGAATACCTTGAGAAGGTCTTTTGCGTCAGGTGCGGCCTGGATTTGAAGATTGAGCCAGTGTATGTGCAGACAGAGGAGAGCCGCTATCGGAAAAACGCTGCCATTCAGGTTGAGGAGGAGGTAAAGCAGATTCTCCTGAAAGCGCACAAAAAGAAAGAAGAAAGGGAAGAAGGGGCAAAAGAAAAGGCAGGCATAGAGCAGAAACAGCCAGGAAGAGAGCAGCCCTTTAGAGCGCCCTCTCAGAAATCTGGCTTTGAGAAAAAAGGGGAATATCGTCGTCCTTATAGAAAGGATTCTAATCCTGACGTGGTATATGGAAAGGACTTTGAAGAAGAACCGATTCCGCTGGAGAGCATTAAGGGCGAGATGGGCGAGGTGGTTATCCGCTGTCAGATCATGGAGGCAGAGGAACGGCAGATTCGGAATGAGAAGACCATCCTGATTCTGGCGGTTACGGATTTCACAGATTCTATCATGATAAAGCTCTTCCTTCATAATGACCAGGTGCCGGAGATTAAGGAGCATGTGAAAAAGGGAGCCTTCCTGAAAATCAAGGGAGTGACCACGATTGACCGTTTTGACAGCGAGCTTACCATAGGCTCGATTGTGGGAATCAAAAAAATTGCTGATTTTACGCATACCCGTATGGATACCAGTCCGCAGAAAAGGGTAGAGCTTCACTGCCACACAAAGATGAGCGACATGGACGGCGTCACAGACGCCAAGGCTCTGGTAAAGCGCGCCTATGAATGGGGACACAAGGCCATTGCCATCACAGATCACGGCGTTGTTCAGGCCTTCCCTGAGGCAAACCACTGCTTTGACGCCTGGGGAGGGTGCGTCCCAAAGGATTCGGATTTTAAGGTTCTCTATGGCATGGAAGCCTATCTTGTGGATGATCTGAAGGGGCTGGTGACAAACAGCAAGGGTCAGTCCATGAATGGCTCCTTTGTGGTGTTTGACATAGAGACAACTGGCTTTTCTCCCCTGACCTGCCAGATTATCGAAATCGGCGCTGTACGTGTAGAAAACGGAGAGATTATTGACCGCTTTTCCACCTTTGTAAATCCCAGAGTGCCGATTCCCTTCCGTATTGAGCAGCTTACCAGCATAAATGACAGCATGGTTCTGGATGCGCCGGGAATTGAAAAGGTGCTTCCAAGCTTTATGGAATTCTGCGAGGGAGCTGTGCTTGTGGCGCATAATGCAGACTTTGATATGAGCTTTATCATCGAAAATCTGCGGCGCCTTGGCGATGAGAGAGAATTTACCTACGTGGATACAGTGGGCATGGCGCGTTTTCTCCTTCCAGCCTTGAACCGCTTTAAGCTGGATACTGTGGCAAAGGCAGTGGGTGTTTCCCTGGCTCATCATCACAGAGCCGTGGATGACGCTGCCTGCACAGCGGAGATTTTTGTGCGATTTGTGAAAATGCTGGAGGAGAGAGAGATTTTTGACCTGGATACTCTCAATAAGGAAGGAGCAATATCAGAGAACACTATCAAAAAGCTCCCCACCTACCATGCAATTATTCTGGTGAAGAATGAGACAGGGCGAATTAACCTGTATAAGCTGGTGAGTCAGTCGCACCTTAAATACTATAATCGAAGACCTCGCGTACCAAAGTCAGTGTTTGAAAAGCACAGAGACGGGCTTATCATAGGCAGCGCCTGCGAGGCAGGAGAGCTGTACCAGGCGCTTTTGAGAAACGCACCTGACACAGAGATTGCCCGTCTGGTAAACTTTTATGATTATCTGGAAATCCAGCCCCTTGGAAACAATGCCTTTATGATTGCAGACGAAAAAAACGACACGGTTTCCTCAGAGGAGGACTTAAAGAGCCTGAACAGAAGAATCGTGGAGCTGGGAGAGCAGTTCTGTAAACCAGTGGTCGCCACCTGCGACGTACATTTTATGGATCCGCAGGATGAGATTTACAGGCGTATTATCATGACTGGAAACGGCTTCACAGACGCAGATAATCAGGCTCCGCTCTACCTTCGCACAACAGAGGAAATGCTTAAGGAATTTGAGTATCTGGGAAGCGAGAAGGCAGAAGAGGTCGTGATCACCAACACAAACAAGATTGCAGATATGATCGAGAAAATCTCTCCTATTCATCCAGACAAATTTCCTCCGGTCATTCCTGATTCAGACAAGGATTTAAGAGAAATCTGCTTTAAAAGGGCGCATGAGATGTATGGGGAGACTCTCCCGAAGATTGTGGAGGAGCGCCTTAACAAGGAGCTTCATTCTATTATCTCAAACGGCTATGCAGTTATGTATATTATTGCGCAGAGGCTTGTATGGAAGTCAAATGAGGATGGCTATCTTGTGGGTTCCAGAGGCTCTGTCGGTTCCTCCCTGGCAGCTACTATGTCTGGAATCACAGAGGTGAATCCGCTGCCGCCGCATTATATCTGCCCAAAATGCAAGTACAGTGATTTTGATTCTCCTGAGGTCAGAAAATATTCTGGAATGGCTGGCTGCGACATGCCGGATAAGGAATGTCCACACTGCCATGTGAAAATGACAAAGGAAGGATTTGATATTCCCTTTGAGACCTTTCTTGGGTTTAAGGGAGACAAGGAGCCTGACATTGACCTGAATTTTTCCGGGGAATATCAGGCAAATGCACACCGTTACACAGAGGTTATTTTTGGAAAGGGGCAGACCTTTAAGGCAGGAACCATCGGCACACTGGCAGAGAAGACAGCCTTTGGCTATGTGAAAAACTATTTTGAGGAGAGGGGCCAGCACAAGCGCTACTGTGAAATCAACCGGATTGTACAGGGCTGCACAGGGGTGAGAAGAACAACCGGTCAGCACCCCGGAGGAATCATTGTTCTGCCAAAGGGTGAGGAAATAGAGAAATTTACGCCGGTTCAGCACCCGGCCAATGATGTGAACAGCGATATCATCACCACACACTTTGACTACCACTCGATTGACGGAAATCTCTTAAAGCTCGACATTCTCGGACACGATGATCCCACGATGATCCGTATGCTTGAGGATGTGACCGGCATCAGCGCCAAGACCGTTCCGCTGGATCAGCCAGATGTAATGTCTCTGTTTGCCAGCACAAAGGCGCTTGGAATCACTCCCCAGGATATCGGAGGCTGCAGACTGGGGTGTCTTGGCGTCCCGGAGTTTGGTACAGATTTTGCCATGCAGATGCTTATTGACACAAAGCCAAAGTATTTCTCTGATTTGGTGCGGATTGCAGGTCTTGCGCACGGAACCGATGTGTGGCTCGGCAATGCCCAGACCTTGATTGAGCAGGGCAAGGCAACCATTTCCACTGCTATCTGTACCCGTGACGATATCATGATTTATCTTATCGGAAAGGGTGTGGAGAGCGGACAGGCCTTTACCATCATGGAAAGCGTCCGAAAAGGAAAGGGTCTTCGCCCGGAGTGGGAGAAGATTATGACAGAGCATGGAGTTCCTGACTGGTATATCTGGTCCTGCAAGAAGATTAAGTACATGTTCCCAAAGGCGCATGCAGCCGCCTATGTTATGATGGCCTATCGGATTGCCTGGTATAAGGTGTTTCAGCCTCTTGCTTATTATGCGGCATTTTTCAGCATCCGCGCTACCGCATTTTCCTATGAGCTTATGTGCATGGGAAAGGAGAGGCTGGAATTTTATATGGATGAGATAAAGAAAAAGGGAGATTCTGCGAGCAAGAAGGAGCAGGACACGCTAAAGGACATGCGAGTGGTTCAGGAGATGTATGCCAGGGGCTTTTCCTTTGTGCCGATAGACCTGTACACAGCAAAGGCGCACCGGTTCCAGATTGTGGACGGAAAGCTGATGCCTGCCCTGGATACAATTGAAGGACTGGGAGATAAGGCGGCTGACGCAGTGGTGGAGGCAGTCAAGGACGGCCCGTTCTTATCAAAGGATGATTTTCGCAACCGCACAAAGGTCAGCAAGACAGTGATTGATTTGATGGATGAGCTGCGCCTGTTTGGGGACATCCCAGAGTCAAATCAGTTTTCCCTGTTTGATTTTACTACCTGACAGAGATAAGGAGGAGAAATATGGAGAGAGAGCAAATGCGTTATTTAAAGGGACTATCCGAGTTATATCCCACCATTGGAAAGGCGTCCACAGAGATTATTAATCTGCAGTCTATTCTGAACCTGCCAAAGGGAACAGAACACTTTTTGTCAGACCTGCATGGAGAGTATGAGGCATTTTCCCATGTACTCAGAAACGGCTCCGGGGCAGTGAAAAAGAAGATTGACGAAATCTTCGGACATACTCTGAGCAACCATGACAAGCGCTTCCTTGCCACCTTGATCTATTACCCGAGAGAAAAGATGGAGATGGTCAAGAAAACAGAGGATGACATTGAGAACTGGTACAGGATTACCCTGTACCGCCTCATCGAGGTGTGCAAGACCACTGCCTCCAAGTACACGCGCTCCAAGGTGCGCAAGGCTCTTCCAAAGGATTATGCTTATGTGATTGAGGAGCTGATTACAGAGAAGGCGGAGGTTCTGGACAAGGAGGCCTATTATGACGAGATTGTCAACACCATTATTGATATAGGCAGAGCCGAAAACTTTATTATTGCTCTTGCAGAGCTGGTGCAGAGACTTGTCATAGACCATCTTCACGTTCTGGGGGATATTTATGACAGAGGACCTGGTCCTCATTTTATCATGGATCGTCTCTGTGAGTATCATTCTCTGGATATTCAGTGGGGAAATCATGACGTAGTCTGGATGGGAGCAGCAGCAGGACAGGGAGCCTGTATTGCAACCGTTATCCGCAACAGCCTGCGCTATGGAAACCAGGATATTCTGGAAGACGGCTATGGAATCAATCTGATTCCTCTGGCAAGCCTTGCTATGAGTGTTTATGGGGATGACTCCTGCGAGGTCTTCACCTTAAAGGGAGATAAAAAGTACAGTGTCTCAGAGGAAGAGCTGGCCAGAAAGATGCACAAGGCGATTGCAGTCATCCAGTTTAAGCTGGAGGGGCAGCTTGTTCTGGACAGACCAGAGTTCCACATGGAGAGTCGGTGCCTTCTGGACAAAATTAATTATGAAGAGGGAACCATTGTTCTTGACGGCATTACTTATGCTTTAAAGGATTGTCACTTCCCGACCATAGACCCTGCGGATCCGTACAGGTTGACAGAAGAGGAACAGGAGACCATGGACAGGATTGCCTCAGCCTTTCAGAATTGTGAAAAGCTTCATCGCCATGTAGAGCTTCTTCTGAACAAGGGAGGCCTGTATAAGGTGTATAATGGAAATCTGCTCTTTCATGGCTGCGTTCCTCTGGATGAGGAGGGAAATTTCAAGGTCGCCGATGTGTATGGAAAGGCCTGCTCTGGCAAAGCTCTGTACGATGAGCTGGAAACCTATGTGAGAAAAGCCTTCTTTGCTCTGGATGAAGAGGAAAAGAAAAAGGGGCAGGATATTATGTGGTACATATGGGCAGGCTCAGATTCCCCTCTCTTTGGAAAGGATAAGATGACTACCTTTGAGAGATATTTTATTGAGGAGGCCCTGCCAAAGAAAGAGACCAAAAATCCTTATTACCGTCTTCTGGAGAACGCGGAGGTTGTGAATCGAATTCTCGAGGAATTCGGACTTTCAGGAGAAAACGGGCATATTGTAAACGGCCATGTTCCGGTGCATCAGAGTGAGGGAGAGAGCCCTGTAAAGTGCGGCGGCAAGGTTATTGTGATTGACGGAGGCTTTTCAAGAGCCTACCAGAAGGTCACAGGAATTGCAGGCTATACACTTACCTATAATTCTTACGGCTTACAGCTGAGCGCTCATAACCCCTTTACCTCTGTGGAGACGGCTGTGCGCGAGGAAAAGGATATTGTCTCCACAAAGGTCGCTGTTACCTGGAGCGCAAGACGTCAGCTTGTGGGAGACACAGACACAGGACGAGAACTCAAGGAGCGCATAGAAGAGCTTCGCCAGCTTCTTGCAGCTTACAGAAACGGAGTCATCAAGGAGAAAAAATAGCATTTGTCCTTCCGGGACAAAGGGTTTTTTGTATTTTTTGAGGAAAAATCTTTACTTCTGAAAAGCTCTTCTATATAATGGTGTACGAAACAGAGAATACGAATAGGGACGGTTCGCAGAGCGCACTGCCCTCTGTGAGGGGTATTTTACAGGCTGCGAAGGCGTTGCCATCATTGAAAAGGAGAAATACGCATGGGCGGAATATTTGGAGTTGCTTCCAAGACCAGTTGTGTCCTGGATTTGTTCTTTGGAATTGATTACCATTCTCATTTAGGCACCAGAAGGGGCGGAATGGCTGTTTACAGTGAGACAAACGGATTTGACAGAGCCATTCATAATATTGAAAACTCTCCCTTCCGTACGAAGTTTGACCGTGATGTAGCGGAGCTTAAGGGAAATCTGGGTATTGGCTGTATCTCAGATACAGAGCCGCAGCCTCTGCTGGTTCGTTCCCATCTGGGAGCCTTTGCCATAACAACTGTGGGCAAAGTCAACAACATGGATGAACTGATTGCCGACTGTTTTAAGAACGGACACACCCATTTTCTGGAGATGAGCGGCGGAAATGTAAACCCAACAGAAATGGTAGCCTCTCTTATCAATCAGAAGGACACAATCGAGGAAGGAATCCGGTATGCACAGGAGAAAATCGACGGTTCCATGACCATGCTGCTTATGACGCCAAAGGGATTGTATGCAGCCAGAGACCGTATGGGAAGAACGCCTCTTATTCTTGGACGCAAGGAGGGAGCATACTGTGCTTCCTTTGAGAGCTTTGCCTATATCAATCTGGGATATGACGATTACAGGGAGTTAGGCCCCGGAGAAATTGATTTCATTACTCCTGACGGTGTGGAAATTAAGCAAAAGCCTGGAGACAAGATGAAAATCTGCTCCTTTCTGTGGGTGTATTATGGATATCCCACCTCTACCTATGAGGGAGTGAATGTGGAAGATATGCGCTATAGATGCGGTGACATCCTTGCACAGAGAGATGCCGGGGAGATTCACCCGGATATTGTTGCAGGTGTTCCTGACTCTGGAATTGCCCATGCCATTGGGTATGCGAACCGCTCTGGCGTTCCGTTTGCCAGACCATTTATCAAATATACACCTACCTGGCCTCGTTCCTTTATGCCTACGCAGCAGAGCCAGAGAAATCTGATTGCCAGAATGAAGCTGATACCAGTACACAAGCTGATTAAGGACAAGAGCCTTCTCATGATTGACGATTCTATTGTGCGCGGAACCCAGCTTCGCGAGACAACAGAGTTTCTGTATAACAACGGAGCAAAGGAGGTTCATATTCGCCCGGCATGTCCGCCTCTTCTCTTTGGCTGCAAATATCTGAATTTTTCAAGATCAAAGTCAGACATGGATCTGATTACAAGACGGGTGATTGCAAAGAGAGAGGGAGAGAATGTGGACGCAAAGCTTCTGGCTGATTATGCGAATCCGGATTCTGCAAACTACCGTGAGATGCTGGAGGAAATCCGCAGGGAGCTGAATTTCACAACCCTGAAATATCATCGTCTGGATGACCTCAAGAAATCCATTGACATTGAGCCGTGCAAGCTCTGTACGTATTGCTGGAGCGGCCAGGAATAAGAAAAGCAAGGAACAAATAGGATGAATCAGAGCCTGTCCGGCTGCTCTAGGCAGCCCTTGACAGGCTCTGATTTATTCTTCATCCTCCAGATAAGCGACCTCTTTATCCTCTACAAGGGGCTTTTCAAGAAGCTCATACAGGGCTGCAAGCAGAAGGTCATTCTGCGCGGGCAGCATGATGCAGAAGCGGAAGAAGCGCTCATCAAGTCCGGGAAAAGAAGCGCAGTCCCGAATCATCAGTCCCTTCTGAATACAGTGTTCAAAGACCTGGGCAGAAGTGAGATTAGAATTTAGAATTCTCGCAAAGAAGAAGTTGCAGGCAGAGTCATACACCTGAATGGATTTCCAGGAGGAAAATTCAAGCTTAAGGCGCGTCCGTTCCAGCTCAACGAGTCTCCGGGTATTCTGAATATAGGTGCGGTCTGCAAACATAACCCTGCCCGCGACCTCTGCCATGCTGTTTACAGACCAGGGATTCTGCTGCTTCTTCATGCGCAGAAGAAGCAGATTGTCTGAGCAGATTCCATAGCCAAGACGAAGCCCTGGCGCAGCGAAAAATTTCGAGGTTCCCCGAAGAATCATCAGGTTAGTATAATTATCCACAAGTGGAATTGCAGATATAGAGAGCTCCTTTGGAGCAAACTCTGCATAGGTCTCGTCAATCAAAACAAAGATATTCCGCTTCTGGCAGTAGGACAAAATCCGCTGGATGGTTTTGACGGAAAGAGCCGTGGAGGTGGGATTGTTTGGATTGCAGAAAATCAGCAAATTCACATGCTTGGCAAGCTTGTCAAAAAGTGTTCTCACGTTCAGGTCAAAATCACGCCCCTCTTTGAGAAAGAAGTATTTGTAGCTTCCTTTGCACAGCTCAATATCACGCTCGTATTCGGAGTAGGAAGGACCGAGGATGAGGGTATTTCTTGGGGAGAGGGTCTTGATAAACAGGGAAATCAGCTCTGTGCAGCCGTTTCCAACCATAATATATTCTGGCTTGGCGTTGGTGTAATTACCAATGGCTTTGCGCAGCTCTACATAGTCTCTGTCAGGATATCGGGAGATGCTGTCCATATTTGAGCAGAGGGCCTTGTGTACCTTCTGGGAGGCTCCGAGAGGATTTACATTTGCGCCAAAGCTGATAATCTGATTTTTAGGAATTCCATAAATTTTTTCAATTTTTTCCAAATCACTTCCGTGAAACTGCTTGTTATCAGTCATGAGCCAACCTGCCTTTCCGATTCTTTTTCCTGCCTACCAGCTTATATTTCATTACTGTTCACTCCGTTCTCAGTAACGAGGCCAAAATTCATTCCAGATTGCCTGCGGCAATGGAAAATTGGCTTGTATGCCTCGAGATTTTGGCATATACATGCCAAAACACCTCGCGGGACAGTAGCCGTATGAACAGTAACTGTATTTCTCATTTTTTTTGGAATTCAGTAGGCATTTAAAAAAAAATAGTGTATAATCCATTATAGCGACAGAAAGTAAGATTAGTCAAGAACCACAGGAGAGCGTTTTGAAAAGAAGATTAGAACAATTGATAAATGGAAAATTTGAATACATGCATCCCACGGTTGAGGTATCCAGAGAGGCTGTCCGTGAGACTGTGAAAAAGGGGCGGAATTTCCAGGGAGAGCTGTCTGTGAGAGCCTCTGACAAGAGAAAGCTGCGGGGCTATATTTCCAGCAGCCATAGAAGGATTCTGGTGAACAAGGAGAGATTTTCCGGTGAAGAAGCTGTCATTGCTTTTGGCGTGGACATGTCAGGCCTGGAGCCAGGAGAAGCTGTGGAGGGAAGCCTTACTCTGATTACCAGTATTGGAGAAAAGAAAATTCCCTTTTATGTGGAGCTGGAAAAGGAGCAGGTAAGAAGCTCAGTGGGAGAAATTACTTCTATGGACGAGTTTCTTGCTCTGGCCCGCACCAATTTCAGAGAAGCCTTTCATATTTTTAAAAATCCAGAGGCCTTCTCCTATGTTCTTAAGGAGGACAGGAGCAGGAGATATGCTCTTTATCAGGGAATTGCGCGCAATCCGGTGATCTACCAGCATTTGGAGGAATACCTGATAGGAATCGGAGCAAAGGAGCAGGTGCGTCTCAGCCTGAGAGAAGATACGGCAGAATATTATGAGCTTCAGGAATCAACACAGGAGTACCTGGAGCTGCGCAGAACCGGCTGGGGCTATCTGGAAATCGAGGTGGAGGTACAGGGAGATTTTCTGAGTGTGCCAAAGAAGACCATTCGGGAGGACGAATTTATTGGCAGCGTGTGCCGTCTGAACTATGTGATTTTGAAAAATGTCCTGGGAAGAGGAAGAAAGTACGGATATATTCGTCTGCGCACACCCTATCAGGAGCTTGTGTATACTGTGGCAGCTTCCAGGGACAAAAAAATTCAGATTCAGGAAGGGTTGGCAGAGAAAAGGTATCTGGCAGAATTTATGAAGGATTATATGGCTCTGCGCACCCATAAGATGGATTATAAAAGCTGGGTTTCCCATACAGGAAGCCTTCTGGAGGGGCTTAAAAGCACAGGCCGCAATTATGCGAAGTATCAGCTCTATGAAGCCTATGTTCTCTACCAGGAGGAGAAGACAGAGGAGGCTGTGGGGATTCTGAAGAGATTCAAGGGCAGTTCCTTTGCAAGGAGAGACCTTGAGGCAGCAGGAGCCTATGTATACCTTTGCTATTGCACCGGTCTTTCGGGAGATTCCTATCAGACAGCCAGAAAGCTTCACTCTCTGTATCTTCAGAAGGAGGACAGCTTTCTTTTGTTCTGGCTCTGGTCACAGCTTGAGGATGAATTTCAGACCTCGCCCCAGAAAAAGCTGTTTGCTTTTGAAGAGCAGTATGAGAGAGGCTGCCGCAGTCCGCTTCTGTACCTGGAAGCCTGGAATGTGATTGCTGAAAATATCGCCCTCCTGCGCAGAGTGGGAGGCCTTTGGACGCAGGTATTTCTGTATGCTGGCAAGGAGGGACTTCTTACAGAGGAGATCAGCATGAGAATCGCTTATCTCGCAGGTTATGAGAAGCATTTTTCAGGAAGCTTGTTTCAGGCGCTTGCGGCTGCATATGAAGCCTTTCCGAACAATGATACTCTGGAGGCAGTGTGTAAATATATTATGAAGGGAAATCCCAGAAATCCCAGATTTTTCCGCTGGTTTGCCCTGGCAATAGAGAAGGGACTGCGTATTACAAGGCTGTATGAATACTATATGGAGACGATAGATATCTCTTATCAGAGAGAGCTTCCGAGAACTTTGCTTTTGTATTTTGCCTATAACAACCGCTCTCTTGGAGATGACAGAAGAGCCTATCTCTTTGCCAATATTGTTCTGCATAAGGAAACCGCGCCAAAAATTTACGAGGATTACCTGGATGGCATGAAGAAATTTACCGCGCAGATGCTGGAAAAAGAAAAAATCAATGAGGATTATGCGGTTTTGTACCAGGAGTTTGCCATGAATCCCCAGACCTTGGAGGAAGCGGCAAGGATAGGCAGAATGCTGTTTACCTATCGGATATATTGTGATGACCCAAAGGTGAGAAGCATTGTGGTGCGGCATCCGCAGATGAATCAGGAGGAGGCTTATCCCTGCGTTCGGGGAATCGCTTATCCCAGAATTTATACCAAAGACGGAGTGATTCTGTTCCAGGACAGCAGGCAGAGAAGGTACGCGGCAACTGTGGACTATAATAGAAAAAAGCTTTTTGATGAGGCGGATGTGGCGGAAAGCTGTCTTCATCTTGGAGCCTTCCAGGCCGGCCTTCTTTTATATGAATGTGAAAAACAAAAGCTTTCCTCTGATAGTCTGGATTTCTTTGGGATTTTGTCAAGGCTTTCTGATTTTTCCAGCGACTATAGAAAAAAAATCCGGAGAGAGCTTTTAACCTATTATGCTTCTCATATTGGAGAGGATCAGACAGAAAAGGCTTTAAAGGAAATGGACTATCATGCCTTTGCGGCAGTGAACCGAAAAGAGCTTTTGGAGCTTTTGATTGCGTCCGGCTTTTATGACGCTGCCTATGAGGTGATTGAAGAGGGCGGCTGCGAGCATGTGGAGCCGGAGACTTTGCTCAAAATGACAAGCCGCCTGATTCTCAAGAAGGAGATGGAGGAGGACGAGGGGCTTGTGGCTTTGGCAAGCCAGATTTATGAGCAGGGAAAATATGACGATGTTCTTCTTATTTACCTCATGAAATTCAAAAAAGGAGATGTAGATTTTCTTTTGAGGCTGTGGAAGAGCGTGAGAAGCTTTCATCTGGATACCTTTGACCTGGAAGAGCGAATTCTGCAAACACTGATGTTTACCTGGGATTACAGGCTTGAGGGAGAAGATGTTTTTCAGAGCTATGTGCATCAGACTGGCAAGGAGTCTGTGATTCTGGCATATCTGACCTTTGTTTCCTATGGGGAGTTTGTCCATGGAATGATGCAGGGAGAGCTTCTGGAAAAATGTCTGGAAACTGCCTGTGAGAGACACTGGGAAATGGATGCTGTCTGCAGGCTCAATTATTTGAAGCGGCTCTCTGAAAAGGACAAGCTCACACAAAAGGAAAAACGTCTGGCAGGAGAAATTCTGGCAGAATGCGAAGACAAGAGGCTGTATTTTTCCTTTTTTGCGAGACTTCCTCTTGAAATGCTGAGTATGTGTCGGCTTGAGGATAAGCAGTGCGCAGAATATCGGGGGAATCCCAGGAGCCGGGTTGTGCTGCACTATGCACTGGATTCTGGCTTTGGTACAGAGCTGGAATGGAAAACAGAGCCTGTGAAAAATATGTATGAGGGCTTTTTTGTAAGAACCTTTACGATGTTTTATGGAGAGAGTCTCAGATACTATTTTACAGTGGAGGACAGGGAAAATAAACAAAAGACTCCAGAGGCTGTCATTATCATGGATAAGGTGCAAGAGGAGAATCAGAGCAGATTTCAGCTTTTGAACAAGATTCTGTATAACTGGAGAAATGCACAGATACAGCAGGCAAAAAGTCTCCTTACGGATTATCTTGACAGAGAGCGCTGGGTGAAGCATGTATATACAATAGAGAAGGAACCATAAGGGAGTGAGGAACCGGGGAGTATTTTCGCTGCTGTGAAAGGAGTAAGCTGCCATATATTTTCCGGTCCTTTGGGAGGCAGATATGAATGAAATTCGAGACATTTTACTTGGCATAGACTTTGGAAGAGAGAACTCTCAGATATGCTATTACAATAGAAAAGCAGATGAGGTTCTGTCTATTTCCATGAAGGTAGGCAGCAGCCAATATGAAATCCCCACCTGTCTGTGCAGGCGGATTGCCCAAAAGGATTTCTGCATAGGAGTGGAGGCAGAGTATTTTGCCCGAGAAAAGGGAGATTTTTTGATTGAAAATCTTTATGAAATCTGTGAAATGGATGCTCCTGTGGCTGTGGAGGATGAGATGATAGAGCCCTCCGAGCTTCTGGCAGAATATTTCAGACACCTTCTTAAGTTTTTGGGAATGGCAGATCCTGTCAAAAACATCAAGTGCCTGAGCATTGCTGTTTCCTCTCTTAATAAAAATCTGGTAAAGAACCTGCAGTCTGCCTGTGAAAAACTGAAATTCCGCAAGGCGCAGCTTCAGATTCTGGATTATGGGGAATGCTTCTATTATTATGCGCTGGCCCAGAAAAAGGAGACCTGGAACAGATATGTGGGCTGGTATGATTTTCAGGGAGACAGGGCGACCTTTCGGAGACTCTCTATGAATATCAAGACAAAGCCGGTTCTGGTGAGACTGGAGGATCCGCTTTTTCTGGAGCTTCCTTTGGGAGAAGAGGATAAGGACGCCGCCTTTTGCCAGTTTGTCCAGCAGACGCTGAGAACGGATTTATATTCCAGCGTTCAGATTACAGGAGACGGCTTTGACACGCAGTGGGCAAACAAATCGATAAAGGCTCTGTGCAGAAATCACAGAAAGGTTTTTGCAGGAAACAACCTTTTTGCAAAAGGCGCGTGTGAGGCGGGCAGAGAGCGTCTGGAAAAGAAATCGCTTAAGGGCTATTTGTATCTGAGCGAATCGTTAGTTACAGTCAATGTGGGGATGGAGATGACCGTTATGGGCTCTCCTGCCTATTATTCGCTGATTGAGGCGGGGCATAACTGGTATGAGTGCAGTGCAGAGTATGATTTAATACTGGATGATACAGAGGAGCTGGTCTTTCTGATAAATCAGATGGGAGAGAAAAATAAAAAGCGTGTCGGCATGCTTCTTCCTGGAATCCCGGAGAGACCGAACCGCACCACCAGACTCAGGGTGAGCCTGGTTTACCGTTCTCCAAAGCAGTGCGATATCATGGTGCGTGACTTGGGCTTTGGAGAAATGTTTCCATCCAGCGGAAAGGTCTGGAAGGAATCCATGGAATGGTAGGAGGCAGTACATATGAGCGGCTTTATTTTATGTCAGGTAAAACAGGCAGAAAACCCATATTTTATTGAAAACATCAGTACCAATATTTATTCCATTGAAGAGCTTTGTTATTATTTTTGCCACAATCTTTATCTGATTGACGAGACGATTATGAACGAGCAGCTTTGCGAGTGGATCAGGGAGGAATTGGGGCTTTCCGGTCTTTCAGGAAGGCTGCGCGCCATCTGGGAAAAGGCAGGAGGAATCGATGAATTCGTGTATCCTGTTTTTAAAGAGATCAATTATCTGAATTACGAGGAACTTAAGACCCTCTCTGCAAGACTTCAAAGGCTTGCCAAGGAGCCTGTGACCGTGAGGGAAAAGAGAAAGGGAGACAGCCTGGTGGAGAATGGGATGTATGTCCGGGCTCTTGGAATCTACAGGAGCGTTTTGGAGAGAGAGGACGTCTCCAGAATGAGAGAAGGCTTCACAGGCGTTGTGTGGTATAACATGGGGTGTACCTACAGTTATCTTTTTCAGAAGGAAAGAGCGCTGGAATGCTTTGAAAAGGCCTACCAGCAGCTTCACACAAAGAATACCCTCAAGAGCTATCTTCTGACCTTCTCAGAGGTGTATGAAGAGGAGGAATATGTGCGAAAGCTTAAGGAGCTGGGCGTGGATGCGAGAACCAGGCAGGAAATCCAGGCTGTGCGCACAGAACTTGGAAGACTTCCCAAAGCAGCCGTAAAGGACGGCCAGGTGGAAGAAACCCTGGAAAGGCTCACAAAGGAGTATCAGAGGAATACAGGGGCATAGGAGAATAAGAGGGAGTGGAGAGAAAATGGCTGTAATAGGTGTTGACTTTGGAACCTGCTATTCTTCGGCAGGCTTTATAAACGGGGACAGGGTAATGGCGCTCGTGCCCAGAGAGGAGCGGAATGTGCGGAGAGTTCCGTCCGTTTTTTTTCATGACAGGAAAAGAACGCTGACAGGAAGCAGAGCCGCCTTAGCAGGCGCACTTTATCCGCAGTTTGTGGTGGAAGCTGTCAAGAAAAAGCTGGAGGAGCCTTTTTTTGTATTGGATGACAGGGAATATGAGCCAGAGGAGATTGTGCGGGAGATTCTGCGGTACTTGATTGCCGGAGCCGAGCAGTCTCTGCGGGAGGAGTTTCACAGCCAGGAGGCAGATGAGAATTCAGACAAGCCCCTTGAGATTGTGATTACAGTGCCGGTAAAGTTCAGCGAGCCCAGAAAAAAGATGATTCGCGACGCAGCGCAGGGCATTGTTCTGGAATCCGGCCGCAAGGTCAAAGTTATTGCAGTTATTGCAGAGCCGGTTGCAGCTGCCGTGGAGTATCTGGGGCTTTCGGCGGCTGATGATAAAAGCATTCTGGTCTATGATTTGGGAGGAGGAACCTTTGACACGGCGATTGTTCAGGCAGTGGATAACCCAAAGGAGCCGTATATTGTGATTGGACAGGACGGAAAGGGCATTGGAGGAAACGACTGGGACAGAAGGCTCCTGCAATTAATGGAGGAGAAGCTCAGGGCAGAAATGACAGAACTTTCAGGGGAGCGAAGAGAGGCTCTCCTTCAGGCTAACCATCATGCCCTGCTTACAGAGGCAAGGAGAATCAAGGAGGAATTAAGCGAATTAGAAGAGACAGAAGCAAGCATTCCTCTGCAGGGAAGCTATTATGACATTCAGGTGACCAGGCAGGAATTCGACACTATAACAGAGGATCTGAAGCAGCAGACTATCCGCATGGCATCACGCTTAAGAAAAAAACACAAGAAGCATCCGATAGCAGATGTGATACTGGTGGGAGGAGGCTCCTATATGCCGCAGATTCAGGAGGCTGTAAGGGAGGCCTTTCCAGAGTGCAGGGTGCAGATGGCAAATCCTGAGCTTGCCATATCCTATGGGGCGGCAAGATATGCCAAAATGCTTGAGCAGCTTGTAAGTCCTGTAAGGCTCAAGGCAACACATACTTATGGAATCGAATATCTGGACGAAGAGGGGAATTCCAAAATTTTCAACCTTATTTACAGCGGAGATGAGCTTCCTGTGTCTGTGCAGAGAACCTCAAAAACCTCAGCACAGGGCAGGTACAGTCAGTTTACTGTATTTGAATCAGACTGCACTAGGGAGGAGAAGGTAGCTGACCTATCCAGAGGAGAGGAGATTCTGTCTGTCAAGATACGGCGGGATGAGGCAGTCCCGGCAGGAACGGAGTCTGTGCAGACCCTCACTCTGAGCAGGGACAATATCCTGGAAATAGCAGCCGTGGATTCCCTTACAGGGCGCAGGGTATCCAGAAGGCTGGAAATAGAGAGCCATATACGGTAAAAGCTACGGACTGGGGGCAGGCCTGCATCTATAGATGCTCGGACATTGGAATGGCGGACCGGTATGAGCAGGCAGCGCAATGACCGCAGCGTAGATGCAGACACAGAGCAATCGACTTCTATACATGGTATATAGTACTTAAGCAGACATGTCCGTTGGGGAAGAAGGCGGCAAAAAGAGAAAACGATTGGTACGGGAGAGAAAAATGGCAGAAAAGGTTGTGAAAATAGGAATTGATTTTGGCACTACATATTCATTTGCAGGCTTTCTTCACGGAGACAGGGTCATGCCCCTGATTCCGGCAAAGGAGACCTATGGAATCCCTTCGGTTTTTTATTATGACGGAAAAAAACAGCTGATAGGGAAGCTTGCTGTAAGCAGAGCCACGGCGCACCCGGAGAATGCTGTGTTCTCTATTAAGAGAAACCTGCATCAGAAAGAGCTGACAGTCGGCGGAAGGACGTTTACGCCAAAGGAGATTGTGACCGCTATCATCGGCTATGTGGTGGAGTGTGCGGAAAAAATGCTGGAGGAGCAGTATTTTGTAGAATATGACAGGATGGAGGCGGTCATAACCGTTCCCGTGGACTTTAATAATCCGCGCATTCGCCTGATTCGCGAGGCTGCCCGTGAGGTAAGGCTGAAAAACGGGACAAGGCTGAGTATCACAGGCGTGATTCCCGAACCCTGTGCAGCGGCAATTGAGTACTTTGGACTGGTGCCGCAGGAGGAGAGAGATATTCTGGTGTATGACCTGGGCGGAGGAACCTTTGACGTGGCGCTGGTGCATTCCAGCAAGGAGACCTCAGAGCCATACGAGGTGATTGACCAGATTGGAGAGAGCAGCCTGGGAGGGGACGACTGGGACAGAGCGCTTGCCGACTGGGTTATGGAGCAGTATGAGAGAGAAAAAGGCAAGAAGCTTCCAGGGACAGCTTTGAGAGAGCTTCTTGTAAGCGCAAGGAACTGCAAGCAGGAGCTGACAGAAATTGAGACTGCAGAGGCCTCGATTCAGATACGGGGAGACATCTTTGAGACAGAAATCAGCCGGGAAAAATTTGAAGATCTGACAAGAGGGCTGCTTGAGAGAACTCTGGAGGATCTGAGAAAGCTCCTTTCCCGTCAGTCTGACAGGGCATTAAGGCATGTGATTCTGACAGGAGGCAGCACCTATATGCCGCAGATCATGAGAAGTCTCAGGGAGGAGAAGCTATTTTCAGAGGACGTAGAAATACGGTTTGTGGAGCCAGAGCATGCGATTGCCTATGGAGCGGCCAGATATGCGGATATTCTGCCGATTACCCCGGACACGGCAGAGGATAAGCACGAAAAATCTAGAGCAAGAATTCACCTGATTGCCCCGCACAACTACGGTATTATTTATCATATCAATTCCATGCAGGGAAAAGAGATGATTGAAATCCTGATTAGGAAGGGAACGCGCCTTCCTGCTGCCGCTGAATCCATTTCCTATGTGAGATCAGAAAACAGCAGAACCAGCCAATATGTAATCTGCGAGTCTGATAATCTGGATGAGCGGCAGCTCATTGAACTCACAGAGGGCAGAGAAATCATGACAGCCAGACTTGAGCGTCAGGTACAGGTTCCAAAGGGAACCCAGGCAAGGCAGATTCTTACCCTGGGGGAGGATTTGATTTTGCAGTTTCGGGCAGAAGACCGTGTGTACGGCGCAGCAGTGGAGACAAAGGTGCAGCTGGAGATGAAGCTTTAGACAAGCTCAGGCAGATGCTTTTACATGTCGCACACTGCTAAATGACTGAGCTTGAGTTGAGACAAGAAAAGAGGATAAAAAAGATGGCGAAGACAGTAAGAATAGGAATTGATTTTGGAACAACATATTCTTTTGCAGGATTTGAGCATGGGGATTTTGTCATGCCCCTGATTCCGAGCAAGGAAACCTATGGAATTCCCTCTGTATTTTTCTATGACGGCAAGAACAAGCTGGTAGGGCGAATGGCAGAAAGCCGTGCAATCAAAAATCCGCAGTATGCAGTGCGCTCCATTAAGAGAAATCTCAGCAAGCAGACCTTTACGGTCGCTGATAAGACCTTTTCCAATAAAAAGATTGTGACAGAGATTATTTCGTACATTGTAAGCTGCGCGGAAAATCAGCTCACTAATGTATATCTTGAGGAATATGATGAGATCGAGGCTGTCATTACAGTGCCTGTGGATTTTACAGAGCCTATGAAGCAGCTGATTTGGGAAGCAGCCGCAGCAGTGAAGCTTGGCAATAAGACTAAGCTGCACATTACAGGAATCATACCAGAGCCGGTTGCAGCGGCGATTGAATATTTTGGAATCAAAAAAGAAAAGGACGCCAACATTCTGGTGTATGACCTGGGCGGAGGAACCTTTGACGCGGCTCTTGTACAGGCGCATGCAGAGGGGACGGTTCCCTATGAGGTGATTGACCAGGAGGGAGATCGAAAGCTTGGAGGCGATGACTGGGACGGCGTGGTGGCAGACTGGATTGCAGGGAAATATGAGCAGAAATTCGGAAGAAAGCCTACGCCTGAGCTGCGGGAGCTGTTCCTTCGGGAAGCCAGAAAATTCAAGGAGGAGCTGACAGAGCTGCTGGTTATTAATGAAGAAATTCCGATAAGAGGAGAGTATCTGGAAATCGAGCTTACCAGAGAGGAATTTGAACGCCTGAGCCGCCCCCTCCTTGACCGCACAGTGGAAAAAATCCGCAGACTTCTTGCCCGCCAGTCAGGGAAGAAAATTGATCATGTGATTCTTACAGGGGGAAGCACCTACATGCCTCAAGTACTGAATTGTCTGAGAAATGAGGGGCTGTTTCCGGCAGGTATGGATATCCGGCTGGTAGAGCCAGAGCATGCCATTGCCTATGGAGCGGCCAGATATGCGGCGACCAGAATCTGGGATGGCAAGGATATTGTACAGAAGGAAAAAATGATTGATTTGATTACCACACACAGCTATGGAATCATTTATTTCTACTCAGACAGAGGAAACAAGGAAATGCTGGAAATTATGATTCCAAAAGGAACAAAGCTTCCGGTGAGCGCTTCCATGGAATCCTATACAAGAATAGAAAATCAGAAACACAGCGTTTTTAAGGTATGCGAGTCTGACTATGCAGGAGAAGAAAAAATCATTGAGACCTCCCAGGGACACCAGATTATGTCCGTCACAATCGAGCGTCCCCAAAAGGTAATCCCTCTTGGTTCCAAGACAACAGAGATTCTTTCTATTTCAGAGCAGGGTCTGATGACTATAACCTCCAGAGACCATACAAGCGGAGTACAGGCAGACAATTCCGTGAACATCAACCGCACAATCGAATAACTCTCAGAAGACTTCCCCTAAAAGGAAAGCTGTCAATGCAGGAGACAGCTAAGACGCCTAGAGAAGATAGGAGGAACAGATGGAACAACCAAAAAATTCATTAGAACTATGGAATCAGATTTACCAAGACTGTGAATACATATATAAGGTAAAGAGACGTATCCCAAATCAGCAATGGAGGGGCGAACGCTTCCTGGAATTAGTTGATCAGGTAACATATGAATTCAGAGAACAAAAAACCTCAGCCCTTGCAGAGGGAATTGGGCAGGAGCTATACAGAACAAGAAAAATACCCTATTCTTATCTCATGATTTTGAGAGCTGTATGGAGCTTCCAAAAGAGACCGGCAGAACTAAATGAAATCCAGTACTTTTTAGACCCATCCTGTACATGCGATTCCAATGAAATCGAGGAACTTAAAAAACTCCTTGCCAATCTCCCCCTCAAATACGACGGCCGGAAGCTGGAAGAGAAAAGGGCGGAAATCGAAGCTCTTGGGCGCAAAGCAGCTGAGATAGAGAGCGAAATAAATCTTTCCAGAAGGAAAAAGCAGGAGGCTCTTGACGAGGAGCTGCGAAGAGAAAGAGAAAGACTCCAGGCAGAGCTTACAGAAGAATTTGCCAAATCCAGAACTCTCCTTCTTGCCCAGGCAAAGCAGGAGATAGAACAGCGCAAGCAGGAGGAGCTTCACAAAATCCAAGCCAGCGCAGTCTGCCAGCTCAGGCAGGAGGAAAACGAAGCATATCTCAGAGAGGTACGTGCAGATATAGAGCGGAGAACACAATTTGAGGACAGGCTCTGCGAGGACATGCGGGGAGTCAGCAGAAGCTTTAAAAGCACTGCCGGGGATCTGGTGACAGAGCTGGAGGGCAGTACCCAGGAGCTTTTGCAGAGGCTTGTAGGCTACACAGAGAAAACCATCCTGGAGCTTAGAAGAAGCGCCGCAAATGCCGCAAATGCTGTGGTGGATACGGAGCGCAGAATACGGCGTGACGACACAGAGGCTCTGCTCTGGAATTTCTGCGAGCTGCAGGAGCAGCTCTTCTATAATGTGCATGAGGAGGAGCTGGGACTTAAGACCACACAGATTGAAAAATACCTGAAGCGTTTTCTGAAGGTTCTTAACAGAATGGGCTATGAGCATTATATTCCAAAGCAGGGAGAGCGCTTTGACGAGGAAATTCATGAGGAAGGAGAGCCGTCTGATTTTGGAGCAGAGGCAGGCCATAAGAGAGAGGAGGACACCATAGCGCCTCAGAGCGGTGAGACAGAGACATTTGAAAAGGTCTTTTCTGCACTTTTGGGGACAGAGGCTGTGTCCGGGGTGATTCATTATGGATTTAAGAGGGAAGAGGAAATCTGCGTAAAAGCAAAGGTTACGGTTGGAAGAAGAATGCCCGCTGACTGAATCTGACAGTGGAGGATAGGATTATGAGCAATATTGGATTTGATTTTGGTACCACAAACAGTATTATCAGCTATTATGACAGGGAACGAAGGGCTCTGGACTGCTTTCGCCCCCAGGCAGGAAGCAATCCCTATATTCCTACAGTCATTTCCTATGGCAGGGTAATAGAAATCGGAGATGCGGCAAAGGCAGAGGCAGGAAATCCCAAAACCTGCTCTCATTTTAAGCTGCGTCTGGGAAGCGATTTTGACGCGCTCCTTCCGGGAAAGGAAAAGACAGCTCATATAGCGGCCAGGGACTATATCAGAGAGCTTTTGAAGCTGTTTCAGAGGGAGGGAAATGAGCAGAACAAGATTGTCATGACCATTCCCGAAGCGTGGTATCGGGAGAACAGCAACTTTATGGCAAGGGAGAACATCCAGTCTATTTATAAGGAACTGGAGATTGAGTCGTTCAGCTTTCAGAGCGAGCCCGTGGCTGCTGCCGCATATTATTGCTGGCGGTATCAATATCAGCAGCCAGAGAAGAACCCATCAGGACTTCCCTATGATGGAACGCTGATGATTATTGACTTTGGAGGCGGAACGCTGGACGTTACGCTGTGCGAGGTCAAAAAGGGCAAGAAAATCCGGGTTCTTGACAGCTGTGGATTTGGAGAAGAAGGAGAGCAGCATGGATGCGCAGGAAGCGCCTTTGACGAGGAGGTTGTGCGTATTCTCTGTGAGGAAGCGGGAATGATGCTGAAAGAGCATGAGTTTACTCTTGTGAGAGATGAATTTGAGCAAAAGCTGATTGCAAAGACGCAGATCTGCACAGAGATGATGCTGGAATATTTTGATTATCCAGAAGGTGTGGAGGACGAGCCTCTTTTTTCTCTGAATTTTCTGGGAGGACGCCAGGTACTGTGCAGGCACCTGAAGCAGGCCTTTGACAGGGTGAACCGTCCGGTGCTTGAGAAGGCTGTCAGAGCCATGCAGAAGGCACGGGAGCTTGAATTTCAGAAATTTAAGGTTGTCATGGTAGGAGGCTTTAGCAATTTCTGCTGCGTGGAGGCGCTTGTGAGAGAGCTGTTTGACAGCAGGATGGGAGCAGAGGATATCCGCTTTAGCGAACTTCTTTCTCAGGAGAACAAGGCGCTGGCCATTGCAAAGGGCGCTGCCCTGCTTGCTGATGAGGTGATTTCTGTTGACCCGGTATTCCCCTATGAGCTTGGAATTGTGCTTGGAGAGCCGGATGAGGAATATCATTATCACGATTGCTTTATTCCCTTAATTCGCAGGGGAGAGCTGACAGAACGCTATATGCAGCCGGTTTATGCACAGGAAAGGGTAAGGGTGATGCCCTCCGGATTGTCCGAGTGCTATGCGCGCATGTATGTCGGAAATGAGAACGAGAGGCTGATTTTTTCTCTGGATGAAAGCGTAAGTGATATTTTTCCTCTGGAAGAGGAAAACAGAGAGTATGCAATCGGCCTTCGGGTAGATGAAAACATGATTCCAGAGCTGTGCATCAAAAGCACAGGAGGGAAGGAGACAAGAACCCAGCTCAACAAGCTTCTGGAAAGAATAGCGCTCAGAAAACAGTAATGGTTTTTTGCTGAAAAAAGGAGGATTCATGGATAATCAGGCAATCAGAAATTTTCTGAATATGCAGATGGATGCAGCTGACAGGGCAAAGGACAGTCAGGAATCTGGTCTGCTGCTGCTTTTGATGGCAGACTATCTTCTGGAGGCCGTTCAGAAGCAGCCAGATGTATTTTCCGGTGCAGACACCGGACAGCTCAGGAGGATGTTTCTGCGGTGCGGAAGCGCAGGGGAGAGGCTTCGTGGATTTTATGCTCAGTATCACGAGCCCATTTCAGAAACCTCTGCAAGACTTCTTCAGAAAATTGGGCAGAATATGCAGCTCATTGAACAGCAGCATCAGAAAACCCTGCAGCTTGGGGAGGCAATTCAACAGGCAGAAGAGACAGAGCAAAGGCTTCGAGAGGAAAATCAGGAGCTTTTGTCAAGAGACAAGGAACTGACAGAGCGCAGGGAAAGATTCGCAGACCTGGAGAGGACTGTTGCCGAGTACAGACGCATTTTGGAGGAGATTACCCCAGAGACCCTCAAGCAGCTCGAAAAAGAGGAAAAGGAGCTTGACAGGGAGCAGGAGGAGAGAACAGCAAAGAGAGATCGCCTGTCAGCAGAGCTAAAGGTGCTTGAGGGCAGGCTTTTGGAAATACAGGAGGAAGCAGAGCGACTGTCTGAGGAAAAGGACAGGACAGAGGCCAGGGAGAGAGAACTCAGGGAACAGATAGAGAGAGATAAGAAGGAGATACAGCGCCAGAATGCCCGAAATACGGAATTTGAAGCAGATGCAGCCGAATTATCCAGACAGATTTCAGAGGCAGGAGAGGCCTATGAGGAGCTTAGGGCTTATCTTAAGGAAAGCGAGAGGATAGAGGAGAGTATTCTTGCAGAGGGATATTTTGACAAACAAAGCTTTCTGGACAAGCTCCATGGAGTAAAAAGGCAGGGACAAGAGCTTAGCAGCACCTACAGCCAGCTTCTTGGAGAGATTCTGGAGGATGCGAAAGCCCTGTATGATAAAATACGGGAACGGCAGAAAAAGAAATAAAGTGATGGATTGCTGTACTTGGAATAACGAAATAAAGCCTGAAAAGCAGGCATGACATAAAGCAAATGTACATAAAAGAATTCACAGGAAGGCAGGTGACAGGAATGAAGCTCAGGATTCACGGAACAGAGGCGCAGGTGACGGCGCTTGGATCCGGGCACCGCTTTGCCGTGTGGGTGCAGGGGTGTCTGCGCAGATGCCCTGGCTGTATTTCTCCAGACACCTGGAATATGGAGGAGGGCTATGACAGGGACACGGATGAGCTTGCAGAGGAAATCCTGAACTCTGGCTGCGATGGGATTACCATAAGCGGGGGAGAACCCTTTTTGCAGGCAGAGGCGCTCTCTGACATGCTTACGAGGGTCAGGAAGAAAAGGGACATGGGAGTCATTATCTATACCGGAAATACTCTGGAGGAACTGAAGGCTCAGCATTCAGAATACATCGAACGCCTGCTGGCTCTGTGCGATCTTCTTGTGGACGGAGCTTATGTGGAGGAGCGAAATGATGGAAAAAATCTTCGCGGCTCATCCAACCAGAGGGCGCTTGCACTTACAGACCGATATCAAAAGGAAGCGCTGGATTATGGAACCCGGGACGCCTATGTGGAGCTCTTTGTTCACGAGGACAAAATCAGAATGGTGGGAATACCATCAAAGGAAATGCTTGACCGTATGAAGAAAATCCACTGGTAGACCTGCCGGGGAAAAGAAGAGGAGAAAACAGCTATGAGTAATTGGGAAACAGCGGAGCAGAGACAGATTCGTCAGTTAAGAGAGAGGGTTCGTTATCTGGAAAGCCGGGGAAACAGCTCCAAAAAAGAAAACCAGGCTCTTCAGAGGGAGCTTGAAAAAACCAGAAAGCAGCAGGCAGAGGCAAACCGCAGCCTGCAGGAAAAGCTGCGCCAGGCAGACCACAGGCTTCGGGAGGCAAGCGCCGGAATGGCAGCGCAGAGTCACAGGATTTCGCAGCTTGACGCGCAGATGAAGGAGAGAGAGCGAATCCAGAATCAGAAGCTTTCCCAGATGCAGTCTGCACACGCAGAGCAGCTTCGAAATATGAGCCGGGATTTTCAGGCGCAGCAGCAGAGGCTTGGAGATGCTATTGCGGCAACCAGAGTACAGATGCAGGAGGGCTTCCAGCATATGGAAAAGGAGACAGACCGAAAGCTTGCCGAGCAGAGGGTACAGTTTCAGAGAAGCTTAGGACATGTGAAAGAGCAGCTGGATGCAAAGCTTGCCGCAGTGGATTCTAAGCTTGAAAATCTCATGGAGTCTATCCGCGCAAAGGAGGACGGAGAGAGGGAACTGGCTGTGTACTGGACAGAGCAGGCAAACAGAATCCTGAATGAAATCCTTGACAATTATCGCCCGCAGCTCTTTGCACCAAGGGAGCTGGCAAGGCTGCGTGAAAAAATCCGAATAGCAGAGGAGGACTTGGCAGCAGGGCGTCTGAGTTCTTCCGCAGACGGAGGGCGCGAGGCCTTCTATGATGCTATGGATCTGAAGGAGACTGTGCTTCAGGAGGAGATAGAGTGGAATTTCTGGTTTAATGCTCTGAAGGAGAGAGAGCTTCAGCTCACAGAAATGCTTCAGAGAGGAGAAAACCGGATTTATGAGCTTGAGCTGGACGGAGAAGAGCTTGAGGATGATAATGGAATGGACTACTGGACAAGAGGTCAGTTCACCCTTGTAAAGGAGCGTATTGCGGATTTCAGAAGAGAAAAGCTGAGAAATCTGGAGAGCAGAACCACAGAGTACCTTCAGGAGCAGGTGAATGCTCTGCTTGGACTTTCACAGGAGGTGCTGCAGGTAGAGAATGCTTCTCACACAAATTTTACCATGGCTGTGAACCGCTATACTCTTACAGAGAAGATAGGAGCGCTTCTTGGGGAAAACTATCAGATGATAGATGGAGACGGTAATTATTTTGCACAGGAAAACAGAGAAGAATATCATGCCATTTTTCAGAATCCGGTCACAGGGGACCAGGCAGCGGTTGTGATTACGCCAGTGACAGGACCAGACGGCATTGATGCCAATCATGTGGAGCTGATTATTGGAAATGCAGACAATAACCCGGTTACAAGAGACAGAATCAATCGCGTGATTCAAAGTCAGCTTGTAAAGGAAGGACTCATAGAGGGAGGCTTCCCCTGCTCCCAGAAATATGGAGAGCGAACCGCAAAAGAGGTGGAAAGAGTCGGAAATATTCATGACGTAGAAGCAGGAAGGGAAACGGCCAGAGCATCCAGAGAGGGACTTAAAATGCCGCAGGTAGGCAGGACTGTGAGACAATAAAGCAAAAGCAGGGCAGGGGCGCCTCTCTGCTGACAGGAGGAGAAATTGAGCGGAAGTTATTTTACACCGGAAAATGCAATGCAGCGCTTTTTCTATGTACAGGGCCTTACTGCTGACGAATTCTATACAGACAGCGCAAGGAGCGTGGATTTGGACTGGATGCTGTTTGCGGAATTACAGAGAAACGGTTATGAGCGCATTATTTTTTATGACAGACATTGGAAGCTTTACTATTTTGACGACATATCCATGGAACTGACGCTGAGAGGAAGAAGAGCAGAGCAGCCAAAGACGTCAAAGGAAGAGAAAAAAAAGGCCGTGCCAAAGGCCTCTGGGCTGAAAAAAGGAAAATGGGGAAAGAAGAAAGCAAAGGAGCCAGATGAAAAGCCCCTCTCTTATCCAAAATCTGAAAAGGAAGACAAGCCTTTGACTGTAACAAAGGAAGAGGGTTTAAAGGAGGCCTGGGAGAGAGGAGAAAGCTCAGGAATACAGATGCAGAGGCAGCCGGACAGGCCTCTGCACGGCGGAATGCAGGATAATGAAATGGTTTACCGCCAGATAGACGCCTGCATGAGGGACGCTTCCATCAAGACGGCTGTTGTCATCAATGATGCCAATGACTTTATTCATGACCTGGGACAGGAACGCCAGCACAATATTCACAATTATATGAAGCTGCCCTCGGAAAATCAGAACATCATGGTTTTCGTTTATTCTGACCAGAAATTCCTGTCGCTTTTGGAAATCAACCGAAATGTGGAGGAGAGCCAGGAGAATCGGCAGCAGAGGGAGCAGGATTTATCCAGGATGCCGGAGGTGATTTCCATCTGCGCTCCCAATGCCCTGGAGCTGCGTAATATGCTGAATTATTTCAGACTTGCGCCAAACCTGAGAGCAGATGGAAAGCGTGTAAACCTCCATGTCAGAACAAAGGAGCTTCTGGATATTGCCCTGGAATTAAAGCGATATATGAGCGAGAGCGAGAAGCCTCTTCGGGTCAAGCAGCTCTATCACAGGCTGCTTGCCTGTGCTTCCAGGGAAGAGCTTTTGACAGCAGACAACTGCTATAAGCTGTTTGGAGAGAAAAAGCATCTGACAGGAGAAGAGCAGCTTGCCAGACTGATTGGAATGCAAAAGATCAAGGAGCAGCTGACAAAATTTGCAGGAAAGCATACAAGCAGTGAGGAAAAGGTTCGGTATCTGACATCCTCAAGGCTTCAGCCCGATTTGCCGGCTCCTTCCAAAAAGGATATGATGCATGTGATTCTGACCGGCAATCCTGGAACAGGAAAAACCACGGTGGCAAAGCTCCTGGGACAGCTATATTTTGAAATGGGCTATCTTTCCAGCGGCCATGTGGTTGAAACAGACAGAGCAGGACTGGTGGCCGGGTATATTGGACAGACGGCTATCCTCACCAGGTCAAGAGTGATGGAGGCCCTGGGCGGTGTGCTGTTTGTGGACGAGGCTTATTCCCTGAAAAAGGAGGAAGGCTCAGATAGCAGAGATTTTGGGCAGGAGGCGATTGATACTCTGGTAAAGGCCATGGATGAGTTTGCAGGTCAGTTTATTCTGGTAGTGGCAGGCTATCAGAAGGAGATGGATCGATTTATCAATGCAAATCCGGGACTTGCCAGGCGCTTTCGGCTTTGCCTTCATATAGAGGATTATACGCCGGAGGAAATGCAAAAAATCCTACAGCTCTATGTACAGGAAAGAGGCTTTCGCTTCTCAGAGGCCTTCTCTGCAAAGCTGGATGATTTTTGCGAAAATTGGGTGAACCTTGCAGGAGAAAACTGGGGAAACGCCGGAGAGGCTGTGAAGCTCTCTGCAAATTTGGAGCTTGGCTGGGAAAATGACAGGCACCACGAAGCAGAGGTGGAAAACGGCAGGAAATGGAAGATTCTGGAGGAGAGGCACCTGCCGTCCGAGATGCTTCCTTATCTTCAGCCTGTGGCGAAAATGCGGGAAAAGGTGATGGAGGAGCTGTCTGCTCTCACAGGTCTTTCCTATGTAAAGGAGCAGATTGAGAAAATCCGAAAGCGCATGGTAATGGGAGATACCAGCGCGCCGGGACACTATGTTTTCAGCGGAAATCCAGGCACAGGAAAGACAACGGTTGCCAGATATATGGGAAGGATTCTGCGAAACCATGGTCTTTTAAAGCGTGGACATCTGATTGAATATACGGCAGGCGACCTGGTGAATCTGATAAACAGCGGCAAAAATTTTGCTGAGCTTGCCGCTAGAGCTCTGGACGGCGTTCTCTTTATTGACGAGGCCTATCAGCTGCTTGATTCTGGAGGCGGACAACGGATTATCAGCGACCTGATTCCCTTTATGGAGAACAATCACGACAGGCTCTGCGTGATCTGCGCAGGCTATGAGGAGGAGATGGAGCGCTTCCTGTCCTTTAATACAGGATTAAAGGACAGGTTCAGCGAGATCATTCTCTTTGAAAATTATACAGGACAGGAGCTTGCCTCCATTCTGTATACAATGCTTGAGGCAGAGGGATATCAGCTTGACAGCCAGTACAGGGAATATTCCCTGCGCGCGCTGACCCGCTACGTGCAGGCTCACGGAAAAAGCAAGGATTTTGGAAACGCGCGCTATGTTAGAGAAAAGTATATTCCCCATTCCCTGGACGCGCGCAATGAGCGCCTCTTTGGCCAATACGGGGAGGCAGTGCCAAGGGAGGCAAAGCGGATGCTTACAGGAGAGGATATCCCGGCTGAGCTGGTAAAATACACAAAGGAAAAGCTGCCTGAGCCGGACACTCGCTCTGCAATGGAAAAGATTGATGCACTGATTGGATATGAGGGAATCAAGAGAGAGCTTCGAAGCCTCCTGAATTCAGCCAGATACCGTCAGGAGGACGGCTCTGGCGCAAGGCTGGTGCCTGAGACGCTGCACTGGGTATTAAAGGGAAATCCAGGCACCGGCAAGACAACCATTGCGCGTCTTTTGGGACAGGTATATAAAGAGTGCGGACTTTTGAGCAAGGGACACACAGTAAAGGTTACCAGGAGCGATCTGGTTTCTGAATATCTGGGAGGAACTGCTCCAAAGACCAGGAGAATGATTGACAAGGCCATGGATGGCGTTCTCTTTATTGACGAGGCTTATGCGCTGACAAAGGGAGAGGCTTCAGGAGGGGGCTATGGCGTAGAGGCAATCAGCGAGCTGGTAGAGGCCATGACTGACCGCAACGGAGAATTCGCCGTCATTGCGGCAGGCTACCCAGGCGACATGGATGATTTCCTGAGAAGCAACGACGGTCTTTCCAGACGCTTTAAGGTCTTTACTCTGGAGGATTATACTCCCTCTGAGCTTCATCAGATTCTGACGCTCAAGTGCCGGGAGGCGTACATGGAGCTTGCCCCTTCCCTGGATGAGAAGATGGATTTGTTTTTTGCAAATTATAAAAAGGCAGAGTCCAAAAAGCGAGTCTGGGGAAACGGCGGAGAGGCAGAAAATGTTTTGCGCAGTATGCAGCAAATGTGGTTTGCACATCCCCTTATAAATAAGGACGAGGACGGTACGATACACCGGATTCTCACAGAGGAGCACCTTCAAAAGGAATGGCAGGGTCATCTTAAGGGGAAGCTTCAAAAAGAGAAAAAACAGGAAACTGCCTTGGAGCGCATACAGAGCATGGTAGGCTTTGCCCAGGTAAAGACAGTGCTGGAGGATCTTTTGCGCCTTGGAAATTTAAGCAAGCAGGAGGGAATGGAGGATCTGCGGGAGGATAATACGCTCCATTGGATATTAAAGGGAAATCCTGGAACAGGAAAGACTACGGTGGCAAAGCTGGTAGGAGAGGTATACAGGGAAATCGGTCTTTTGGAGAGAGGACACTGCGTCAAGGTGACTCGTGCAGATCTATGTGGCCAATATATAGGAGAAACTGCGCAGAAAACCAGAAAGTGCATTGAAAGAGCCATGGGTGGAGTCCTCTTTATTGATGAGGCCTATATGCTAAAGCGCAGGGGCGAGGCAGGAGGAGATTATGGTCAGGAGGCGATTGACACGATTCTGGAGGCAATGTCTGACAAGAACGGTTTATTTGCTGTGATTGCGGCAGGCTATCCCAGAGAAATGGATGTGTTTCTGAACTCGAATCCTGGCTTTGCCAGCAGGTTTAGCGGCAATATTTTCACGCTTGAGGATTATACTGCAGAGGAGCTTGCAAGGATTTTTGAAAACATCAGTATGCAGAAGAATTTCAGGCTGTCAGAGGAGCTTCAGGCACTTCTGGTTCCTGTGTTTGAGAACATGCTGAAAAGTAGAATAAAGGGCTGGGCAAACGGACGTGAGGCAGAAAACCTTCAGAAGCAGATGCGCATTGAGTGGGCAAAGGCTCCTGTCATAAAAACAGACGAGGAGGGCGTCAAAATCCGGGTGTTTACGCCAGAGCATTTTCCAGATAAATACAGGAAATATCTGCCGGCAGAGGAGCAGCTCTCCAGGGAAAAGGAAGAAGATAACAAGCAGGATAAAGAAAACTACCGGCTTCCCTTTGCAGCGCTTCCGTCTCCAAGGGAAGGGTTTAACTATGAAAGGGATCTTCAGGAGCAGGAGAGCGGACTTGCCTTTATCCGAGGATTATCAGAGGATGCACAGGGAAGAGAGGGCTACAGCTTTGGAAGCGGCTTTTTAATGACGTCGGATGGATATATCCTTACCTGTAATCATGTGGTGGAGAATTGCAGAAGCGTGGAGGTTATGCTTCGGATTCCAGGCCGTTCTGACGGAGATATCAGCTGGCACAAGGCAAGAGTTGTGAGAAGCAGCGGGAGGCTGGACGCTGCTCTTTTGAAAATTGATGTAATGCAGTATCCGTCTCTTCCCATGCGGCCGGGAGAAAAGGCAACAGTAAATGGAGAGCCTATCTATCATATGGCGTATCCATTTGGAGCAAAGCTCAGTGACAATACAGACGAACTCAGGCCAAGTCTTTTCCAGGGCTATATTTCTTCGATTCAGATTAAGAATGGCCTGGAGAGAATCAACACAGACATGGCTGCAAAGAGGGGCTGCTCCGGGGGACCGGTATTGTCCAAAACAGACGGTACTGTGATTGGAATCCTCTGCGGCTCCCAGACAGAGGCAGGAGAAAGACTCACAGAGGAAATCAATTATGTTCTGCCGGTGAGATATATCTGGGAGGAAATGGTAAGACCCAGAGAGCAGGGCAGTGTATCATGAGCGGCAGAAAATACAGGAGAGAGGTTAAGCAGGCTTCTCTGTGATGGAGATAAAAAATGAAATGTATTGTATGTGAAGCAGAAATCGCACAAAAGGGAGAGATGTGTGCACAGTGTGGATTTGACATGAAGATACCCAGCTTTCTCTCGGAAAAGCAGTATAAGGAATGGCTGGAGCAGGTTGTAAAGCCCTGCCAGAGGGAATGGCTCAGAAAAAAAGAAATATTAGAGAGAAAAGCAGAAGAGCAGAGAAAAGAGAGGGAGTACAAAGGCCGCATAGAAAAGGAGGCTTCCTGTCTTGGAACCTTTGGAATGGATTTTTCTGTGTTTGTAAGGTCAGACGGAACCGTGAAGTATCTTGGCTCCAATGAGGAGATAAAGCGCGAGACCAGAAAATGGGCAGGAATTGTGGCAGTTTCTGCCGGAGACTTTCATGTTCTGGGACTGGACAGGGGAGGAAGAGTTCTGTCTGCAGGAAAGAACAATCTGAATCAGTGTGATGTTTTTGACTGGAAGAATGTAGTACAGATTGCAGCCCGCGGAGATGTCTCGGCAGCTCTGGATGCAAAGGGCAGGGTGTATGTGTGCGGAGACCTTGAGGAAGGCCTTGGCTCTGCGAGGAAGTGGAGCAGAATCAAGAAAATTGCGCTCGGAAACAAGCACATTTTAGGCTTGTGTGAGGATGGAACAGTGAAATCTGTCGGCTGTAATCTGGATGACCAGTGTACCCAGGTGCCAAAATGGAACCAGGTAATTGATATTGCGGCAGGAGAATATCATTCCCTGGCGCTTTGCAGGGATGGGAGCGTGCAGGCGTCAGGCTCTGATATTGACGGGGAATGCGCTGTGGAGAGCTGGAGAGAGATTGTAAAGCTCCAGGGAGCCTCCGGCAGCTCTGTTGGAATAGACCGAAAGGGAAGACTTTGGAGGGCAGGGAGATTTGCAGACATAGCACTGCAGGAGGATTCTTCTGTGATTCAGATTGTGCTTGGAGTGAAGGATACAGATGCCGCAGCCGCGGCTCTAAAGGAGGGGCGTCTGCAGATATACAGACAGGATGCAAAAGGCGGAGAATGGCTGACGCTTTCCAATGCAGAGGAATAAGGCGGCTGTGAATAATTCAAAGGACAGGCTGTGGAAATTGCTTGACACAGCCTGTTCTTTGTGTTATGCTACTTTAGCATGGTAGAGTGATTACATATTAGCACGAAAATAAAGAATAGAGGAGAAAGATTATGAAGAAAAAAGCATTTGCAATGATTTTGGCAGCAGCCATGGTATGCGGCATGAGTGTATCTGCATGGGCAGAGGATGGAAGGACACTGATTGTCGGCTTTGATGCAGAATATCCGCCTTTTGGATATATGAACGAGGATGGAGACTATGTAGGCTTTGACCTGGATCTGGCACAGCTGGTCTGTGACAGTCTGGGATGGACACTGGAGAAGAAGCCGATCAACTGGGACTCCAAAGACATGGAACTTAATTCAGGTACCATTGACTGCATCTGGAACGGCTTTACCATCAATGGAAGAGAGGATGATTATACCTGGTCTGAGCCTTATCTGAACAATGAACAGGTGATTGTTGTGGCAGCGGACGCAGGAATAGAGAGCCTTGCAGACCTGGCAGGAAAGGATGTTCTGGTTCAGGCAGATTCCGCAGCTTTGGATGCTTTGAATAATGATGATAATAAGGATCTGACAGCAAGCTTCCATTCTCTCACAGAGGTTCCTGAGTATAATACCGCATTTATGAGAATTGACAGCGGGGCAGCCCAGGCAGTGGCAGTGGATGTTGGTGTGGCAAATTATCAGCTCTCCCAGAGAGAGGAAGGAAAATACGTGATTCTGGATGAAGCTATCCAGAGCGAGCAATATGGCATTGGCTTTAAGCTCGGAAATGAGGAGCTTAAAGACCAGGTTTGGGCAGAGGTTCTCAAGCTCTATGAGGAAGGCAAGGTAGAGGAGCTGGCAGATACCTATGGCGTGGACAAGGCTATGATTTGCATTGAAGGCGAGGCTGCACAGGAAGATGCCGACGAGGCAGCAGAGGAGACAGACGCAGCAGCAGAAGCCGAGCAGGAAGCAGAAGAGGCTGCAGAGGAAGCTTCTGAGGAGGAATAAACAAAAAGCTGTCTTCGACAGGAGACCATTGTATAGAAGAATGAGAGAAAACAGAGGGTACGAGGCAGCACCCTCTGTTCCTTATGTACAGAGAAAAGTATGACAGCAGGCTTTTCTATCTACCTGTATGGCAGGTGCAGAACCTGCTGTGCAGAAGAAAGTATGACAGCAGGCTTTCTTATCTACCTGTGTGGCAGGTGCAGAACCTGCCACACAGAGGAAATTATGGTGCTGTTCATATGCAGCAAATTTATAAAACAGGAGGAAATAACATGCGCTTTAGTGTGATGCTCCGGCAGCTTGTAGGAGGAATGGGAATCTCCATTGAAATTTTTGCGGTGACGCTTCTGGTATCTCTTCCCCTGGGACTTCTCATCTGCTTTGGAAGAATGTCCAAAAACAGGCTTATCCGCATGGCTGCCAGTGCCTACATATCCATTATGAGAGGAACCCCCCTTATGCTTCAGCTTATGGTGGTGTATTTTGGACCGTATTTTCTGTTTGGAATCCGAATTTCCATGGGCTATAGTCTGATTGCTGTGTTTATCGGCTTCAGTATCAACTATGCCGCGTATTTTGCAGAGATTTACAGAGGCGGAATCGAGTCCATGCCTGTGGGACAGTATGAGGCGGCCAGAATCCTTGGCTATTCCAGGGCGCAGACCTTTATTCATATCATCCTTCCCCAGGTTATCAAGAGAATTCTTCCGTCCGTTACCAACGAAATCATCACCCTGGTTAAGGACACCTCTCTTGCCTTTGTGCTGGCTGTTGCCGAGATGTTTACGATTGCAAAGCAGATTGCCAGCTCTCAGACAACAATGATGCCCTTTGTGGTTGCCGCTGTTTTTTATTATGTATTTAATCTTCTGGTTGCCGTGGTTATGACCTGGGTGGAAAAGAAGCTGAATTATTATAGATAAGGAGAAGGCGCCGTGATTTTATTTGAGATGAAGCATATCAAAAAATCCTTTGGGGATCTCTCTGTATTAAAGGATATTTCTCTCACAGTAGAGGAAGGAGAGGTTCTTAGCATTATAGGTCCGTCAGGCTCTGGAAAATCCACGCTTCTTCGCTGTGCGACAGGCCTTGAGACGCCGGATAGCGGAGAAATCCGCAAGCAGGGAGAGGTTGGTCTGGTTTTTCAGAACTTTAATCTTTTTCCTCATTATTCTGTATTAAAAAATCTGATTGACGCCCCTGTGAGGGTACAGAAAAGAAAAAAGAGCGAGGCAGTGCTTCAGGCACGGGAGCTTCTTCGGAAAATGGGACTTTCAGACAAGGAAAAAGCTTATCCCTATCAGCTCTCAGGCGGACAGCAGCAGCGTGTGTCCATTGCCAGGGCTCTGTGCATGAATCCGAAAATTCTGTTTTTTGATGAGCCGACCTCTGCGCTTGACCCTGAGCTTACAGGAGAAATTCTGAAGGTGATCCGGGACCTTGCCGCAGAACATATTACAATGGTGATTGTCACACATGAGATGTCCTTTGCAAGAGATATCTCGGACAGGGTTCTTTTTATGGATCAGGGACTGGTTGCAGTGGAAGGAGCGCCTGACAAGGTGTTTTCCTCAGACCATCCCCGTATGCGTGAGTTTTTAGGCAAATTCCACCAAGGCAAATAGGAATCACAGGCATTTTTGTGGTTGCTTTTAAAGGAGCGTTGTTATATAATTTTCTGGGATGTTTGAATGTCCGGTTCAGAAGAAGAGCAAGGAGAGAGGGCATTGACTCCCGTGTGTGTGAAAAAGGTAACTGCTGCACAGCTAGGGAGCAGTTACATACAAACTTGAAAGGAACAGGTGAATACAATGGAAAAAAGAGAACAGCTTTATGAGGGAAAGGCAAAGAAGGTATTTGCAACAGATGACCCGGATGTTGTAATTGTAAGCTATAAAGATGACGCTACCGCTTTTAATGGTATCAAGAAGGGTACCATCCAGGGAAAGGGCGTTATCAACAATCGTATGAGCAACCTGGTATTCAAGAAATTTGAGGAGGCAGGAATTCCTACCCATCTGATTGAAGAGTTAAACGACAGAGAAACTGCTGTAAAGAAGGTGGAGATTGTTCCTTTGGAGGTTATTATCCGAAATGTGGCAGCAGGAAGCTTTTCCAAGCGCATGGGAGTGGAGGAAGGAAGAGAGCTTCTGTGCCCGATTCTGGAGTTCAGCTATAAAAATGATGATCTGGGAGATCCGTTTATCAATGATGACTATGCACTGGCGCTTGGACTGGCTACAAAGGAGGAGATTGATACCATCCGCAGCTATACTCTGAAGGTAAACGAAATCATGAAGGCCTATTTTCTGAATGCAGATCTGAAGCTTATTGACTTTAAGATTGAATTTGGCCGCTTCCATGGACAGATTGTGCTGGCTGACGAGGTTTCTCCTGACACCTGCCGTCTGTGGGATGTTCATACAAATGAGAAACTGGACAAGGATCGCTTCAGAAGAGACCTTGGAAATGTGGAAGAAGCCTACAATGAAGTATTCCATCGTCTGGGATTAGAATAAGAGCAGAAGGAGACACAGGATGAGCACAGACAGATATCAGAGTCCCCTGTCAGAGCGTTATGCGAGCAGGGAGATGCAGTATGTTTTCTCACCGGATATGAAGTTCCGCACCTGGAGAAGACTGTGGATTGCGCTGGCTGAGACGGAGAAGGAGCTTGGCCTTCCTATTACGCAGGAGCAGATTGACGAGCTGAAGGCTCACGCAGATGATATTAATTATGAGGTCGCAAAGGAGAGAGAGCGTCAGGTGCGCCATGATGTCATGTCCCATGTGTATGCCTATGGCGTACAGTGTCCAAAGGCAAAGGGAATCATTCATCTGGGAGCAACCTCCTGTTATGTGGGAGATAATACAGACATTATTGTGATGCGCGAGGCTCTGAAAATTGTGCAGAAAAAGTTGGTGAATGTCATTGCAGAGCTTTGCAGCTTTGCAGACACCTACAAAGCGCAGCCTACGCTGGCTTTCACGCATTTCCAGCCTGCGCAGCCGACAACTGTCGGAAAGCGTGCCACTCTGTGGACGCAGGAATTTCTGATGGATCTTCAGGATCTGGAGTATGTGATGGGAACCTTAAAGCTTCTCGGCTCCAAGGGAACCACAGGAACCCAGGCAAGCTTTTTGGAGCTGTTTGACGGAGACCAGGAGACAATAGATAAAATCGACCCGATGATCGCACAGAAGATGGGATTTGAGACCTGCTATCCGGTTTCTGGACAGACCTATTCCAGAAAGGTGGATACCAGAGTCCTGAATGTACTGGCAGGAATTGCTGCCAGCGCGCACAAGATGTCCAATGATATTCGCCTTCTTCAGCATTTGAAGGAGGTGGAGGAGCCGTTTGAGAAGAGCCAGATTGGTTCTTCGGCCATGGCTTATAAGAGAAACCCCATGCGCAGCGAGAGAATTGCCTCTCTGTCCAGATATGTGATGGTGGATGCTCTGAATCCGGCAATCACCTCTGCAACGCAGTGGTTTGAGAGAACTCTGGATGATTCTGCAAACAAGCGTCTGAGCATTCCAGAGGGCTTTCTGGCTATTGACGGAATTCTGGATCTGTGTCTGAATGTTGTGGACGGGCTTGTGGTTTATCCAAAGGTAATTGAGAAGCGTCTGATGTCAGAGCTTCCGTTCATGGCTACAGAGAATATCATGATGGACGCAGTAAAGGCGGGCGGAGACCGTCAGGAGCTGCATGAGAGAATCCGTGAGCTGTCCATGGAAGCAGGAAGAAATGTGAAGGTGGAGGGAAGGGATAACAACCTGCTTGAGCTGATTGCAGCAGATCCCGCCTTTAATCTGACCTATGAAGATCTTCAGAAGACCATGGATCCGTCCAGATATGTGGGACGTTCCAAGGAGCAGACAGAGACCTTCATTCAGAAGACAGTAAAGCCGGTTCTTGACAGTCACAGTGAAATGCTGGGCATAAAAGCGGAGATTCATGTATAAAGCAAAGAGCTGCGTATGAAGCTCTAAGGAAAGAGATTCGCAGAGGTATGCAGGCGTCCTGCGCCTTAGGGAGCAGGCAGGCTCGTTTGCATGCAGATGCAGAACAAGAAACGCAAGGAGGAAGCGTGAATATGATAAAAGCAGTAGTGGGAGCCAACTGGGGCGATGAAGGAAAGGGTAAAATAACCGACATGTTAGCACGGGAGGCTGATATTATCGTCAGATTCCAGGGAGGTGCCAATGCAGGACATACCATTGTGAACAATTATGGTAAGTTTGCTCTTCATACTCTGCCGTCAGGTGTGTTCTATGACCATACGACAAGTGTGATTGGAAACGGTGTGGCTCTGAATATTCCTGTATTTTTTAAAGAATACAATGAGATAGTGTCCAGAGGGGTTCCGGCTCCGAAGATTGTGATTTCTGACAGAGCGCAGATGGTTATGCCTTACCATATCCTTTTTGACCAGTATGAGGAGGAGCGTCTGGGAGGAAAATCCTTTGGTTCCACAAAGAGCGGAATTGCACCGTTTTATTCTGATAAATATGCGAAAATCGGCGTACAGGTGAGTGAGCTGTTTCATGAGGAGGCTCTGAAGGAGAAGCTGGTTCGTATTTGTGAGACCAAAAACGTGCTGCTTGAGCATCTGTATCATAAACCGCTTCTGAATCCAGACGAACTCTTTGCCGAGCTGATGGAATATAAGAAAATGGTTGAGCCTTATGTGTGCAATGTTTCCCTTTTCCTGTGGAATGCACTGAAGGAAGGCAAGGAGATTCTTCTTGAGGGACAGCTGGGCTCTCTGAAGGATCCGGACCATGGAATTTATCCTATGGTAACGTCCTCATCCACGCTGGCTGCCTATGGTGCTATCGGAGCAGGAGTTCCGCCTTACGAAATCAAGAAGGTCATCACAGTGTGCAAGGCCTATTCAAGTGCTGTGGGAGCAGGCGCTTTTGTTTCCGAGATTTTCGGAGAGGAAGCGGATGAGCTTCGCAGAAGAGGCGGCGATGGCGGAGAGTACGGCGCAACCACAGGACGTCCTCGCCGTATGGGATGGTTTGACTGCGTAGCCTCCAAATATGGCTGCCGCGTACAGGGAACAACAGATGTGGCCTTCACTGTGCTGGATGTGCTGGGCTATCTGGATGAGATTCCTGTATGTACAGGCTATGAAATCAACGGAGAAGTTACAGACGAATTTCCGACAACAGGGCTTCTTGAGAAGGCAAAGCCTGTTCTGGAGGTACTGCCCGGATGGAAGAGTGATATTCGGGGAATTAAAAATTATGAAGAGCTTCCTGAGAACTGCCGCAGGTACATTGAATTCGTGGAAGAAAAGATCGGTTTCCCGATTACCATGATTTCCAATGGTCCTGGACGTGACGATATTATTTACAGAAATAAATAAGAGCATGAGACAGGGGAGGCAGGCGCCTCCCCTTCTGCATCAGACAGTACAATTAGAAACACACGATTCGCCTTTTGGCGAAATTACCACCATAAAGGAAAGGAAAACGGCGCTTTTCCCATTGCTGAAAGAAAACGGGAGAGGCGCCTGTAAAATTTTATGAAGAATTGGAAACGATATCTGGCGCTTTTGGCTGCAATCGTTCTTCTTTTGGGAGCGCTTCTGCCGCTGCTGTTTGCTTTTGCAGGCGGGGAAAATGGTCAGGCGCTGTTTCGAGGAGCTGTGGCAGCTGCTTTTTTGCTGCCGGTGCTGCTGTATGCGATGCTTTTGCCAGTGCAGTATTATACAAAAAGGAGAAGAAAAGATATGAGCGATGCTGCGATTGATACCATTATTTTTGATGTTGGAAATGTCCTTGTGGATTTTTGCTGGGAAGAATTTCTGGATGGCTTCCAGTTTCCAAAGGAGGAGAGAGATGCTATCGCCAAAGCGGTTTTTGAGAGCGATGCGTGGAATTTAAGGGACAAAGGAACTGTCTCAGACGAGGAGATTCTAAAGCGTTTTATTGAGGCTGCTCCTGCTTATGAAGAGGACATCCGCCTTCTGTTTTCCCGTGTCCACGAGAGCATCCGAAAAAGAGATTATGCACAGCCCTGGGTGAAATATCTCAAGGCGCAGGGGTACCGTCTGTATATTTTGTCCAATTATGGAGAAACCATGCTCTCTTGCACACGGCACCTGATTCCTGAGAAGGAGATGGATGGAGTGGTTTTTTCTTGTAATGTAAAAGAAATTAAGCCAGAGCCTCAAATCTATCAGATTTTGCTTGACACCTATTCCATAGATCCCAAGAGAGCGGTCTTTTTGGACGACAGACAGGAGAATCTGGACACAGCGAGGATGTTTGGAATTCATACCATTTTGTTCCAGGACTTCAAGCAGGCAGTCCGGGATTTGGAGAAAATGGGAGTGAAATAAGGAACAGGACAGGATGAAAAGAGATGAATAAGACGCTTTCGCTTACAGCCAGGAAGAACAAATATGAAATAGATATGTGCAATGGTACGATTATGGACAAGCTGATTTCCTTTTCAATACCATTAATGCTGTCAGGTATTTTACAGCTGCTTTTTAATGCAGTGGATATCATAGTGGTGGGACACTTTACCGGAAGTCAGGCGCTTGCGGCAGTTGGCTCCACCACTGCTCTGATCAATGTATTTACCAATCTTTTTATTGGAGTCTCGCTAGGGGCGAACGTAATGGCAGCCCGGTTTTATGCGTCAGGAAAAGAAAAAGAGATGTCAGAAATGGTGCATACTGCAATTACCTTTGCTCTGCTCAGCGGAATAGTCATGGTGTTTGTCGGGTTTCTTTTTTCAAAAGCAGCGCTGATCTTGATGAACACTCCGGCAGACGTGATCGGGCAGTCTGTTCTATACATACGGATTTATTTTGTGGGAATGCCGTTCTTTATGCTTTATAACTATGGAGCGGCGATTCTGCGTGCAGTCGGGGATACCAGACGGCCATTATTCTTTTTGGTTATATCAGGCATATTAAATGCTGGATTAAATTTGCTTTTAGTAATCGTATTTCATCTTGGAGTAGCGGGCGTTGCAATTGCTACGGTGATTTCACAGCTGATTTCCTGCATTCTGGTGCTGCGGTGTCTGTGCAGAACAGAGGGAAGCTATCGGCTGCAATTTTCCAGATTAACGCTGAAATGGGTATATCTGAGGCAGATTTTCCAGATAGGGATTCCGGCAGGAATACAGAGTACGGTAATCAATTTTTCCAATGCGCTCCTGCAGTCGTCCGTAAATTCCTTTGGCTCTGTTGCAATGGCAGGGTATACGGCGGCAAATAATATTTTTGGATTTTTGTATACCTCTGTGAATTCTATTACACAGGCATGCATGAGCTTTACCAGCCAAAACTACGGAGCCGGCAAATGGGAACGAGTGGATAAGGTTCTTCGCTGCTGCATGGTATTGTCTGTTCTGGTTTCAGGAGTTTTGGGAGGCGGCGCTTATATTTTTGGAGAAGAGCTTTTAAAAATATATACGTCTGATGCGGCGGCAATCCAGTGCGGCATGGAGATTTTTCTGTATACAACCGCAACGTATTTTATGTGCGGCCTGATGGATCTGTTTCCGGGAGCGCTGCGCGGTATGGGATGCTCTGCAGTTCCGATGATATTATCTGTAATAGGAACAGTGGGAACCAGAATTGTATGGATTTATATGATTTTTCCCAGGCATCGTTTGCTGGACGTACTCTTTATTTCGTATCCGGCTTCATGGCTCATTACAATTGTGCTGCAGGTGATTTGTTATTATTTTGTGCGGAAGAAAATGAAAACAGCCCGCAAAACAGCTGTGCATAGACAGTAACGAATAAATGAGACTGCTCCGTTAATTTGTACAAAAATTAGGTTGACTATTTCTCGTTTTTAGGATAAAGTGTAAGAAAATAATATGATTTGTGCGCGTGATATGGTGGCAGAGGTATGAAAGGATTACCGGTAATATTCTGAAAATGAACAGGAAAGGGCGGTTAAAGGGATGAAGAAACGGATGGCAATGCTCTTGCTCTCGGCAGGCATTACAGCAGGAATGCTCAGCTTTTCGGGCTGTGCAAAGGATGATCTGAAGGTTTTGCAGGAGAAGTATGATACTCTGGAGCAGGACTATGAAAAGGCCAGAACAGCGGCAGAGGAAGCAGAGACTCTGACAGCAGAAAAGGAAGAGCTTGCTTTTCAGACAGAGACGCTTAAACAGGAGAATGAGGAGCTGAAATCTCAGGTAGAGGCGCTGTCCAAGGAGAACGAGGAACTGAAGAAGCGAGTGGAAGATTTGGAGGCACAGCTGGAGAGCGCTGACTCAGAGAAAGAGGCTGCACAGGAGGATGAGGATATTCCCACGCAGGCTGCCTTAGCAGATGCTTCCTCAAAGGAGGAGATATCTGAGAACAAGGAGCAGCTTGAGGAGGATATTGCCAGTCTGACAGAAGAAAGGGAGCAGCTGGAGGAAGAGATTGAGAAACTTAAGGAAGAAAAGGAAGATCTTGAGAAAGATACGGGAGCTTTGAAAAAAGAAAAGAAAACTCTTATGGATGCTGTGGAGGAGCTGAAAAAGGAGCAGGAGGAGATGGAGGAAACCCGCAACCAGCTTCAAAAGGAAATCGATGCCAAGATTTCTGTACAAAAAGGATAGAATCAGAACAGAATCCCCATGTTCATACGCCTTTGTATGAATACGGGGATTCTTTAAAGGGGAGGATATAAGTATTTCAAAGCTTATCTTTTGTACTGCCCCAAGGGGGCTGGAAAGCAGCGGAAATCCGCCATTTTCCGTAAAATCAAGGAAGCTTTTCAGACAGCCCTTTTCTTTTGAAAAAGTGTTGTCCGCTCTTCGATGATAGTGATAGTATTGCCGAATTTTTGGAAGTTATACACAGAAATGATATTTTTCTTGAATCTGTTTTATATCCAGCGTATACTGAGGAAAAAGTGTAAATGGAGGCAAAAAATGAATTACAGAGAAGCAAGAGGGTATCTGGAGCAATTATCGGCCAAGGGAAGCGTTATGGGACTTGAACCCATAAGAGAGCTTCTTCGGCGTCTTGGAAATCCCCAGAATCAGCTTAAATTTATACATATTGCGGGAACAAATGGGAAGGGGTCTGTTTTGGCTTTTGTTTCCTCTGTTCTCAGAGAGGCGCATTATAAGACAGGCTGCTATATTTCTCCTACTCTGTTTTCCTACAGAGAACGCATTCAGGTAAATGGGGAGTACATTGAAAAAGAGGCTTTGGCACGTCTGGTTTCTGCGATTGCAGAGGCAGCGGCATCTATGGAAAAAGAAGGTCTGGCATCTCCCACTGTGTTTGAACAGGAGACGGCACTGGCATTTTTGTATTTTGCAGAAAGAAAATGCGACCTGGTGGTTTTGGAGACCGGCATGGGAGGAAGGCTTGACGCTACCAATGTGGTGACTGCCACAGTGCTGGAAATTCTCGCTTCCATAGGAATGGATCACATGAGTTTTTTGGGAAATACACTTGCCGAAATTGCAGAAAATAAGGCCGGAATTATAAAGCCAGGGACAAGGGTGGTATCAGCCAGACAGGAGCCAGAGGCAGGGGCTGTCATAAAAAGGATATGCGAACAGGAGGGCTGCACACTTACGATGGTTCAGCCAGAGAAGCTTTCAGATATTTCCTATGGAATTGAGAGGCAGTGCTTTAGCTATAAGAGTTGGAAGAATATTCAGATTTCACTGGCAGGAAGCTATCAGATTATTAATGCAGCGCTTGCACTGGAGGCACTGGAGGCTCTCAGGGGCATGGAATGGGAGATTACTTCTGAGCAGGTTTACAGGGGAATGGAAAAAGCGCAGTGGAGAGGGCGCTTTACAGTACTCAGAAAAAATCCTCTGGTTTTGGTGGACGGCGCTCATAATCCAGCTGCTGCCAGAGTTCTCAGGGAATCTGTGAAGCTGTATTTTCCGGGAAAGAGGCTGATTTTTATATTGGGAGTATTTGAGGATAAGGATTATAAGGGCATTATACAGCTTATGGCGCCTCTGGCATACCATATTTTTACGGTTCAGACTCCGGATAATCCAAGAGCTATGAATGCAGAAAAGCTGAGGGATGAGGTAAAATCAGTAAATCCCTGTGCAGAGGCATGTGAGAGTATTGGCGAGGCAGTGAAAAAAAGCCTTGCCATGGCAGAGAAGGAGGATGTGATTCTGGCCTTTGGCTCTTTGTCTTATCTTTCAAAGGTAGAGAGCGCTCTGTAGTCTCTGGGCTTCCCTGCCGGGGATGCGTACTTCGTAAAAATCGTTTGCATCCCCCGGAGGGGTTCATTAACCGGCAAATATATTTGTCGCTTAATATAAAAAGAAAATGTTTGCAAGTGTGAGAAAAGATGATATAATTGGAAAAGAAATCAGGCGCAGCTGTCTGTGCCTTTGATTTTGAGCGATAAAAGCAATGGATGACCGTCGGGTCATACGTACTGCGAGAACAGATTGTTGAAAAGAGGATGAATGTATGAGTGAAAAGACCATTCTGGAGCAATGGAGAGGGATTGCCTATGATCAGCAGGCAGATAAGAACAAGCTGCAGAGATTCTGGGCAACCTATTTTAATATTGAAAAGGGAATCTACGAAAAGCTTTTGACAAACCCTGACGAGGTGGTAAGAGGAAGCGTAAAGGAGCTGGCTGAAAGGTATGGACAGGACGTCCTTACAATGGTAGGCTTTTTGGATGGCATTAATGATTCTCTGATTGTCAAGAACCCTATTGAGACCATGGATGAGAACACAATTGTAAACCTGGGCTTTGACAAAGAGCTTCTGTATAAAAATATGGTGGATGCAAGGGCTGACTGGCTGTATAATCTGCCTCAGTGGGATTCTATTTTCACAAAGGAGCAGCAGAAGGCGCTGTACCTGGAACAGAAGAAATCAGGAACTGTTGTGAAGGCTCACAAGGTAGGCCGCAATGATCCGTGCCCATGCGGAAGCGGCAAGAAATATAAATATTGCTGCGGAAGATAACAAAGGCTCCAAAAGATCTGGATTATCTGATTGTCCTGGGAGCGCATGTCCGGGGAGAACGCCTTTCCAAGGCGCTTCTTGAGCGCACGGTAAAGGCACTGGAGTATCTGCGCGAAAATCCGGGTACAAGGGCAGTCCTTTCCGGAGGCCGGGGAGAGGGAGAGGATATTTCTGAGGCAGAGGCCATGAGGCGGTTTCTGGTAAAGGAAGGAGTGAGTCCCTCGCGGCTCCTTCTTGAGGAACGCTCTACAAACACAAAGGAGAACCTGGACTACAGTCTGGAGATTATCGGAGATATGTCCTGTTCTGTGGGGGTAGTGACCAATCATTATCATGTATTCCGCGGAGTTGCCATTGGAAAAAAGGCAGGCTGCAGAAATATTTATGGAATTGCTGCGCCTTATTGTACGCATCGGCTTCTATGGTACATTCCAAGGGAAATCCTGGCGATTATAAAGGACAAGCTTCTCGGAAATTTATAACATTGACAAATCCCAATCTTATGCTATAATGTGACTTATCGGAGGGAAAGGGCGTTTAGTGTCAGTGGCGCTCGTTTAGCACTGACCAAGGCAGAGACTGTCTGCACACTTTCACCTGATAAGTCAGCGACAGACCAAAGGTCTGGAGACTGTTATATAGAAAAAGCGCAGATGAGAAGAGTAGGATGCAGAGTACTCCAGAGAGAGGTGTATTTGCTGGAAGCACCTTAGTGTGAAGCATCTGAAGACCACCTCAGAGCGGCCCCAATCCGGCCCGGTGATTCCGTTATCATCATAAATAAGTGGTTTCCATGTCTGTCAGACACAGGAAGAAGAAGGGTGGAACCGCGAGTAAGCACAGCTTTACCCGTCCCTTGCAGTTTTTTAGAAAATTGCAGGGACGTTTTTTATTGGAAAATTTCAGAAATTTTCCGTATAATAAAAGGCCCTTTGGGCAGGATTTTTTTTATTTATGGTGGTGATTCGCCGTCAGGCGGATCATGTCCGTTTAGGAAAAATATTTTCAGGAAAAAGGAGAAGAAACCATGATTATCACATTAAAAGATGGTTCAACCAAGGAGTATGCGCAGGCAAAATCTGTGATAGAGATTGCCTCTGACATCAGCGAGGGACTGGCAAGGGCTGCGTGTGCAGGCGAGGTAGACGGTGAAACCGTTGATTTGCGTACAATTGTGGACAGAGATTGCACACTGAACATTCTGACTTTCGACAGTGAGGGGGGAGCAGGAGCATTTCATCATACCACCTCCCACATCATGGCGCAGGCCATTAAGCGTCTGTATCCAGACACCAAGCTGGCAATCGGACCGTCTATTGCAGAGGGCTTTTACTATGATGTGGACAGAGATACTCCGTTTGTTGCCGAGGATTTGGAAAAAATCGAGGCAGAAATGAAGAAAATCGTAAAGGAAAACCTTGCAATCACCCGTTTTACAAAATCCAGAGAGGATGCTATTTCCTACTTTAAGAAGCAGAATGAGCCGTATAAGGTGCAGCTGATTGAAGATTTGCCAGAGAATGCAGAAATCAGCTTTTACAAGCAGGGAGAGTTTGTTGACCTCTGTGCAGGCCCCCACCTGATGACAACAAAACCAGTAAAGGCTATCAAGCTCACGAGTCTTGCAGGCGCTTATTGGAGGGGAAGCGAGAAGAATAAGATGCTGACTCGTATTTATGGAACCTCCTTTACCAAAAAGGCAGATTTGGAGGCATATCTCACCAGAATCGAGGAGGCCAAAAAGCGTGACCACAGAAAGCTTGGACGTGAGCTTGGGCTGTTTATGATGAGAGAGGAGGGACCTGGTTTCCCGTTCTTCCTGCCAAAGGGGATGATTCTCAAGAACACACTCCTGGACTATTGGAGAGAGATTCACAATAAGGCCGGCTACGTGGAAATCTCCACGCCAATCATGCTCAGCCGCCATCTGTGGGAGACCTCCGGCCATTGGGATCACTACAAGGAAAATATGTATACAACTGTGATTGATGAGACAGATTTTGCCATTAAGCCAATGAACTGTCCTGGAGGAATTCTGGTTTATCAGTCAGAGCCGCGCTCCTACAGAGACCTTCCTCTGCGCATGGGAGAGCTTGGACTGGTACACAGACATGAGAAATCTGGCCAGCTTCATGGCCTTATGCGCGTGCGGTGCTTTACACAGGACGATGCTCATATTTTTATGACACCAGAACAGATTCGAGGCGAGATTAAGGGGGTGGCAAAGCTCATTGATGAGGTTTATCAGCTCTTTGGATTCAAGTATCATGTAGAGCTTTCCACGCGCCCTGAGGATTCTATGGGAAGTGATGAGGACTGGGAGATGGCAACAGACGCTCTCAGAGGCGCTCTGGATGACCTTGGACTGGATTATGTGGTAAATGAAGGAGACGGAGCCTTCTATGGACCAAAGATTGATTTCCATCTTGAGGATTCTATTGGAAGAACCTGGCAGTGCGGTACCATTCAGTTGGATTTCCAGCTTCCGCTCAGATTCAACTGTGAATACATTGGCGCAGATGGAGAAAAGCACCGCCCGATTATGATTCACCGTGTGGCCTTTGGTTCGATTGAACGCTTTATCGGTATATTGATTGAGCATTTTGCAGGTGCATTTCCTACCTGGCTTGCTCCTGTGCAGGTAAAGGTTCTGCCGATCTCTGAGAAATATCAGGAGTATGGAGAAAAGGTTCTCAAGGCATTGAAGGATGCTGGCATCCGTGCGGAAATTGACCTTAAGGCAGAGAAAATCGGCTATAAGATTCGCGAAGCAAGGCTTCAGAAGATTCCGTATATGCTGGTGGTCGGCGCAAAGGAAGAGGAAGAGGGCAAGGTGTCTGTGAGAAGCCGCTTCCTGGGAGATGAGGGCGCAAAGGAGCTGGATGCCTTTATTTGTGCAGTCAAGGAAGAAATCGCAGCCAGAGAAAACCGCAGGGCAGAAGTGACTGCAGACGCAAAGAAATAAAAGAAAGCAGGTACAGAGGGCAGGCCTCTGCTGACTGCAGGGAAATGACAAAGAAACAGTGAGAGTGCTGTACAGGCAGGGCGGCAAAATGGTGCAGCCTTCCTGTACAGCACTTTTTTATCATGCAGGAAACCTTGCTTCCTGCATGATAAAAATCCTCTGGAGGATACGCCGTCTGGCAGATAGCAAAGAGCTTCAGGAAAAAAATTTCTCTTTTATTTGTGCAGTAGGCATTTCCTGCCCTGTCCACAGCCGAAAGGCTTCTGCTCCCTGATAGAGCAGCATGTACATACCGTTAAAGGTCTGACAGCCAGCCGCCTTAGCCTGTCTGAGAAGGAGAGTTTCTCTGGGATTATAGATGATATCAGATACAATGAGATTTGGATGAAAAAGGCTTGTATCCGGAAGGATAGTTTCCTCTGTATGAGGAGCCATGCCTACAGAGGTAGCGTTCACGAGCAGAGAGCTTTGGCAGAGAGCCTCCCTCAGTGCAGGCAAATCCCCGTTTTCATGGACAAATACCTTGCAGGAGAGCCTTTCATGGATAGCCTGGGCAAGATGGACTGTGCGCTCCCAGAAACGGCTGGTAGGACGGGCAAAGATGTGAATCGTATCCACTCCGTCCAGAGCAGCCTGTGCGCAGATGGCAGTGGCAGCGCCTCCGCACCCCATGAGAGTAATGGTCTTTCCGATGATGTCATAGCCTGCATCCTTTACAGAGCGCATATAGCCGACGCCGTCTGTGTTATGTCCGGTCAGGACGCCGTTGTCATTGACCACCGTGTTGACGGCTCCGATTAAAGACGCGGCAGGAGAGAGTTCATCCACAAGCTCTGCTGCCAGATTTTTGCAAGGCATGGTCAGGTTAAACCCGCGAATCCTGCAGGCCTTCAGTCCTTCTATGGCTGCAGGCAGAGTGGCTTCTGTCACGTCAAAGCACAGATAGGCATAATCAAGGTTCAGAATACGAAAGGCTTCGTTGTGCATCAGAGGAGAGATGCTGTGTGAGACAGGACTTCCCAGAAGAGCTGTCAGCTTTGTATGTCCGGTAATATTCATGGCAAGTACCAGGTCTTTCCGGCGTATTTGCCTGGAAAGGCGCAAATCAGAAGCTGAAAGAGAGATTTGCATGTGGGTTCCTTTCTTGTTTAGTTCTTTCAGCGCGGTTGACTCGTGTTTGGAATCAGCCCATAATGTTGGTTACTGTTCGCAGCAGCACGCTTTGCAAGGCACAGAAATGCCGCATTTTGCACTGTCTGTCTCGGGAAAACACCCGTAAATAGTAACGGATTTTGTTCTATTTTATTCAATAACAAAGGAGATGTCAAGAAATGAAGAAAACAGTTGTTGTAAAGAAAGTTTCAATAGGAGAAGGAATACCAAAAATCTGTGTTCCCATTGTGGGGACAAAAAGGGAAGAGATCTATAAAATGGCCTCTCTTGCTGTCTGCGCGCAGCCGGATCTGGTGGAGTGGAGGGCTGATTTTTATGAGAATATTGACAAGGAGAAGGAGCTGCAGGAGACTCTGGAAGGACTCAAGGAGAGGCTGGGACAGATTCCCCTTCTTTTTACGGCGCGCACAGCAGGGGAAGGAGGCGCGCTTACTGTTTCAGAGGAAGATTATTCCCGTATCAACCAGAAAGCAGCAGAGAGCGGGCTTACTGACCTTGTGGATGTGGAATTTTTTATGAATCCAAAGAAAATAAAGGAGCTGATTAAAAAGCTTCAGCTTCAGGGGAGCCATGTCATTGCCTCCAGTCATGATTTTGAGAAAACAGGGAGTCAGGAGGAGCTGATTGAAGGGCTTCAGGGACTCCAGTACAGCGGAGCAGATATTATAAAAATGGCTGTCATGCCGCACAATACTCTGGATGTTATTCGCTTTCTTCAGGTGACAAGACAGTTTTCAAAATCCTCAGATTTGCCGGTCATCACCATGGCAATGGGAGAAATCGGAGCCATGAGCCGCATGAGCGGGCAAATCTTTGGCTCCTGTGTAACTTTTGGCACAGCTGGAAGCTCCTCTGCGCCAGGACAAATCCCGGTAGAGGAGCTTCGAGGAGTCCTTGAGGTTATCAATGAAGAGCTGAAGCGATAAAGCTTTATTTGCAGCAATAACAAGAAAGCTGTCGTTTTCAAAGGAAAATACGAGAAAGCCTGACAAAATCCCGCGCAATATAAGAGAATGAGTCGGAGAACATAGAAAAGTTCTTTGAAACGACAAACTGATTTTGACAAAATAATATCCCCCCTGTGGCTTATACTATCCCATATCGGAAGGAGAGGGCATTCTGCGTTTTCTTTTCAGATAAAAAATCACCTACCAAAGTGAAGGATATAAGTCGCAGGAGGGATTTTTTATGGTTCAGGAAATCTATCTGGATGTGGTATTTTTCACAAATTTCCTCATGGATTATCTGCTTCTGCATTTGATTGGAAGACTGCTTTGCCTGAAAGGCGGTCATTTCAGGCGTCTTATAGGAGCCGCATTTGGAGCTGCAGGTTCCTGTGTTCTTCTACTTTATTCAAAAAGCGATTCTTATGGAAGAGAACTTGCGCTTCACGCGCTTCTGGCATTGGGAATGCTGTTGATTGGCTGCAAAATCCATTCTCTTGGAGTATTTGTCAGGGCTATGGCTGCGCTGTATCTGTCAGCATTTTTGTGCGGAGGTTTTTGGGACGTTATTTCCCACGGAAGGGAGATGAGCCTGAAGGCTTTCTTCTTTTTTGCCGCTTGTACTTATGTGGTTTTGACGATTGTGGAAGCATACCGGGAGCATCGCTTAAGAAAGCAGCAGGATATTTATCCGGTGACGCTTTTTTATCAGGGAAGGCAGTGCCAGGGAGCAGCCTTGTATGACACAGGAAATCGGCTCAGAGACACAGATGGGCGAAGGCCTGTGTCCGTTGCATCCAAAGCGCTGATGGAGGAGCTGCTCACAGAGGAGCTTATGAAAAAGCTGAAAAACATCCAGGACGAACCAGAAGAGCTGGAAAATACGGTGATTGAGAGCTTGAAGCCTCATTTTCTCCGATGCAGTACAGTGGGAGGCACACAAGTGCTTTTGACTGTCACGATTGAAAAACTGAGTATCCGGTCTCAAAGAGAAGAGCTTCAGATTTCATATCCGGTTATGGCGATTGCCCTGGAAGCTTCTGCTTTGGGAAAAGAGTACCAGATTATTTTGAATTCAGAATTAATACCATAGGAGGGGCATATATGAGTTTCAAAGCAGCAGATTCGTATTATCCAGTACAAATGTTTTCCAGATTATCAGGAATGATATGGACAAGACCAGGAGAGATTTTTTATATTGGAGGGGCAGATGTGCTGCCTGCGCCTCTGACTCCGGAGAGAGAGGCCTTTGTTATCAGCAAGCTTGGCACAGACCAGGAGAAGGAGGCAAAATCACAGCTCATTGAGCATAATCTGCGCCTGGTCGTCTACATTGCAAAAAAGTTTGATAATACAGGAGTAGGGGTGGAGGACCTGATTTCTATAGGAACCATAGGTCTGATTAAGGCCATAAATACCTTTAATCCAGTGAAAAAGATTAAGCTGGCAACCTATGCATCCAGGTGCATTGAGAATGAAATTTTGATGTATCTGAGGAGAAACAGCAAAACGCGCATGGAAGTGTCCATAGACGAACCCCTGAACGTGGACTGGGACGGAAATGAGCTGCTCCTCTCGGATATTCTGGGGACAGACGAGGATGTGATTGCAAAAAAAATGGAGGATGAGGCAGAGAAAACCCTTTTGGGGAAGGCAATCGAAAAGCTCTCCTCCAGAGAACAGATGATTATCAAGATGCGGTTTGGCCTCTCCTCACCAGACGGCAGGGAGAGAACACAGAAGGAGGTGGCCGACAAGCTTGGAATTTCCCAATCCTATATCTCCAGACTGGAAAAAAGAATTATCAAAAGACTGAAAAAGGAAATTGTAAAATACGATGCCTAAACAGTAAAATTTTGTTTACGGAATCTTAAAAAAATGGTATATTATTACTACAGACAAAACAGCCCGCGAATCTATGCTGTCCCTAAAACACGGCTGCTGTATGCAGACAGAAATGTGCTTTTTGGGACTTTGCATGAGAATCTCTGAAACAGGCAGAATCGATTCGTGATGAACAAGGAACAATGACAGAAAAACGAAAGGTGGGCGACCGCCAGAGAAAGGAACAGGAAACAATGGGAAATTATTATCAGCCGGAAATTGAATGTGCTTCCCGTGAACAGATTCGGGCATGGCAGAGCGAGCGCCTGGTAAAGCAGGTGCAGAATGTATGGGACAATGTTCCGTATTACAGAAAGAAAATGGAGGAAAAAGGTGTAACTCCAGCAGACATTCAGTCTGTGGATGACCTTTATAAGCTCCCTTTTATCACAAAGGATGATTTGAGAGAGGCTTATCCGTATGGCCTTTTGGCCCGTCCCTTGAGCGATTGTGTGCGTATCCAGTCTACCAGCGGAACAACAGGCCGCAGGGTAGTGGCCTTTTATACGCAGCATGACCTGGATTTGTGGGAGGATTGCTGCGCACGTGCGATTATGGCGGCAGGCGGAACAAAGGATGACGTCTGTCATGTATGCTATGGCTATGGCCTTTTTACAGGCGGTCCCGGATTGAACGGCGGTTCTCACAAGGTGGGCTGTCTGACATTGCCTATGTCTTCAGGAAATACAGAGCGCCAGATTCAGTTCATGTGCGACCTTGGCTCTACCATTCTCTGCTGTACGCCTTCCTATGCTGCGTATCTGGCTGAAAGTATCTGGGAGAGAGGAGTACAGGATCAGATTAAGCTGAAAGCAGGAATCTTTGGCGCAGAAGCATGGACAGAGGAGATGCGCCGCGGTATTGAAGAGAAGCTTGGAATCAAAGCATATGATATCTACGGACTTACAGAGATTTCCGGTCCCGGCGTTTCCTTTGAATGTGAGGAACAGACTGGAATGCACGTCAATGAAGACCATTTTATTGCCGAGGTTATTAATCCTGTCACAGGAGAGGTGCTTCCTGACGGCGAGAAGGGAGAACTCGTGTTTACAAGCATAACAAAGGAGGCCTTTCCCCTGCTTCGCTATCGTACCAGGGACATCTGCATTCTCAGCAGAAAGAAATGCTCCTGCGGACGTACCCATGTGAAGATGACAAAGCCTCTGGGAAGAAGCGACGATATGCTGATTGTCAAGGGCGTGAACGTATTCCCGTCTCAGATTGAGACGGTTCTGATGAACAAGGGCTACCCTGCAAATTATCAGATCGTGGTGGACAGAGTGAATAACAGCGATACCATTGAGGTTCTGGTGGAGATGACTCCTGAGATGTTTTCTGACAGCCTGAGCGAAGTATCTGCAAAGGAGAAGGAGCTGGTTGACGCACTCAAGGCCATGCTCGGAATCTATGCAAAGGTGAAGCTGGTGACGCCAAAGAGCATTACCAGAAGCGAAGGCAAGGCTGTGCGTGTTATTGACAAGAGAAATTTGTATCAGGGATAAATATCTGTGTCTTAAAGAAGGAGGAAACGCTATGACCGTAAAGCAGATGTCGGTTTTTTTGGAAAATACACCGGGCAAAATGGCGGAATTTACAGATTTATTATACAAAAACAATATAGATATGCGGGCTCTGTCTCTGGCAGAAGCGGAGGATTTTGGAATTGTGCGTCTCATTGTCAATGATGTGTACACTACCTCAACAGTATTAAAGGATGCTGGCTATGTGTTTTCCATCACAAAGGTAATTGCAGTGGGAATGCCGGATGAACCCGGAGCGCTCTCAAAGGTTTTGAAATGCCTTGGAGCAGAGGGCGTGAACGTGGAATATATGTATGCCTTCCTCACAAAAAAGGAGAACCTGGCATATATGATTTTCCGTGTGCAGGACAATGAAAAGGCTGTTGAGGTTCTTGGAAGGAACGGCTTCCGCCCACTTTGCCAGGATGATCTTAAGGGAATCTGATTTTGTCAACTACCCATCACCTGAAGGTAATGGGCTTGTAACTGCCCAGTCGTAGTAACGGATTATTCCTCCGACTTTTAACCCCGGTAGGCATTGCTACCCAAAGTGGCGTTACATCATAGGGTGGTTGACAACACCCTTTACAGCAAAGATTTACTCTGCTGTAACTGTAAACGGTACGAAAACTTCCCATGCTTTACAGTATATATCATTACGTTTAAGATTTTACATTAACAACGGTTGGTGTTAAAAACCTCATATCTTAACTTTTCAAAGTACAAAAGAGTGCCTTCAGAGCAAATGCTCCCAACGGTTTTCTCTATGTGCATATTATAACATGGGATATTATTTTGGCAACCATTTACAAGACTCCTCCCACCACCTAAAGGTAGTGGGAGGAGCCTACGAAAAACGAGGGGATTTTATTTATGAAACATTTGCTTGAAAATTGTACCTTGTGTCCCAGAGCCTGCCATGCAAACCGCGTGGCAGGACAGCGGGGCTACTGTGGCATGGGAAGTACCATGCAGGCTGCCAGGGCTGCTCTCCATATGTGGGAGGAGCCCTGTATTTCTGGAAAAAAGGGTTCAGGAGCTGTGTTTTTTTCAGGCTGTACGCTCAGATGTGTGTTTTGCCAGAATTATGAGATTGCCAGTGGAAGAAGCGGAAGGGAAATCACAGAAAAAGACCTGACAGAGATTTTTCTGAGGCTTGAGGCAGAGGGAGCCGCAAATCTGAACCTGGTAACTGCCTGTCATTATGTTCCCCTGCTGATACCGGCTCTCCAAAAAGCAAAGGACAAGGGCTTATCTCTCCCAGTTATCTATAATTCCAGCGGCTATGAGAACAGAGAGACTCTGCGGCTTTTGGAGGGGCTGGTGGACGTCTATCTTCCGGATTTTAAATATATGGATGCTTCTCTGGCAGAACGATATTCTCATGCAAAAGATTATCCAGAGCGGGCCAGGGAGGCTCTGAAGGAGATGGTGCGCCAGAGCGGACCGTGCGCGTTTGATGAGGAAGGCTATATTATCAGGGGAACGATTGTGCGTCATCTGATTCTTCCTGGACATACCAGAGATTCCAGAAACGTATTGAATTATCTTCATAGTACCTATGGAAATGAAATTTATATCAGCGTGATGAACCAGTATACGCCTCTTTCCCATGTGGATAAATACCCGGAAATTAACCGCAAAATTACAAAACGAGAATATGAGAAGGTACTCGCTTATGCCCTTTCTATTGGCATAGAGAATGGATTTTTTCAGGAAGGGGGGACTGCCAGGGAGAGCTTTATCCCCTCGTTTGACTGTGAAGATCTGTAAAGAATAGTCAAGACAAACAAACGCTGATTGCCAGAATATTCCCTGTGTATATGCACACACTTTTCCAGATATGACATAAACTGGGAATGTAAGCAGTATTTTTTGAAAAGGAGAATTCCATGGAAAGATATTCTGCTAATTATCAGGGAGGACGTTCTATGTGTGGTAGTACTCCAGGCAGGGGAGATATGAGAAGCTCCTGTATGACTCGTCCGATGCCTGTGAAGAGAGAGACAGACTCCTGCCCCTGCCCTGAGAAAAACAATCCCATGTATGAATGTCTGGAAACCTTGCCAGTAGCCATGGCCTATGTGCCGTATCAGAAATATACAACTGCCTTTGACCTGTGCTATGCTCTGAAGGTAGGCACGATTTTTCCGGAACTGTGTAAGCCATTTTGCGGAAAAGGAGGGAAGGGCAGATGCTGAATTGCGAATGCAACAATGCTGCGAGAGAGCAGCTTCTTAAAAAAATCCATGAAGTAAGCTTTGCTGTCCAGGATATTCAGCTGTATCTGGATACGCATCCCTGTGACAGGGAAGCCCTTGCCTTCTTCAGAAAAATGTCAGAGGAAAGAAACTGCGCTCTGAAAAAATATGCACAGATGTATGGCCCCCTGACAATAGACACAGCCTCTGAAAATGCTTCCGATTCCTGGAAGTGGGCAGAGCAGCCGTTTCCCTGGGAATAGAAAGGAGGAGGTTCGTTTATGTGGAATTATGAAAAAAGACTGGAATATCCGGTTAATATCAAGACCCCAAATCCCAAGCTGGCAAAATTTATTATGAGCCAGTATGGAGGACCAGACGGAGAGATGTCTGCATCCATGCGTTACCTCTCCCAGAGATTCACAATGCCAAACAGAATGGCAGCAGCTGTTTTAAATGATGTAGGTAGAGAAGCCCCTGAAATGTTCCTTTCAGGGGCTACCGCTTTTTTTGACGCTT
>JAUNOP010000039.1 GCA_030537135.1 Eubacteriales bacterium | reverse complement strand
GGCAACCATTTACAAGGCTCCTCCCACCACCTAAAGGTAGTGGGTTTCCGCCTACGAAAAACGAGAGGATTTTATTTATGAAATTAAGAATTTTTGTATGCTTGCCCGAAAAAACAAGATAAACGGTAAACATTGTATTTTTTTATAAATAGTTCCAAAACTCCAGATTCAAAAAGAATAAATAGTCAAAATCACTAAAAATAGACCCCTCATTTCGTTAATATGTAATGAAATTACGGATATGAAAGATTTTTATATGACAATCGGTTGACATATGTAATTATGTTGTGGTACTATACATTTACCAGATAGAAATCGAAAAAAGGAGGATAACAAGATGAAAAAAAAGATTTCTTTAGCAATGGCAGCTGCCATGACAATGTCTATGGCAGGTGCAGCAGCAGTACCGGTAATGGCAGACGACGTGACCATTACAATTTTTAACTCCAAGATGGAGATTCAGAGCCAGATGGAAGAGAAGGCTGCCGAATACTCCGAAGAGAAGGGAGTTAATGTTGAGGTTTACTATTCCAGTGATACTGTTGCGGCACATCTGGCAACCAGATATGCATCTGAGGATCCGTACACCATCTCAATGGTAGATGCGAAGGATGTATATTCTCTGGGTGAAGAGCATGCGATTGACTTAAGTGATCAGGATTGGGTAAATGACACAGAGTATGAAATCACTGTTGGCGACGCTGTTTTAGGCTTCCCGGTATGTATTGAGGCTCGCGGCGTTATCTACAATGCAGACGCAATCGAGGCAATCACAGGTGAGACCTTTAATCCGGAAGACTACGCAACTCTGGATTCCTTCAAGGAGCTGATTGACAAGCTGGTTGCAGGCGGAATGGAGACTCCGGTTGGTATCATGAAGGAAGACTGGTCTCTGGCAGGCCACTATCTGACAGAGGTTTATGAGGAGCAGGAGGATACAGAGGCATTTATCACAGCTCTTCATGAGGGAAGTGCAGACCTCATCAATAATGAGAAATTCAATGCAAAGATGGATACCTTTGATGTTTTGATGGAGAACAACTATGCTAAGGATTCTGCAATCGCTGCTGAGCGTGAGGTAACAGAGCAGAAGCTGGCAGAGGGTGAGATTGCATTCATGTTCGGCGGCAACTGGGACTGGGCAGTACTGAGCGCCTATGATTACAGCGAGAACATGGGTATGATGCCTGTTCCGCAGAACACAGAGGATGGCTCCAACACCAAGCTTGTTGGCGGCGGTTCCAAGTATTTTATGATTGACTCCTCTGACAACACTTCTGCTGAACAGCAGCAGGCAGCTAAGGATTTCCTGAACTGGCTCGTATATGATGAGGCAGGTCAGTCCTTCCTGGTAAATGACTGCGCACTGGTTCCTGCTTACTCCAACATTGACCTGGAAGTAGCAGACCCGCTGGGCGCTTCCGTTAAGAAGTATGCAGATTCAGGCAACCTGATTGACAACTATAACTATCTGCCGGATGATCACTATTCTCTCTGCGGCGCTTCCTTCCAGAAATACCTGGCTGGACAGACCGACCGTGCAGGCTTTGCTGCTGAAATCGAGGACTACTGGAAGTCCACAACTCCGGTTGAACACTAAGAAAAACCTGATTTTGAGAATATAACTGGAACATTATCAGAGGTGTCGGTTTGACATCGACACCTCTGATTTTTTTCTGAGGGGTTATATCCTTGATTTTTATATCCTGCGGAAGGATTTTTGCAGGACTTGATTAAAAATGAGGAGGAAAGAGAAAACATGAAGAGAAACACCATGTCATATAAGGTAAAGCAATATGTCATGTTTGCCGGACCGGCTACAATCCTGTTCGTGGGCGTTGTGATTCTTCCATTTATCTATGGTCTCTACCTGACCTTTACGAGCTGGGACGGTGTATCAAAGGATAAGCCGTTTGTAGGTCTGGCTAATTATATCTCTGCATTCCAGGATGCTGCCTACTGGCAGGCTCTGGGAAGAACGGCTATTTATTCAGTGATAGCAGTTGTGCTTGTCAATGTAGTGGCCTTTTTCCTGGCATACCTGGTGACAAGCGGAATTAAAGGACAGAATTTCTTCCGTGCAGGTTTCTTTGTTCCAAACCTGATTGGAGGTATTGTACTTGGTTATGTATGGAAGTTCGTATTTAACCGTGCGTTTGTAGCAGTTGGACAGTCTCTGTCTATTGGAGCTCTCTCCACATCCTGGCTGGCAACCACCAATGGAGCCATGCTCTGCCTGATTATTGTTTCTGTATGGCAGTATGCAGGCTATATGATGCTGATTTATGTGGCAGGCTTTATGAGCGTTTCCAAGAGCCTTATGGAAGCTGCACAGATTGACGGATGTACAAAGGGTCAGGCTACTATTAATGTAACCATTCCTCTTATGAGAGCATCCTTTGTACAGTGCTTGTTCCTGACCATTACTCGCTGCTTTATGGTTTACGATGTAAACCTCTCTCTGACAAAGGGCGAACCATTCAACACATCTGTAATGGCAGCCATGCACGTTTACAACCAGGCGTTTACATATAAGAGATATGGCACAGGCCAGGCAGAAGCTCTGATTCTGTTTGTTGTATGCGCAATCGTAGGTGTGACACAGGTTTATATTGGTAAGAAAGGGGAGGTAGAGGCATAATGGATGACAATAAGAAAGCTGCTCAGAGAAAAGTAGTTTCTCACGCAATTATGTGGATTGTACTGCTTGTGATGTTCGTTGCATTTATTTTCCCGTTCATTCTGGTAATTATCAATGTATTTAAGACAAAGGCAGACATTACTTCTAATCCGCTTGCACTGATTGGCGCACATGGATTTACGATTGACAACTTCCCGAATGCTATGGAGAAGATGAACTTCCTGAATGTATTCAAGAATTCTCTGCTCATTACATTCATTTCCACAGTTCTTACACTGCTGATTTCTTCTATGGCAGCGTTTGTAATTGTACGTAACAAGTGGAAGGCATGTACGCTGCTGTTTGCCGGAATGGTTGCTTCCATGGTTATTCCGTTCCAGGTACTTATGATTCCTCTGGTGTCTCTGTATGGAGGTATCTTTGGAGTTCTTAACAGCCGTATTACTCTGATTCTGATGCATGTCGGCTTTTCTCTGTCAATGGCAACCTTTATGTTCCACGGAGCCATTCACACGAATATTCCGCTGGAGCTTGAGGAGGCTGCGTTTATTGACGGATGTACCAGATGGGAGACCTATTGGAAAATTGTTTTCCCATTGTTAAAGCCTACCATTGCTACAGTAGCAATTATTGATGCGATGGCATTCTGGAATGACTACCTGCTTCCGAGCCTTGTTCTTGGACGTAAGGAGCTGTATACCATCCCGATTGCAACACAGGCATTCTACGGAACCTATTCAACAGATATGGGTCTTGTAATGGCTGCCCTGCTTCTGGCCATGCTGCCGATTCTGATTCTGTATTTGTTCTTACAGCGCTACATTGTAGAGGGCGTTACCTCTGGTGCAGTAAAGGGTTAATAAAATCTATGACACAGCAGAAATGCGTTCAATACCATTTCTGCTGTGTTTTCTTTATTACACGTTATTATTTTTTTCTTTTCTTTGCAACACTTTATCCTTAAAATGACACTATATAAATATAACAGGAAACAAAGAGAAAGCAACGGTATCCCCTGCCATAATATAGAAAATGTTTGGCTGCTGTTGCTGTGAACGCAGTGAACAGTAACTGACTGCTATTTTCGGGCGATTTTTCAAATGGCAAGTGGGAAGAAACGAGGTGAGGCGATGGAGGATTTGAAGAGTCCAGAAGCGTTTATCCAGCTATATGAGAATGTATACAAGGATTTGTATCGCTATGCTCTTTATACATTGGGAAATGTACAGGATGCTGAGGACGCTGTGGGAGATGCTGTGCTGGATGCTTATGCAGGAATTCACAATCTTCGCTCAAAGGAAGCCTTCAGAAGCTGGATATTTGCTATTTTGTCAGCAAAATGCAAGAGAAAGCGCAGAGAATATGCGAACAGACCGGAGCCGCTTGGCGAGGAACTTCCTGAGAGAAGCCTGAATCTTGAAGAAGCTGTTCAGATGAGAGAGCTTTTTGAGAGACTGCCGGAGGAGGAACGGCTTCTGATCTCTCTTAGGGTCTGGGGCGGATATAACAGTAAGGAAATCGGAGAGATGCTCAGGATGAACGACGGCACAGTACGATCCAGAATCAGCAGGGCATTCGCAAGGCTCAGAGTGTGGATGACGTAGCAGAAAGGAAGACTTGGTATGGATGATAACAGAGACTTGATAGAAAGAATCAGAAAAGCCGGTGAGGACGAAGAGATACCTCAGTCCCTGGAACCGGATAATATGAGAAAAAGACTGGAGGCCTTTCAGAGAGAGCTGGACGCCAAAGCTGAGGAAGAAGAGAACATGCAGCCAGGAACACACAAAGCACAGCCTGAAAGGAACGCATCACAGAAAACACATCCAGAGAGAACAGAATCCAAAGAAAAAGAATTAAGAGAAACAGAAAAAAGCGCAGATGCAGAAAGCAAGGAACCAGAAAATCATGGATTTTCAGGCATGAAATTACAGGAAAGGAGGACAAAGAGAATGAGTAGTTGGAAAATAGGAGGTATGGCGGCAGCAGTTGTTCTGGTTGCCAGCATAGGAGCCGGGAGATTTGTGCATAATCAGGATAACAGCACTTTGGTGTCTCAGGAATCCTATGAGCTGGCATCAGCAAAGAAATCAGAAGCAGAGAAGGAAATCAAAAAAGCAGATGCTGAGGACGCGAATTATGCGGACGCTGGAACAGAAGAAACAGGTATCTTAGAAGAGAACAGCGAGGACGCCGGAATTGAAGAAAAAGATGTGCTGGAAGAGGACAGCGCGAATGCTGGAGCTGGAGAAGCAGACGTTATTTCAGAAGATGATGAGGAAATCAAGAAAGAGAGTTCGTCAGAGATTCCTCATGCTGCCAGCTATGAGGAACTGTATGAAAGGATAAGCCAACGCAGAGTTTATGAAAAACAAGGATACATGGTTGAAGAAGGGGACATGATGTATGAGACGGCTGTACAGGAGGACGCAGCTGTATTTACAGACAGCTCCATGGCTTCTGACTTAGGAGCGTCAGGAACATCTATAGAAAGCTCTGTCTCCTATTCAGAGACAAATACCAGAGAGGCTAGTGTAGATGAGGCAGACATTGTCAAAACAGACGGAGAATATATCTATGTTCTCAATCGCTCCAAGGGAATTGCAGTTCTCCGAAAGGATGGAACAGATGTGAAGGAGGAAAGCTGGATTTCACTGGAAGGTATGGATGATTATCCTGTGGAATTTTATGTGGATGGGAATCTTCTGCAGCTGATTGTCACAAAGGAACAAACAGAAATGCTGTCCTCAGAGGAGGAGGCGGAATGGGACACGTATTATGTCAAAACAGATACAAGGACATGTCTTATCACCTATGATATTTCAGACAGAGACAATCCTGTGAAAATAGGAGAATATGAGCAGGACGGGAGTTATCTGACCTCCAGAAAGAACGGAAAGTATGTTTATCTTTTTACTGCGTATGCGCCTGCGTATTTTTATATGACAGCAGAACCGGAGACCTTTGTACCCAAGGCAGGGGAAGGAATCATTCTGTGCGAGGATATTTATTATCCCTTTGGAATGCAGGAATATACAGAAAATAACTACCTTGTTATCTCCTCAGTGGAAAGCGATTCTCCTGACAAAGCGGTCGAGACAAAGGCTTTGCTCTCCCGTTCTGACCTCTTTTATGTGAGCGAGAAGCATATCTATGTGGTAAATTCCAGGTGGGAGGAATCCGGAGAATCTACAAGTCTGGCTTCCTTTGCCTATGATAGCGGCAAAATCGAGCCCACAGGAGCGGGAAATATTCCGGGTTCCCTGAATAACAGTTTTTCTCTGGATGAATACAATGGTTATCTTCGCGCTGTGACTACCAGATGGGATTATAGGGATTCAACACGCTCGAATGCACTGTATATTCTGGATGAGAACCTTAATTATGTGAGTAAAATTGATAATCTGGCTGAAGGAGAGGATATCCGTTCAGCAAGATTTATGGGTGATACGGCTTATTTTGTGACCTATAGAAACACGGATCCGCTGTTCTCGGCAGATTTGAGCGACCCGCAGAATCCGGTGATTCTGGGAGAGCTTAAGGTCACTGGTTTTTCTGAATATCTGCATTTTTATGGGGAGAACCTGCTTCTGGGAATTGGATGGGAGACAGATCCTGATACTGGAATTCAGAAGGGACTGAAGCTGTCCATGTTCGATGTTTCTGATCCGTCGAATGTGACAGAATGCAGCAGAATGATAATCGAGAATGTTGGAAATTTCAGCGGCTCCTGGAATTACAGGGCAGTTCTGGTGAACCCGGAGAGGAATCTCATCGGGCTTTCCTTTACAGATCAGAACGGAAGTATATGCTATGGCGTCTTCTCTTATGAGGAAGGAGAATTCCGGCAGAAGATGGTGGATAATCTGACATTGGGCTCTGAATTGGGAGAGCTGGACAGTATTCGAGGACTTTTTATTGATTCATGTTATTATGTAAGCGGAAATACAGGAATTGCCGTATACGATATGGAGGATGGTTTCAAAAAAATGCAGAAGCTTACCTGGTGATGTTCGGCGGCAAAAGAGTAATCTCCGCTTTGACTTATGGGACTGTTCGTGATATACTGTTGACCAGTAAATTCTGCCAGATGAGTGGTTAATCTGCAGGCAGCAGGGGCAGGATAAGAATGGAATCATAAGATTCCGAGGGATAAAACAGAGGCGCCTGCGAGACGGTTAGAAACAGGCAGTCTATAGGAAAGAGGAAAAATATATGAAGCTTACAACTGTAAAAGAAATTTACAAGAACAGGGAAGAATACCTGGACAGGGAGATTACCGTGGGCGGATGGGTGAGAAGCGTGCGGGATTCCAAAACCTTTGGTTTCATTGTTCTTCATGACGGAACATTTTTTGAGACTCTTCAGATTGTGTATCATGATACAATGGCAAATTTTGCAGAAATCAGCAAGCTGAATGTGGGAGCTGCGATTATTGTGAAGGGTACCTTGGTTGCAACTCCCCAGGCAAAGCAGCCTTTTGAAATTCAGGCGTCTGAGGTGACGCTGGAGGGAGCATCTGCTCCGGATTATCCGCTTCAGAAGAAACGCCACACTCTGGAATATCTGAGAACTATGACTCACCTTCGCGCCAGAACAAATACCTTCCAGGCGGTTTTCCGTGTGCGCTCTCTGTGCGCCTATGCTATTCACCAGTTCTTCCAGGATAGAGGCTTTGTGTATGTACACACGCCGCTGATTACAGGAAGCGACTGCGAAGGAGCGGGAGAGATGTTCCGTGTGACAACGCTGGATGCACAGAATCCGCCGCTGGATGACAAGGGAAATGTGGATTATTCTAAGGATTTCTTTGGAAAGGAGACCAATCTGACAGTAAGCGGTCAGCTTAATGCAGAAACCTATGCGCAGGCGTTCCGCAATGTATATACCTTTGGCCCCACCTTCCGCGCAGAGAATTCCAACACTACCCGTCATGCCGCAGAATTTTGGATGATTGAGCCGGAATGTGCCTTTGCAGACTTAAATGACAATATGGATCTGGCAGAGTCCATGCTCAAATATGTGATTGGCTATGTGCTTGAGAATGCTCCTGAAGAGATGAAGTTCTTTAATTCCTTTGTGGACAAGCGCCTCTTGGAGAGGTTAAAGCATGTGATGAACTCTGAGTTTGCGCATGTGACCTACACAGAGGCTGTGAAGCTCCTTGAGAAAAACAATGATAAGTTTGATTATAAGGTCTTCTGGGGGTGCGATCTTCAGACAGAGCATGAACGCTATCTGACAGAGGTGATTTTCAAAAAGCCTGTGTTTGTGACAGACTATCCAAAGGAAATCAAGGCCTTTTATATGAAGCTGAATGAGGATGGAAAGACAGTGGCAGCCATGGACTGCCTGGTTCCGGGAATTGGTGAAATTATCGGAGGAAGCCAGAGAGAGGACGACTTTGAGAAGCTGACTGCCCGTATGAAAGAGCTTGGACTCAAGGCAGAGGATTATGCCTTTTATACAGATTTGAGAAAATACGGCTCTACCCGTCATTCCGGCTATGGTCTTGGATTTGAGCGAATGATTATGTATCTCACCGGAATGGGCAATATCCGTGACGTCATTCCATTCCCAAGAACAGTGAACAACTGTGAACTCTAAACCAGACGCCTGATGCAAAGAGGCGTGTTTGAGTCATCAGGAGGGAGAGTATGCGGTTCATTCATCTGGCAGATGTGCATCTGGGGGCAGTTCCTGATATGGGAATGCCCTGGAGCAGAAAGCGAGAAAAAGAAATATGGAGTACCTTCCGTCGGGTTTTTGAGGTGATCCGCACAGACCCGGTGGATTTGCTCCTAATTGCGGGCGATTTATTTCACAGGCAGCCTCTCATGAGCGAACTTGAGGAAGTCAATGCTCTGTTTCAGGGGATTCCAGGCACAACAGTTGTGTTCATGGCAGGGGAGCATGACTATCTCAGGGCAGATTCGGCTTATCTTCGCATGAAATGGGCAGAAAATGTGATTTTTCTTGGAGACAGGCAGTGGACCTGCGCAGAGATTCCAAAGCTGAATACATATGTGTATGGTCTGAGCTATGACAGGGAGGAAATTTCAGAATTTCTTTATCACACAGAGCGGCCGGTAAATAAGCCCGGATTTCATGTGATGCTGGCTCACGGAGGAGACGAGCGGCATATTCCTCTGAAGCCAGAGGTTGTGGCAGGGGCGGGCTTTGATTACATTGCTATGGGACATTTGCATAAGCCTCAGATTCTGGCAGGGGGAAGAGCTGTCTATGCCGGAGCCCTGGAGCCGGTGGACAGAGAAGATACTGGAGCGCATGGCTATGTGCTGGGAGAGTGGAAGGATAATAAGCTTCAGGTGACAATGGTGCCTTTTGCTTCCCGTTCCTATATACATCAGATAATAACAGTGAGAGATGATGCGACCCAGGCTTCCCTGGAGGAAGAGATTCGCGCAGTGATGGAAGAAAAAGGAAAAGAAAATATTTATAAGGTCTGGTTTCGGGGATATCGCTCTCCAAAGCTTATGCTGATGCCAGAGAGACTTGAGAGCCTGGGTAATATTGTACAGGTAATAGATGAGACTCGTCCGGCATATGACCTTATTCAGCTTCAGAAGCGTTATGCCGGAACTCTGATAGGGGAATACATTCAGTATTTTCTGCAGAAGAAACGCAGCCCTGAGGAGGAGAAGGCTCTTTACTATGGCCTTCAGGCGCTTCTGGAGACAAGAGCATGAAGAATGTCCGATATTGCGGCAGAATTTAGAGGTTATTGTCCAGGGTGAAAGACCATGGGCAATAGCCTTTTCAGGATATTTTTCGGCAGGAGACAAGATGATTATCAGAAAATTATATATTGAGAACCTTGGAAAACAAAACAACAGAGAAATGGTGTTTTCTCCTGGTATAAATGTGCTGTGCGGAACTAGGGAGCAAAGGACACAGATACAGGAATTTATAAGGGATATGCTGTTTGGGCAGGGAGGAAGGAAAAGCAGAGACCATGAGGATAATCTTTGCGCTTCCCAAAATGAACGCGAAAATTATGAAGGAGAGCTGTGGCTGCAAAACGGTGATAAGACCCTTGGCATATCCAGAAGCTTTCCGAAGGGACAGGAGACCAGGAAACTGGTGGATGACAAAGAAAAAAAGGACACAGACATGCAGCGCCAGGAGGTGCAGGAATTTCTTGCAGGCGTCAGTGAGACGATGTATGAACAAAGAGTCTGCCTATCACCTCTGAGAAGCGTATCCGGGCAGGATATGGCAGGAGAGCTTCAGAGCTATATGGCAGCTTATGAGGTAGGAGGAGACGTTTCCATAAACATAAACCGTGCCATGCAGGCTCTGAAAATGTGGAGAAAGGGCTGTCAGGAGCATATTCAGCACAGGGAGGCAGCACAGGAGCAGGAATATGAATGGATTTATCAGTCAATGGAGCAGCTTCAGGAAGAAAAGCAGAAGCTGGAGACCAGGAGAACTCATGCTCTTGAAAGGGCCACTTTTCATGGACTTCGTCAGGCTCTGAATCATCCAGAGGAAATAGATGAGGCAGAAGATGGCTATGACCAGCGAATAGCTGAATATGAGCAGGCAAAGAAGATGTACAGAGCTTTGGAAGCAGTGACAGGAGTTGCCTGTGTTCTTACGCTGGCCTTTGCCGGGACTCCATGGATATTCTTTGCCCTGGCAGCAGGCGCTCTTGCGGAAATGTGGTTCATGGCAGAGACAGGCAGGATTTCTGAGGAGATGAGCGACTATCGCAGAGAGAAAAGCAAGCGCATCAAAAAGCAGACAAGGCTGCGCTCAAGTCTGGAGCAGCTCAATGAGGCTGTGCAGGAAAAGGATAAGGAGATAGAAAACCGGATGTACCAGCTTGGGGAGCTTCAGAAGATCTCAACGCAGGAGCCGCCGGAACAGAAGGATATCAATGGATTGAATCTGGCGATGAATATAATCGGCCGTTTGTCCTATTCCTCGGATAATCGGCTGGATGGCCGTCTTGGAGAGAATACTTCCAGGATTTTATCAGAAATAACAGAGGGAAGATGTTCGCGGATTGGGCTGGATGAGAACTGGAAGCCTGTGGTGGAGACTTTTGGAGAAAATTATTCTTTAGAGCAGCTGGAGGCAAATACGCTGAGGATGGTTTATTTTGCCTTTCGGATGGCTCTGGGAGAAACCGTCCCAAAAGAGGAGAGGCTTCCGGTTATTCTTGACGATATGCTTGAGGATTATGAGCAGGATGAGCTTATTTCAATTCTTCGCTGGTTTGCTGCATCAGAAAGACAGGTGATTATCAGCACAGACTCTGAGAGAGAAGTTAAATGCATGAAAGAAATGAAAATCCCGTATCATTTTATAATATCTCAGCCAGAAAACCTATGAATCTTAGACGCTTGATAATGAAATCCTGCGCAAAATGGAAAAGCTTTGGTTCTGGCTTGTCCAGGTCATGGGATGAATGGCATACTATGAAAAAATGTGCTTTGATAAAAAAATGCAATATAAAACTTCAGACAAGGAGGGCCGAAAATGGCGAGTTTGTGGGACGTGAAATCCATGATTGTTTATGAGGACAGGGACATTCTGGTGTGCCATAAGGAGGCGGGAATTCCGGTGCAGAGCGCCCGGTTGGGTACGATGGATATGGAAAATGCTCTGAAAAATCATCTGGCAATGGAAAATACACGCAAGATACCTTATGTAGGTCTGATTCATCGTCTGGATCAGCCGGTAGAAGGACTTGTGCTTTTTGCAAAGAATCCGAAGGCTGCCGCAGAGCTGAGCAGACAGATGACGTGTGGAGAGTTGAAGAAGGTCTATCTTGCTGTTACAGATGCTGTGGATGTACCAGAGAAGGGAGAATTCACAGATTTTCTTAAAAAGGATGGACGCGCCAATATTTCTGCAGTGGTCTCAAAGGAAGCCCTGGGCGGCAGGGAAGCCAGACTGAAATATCGTGTGGCAGACTGGCAGAGAGACAGAACCCTTCTTGAGATTTTTCTGGATACCGGAAGACATCATCAGATTCGCGTACAGATGGCATATCACAAAATGCCTCTTCTGGGAGACTGCAAATACGGAGGAGGGGAATGCGAACATGGACTTGCGCTTTGCGCTTATAGCTTGTCCTGGATTCATCCGAGAACCAGAAAGAGAATGAGCGCCTGTATACGTCCAAAGGGGGAGCCCTTTGCGGCTTTTGGTTTCTGTAATAAGATTTCTTCCTGTGTAAAGAGCCTTCCATGAGAAGGCTCTTTAATCTAACGGGCAAGAAGTTCCCCACCTCTATGCGTAGCATAGGTGATGGGAGTATGTCACGGGGATGTATAAAGAAAGGAAAATTCAGCCATACTAAACTTGAAGTTCATGTCTTAAGGCTCATCTGAAGAGCGTTTAGGATAAAGTCGGAAAGAGCCTTTATTTCAGAGAAGAGACTTTTTGCTGAACTTCGTATAAGCAGGAAGAAGCCTTCCTGGCTATGGAGAGGTGAGTATGGAATGGAAACGCAGATTATTGATTATAGGAATTATAGCAGGAGTTTATGCAGGGTGCCGATACCTGTTTCCTGTTGTACTTCCTTTTTTGTTGGGATGGATTCTGGCCTCGTGGATTTATCCGCTTGCCGTGAAGACAGAACATAAGCTTCCTATTATAAAGAGAGGTACAGCAGGAACATTATATATGCTTCTCCTTCTGGCAATCTTCACGGGTATCCTGTGCAAGGGAGTTCAAGTACTCCTGGCTCAGGTGAAGCTGGCTGTTGCGAGCTATCATGGGTTAGAGGCCTGGGGAATGAAGGCTCTGAATCAGTGCTGCCATTTTGTAGAGGGATGGACCGGAATTCAGGCTGCCGATACAAGACGCTATTTGCTCAGTCAGGCAGAGCATATGCAGGCGACTCTTCTGGCAGATCTGAGTCCCTCCTCTGTTCTTGGGGCTCTGTCAGGTCTTCAGTGGGTTGTAGAGCTTGGCTCTGCAGTTATAATTATTTTTATTTCAGGCATCCTCTTTCTCAAGGATATGGAGGAGCTGACCAGAAGAGCAAGAAATACTTCCTCCCTGCGCGGCGCTCTGCGCGTGATGCGCCGTCTCAAAGAAACTGTAATTACTTATCTCAAGGCGCAGGGAGTGATTATGCTGATTATTGCAGTCCTGTGCTCAGCGGGCTTCTGGATAATGGGAAGTCCGTATTATCTTCTGTTCGGCCTTCTTCTGGGAGCGTTGGACGCTTTGCCGGTGATCGGAACAGGCACCTTTCTCTATCCTGCTGCGCTGGTGCTTGTGATTCAGGGAAAAGCCTCTCTGGCGATTGGCTGCGTACTCCTTGACATAGTAACCAGCTTTGCAAGGGAGGTCTTAGAACCCAGGCTTCTGGGAAAGAAGCTGGGCGTGTATCCGGTAGTGATTCTTGCGGCTGTGTATATTGGATTCTTTATCTATGGCTGTACAGGCTTTATTCTGGGCCCCTTGTCATTGTGCCTGATCTACGAAATCGGAAAAGAGCAGGAGCTTTGGTAGCTTAATTTCTTAAAAGTTTTTGAAAAAATCGTGAAATCACTGGACTCTTCTGTTTTTTTGTGTATAATGAGGTAAGCCTGAGATGAGATTGACCGGATGATAGAAGAAAAAAGTGGCAGAGGAAACGGTTTCTGAATTGAGGATGAAAGGTGAGAACATGGCAATGAAGAAAAAAGGCAGAACAGCTGCAAGGTGGATACTCTCAGTGGGAATGATTGCTTTTCTGGGCGCAGGGCTTCCCCGGCCCACGGTAGCGGAAGAGGAAGAGAAGGAAACGCTGCCGCCTCCTGTGGAGATAGATACAGATTTGAACATGGTACCTGGCGCAAGAATCGCAGTTGTGACCAAGAATACATCAGGAAGCTTCTGGAGCAGCGTAAAGCAGGGAATGGAGGACGCGATTGCAGATATTAACGAAGTGTATGCGCTTGAGAAGGACGACAAGCTCACAATGACCTTTGAGGGACCGAACGAAGAAACTAAGGTTACGGATCAGATTAACACAATAGATGCGGTTCTGGCAGAAAACCCGCAGGTTCTGTGCCTGTCGGCCGCTGATATGGAATCCTGCGAGGCTCAGCTTGAGAGTGCGCGGGAGAATGGGATTCCTGTTATTATGTTTGATTCTGACGTTGAGAGCGATATCTATACAGCTTTCTGCGGAACAGACAATGCGAAGGCAGGAACACTGGCGGCAGAACAGATGGCAGAGGCTCTGAATCATGAGGGCGAGATTGTGATTTTTGCACATCAGGGAAAGACTGTTACAAGTACAGAGCGAGTGAAAGCCTTTCAGAAAAAGCTGGAGGAATATCCAGATATGAAGGTGACAGAGGTTCTGTATTCAGACGAGGAGGAGGACATGAAGGCCTCCATGAAGAAATTCCTTGAAGAAAATGAGGAGATATCGGGGGTATTCTGTACAAACGGCGAGATCTCACAGCTTTTTTTGGAGGTACAAAACGAGCTTGAGGACAGAGAACTGACTTTCATAGGAGTGGATACCACACAGGAGCAGCAGGAGGCCATCCTGGACGGAAGAGAGCTTGGAACTGTAGCACAGCAGCCGTATGCAATAGGCTATCAGACAATTTATCAGGCTGTGCGCGCGCTGTGCGGAGCTTCCGTGGAGCAGGAGATTCTTCTTGATACGGCATGGATTGATGCGCAGGCACTTGAGACTCCAGAAGAATATGCAGAATATTTAGCATATTAAGGAAGTTCCCTGCTTCCATTTTGTAGAGAAATAAGTAGCGGGTGAGGGACTTATGAGCAAGAAGCGAAGCGGATTGGGAAAATCCACCCGACTATTACGGATAGGAAAGTCCTCGCTCAGGAGGATGCTTTTACAGAGGAGAAATGTCGGGAAGAACGGGCGTTTCTCCTTTTTGTGCGATAAGCCTGGAAAGTGGCTGTCATGCTTGCGACGCGAAGCTAGTCCTTTAGGGCATGAGCAGACATTTGACGGGCAACGGACAGCAAACAGGTTCGCTGCTTGCTTGATACATTAAATTTTTCTAAAGATATTGACTATTGGTCATTTTTAGTGTATAACACTCTGTAAAAAATGACTGACAGTCATAAAAATCCATAGAACAGAAGAGACAGATATGAGAGAAGCATGAAGAGGCTCTAAAAAAGAATTATGCAAGGAAACTTGTAATTTGCCCAAAAATGTTGTATTTTTTGGCTCGCTATGATACAATTCGACTATGTGGGAGAATAAAAAACGGAGGAAATGCATTATGAAACAGTGGACAGATATTTATAAAAACATTCTTATGCTGACTCAGCTCGGCCTTTCCTTTATCACTCCTATTCTGCTGTGTCTGGCACTTTGCTGGTATCTATGCGCGCACTTTGGTCTGGGGGAGTGGATCTATATTCTGGGCTTTTTCTTTGGCATGGGAGGCTCGGGTATGGTTGCTTACAAATTTTACCTTAGTGTGATGAAAAAGCATAAGAAAGAGGAAAAGTCAAAAATATCCTTTAACAGGCATAGCTGATCTGCATTTGGATTCATTTACACTGTCGTACTGGCGGAAAATCAGGCAAGGTTTACAAGGGACAGAAGCCCACAAGACCCCTGCAGCATATGCTGATACAAAGCTGGTATAAAAACCAGAATTTTCCAGCGCCGTATATGGTATATATGGAATCCGCAAGCAGAAAAATAGAAAGGAAGCGTTATGAGCAGTTTATTTGGTGAGATTCAGCCGGCAGTCAAAGAAGAAACGAAGAAGGTAGCAGTCAGTACAATCATAGGAGTTGTCCTCATGTGGGCGGCGTTTGCAGTGCTTCATGCAGCGATGCCTGGGCAGATACCCCTGGATTATACGGTATTTCTGGCAGGAATCGGGGGAGGCGCTATTGCAGTTTTGAATTTTTTCCTTATGGGACTGACTGTACAGAAGGTGGCGCTTGACAAGGATGACGATACGGCTCGCCTTAGGATGAGATCCAGCTATTCCAGAAGGATGCTGCTTCAGATGCTGTGGGTGGTCGCAGCGATTGTGATTCCGTGCTTTCAGTTTGCCGCCGGAATTATTCCTTTGTTTTTTCCAAGCATAGGTATTAAAATAACGGGGATTTTAAAAAAATAGATTCTTGTTTTTATAATACTCTGCAATTTAAGAATTGTGGAAACACAAAACGCGGAGCAATCCGGTATCACAGGAAGCAAAATGCTTTTTGCTTTCAACATCATAAAATGTAACAGGATAGGAGGTGAAAATATAAATGGAACTCGATATTTCAGGGGCCAAAGTCTTGTTTACCCTGCCGATAGACCTTCCCATCCTGGGAGAGCTTCAAATCAGTGAAACCATAGTGGTGAGCTGGATAGTTATGCTGCTGATTACAGGAGCCTGTATCTGGCTGACTCATGATTTGAAGGTGGAGAATATCTCTAAGCGTCAGGCTGTGGCAGAAATGCTGGTGGATATGGCAAATCACTTTGTCATAGGAAATATGGGAGAGAGATTCCGGCACCTGGTGCCTTTTGTGGCGGCACTGTTTGCTACCAGTGTTGTGTCAAATCTTATCAGTCTGATAGGTCTTAGGAGCCCAACAGCGGATCTTTCCACAGAGGCAGCCTGGGCAGTTGTGGTATTTATCATGATTACCAGACAGAAAATCAAGACAAATGGCTTTGGAGGCTATCTGAAGGGATTTACTACCCCGATTGCGGTCATGACGCCGTTTAACGTTCTTTCAGAGCTTGCGACTCCGGTCAGCATGGCCTGCCGTCACTTTGGAAATATCCTTTCAGGCGTGGTTATCAATGCCTTGATTTACGGCGCTCTGGCAGTGGCCAGCTCGGCGCTGTTCGGGCTTCTTCCCGGTGTTCTGGGAGATGTCCTGTCACAGATACCGATTCTTGATGTAGGTATCCCTGCAATTTTATCCGTGTACTTTGACTGGTTCTCAGGATTCATGCAGGCATTTATTTTCTGTATGCTGACAGTTATGTATATTGCAAATGCAGCAGAAGAGGGGTAAAGAAATAAGAAAAAATTAAACACAGGAGGATTTTTATTATGGAATTTCAGTTACTTGCAAAAGGTATCGCTCTGGCAGGATGTGCAATTGGTGCAGGATGCTCCCTGATCGCCGGTATTGGACCTGGTATTGGTGAAGGTAATGCAGTAGCAAAGGCTCTTGAGGCAATCGGACGCCAGCCGGAATGTAAGGGCTCGGTTACTTCTACCATGCTTCTTGGATGCGCTATTGCAGAGACTACAGGTATTTACGGTTTTGTAACAGGTCTGCTTCTGATTTTTGTGGCTCCTGGTATGTTCATGAATTTCCTGGGCTGATAGAAGAGAGGAATAAGAAGTGAGCTATTAAGGACAGGAGGCTACAGCTATGGTACAGGATTTAGTTGGAATTAATTTTTGGACATTCCTTGCGATGATTTGCAACCTGTTTATTCAGGCATATCTTGTCAAGCGTTTTCTTCTGAAGCCGGTGAATGAGATTCTGGAAAAGCGCAGGCTTATGGCAGACCAGGAAATCCGAAGCGCAGAAAAGGCAAAAAGCGAGGCTCAGGCTATTAAGTCTGAGTATGAACAGAACATGCTAGAGGCCAAGAACAAGGCGAGTGAGATTCTTGCGACAGCCCAGAAGACCGCTGCTATCCAGAGTGAGGAGATTCTCAGGGAAGCATCCTCTCAGGCAGCCGCAATCAAGGCAAAGGCAGAGAACGACATTGCGCAGGAGAAGAGACAGGCAGTTAATGAACTCAAGAATGAGATCGGCGGTATGGCAATGCAAATCGCCGGCAAGGTGATTGAGCGCGAAATCTGCGAGGAAGACCATGCGAAACTGATTGATGAATTTATTGCGAATGTAGGTGAGGCATCATGACGCAGACTGCCAGACTGTATGGAGGCAGCCTGTATGACCTTGCTGCCGAGGAACAGCTCACAGAGGAAATTATGCAGCAGATGCAGGAAATCAGGAAGATTTTCCGGAAATATCCGAAATATCTTCATCTGCTCAAGGAGCCTTCCATTCCCAAGGAGGAGCGGAAGAGGATGATAGAGGCTGCATTTGGAACTCAGGCAGAGCGATATTTAGTAAGCTTTTTGAAATTGTTGTGTGACAAGGGCATTCTTTCCGAATATGCGGGATGCTGCGATGAATTCACACGGCGCTACAATACAGACCACGGAATTGCCGAAGCTGTAGTAACCAGCGCTGTGGCGCTGAGCAAAGAACAGATGGCTGCGCTGAAGAGAAAGCTGGAAAAGGCCAGCGGCAAGAAAATTGTCCTGGTTCAGAGAAGAGATCCTTCTATACTGGCAGGTCTGCGTGTAGAACTGGAAGGAAAACAGATGGACGGAACCATTCAGGGGCGTCTGTCAGGAATATCCAGAAAACTGGATGAAATAATTGTTTAAAGGATGGGAATGGAAAGATGCAATTAAAACCTGAAGAAATATCCAAGGTCATCCGCAGCCAGATCAAATATTATGAGAATTCCATTCAGCAGAATGAAACAGGCACAATTCTGATGGTAGGTGACGGAATTGCCAGAGCCAGCGGTCTTATCAACTGCATGGCAGGAGAGCTTCTGGAGTTTGAGGACGGAAGCTTTGGAATGGCTCAGAACCTGGAAGAAAACAGTGTGTCCATCGTATTATTTGGTTCCGATGAAAATATCGGCGAGGGTCAGACGGTAAGGCGTACTGGTAAAGTCGTATCTGTTCCAGTAGGAGAAGAGATGATTGGAAGAGTTGTCAATGCTCTGGGACAGCCTATCGACGGTGCGGGACCTATTGCTGCAAGTGAATACAGGGCGATTGAGAGCCCTGCCCCCGGAATCTGTGAGAGGAAATCTGTGTTTGAGCCTCTTCAGACCGGCATCAAGGCAATTGACTCTATGGTTCCCATAGGAAGAGGTCAGCGTGAGCTGATTATCGGGGACCGCCAGACAGGAAAGACAACAGTAGCTACAGATACAATCATTAACCAGAAGGGCAAGGATGTTATCTGTATTTATGTGGCAATCGGACAGAAGCGTTCCACAGTGGCGACTCTGGTGGAAACTCTCTCCAAGAACGGAGCTATGGACTACAGCATTGTTGTGGCTGCAACAGCCTCAGAGGCAAGTCCGCTTCAGTACATTGCACCCTATTCTGGCTGTGCAATGGGCGAGTATTTTATGAATAAGGGCAGACATGTGCTGATTATCTATGATGATTTGAGCAAGCACGCAGTGGCTTATCGTGCGCTCTCCCTGCTGATTCGCCGCCCACCGGGACGTGAGGCATATCCTGGTGATGTATTCTATCTTCACTCCAGACTTCTGGAGAGAGCGGCCAAACTGGACGATGAGCATGGCGGCGGTTCTCTGACAGCGCTTCCTATCATTGAGACACAGGCAGGAGACGTGTCCGCTTATATTCCGACCAATGTTATCTCCATCACAGACGGCCAGATTTTCCTGGAGACAGAGCTTTTCCATTCTGGAATCATGCCGGCTGTAAACCCGGGCATTTCTGTATCTCGAGTAGGAGGAAATGCACAGATTAAGGCAATGAAAAAGGTGGCAGGCTCTCTGAAGCTGATTTATTCTCAGTATCGTGAGCTGCAGAGCTTTGCTCAGTTTGGTTCTGACCTTGATGCAGACACAAAGGCGCGTCTGGATCAGGGCGCCCGTATTGTGGAGGTACTCAAGCAGAGCCAGAATGCGCCGGTTCCTGTGGAAAAGCAGGTGGCGATTCTGTACGCAGTTACAAAGGGAATCCTCAGCAGAGTGGAAATAGATGCTGTGAAGGATTATGAAACAGGTCTGTATACTTATCTGGATACAGACGCAGAGGGAGCAGCCGCCATGCAGGAAATCCGCTCCACAGGAAAGCTTGAGGCAGATACAGAGGAGAAGCTTAAGAAGGCATTGGAGGCTTATACAGAGAATTTTTTGAATACAAGGCCTGTAAAATAAGGAAGTAGAGGAGGAAAGCTATGGCTGCAAACATGAAAGCAGTAAAGCTGCGCATAAAGAGCGTACAGAGTACCATGCAGATTACCAAAGCAATGGAACTTGTGGCATCCTCCAAGATGCGAAGGGCCAAGGAGCGGGCAGAGACCTGCCGCCCCTATTTCCGTGAGCTTCATCAGACGCTTCAGGATATAGCAGAAGAAAATACAGACTTTGCCTCAGTGTATGCCAGACAAGCATCGAGCGACAAATGCTGCTATGTGGTGATAGCAGGCGACAGAGGACTGGCAGGCGGATACAATGCAAATGTTTTTAAGCGTCTGGAAGCGGACTGCGAAGGCAAGGACTATGTGGTTCTCCCTATCGGAAAGAAGGCGGTTGAATATTTCCGCCGCAGGGGAATTCCCTGTCTGACAGAGGAATTTGCAGAGGTCGCCAATATTTCTGTGGCAGACTGCTTTGAGATAGCCAATCTGCTCTGCACAGAATTCAAGAAGGGAACCTTTGGCCACATTGATCTGTGCTACACAGCCTTTCTTTCCATGCTGTCTCAGCAGCCGGAGGTGATTTCCATGCTTCCGCTGATGGATCTGACAGCAGAGGACAGAGAGCGCGAGCGCCCCAGGCATTTGATTCTGTATGAGCCGGATGCAGAGACAGTCTTTGACGCCATTGTTCCAGAGTATCTGGCGGGTCTGATTTATGGAGGCGTGTGCGAGGGACTGGTCAGCGAGCTGGCAGCGAGACGCACTGCCATGGAGGCGGCTACCAGCAATGCAGAGGAAATGATTGAGAAGCTGAATCTGTATTACAATCGCGCCCGTCAGGCAAGCATCACGCAGGAAATCACAGAGATTGTCGGAGGCGCAGAAGGTATCTAGCAGGATATCGGGAGCAGATGAAGATATCTGTTTTCATAAAAAAGCAATGCAAAGAGGCTGCTGACTGCACAGCAAGCAGCAGCTACTCATGACAGAGGAGATTCAGGAATGAGCGAAAAACATATAGGAGAGGTAGTGCAGGTAGTTGGACCTGTTCTTGACATCCGTTTTGCACACGGAGAGCTGCCGGCACTTCTCAATGCTATAGAAATTGACAATAAAGGCGTAAAGCTGACAGCCGAGGTGGCTCAGCAGACCGGGGATAATACGGTTCGCTGCATTGCCATGAACTCTACGGACGGACTGGTAAGAGGAACCAAGGCTGTAGACACAGGAGGACCCATTACGGTTCCTGTGGGAGAGGAATGCCTGGGACGGGTATTCAACCTTCTGGGAGACCCAGTGGACAACCTTCCGGCGCCAGAGGCTACAGAGCGCTGGGCAATCCACCGTCCGGCTCCTGCCTATGAAGAGCAGACGCCTGCAACAGAGATTTTGGAGACAGGAATTAAGGTCGTAGACCTGATTTGCCCTTATGCAAAGGGAGGTAAAATCGGTCTGTTCGGAGGCGCCGGAGTAGGAAAAACCGTGCTGATTATGGAGCTGATTCATAATGTGGCAACTGCGCACGGCGGACTTTCCGTATTCACAGGCGTAGGAGAGAGAACCCGTGAGGGAAATGACCTTTACAATGAGATGAAGGAGAGCGGAGTTATTGACAAGACCGCTCTGGTATACGGACAGATGAACGAGCCGCCTGGAGCCCGTATGAGAGTAGGTCTTTCCGGACTTACCATGGCAGAATACTTCCGTGATGTAAAGAATCAGGATGTGCTGCTCTTTATTGATAACATTTTCCGCTTCACACAGGCAGGCTCTGAGGTATCTGCTCTGCTTGGACGTATGCCGTCGGCAGTAGGTTATCAGCCCACACTGGCTACAGAGATGGGTACGCTGCAGGAGCGAATCACTTCCACAAGAAAGGGCTCTATCACATCGGTTCAGGCTGTTTATGTACCGGCAGATGACCTTACAGACCCTGCGCCTGCAACCACATTTACCCATTTGGACGCAACCACTGTATTGTCCAGAGACATTGCCAGCCAGGGCATTTATCCGGCTGTGGATCCGCTGGATTCTACAAGCCGTATTCTGTCCCCGGAGGTTGTGGGAATCGAGCATTATGAGATTGCCCGTGCAGTTCAGAGGGTGCTTCAGAGATATAAGGAGCTTCAGGATATTATTGCCATTATGGGTATGGATGAGCTGTCAGAGGAAGATAAGCAGACAGTAAACCGCGCCCGTAAGGTTCAGAGATTCTTGTCCCAGAGCTTTTCTGTTGCAGAACAGTTCACAGGCATGCCCGGTCAGTATGTTCCTCTGAAGGAGACGCTCAGAGGCTTTAAGATGATCTTAAGCGGCGAGTGCGACGCAGTACCAGAGAGCTGCTTCCTGTTTGCAGGAACAATTGACGAGGTTTTTGAAAAGGCAAAGAATCAGTAAAGGAGGCTGTCTATGAACACCTTCCCATTACGAATCGGAACACCGGACGGACTGCTGTTTGAAGGAAATGTAAAAAGAGTGGTGTGCAGAACCATTACAGGAGAGCTGGCAATTATGGCAGGCCACTGTAATTTCTGTACTGCCCTTGGCATGGGAGAGGCACATGTGATTTTTGAGGATTTTTCTATGCGCAGCGCCGCCTGCATCGGGGGAATGCTGTCCATGATGGACGGAACCTGCCGTGTGCTTGCAACCACATGGGAGTGGCAGGAGGATATTGACAGAGACAGAGCAAGCGCGGCGAGAAGACGCGCAGAGGAGGCTCTTGCAAGAGGCGGTCTGACAGACCGTGAGCATAAAATCATGGAGGCCAAGCTTCACAGAGCATTGGTTCGGTTAAGTGTAAAGGAATAATTTGTGTGCTATAAACATGAAAAATCCGCGTATCCTGACGGGATATGCGGATTTTTTAAAAGGCTTCGCCGTGTTGCCTTCCCCTCAGAGGGAGGATTTTTCAGAGAGGAGTGTGTTTATGTCAGAGACAAAAGGGAGAGTTACCCTGCCAAGTGAAGCGAATTTTTTGGAGAAAACCCAGGAAATCATGGAACGATGGGGAGCAGATGCGCTTCGCGACAGTGATGGAACAAAGCTTGATGATGAAATTAAATCACTGAATGCGAAAATCTATACCACATATTTTGTGGCAAGGGGACATAATGAATTTGCAGAGAAGCATATGGATGAATGTCAACAGATTTATTTGATGTCTTTTCACAATATTGCTGTTTCAGAGTATCTGGAAATCCCGTTTATGAAAGGCTATTATGAAGAGCAGGTAATTCCGGATTACCTGCATGACCCGAAAAAATGGTGGGAGGTAATAGATAGGACAACTGGTGAGGTGGTTCCTTCAGATGAGTGGGAGCTTGACAAGGAGAGACATCAGGTGGCCATATCTCATGCTGTTCTTTTTCATGAATATACTGTCAGTTTTCTTGCATATGCAATCTGGGATCCAACACAGATGTACAACCACATCACCAATCAGTGGGGAGACAAACCGCATGATATTCCGTTTGATGTGCGTCAGACAGAATCCGGCCGCTTTGCAAGGGAATATTTGATTCAGTGGCTTAAGGACAATCCTTGCACAGACGTGGTGCGATTTACCACCTTCTTTTATCATTTTACCCTGGTTTTCAATAACCATGCAAAGGAAAAATATGTAGACTGGTTCGGCTACGGAGGAACTGTGTCTGTGCAGGCGCTTCAGGAGTTTGAGAAGGAATATGGCTATGCTCTGCGCCCGGAGGACTTGGTGGATAATGGGTATTACAACACGCCGTTTCGGATTCCAACACCTGCTTATCTGGATTACATGGATTTTATACAGCGCTTTGTGGCAGGAAAAGCAGCAGAGCTTGTGAAAATTGTGCATGAGGCAGGAAAAGAGGCCATGATGTTCCTTGGAGATAACTGGATAGGAACAGAGCCCTATGGAAAATACTTTGGGCAAATCGGACTGGATGCAGTGGTCGGAAGTGTGGGAGGAGGCGTGAGCCTGCGCCTTATCTCAGATATTCCTCATGTAAAATATACAGAGGGAAGATTCCTGCCGTATTTCTTCCCAGATACCTTTTATGAAGGAAATGACCCTGTCCCAGAGGCAATGAGAAATTGGGTTACAGCCAGAAGAGCCATTATGAGAAGCCCTGTGGATCGCATCGGTTATGGCGGCTATCTGAGTCTGGCGTGCAAATTTCCCAAATTTGTGGATTATATTGAGAAGGTTACAGATGAATTCCGGTATATCTATGATACTGCAAAGAAAGGAAAGCCATATTGCGGACTTAAGGTGGCTGTGCTGAATTCCTGGGGCGCTATCCGCTCCTGGCAGCCCTATATGGTGGCTCATGAGCTGTGGTATAAGCAGTGCTATTCTTACATGGGAATTCTGGAGGCTCTGAGCGGAATGGCTGTGGAGGTGGTTTTCTTAAGCTTTCGGGATATTCGGGAAAATGGAATTCCTGAGGATGTAGATGTGCTTATCAATGCAGGAGCAGCTGGGACTGCCTTTTCCGGAGGAAGAGAGTGGGAGGACGCAAAGCTGGTTTCTGCTGTGCGCAAATGGGTCTATGAGGGCGGAGGCTTCCTTGGAGTGGGAGAGCCGGCTGCTTTTCATAAGGGCGGAAGGTTCTTTCAGCTTGCAGATGTTCTGGGAGTGGATAAGGAGCTTGGATTTACACTTTCCACAGATAAATATTTTAACAAAGCTGTGGATGAACATTTTATTACACAAGACCGGACAGAACCGTTTGACTTTGGAGAGAGCATGGGAGATGTGTATGCGCTGAGCGAGAGAACAGAGGTTGTGGAATTCTCGGACGGTGAGGTTCATATTGCTGCGAACAGGTATGGACAGGGGCGCGGCGTGTATATTGCAGGGCTTCCATACAGCTTGGAGAATACCAGACTTCTGATGCGGGCGCTGTATTATGCGGCAGGAAAAGAGAGTCACCTGAAAAAATGGTTTGCAGAGAATCCCTGCTGTGAGGTTCATGCATATTCAGAGCAGGGGAAATATGCTGTGCTGAATAATACGGTGGAGGAGCAAAGCACCGTGGTTTATGACGGCGAAGGGACTCATGCAGAGTATACAATAGCCCCAGGTGCCATCCTCTGGATTCCCGGAGGCGATTAAAAAGGGTTTCTTTTGACAGGATGGCTTAAGGAGGATGAGATGACAGAGAAAAGATTAACAGAAGTTGTACATCAATTTTGCTTTGAAGGAGAATTACAGGAAGCGGCTCCTTATGGAAACGGCCATATCAACGATACCTACAGACTTACCTTTTGCACATCGTCTGCTCCCAGACGCTACATTCTTCAGTGTATGAACAAAAGCATTTTTAAGAAGCCTGTCCAGCTCATGGAGAATATCCAGGGAGTCACCGGCTGGCTGAAGAAAAAAATTCAGCAGGCAGGGGGAAATCCTGAGAGAGAGACTCTGAACATCATTCCTTGTGCAGACGGCTGCCCTTATTATGTGGATTCGGACGGTGATTATTGGAGGGCTTACCTTTTTATTGAAGACAGTACCTGCCTTGAAAAAGCAGAGAAACCAGAGGATTTTTATCAAAGCGGTCTGGCATTCGGACATTTTCAGGGACTTCTCTCAGACTATCCTGCAGAGACTCTTTATGAAACTATCCCTGATTTCCACCACACAGCAAAGCGCCTGGAAAAGTTTTATGCAGCAGTTCAGGACAATGTATGCGGCCGGTGCGAGGAGGCCTCCAGAGAAATTCAGTTTGTCAGGGACAGAGAAAAGCTCTCTCATATGCTGTGCGATATGCAGGAGAAGAAAGAGCTTCCTCTTCGTGTCACTCATAATGACACCAAGCTCAACAATATTCTTCTTGACAGCCACACAGGCCAGGCTATCTGCGTCATTGATCTGGACACAGTGATGCCGGGACTGTCTGTGAATGATTTTGGTGATTCCATCCGCTTTGGAGCCAGCACAGCTGCAGAGGATGAGCCGGATTTGTCAAAGGTACATTTTAGCATGGAGCTTTTTGAAGCTTACACAAGAGGCTTTCTTGAGGGCTGCGCAGGCAGACTGACAGAGAGGGAGCTTGACATGCTGCCCTGGGGGGCGATTCTTATGACCTTTGAGTGCGGAATGCGCTTTCTCACAGATTATCTGGAGGGAGACCATTATTTTAAAATACATAGACCTGCTCACAACCTGGACCGCTGCCGCACGCAGTTCAGGCTTGTGGAGGAGATGGAGGAGAAGCTCTCACAGATGGCAGAGGCTGTGAGAAAGTATCGGTGAAGCTTAAAGCAAAGGCGAAAAACATAGGGGAGAGAGGATTGCATATCATGGCGGCTATGCTGCTGTGAAAAATCCTGAAATGATAATGGGGTAGAGAAGCACAGAGTATGAGGAAAAGCTCCGTTTGTCCTGATAGTGGAGGAAACGGAGCTTTTCTGCAATGTATTCTGATTTTTAACCTTGATAAGCAAGAAGTCCCTCACCTCTATGCTATAGACATAGGCGGTGGGAGTATGTCACGAGATAGTTGCTGGATAAGCTTGCATTAGGCTGTAGAGGTGCTGGTAAGCTCAGGAAAATTAGTCCAAAGGAATCCAGTCGGTCAGCCATGTTTTTGTTGTATAATTATAAAGACGCTTGTATTTTTTTCCGCTGAATTCTCGAACTACCCAGTGTATCTTGTCAGATTTAACAGATATACTGTTTTTTGACATTGCAGCCTGAGTAATAATTGGTTTTTGAACGATGCAAGCTACTCCTAAGAAAATAATAGATATGTATATAGTTATAAAATTAATGACCATTATTCTTTTTCTTTTCATATTCACCTTGTGTATAAATGGGAAGATTAGAACCCCAGTATTCTAATCCCGAAAAATCTACTGTCTCTAGATATTCATCATATAAATAAACTGAAAAAGTGCCATCTTCATTATCAATAACATGAGTATTTTCAGAAGAAGGAATAATACATTTTTCTGCCATTTTAGGATCAAGATAGTTGGCTTCAAATATGAAAAATAACGAAAATATGTAAATACCAGATATAAGGATAATTAATGCTGTTTTTAATAAAAAATATTCCGAATCTTTCTGCTTATTATTAAAAAGCATGTGAAAACGTTCAGTAAGTACTGAAGTATTTTTAGAACAAAGGGAAATTCCTGAATCAGATGACGGCAAATGCCCGGCGCAGGCCTGAGCAGCTATGCGATTCAAACAGGAAAAATAATCCAATTTTGTCTGATTGTTTTCACCTGTCAGTGTTTTGTCTATTCTCATTTCCAGGATTGTGTCACATTTTCTCTGAAAAAAATGAGAAATTGGATTCCACCAGTAAAAAATACATAAAATACGAACCAATAATTTTATGAGCAAATCATGCTGATAAAAATGCAGCATTTCATGACGCAGTATAAAATAAAGCTCTTTTTCCGACGCATCTAGAGATGCAGGAATTAAAATACAGGGAGTCCTTATACCGCAAATCATAGGAATGGACAAGTCTGCTAATTCGATAACCTCAAAAGAGGCTTTTTTGTTCCATTCTTTATTGATTTGCTCAATAAGCTGGAGGTATTTGGTATTGTAAGAAATCTCTTTTCCTTGTTCCCTTATATAAGCTTTCAAAGCATGGCAGCTGCAAAGGAATCTTCCCAATAGTATCAGGAAGCCTGCAATCCAGATGAGTTCTATGGCACTCCATAAAGAAAATTCTAAATTCCATGCATGAAATCTGGGATGACACAGTTCCGCGAACAGCATGGAGAAGAGAGGAGGAAAGTCCAGATTATTGCTCATAGGCAGGATCTCAAATGGAAAAGCAAACCTTAAAGCAGTCAGAACAAGAAAAACTCCCAGCAGCTTATATCCCAGCTGAACCATTAGCTTTTTGCTGCAAAAGCTGAGATAGATAAGAGCCATCAGTATATTACTGGTAAACACAGCCATAAATACTGAGGAAAAACTAAAACGTAACAATATCTCATCTCCTTATCTTACAGTTTTTTCTTGTATTCTTCCAGCATTGCTTCTAATTGCCGGATCTCTTCTAATGCCTTTTGAGGGCTGTCTTCTGCATCCAGAAGCGCGGCAACAAGAGCGGTTTTGGATATCCTGGAATCCAGCTTTTTTGCTTCACTGATAAATTTGGAAGCAGCAAACTCATCGCGGGACATAGCCGGACGATAGCAGCGCGTCAGAACGGTTCCGCTGTATACGATGCTGTCGATTTGGATAAGCTTATGCTTTAATAATTTGCGCACAATGGACTGCACCGTATTTACTGTAAAATATTCCCTCTGCTTCACGATTTCAGCAGCAGTCATGGGAACTGGAGAATCCCACAGAATTTCTAGAACCTCCAGGTCTTTTTCTGTTAATGAAACTGTTTTTGCCATGAGACGTATCAGAAGCCTCCTTTCGAAATGTTATTATATTACTATTATAATGATAAATTCTGAAAAGTCAAATATATCCTTGACAAAATATGATTTTTAATATAAAATGTATAAAAATAAGAGGAAAAATTTTAAAAGGATGGGAGAGATGGAATAAAAGAAGTAAAAAATATTGCTTATCATGAAAAGAAGAAAATAGTGAGGTTTAGATAATTCTTTTGATGTATGAAGATTGATTATCTCAATTGCATCAATACTAGCAGAATATCTTAAAATATCAGTTTTACCGCAAACCAGGTGCCTATTAAATTATAATCCGCATGGATGTCCACAGCGAGTATGCTCTGAATCAGAAAGTATTATGGAATCAAATAAATTTGCTCTCAATATCAGTATTTAATATTCAGGAGGATTATAAGCATGAAAAAATTTAAACAAAGTTTTGCTATTCTTGCAACAATATCTACTGTGATTGCTACTCCATTAACTGCTATGGCTGCTCACACTCACAGCTGGGGTCCGGATATGTATTATGGCTCTGAAATCGAAAAACCTGCACTATGGGAAGATACATGTGCAACCCGACATATTTATAATTACCATACGTGCTTGACCTGTGGATTTAGTGAAATATGGGAGTCAAATTCCTATGTACTGCAACATTCATTTGTAAATAACAGTTGTATTTATTGCGGATTAACGTATTTAAGAGAGGCGACTAAATAATTCTAAATTACGGGTTGACTGAAAGGAATATGTATGAAATTTTATGGATTTTTTGTAGTATTGTTATCTGCTGTTTCTGTATCTTTGAATGGCTATGGAAAAATGTCGCCTGGAACGGTTATTGCTGAAAGTTCCTTAGAAGAAACACTTATCCAGGCAGAAGTTGATTCAAAACAGCCATTTAAAGTACTGATAGATAAAAATGCTTTGGAATCGCGGCAAGAAGAACAAGTTACAGTTACTATTTTATCTGATTCAAAAAGCTGGGAATATGATGCAGAAGCTGAAAATGGAAAGATAAGCAATAAAACTTCCAATTCTTTTGATTATAACCGTCCAAAGGAAAATATTTTAGAAGATACCATAACAATTCATTTTACAGACAAGGATGCAGCGAAAAGCTATCAATATACGATTCCTCTTGTTTTGGGCAGACCCACAGGTTATAAATACCTTTCTTCTGATAACCTAATCTAACAACAGATTGATCGGGGAGGAGGGGCTTCTGCTCCTACCTCCCAAACTACCGTATATACGGTTCCATATACAGTGGTTCAGACAACTTAACATATTATTGATAGATAGTATTTTTCCACGGATAGTAACCCGAATTTCTCAAGACGTGTGTCCGATATCGCATAGTATATGGTTTCTGTTCTGCAAAAATGCTTGACCACAGCAGCCCTTCAGAACCATATGTTTCTATTTGCAGAACACATTTTTACTCTGTCATCAGATATTACGGTCTGCATTAAAAGAAGAGTAACTGAATGGATGAACTCTCAGGCTGCATTTATACAGGCTTTGTTTAGAAATATCTGCTAGGAAAGCTGAGTTATAAAATTAATGACCATTATTCTTTTTCTTTTCATGTTCACCTCGTGTATAAATGGGAAGATTAGAACCCCAGTATTCTAATCCCGAAAAATCTACTGT
>JAUNOP010000038.1 GCA_030537135.1 Eubacteriales bacterium | reverse complement strand
GCACATTTCTTCTACTTCGCGTGAATAAATCATTTTAAAACTCCTTTCAAGTATAAGATGGACTTAATATGTTGTTTATGCATTAACAACCTACTTGTATTTTCTCACAAAATCCTCCGTTCGTCCAGTCATAATTTGTAAAATTATTGCAATTATTCTATATAATATAACGAAAAAGTTTGTTTTCCTCCAAATGCAGGCTCTTAGCGGCAAATACGACCCTCACAGAGGCAAATCTCTGATTGCACAAATTTGTGTTTGGAAGTATAATGACCTTACCCGGCAATCAAATAACAGAAGACTCCTGTTTTGTTTTCTAATTTCAGGAAGCATGTTTGTCGCGGTTCTCCAGCATTATATAAAAACAATATATACGGAGAATCAATTGCTGTGTACAGAAATATCGCAGCCAGGTTGCCTGTATCGGGATTTCTGTTCCAGAGGTACAAAAACCCCCGACAAAATAGCTGCCTGTAAGCAGCAGCAAGCATTGTTTCTCCAGAAAGGATACTCTTATGACTGATTCCTCCAGGACCTTACCTGACTCTATTTTTCCAGCCAAAATGCAGATTCTCAGCGGCAGCGCCTTAAAGCTCCTTGCCATTATTATTATGGCCATTGACCATACTGCCCATGTAGTCCTCTCCAGATGGCTTCCTGCAATGCAGCCATTGTTTGTCATTGGAAATACCGAGTACAGTCTGTACCGGATTTGCCGTGACATTGGGAGAAGTGCTTTTCCGATTTTTTGTTTCCTGTTAATTGAGGGTTTTCTTCACACTTCCAATCGCTTCCGGTATGGCAGAAATCTGTTTCTCTTTGCCCTCCTGTCGGAAATCCCGTTCAACTGTGTTTTTCAGGTAAATTCTATCTGGGACGCGGCACATCAAAACGTGTTTTTCACTTTATTCTTTGGATATCTGGCTATGTGTGCCTGGGAATATTTTGAAAATCGTCCCCTGCTTCAGGGAAGCTGCCTGACTGCCTTGTGCGTTCTCTCCTATCATTTTCGGGCAGATTACGGCATCAGAGGCTTTCTCTTTATTCTGCTTCTGTATTTTCTCAGACACGAAAAGCTTGCGCAGACCCTGATGGGAAGCTTTTTTCTTTATTGGGAATGGAAGGCCTGCTTTGCCTTTCTCTCCCTTAATATGTACAACGGAAAGCGAGGCTTTATCCGCGGAAAATTTGGAAAATATTTTTTCTATATCTTCTATCCCCTTCACCTCGTGGTTCTGGAAATCATACGATATCAATTGTTTTTTAAGTAAATCAAGTAAGTAATCCCCACCCACTGCTTCTGCTGCGAAAAGCAATAAGCAGTGAGTGGGGACTTGTTTGTATCCTTACTTCTTTAACACAATTTCCCTTGCTGATTTATAAATACTGTCAGCCGGGACACAGCCTCTTACCGGCGACAGGGGATAGATATTGGAGTTTCTTCCAATAACAGTTCCTGGATTTAAAACAGAACCGCAGCCCACCTCCACATAGTCGCCAATCATGGCTCCGAATTTCTTCAGGCCGGTCTCTATCTGTTCTTCTTTGTCCTTGACTATGACCAGCTTTTTGTCGGATTTTACATTTGAACAGATGGAACCTGCTCCCATATGAGAACGATAGCCCAATACAGAATCTCCTACATAATTATAATGAGGAACCTGAACCCTGTTAAAGAGTACCACATTCTTCAGCTCAGTAGAATTACCTACCACACAGCCTTCTCCCACAATGGCTTTGCCCCGGATAAAAGCGCAGTGGCGAATCTCTGCATCCTTTCCAATAATACAGGGACCTGAAATGCTGGCTGTAGGAGCTATTTTGGCGGATTTTGCAATCCAGATATCCCCCTCCCTGTAATCATATTCCTCTGGGCTGAGCGTTTTTCCCAGGCGCACAATGTAGTCTCCAATCTCCGGAAGAACCTCCCAGGGATAGATTTTTCCTTCAAAAAGTCCTGCCGCAATTGTCTGTGTCAAGTCAAAAAGCTGACTGATTGTATAATTTTCCATTTTCCTTTCCTCCTGTTTCCAGATATTTGTCATTTTTCTGCGCAAATGCGCCTGATGCTGTCTTTTTGCCCACTGTTTATGAAGGCTTCTTCCTTTGCAGTGCTTTGCCCTGGTTCTTGCTTTCCTGTGCTCCTCTTACAGAACCTGTCTGACGGGCCTTGGCGCTGCGCGGCTTTGTCTTCCTCTCTGCTTCCTGCGCAGCGCCGGCTTCTTTTGAGCGAGTATTGCCGGGCTTGTCATAGAACTGTGCTGAGGCGTCAAAAAGCTGGCGGAAATTCCCGGTTCCAGAGCGCATTACCTGGTCTGTCCTTACTCGAATAAAATGCTCCAGCTTATCCATGTACTCCTTGGGAGTAATGGTTCCCTCAGCCACATAGGTAAGTCCCTTCTCCCAGCTCGCAGTCAGTTCTGGATTAAGAAGAGAACGTATGGAGCCATTCACCACATCAAATATCATTTCTCCCAAAAGCGTGGGCGTGATAACCTGTGTTTTCTTATTTAAACTCAGATATTTGATTGTCATCAGCTTTTTCAGAATCTCTGCTCTGGTAGCACTTGTTCCGATTCCGCTTCCCTTTATCTGGGCACGCAGATCCTCGTCCTCTATAAGCTGACCGGCATTTTCCATAGCCAAAATCATAGAGCCCGAATTATAGCGCTTTGGCGGCGAGGTTTCTCCCTCTTTCACAGAGAATCCTTCTATGGGCAGTATAGTCCCCTTTTTCAGCGTTTGCAATGCCTCCATAAGCCCTGTATCGCAGGAGACCTCACTGTCCTCCCCTCCTTCTTCCTTTGAAGAGGCATTTTCTTTTGCAAAAGAAGAGGCGGCGATTTTTAAATAGCCTGGAGAAATAAGTATTTTAAAAGAAGAAAAAAAGCGTTCTTCCTTTCTCACCGTCACCAAAGATACCTTCTGATACACAGCCGGAGGATAGAAAATGCACAGAAAGCGGCGCACAATCACCTCATATACTCTCTGAGCTGTGAGGGACAAGCCTGCAAGGCTCCCAAAGCCCTGTCCAGTGGGAATGATAGCATAATGGTCTGTAATCTGCTTATCATTCACATATCTGCTTCCTGTCAGCCTGACTCCAGTAGAGAGAATCTCCTGCACAGCCTCATTTGTCTGAGGATAAGCTCGAAGTCCATTCAGATTCCGTGTAATGACCTTTGCCACTGCTGTGGAAAGCACTCTGGCGTCTGTTCTCGGATAAGTGACTAGCTTTTTCTCATAGAGTTCCTGGGTGATTTTCAGTGTTTCATCTGGACTGATTTTAAACAGCTTTGCGCACACATTCTGAAGCTCTGCCAGGTTAAAGAGAAGCGGCGGATTTTTATTTTCCTTTTTCCGCTCCACCTTCTCCACAGCAGCCTCGATGGGGCAGGGATTTCGCAGCCAATCCACGAATTCCTCTGCATCCTCTTTTTTCTTAAAGCCGTTCTCCTTATAAAGGCAGGGAGAATTGTAATATCTGCTCTCTTTTGTACAGCGCCACTCCCCTTCAAAGGCTCTGCCGCTGTGCTTCATAGTGCTGATTACTCTGTAAAACGGCGTCTTCACAAAGCTTCGGATTTCCCGTTCTCTGCGCACGACCATTCCCAGAACGCAGGTCATAACTCTTCCCACAGACACCGGCTGGTACTTGCTTTCCAGATATTGGCAAATCTGACTGCTGTATTTAAGGGTCAGGAGCCTGGAAAAATTAATCCCCATCAAATAATCTTCCTTTGCACGCAAATAGGCAGAAGCGGCAAGGCTGTCATACGCGGAAAGCTCTTTTGCCTCCCGTATTCCCCTTAAAATTTCCTCTTCTGTCTGCGAATCAATCCATACTCTCTTCTGTTGTTTTCCCTGTACATGACTTTCCTTCGCCACCAGGCGGTAAATATATTCCCCCTCTCGTCCAGAGTCTGTACACACATAGATAACATCTATGTCTGGGCGATTCAGGAGGCCTGACACAATATCAAACTGTTTTTTTACTTCCGGAATCACCTCATACAAGAAATCAGCGGGAAGGAAGGGCAGTGTCTCAAGGCTCCACCTCTTATATTTCATGTCATATTTTTCAGGGTAACTCATGGTTACCAGATGCCCCACGCACCAGGTAACCACAGCTTCCTTGGATTCCAGATAACCATCCCGGCGCTGCCCGCTGATTTTCAATGCTTTCGCAAATTCCTGGGCAACGCTGGGCTTTTCCGCTATGTATAACGCTTTTGCCATTACTTATCTGCGCTCATCTTTCTCAGAGGCCAGGCCAGCAGAAGACCGCCTCCAACCATATTTCCAATAGTCACTATCACCATACTCTTGAGCATGGCAGGAATAGAAAGACCAGGCACCAGGCAAGCGGCAGTTACAAAAATTCCCATGTTGGCAATGCAGTGTTCAAAGCCGCTGACAACAAAGCCAGAAATACAGATGATAATCATCAGGATTTTTGCCGTCTCATCCTTGAGCTTGATTCCGCACAAAACTGCAAGACAGACAAAGAAATTACAGAGAACGGCTCTGAAAAACATCTCGCTCACAGGTATGGTCAGCTTATTGTTGATAAATCCGGCAAAATAATCCTTTGTTCCGGAAGCGCCTGCTGCCACAAAAATCAGAGACAGAATCGCGCAGCCCACAAAATTGCCGATGTAGCTGGCAACCCATACCTTGCCTGCCTCTGCCCAGGTAACCTTTTTGTCAAATGCGCCGAATGCCATTACCAGGTTATTTCCTGTAAAAAGCTCTCCGCCTACCAGCACAATCAAAAGAACTGCAATGGCAAACACAATGGCTCCCAAAAATTTTCCCCATTCTGGCATGGTCTTAGAAAATACATTTCCAACCACATTGGAGAAAATCATGGCAACCACAATAAAGAATCCTGCCATGACGGCCTTCATAAAGTACTTTCCAAAGTTCGTATTCAAGAGATTGATTTTCCCTTTGGCAGCATTTGACAATTTCTGAACATCTTCATAATTCATAATATTTCCCTCCGCCTTTTTTATCTGGAACAGACTTATTATAACATTCTTCTGAAAATATCTCAACATAAATGAACGAAAATCCATGTATTACTGTTTGGAACAGCAGATTCTTGTTTCAATTCACATAAGCCGAAAATAAGGATGTCGTTTTCTGCTCTTGCATTCCAACGGCATCCTTTGCATCTCTTCTGTTATTTAGCCTTAATATATCCCTTTGCCTTCAGAGTTTCTGCACACAGAACCGCACCTCCTGCTGCGCCGCGCACTGTGTTATGAGACAGACCTACAAATTTGTAATCATATACTGTATCCTCGCGGAGACGTCCCACAGAAATACCCATGCCATTTTCATAATCCACATCAGCCTTTACCTGCGGACGGTTATCCTCTTCCAGGTACTGAATGAAATTCTTTGGTGCGCTTGGAAGCTCCTGCTCCTGCGGATAGCCGCGGAATTCACGGAGCTTCTGGATGAGCTGCTCCTTTGTAGGTTTCTTTCTGAATTTCACAAAAACAGCTGCTGTATGTCCGTTTAATACCGGGACACGAATGCACTGGCAGGTAATTACCGGCGAAACAGCAGGAACAATCACGCCATTCTCAACCTTGCCCCACAGACGAAGCGGCTCTTTCTCGCTCTTCTCTTCTTCTCCTCCAATATAAGGAATAATATTCTCAACCATTTCCGGCCATTCCTTAAAAGTCTTGCCTGCTCCTGAGATGGCCTGATAGGTGGTAGCCACTACTTCATATGGCTCAAATTCCTTCCATGCAGTCAAAACCGGAGCATAGCTCTGAATCGAGCAATTAGGCTTTACTGCGATAAAGCCGCGCGTGGTTCCAAGGCGCTTTTTCTGAGATTCAATCACATCAAAATGCTCAGGATTGATTTCCGGAACTACCATTGGCACATCCGGCGTCCATCTGTGCGCGCTGTTGTTGGATACCACCGGAGTCTCTGTTTTCGCATACTCCTCTTCAATTGCCTTGATCTCTTCCTTAGACATGTCTACTGCCGAAAAAACAAAATCCACAGTATCTGCCACAGCCTTCACATCATTCACATTCATGACAATCAGCTTCTTTACTGCTTCCGGCATAGGAGTTGTCATCTTCCATCTTCCTCCAACTGCCTCCTCATATGTCTTACCTGCGCTTCTTGGGCTTGCAGCTACTGTCACAACCTCAAACCAGGGATGATTCTCTAAAAGGGAAATAAATCTCTGTCCTACCATACCGGTAGCACCTAAAATACCAACTCTTAATTTTGCACTCATGATATTCTCCTCACCTGCTTTATTATGTCTTTTTCATGCGCACATTTGTCGCCTCATTGAATACTATACCTTTTTTCGGAAAAAAGCAAGTATTTTTTTCTGTTTCATTAAAAAACATACAGCATTGACACGCCCCACAGGTCAAGCAGGGCTTTAGAATCTTCTGCCTCTGTTCGCTTCTATACTGGATTTTTCCAGATACCGGCGGTTTTCCTCCAGAACATTTTCCATCACAGAGGGTCCCGGCGCTCCCAGAGTCTGGCGCTTCTCCACACAGGTCTTCATGCTGATAGCCTCATAGATATCCTCGTCAAATGCAGGGCAAATAGCTTTATATTCATCAAGAGAAAGCTCATCCAGAGAAATTCCCTTTTCAATGCACAGAAGAACCAGCCTTCCCACAATTCCATGCGCATCCCGGAACGCTATTCCATGGTTTACCAGATAATCAGCGGCATCTGTTGCATTGGTAAAGCCATTTTTGGCGCTTTTCTCCATATTTTCCTTTTTAAACTGCATGGTAGAAATCATTCCTGTAAACAGCGCCAGACAGCCCTTTACTGTGTCAATAGCATCAAAGGTAAGCTCTTTATCCTCCTGCATATCCTTATTATATGCGAGAGGAATCCCCTTCATAGTTGTAAGAATGGTCATCAGGGCTCCATACACTCTTCCTGTTTTTCCCCGAACAAGTTCTGCAATATCCGGGTTCTTCTTCTGAGGCATAATGCTGCTTCCTGTACTATAAGCATCATCGATTTCAATGAACTGATATTCATTGGAATTCCACAGAATAATTTCCTCTGAAAAACGACTCAGATGCATCATAATCGTAGACAAAGCTGACAGAAGTTCAATAATATAATCCCTGTCAGATACAGAGTCCATGCTGTTTAAGGTGGCACTGTCAAATTTCAGGAGCATGGCTGTGTATTCTCTGTCCAGCGGATACGTAGTTCCCGCAAGAGCTCCGCTTCCCAGGGGGCAGGTATTCATACGGCTCCTGATATCATAAAGACGGCTTCTGTCTCTTTTGAACATTTCAAAATAGGCTCCCACATGATGAGCCAGAGTAACTGGCTGCGCCTTCTGCAAATGCGTAAAGCCCGGCATGTATGTATGTACATTCTCCTCCATAATTTTCTGAAGAGCATATAAAAGCTTCTTTACCTGTGCGTCAAGCTCATCGATCTCATCTCTCACATACAGTTTCATGTCCAACGCCACCTGGTCGTTCCGGCTTCTTCCTGTATGCAGCTTTTTTCCTGCCTCGCCTACCCGCTCAATCAGATTTGCCTCCACAAAACTATGTATGTCCTCGTATTTATCGGTAATCTCCAATCTTCCTGATTTCACGTCCTCATAAATGCGATCCAGGCCTATGAGGATTTTCTCTTGTTCCTCCCTGGTCAGAATTCCCTGCTTTGCAAGCATGGTGACATGCGCCTTGCTTCCTCTGATATCCTGTTCAAAGAACTTCTGGTCAAAAGAAATAGAAGCATTAAAATTATAAACAAGCTTGTCCGTTTCCTTGGTAAATCTTCCGCCCCAAAGTTGTGCCATGATTTTCCTTCTTTCTTTGTGTGTTATAATATGATGTCAGAGTCAAAAGGTACTTTGACTCCTCTGATAGTAGTGCGGATTATGATGCATTTCATGCTGCCGCAATTTTCAGTGGTAGTTTATCACAATTTTTCTAAATACGCAACTCTCTTCTGCGCTCCATCTCTCTTTTTGAAAAAACACATCCACAATAGTCCTGCCGATAAAGTCCATATTCCCTGGAGAGCTGAACAGATCTCTGATAACCGTTCTTTTTTTTGAAATCAGAAGGCAGGACTGGCACTTTATAAATCTCTGCGAGTTCTCTTCCAATCTCATTTAGCTTTTCTGCGTTTTTCAGGGGACTGATTGTAAGCGTTGTTGTAAAGTAATCATATCCCCCCTCATAAGCCATTCTGGCCGTTTCCTCAAGCCGCAGACGATAGCAGGCAAAGCACCGCTCTCCTCCCTCAGGCACCTCCTCCATCCCTCTTGCCATCTTAAAAAATTTTTCCGGGCAATAGTTTCCCTCAATAAAAGTCACTGGATGTACAAATTTCCTGGCTTCTATATAGCGTCTCTGCTCTTCCACGCGCTTTTTATACTCCTCTTCAGGAGAAATATTGGGATTATAATAAAAAAGGGTAATTTCAAAATATTCAGATAAGTACTCCAGCACATAGCTGCTGCACGGCGCACAGCAGCTATGAAGAAAAAGCCTTGGAACTTTTTGCTCTGCTTGGAGTTTTTCCAGTATTTTATCCAACACCTTCTGATAATTTACATTCACTATTCTTCCTCTTTCCTTCACAGCTTTATATCATCCATTCTACCTTGGTCAAGCGGATATTCGCAATACCCACAGGGTACAATGTCCGCTTTGCTACTTGCTCATAACCGTATAGCTGCTGTCGCAGCTTCTCAGAAGGGGTCCTCGCCCTTTCTGAGACAAGCAAGTCCCCCACTCACTGCTTATTTCTCTGCGAAGTTAAAGCGGGAGACTGGCTTGATACGTTAAATATTTTCCGGTTTCAGTATAGCACACTACATGCAAAATGTCATATGTTAAAATAGAATATATCTGGTTATTGTTCACACGCGGCTAATTTGTAAAGCGCTTTTGTGTCTCTGGCACAGAAATCCCAAGACATGACAAGCAAAGTAGTGTCCAATGCAGCATTTCCGTGCATTGAAAGGCGTATTTCTGTGAACGCAGTGAACAATAGCTACAGCTTGAAGGAGGCAAACATGCAGCCCTTTTTGGAAATCAAGGACATCTGTCTGTCTTATCGGAGCCTTGCCGGAGAAACAGAGGTTCTGTCCCACATTTCTTTTTCCGTCTCTCCCTCTGAATTCGTGGCGATTGTAGGACCATCTGGCTGTGGGAAATCTACTCTTCTGAATTTAATCAGCGGCCTGCTTCAGCCAGACCGGGGTGAGATTCTCATTCATGGGCAGCCAATTTCTGAACATTCTGCCAATGTAGGCTATATGCTCCAAAAGGATCAGCTTTTAGAATGGAGAACCATTTATCAAAATACCATTCTTGGACTGGAAATCCGGCATCAGCTCACTCCCAGCAAAATAGAAAAAACAAAGCAGCTTCTCACACAATATGGTCTTTCCGCCTTCCGCAATGCCCGTCCCTCGCAACTTTCCGGAGGGATGCGCCAGCGGGCAGCTTTGATACGCACCCTGGTCTTGGAGCCAGACCTCCTGCTTTTGGATGAACCCTTCTCTGCTCTGGATTATCAGACACGCCTTCAGGTAGGAGATGATATTGGACAGATTTTACGAAAAGAATCTAAGCCTGCCATTTTAGTGACACACGATATCGCGGAAGCTATCAGTATGGCAGATAAGGTTCTAATTCTTACCAAACGTCCATCCTCTGTACAAAAGATTGTTCCGATTCATCTGGACATTTCTGACAGAACCCCTCTGTCATCCAGAAACGCACCAAACTTTAAGTATTATTTTAATCTTATCTGGAAGGAGCTGAACCAAAATGGAACCCCTGTCCAATAAACAAAAGCAGTTTCTAAGGAAGCAGAGGCATGACAAGGTTCTCATTCATGTTCTGCGCTTTTTTATTTTTGGAGACCTTCTGATTCTGTGGGAAACAGCGGCACAGCTGCAATGGATTGATTCTTTTATCTTCAGCAGCCCTTCGCGAGTCTTGAAAACCTTCGTAGATATGTACAAAAACCATGCCCTGCTTCATCATATAGGAATTACGCTTACGGAAACCCTGATAAGCTTTGCACTTGTCATTCTTATCAGTCTTGCCTGTGCAATTCTGCTGTGGATTTTTCCAAGGCTTTCTAAAATTTTAGAGCCTTACCTGGTTGTCCTGAACAGTCTTCCCAAATCTGCCCTTGCTCCTCTTTTGATTGTGTGGCTGGGAGCCAATATGAGAACGATCATTGTGGCAGGAATTTCTGTAGCTGTTTTCGGGTCTATCATGAATATTTACACAGGCTTTCAAGAGGTAGATACTGAAAAGCTAAAGCTGATCCGCACATTAGGAGGAGGACGCAGAGAAGAGCTTTCCAAGATTGTGCTTCCTTCTTCCATACCGCTTATCCTGAGTATTATGAAGGTCAATATTGGCTTATGTCTGGTGGGAGTAATTATTGGAGAATTTATTGGAGCCAGAGAAGGACTCGGATATCTTATTATTTATTCCAGCCAGACATTTAAGCTGGATTGGGTCATCCTTTCCATTGCCATCCTGTGCATCATTGCCGTACTTTTATATGGGCTCCTGAATTTTGCAGAAAAACGTTACCTTCAAAGGTATTGATAATAGCATCAGGGAGCATATCCTTCGGATATACTCCCTGATGCCTAAAAATTTTTTATTCTCCATTGTTTGACTCAGAGTTCTCAGATTCTTGTGAAACCTCTCCACTTTCACCAGCTGTATCTTCTCCTTTCACAATCACCTGTAAAGCAGCCTGATTGGAAACATGACCATTGCTGTCAATCACATAAAGAAGAAGCCTATAGGTTCCCGGCACATTTTCGTCCACTGCGCCGTCCATATGTATTGCTCTCCAAAGCTCGCTTACATCGTCTGAATCATCCTGAATTTCCGACACAAACTGCAGATAATCCATTGTCTGTCCAACAGATATCTCTACATAATATTCTGTAAGATAAATTCTAGGAGAGCCCTCCGGCATATTATCTGCAATGGCTTCCTGTGTCCTTCTTGCCTCCTCTGCCGGAGTAAGTTCCAAAGCCTCTGATGATTCTTCTTCATCAGCAGCATTCTCGCCAGATGAATGTGAAACATTACCGGATAATGAATCCGCATCTTGTTCCCCAAAATCCATCTGTCTTGTTACCTTTGTCACATTATTGCTGGAATCCTTTGCTGTGTATACTACTGTAATTTTGTCTCCGCTTTCATTCAGAAAAATGTTTTCAACAAGCAGAGAATCTGTAACATCTCCGTCTTTTTCATCCTCTGCTGTTACTCCTTCCAGAAGTTCCTCTTCTGTCATGTCTGAAGAATAAACATTATCGGATGGGAAGGTAATATCAGGACCTGTTCTGTCAGACTGCTGCCACGCATAAAAAAAACCTCCGCCCAGGCCAAAACAAGCAATAATCATTAGGACAATCAAACCTTTTTTCATACATACATTCCTCACTTTTTCTGCGATTATTCTTCTAACTCGTTATACTTTCCATAGTATTTACCATATTTCATTCCATAATACCATTATTTGTCCACTTTCTCTCCGTAGCCATGTATCATGGTCTTCCTGATTCTGTTCCATACTTTCCTCTGCATGGCAGATCCTGCATCTGCCATAAAGGTAGATATGAAAGCTTGATTTCATACTTTTTCTATAATTTTACTTGGATTATCTATAAAAATTCTCTGCACATACGATGAGCCATATTTTTTTTCTATATAAGCAGCACAGGCTCCCAATTCTGGTTTTCGCTCCTTTATACCATGCGCGTCGCTTCCTATGAAATGCACCAGCTCTTCCTTGAGCAGTTTTTTGCAAAAGCGTTTTGCCCCGAAGCCCTCTCTGCCAAGCACACTGTCAGCGTTTATCTGAATATAAACACCCATTTCCACAAGACTCTCAATAAAATCCAAATCCTTTGTAATGGCTCCATATCGTTCGATATGGGCAACAATAGGGCGAATTCCGTTCATTCTTAATTTATACAAAGAATCCTTCATTTCCTTCTGCTGCACAGCAGTAGAAAACTCAGACAACGCATATCTTGAACCGGACATTGTCGGTTTCTTTCCATATTTGAGTTTGTCAACCATCTCCCCATCTACATGATATTCACATCCAAGCAAAAGACGAATTCCCATTTTTTCTGCCTCAGATCTCAGCGTCTGATATCTTTCCAACAAAATTCCAGAGTCTGTCTCAAACATTCCTCTTCTATAATGAGGGGTTGCAAAAATGGTACGGACGCCGCTTTCATACTGCATCTTGAGCATGCCCAGCGCCTCCTTCATATCTTTTGCCCCATCATCCACTCCTGGAAGAATGTGACAATGTACATCATATAATCCCGTCATTCTCCTCTTTCCTTCCTGGATAAACCAAAATAAAAATTTTCTCCCTATATTGCCGACTGCCTGCATTGACGCTTCTCGTGAACTATCCATCGTGTAAAGCCAATGAGATGCAGTAGCCTTGTCTCAAAAGACATTGCATTACTATTTGCAGGGAGAGGCTTCATCTATAAAATCATTCAAGCGGATATTCGCAATACCCACAGGGTACGATGTCCGTTTCGCTACTTGTTCCTAACCAAATAACTGCTTCGCAGTTTATCAGGAGGAGGGTACAAGCCCCTCCTGATAAAAGCTAAAAAAGGAGGTATCCATCCAGCCTCCCCGGAATATTCGTTTAAAAGGATACACTCGCGAAGAGCTTGCTAAATTCCTACCCTCAGGATAAGCAGTCTTTTCTGGAGCAAATCATGATTTCCTTTATACGCTCCTGTCAGCTTCCATAAAATACTATGATAAACTCCTCTATAGGCATAGATACTAGAAGAAAGCTTACTTAAGATTATTTCCAGAAAAATCACGTGCGTTTATTATAGCATATTTTTTTGTAAAAAAACAGAATAATTTACATTTTCTATAAAAGATCATACTATCGGTGATTACCATTCACATGTGGCTATTTTGCCAGATGTTTTCTTGCCTCTGAGCCTCTCATAGGATAGATGACACAAAAACAGGAACCGCCTGTCCATGACATCCTCCCTCTGCTTATGGAAGCAGGAGCTTTCTCCTGTAAATTCAGGCAATCGGTTCTCATTCCATAGTACCAATGTACTAACCATTATTCAGTATAGCAGTACTTGGGAGAAAAAGCAAGCACGGATAGATAATTCATCTCCACCTTAGAGGTGAAGTTTTTTTTGCTGATATCGATTACTATAAAGCCCCTCTCAGGGCAAGATCCAGCTGGTATCCAGCTTGGCAATGAGTCTCGCATTGTTATAGGCCATAGGAAGCGTGAGGCACGTTCTTCCCAGATATTTACTTCCATCCGGCGTTTTTACACATGCCATTGCAAGGTCTGGACGCCCCGGCGTCTGAAGGCAGATAGGAAGCAGGAGCTGGATTGCTTTTCCATAATATTGAGGAACAGCTGTTTTATAGTCTGCCTCCAGCATTCGCCTTGTCTGACGGAGCGCTCCGTCAAAGAGCTGGATTTTCATGCCGCTGCTCTTCACATGCTCAGGAAGGCGACGCAGATTCTCTCTGTCACCGAAGATATGCTCATACTGAGGAACCACCTCAAGATTTGTATCAAACACCAGATCTCCTGGATTTGTAAAATAATTGGCTTTTTCAGGAAGCTCTGTGATTCCCATCATAAGAAGATTATAGTCTGTATAAAAGCCATCCAGGAACCATGGCTGGCGATTGGGTACAATATTCTTGACAAAATACGCAAAAATAGGCTGATAATATACATTGAATAAGCCGGTATTAAAGATTGCATAGGCTTTTGTTTCCTTAACCTTTCCCTCCTCCATCAGGCGGTCAAAGGTATGCTCCAGATAGCTCTTGAGTATTCCCAGATCTCCATTCCCCTCAAAGCTCCATTTCTCTGGAGCCATCTCGGCAAGAGTCTGAATCTGCCGGTTATAATCTCCGCAGTAGGTAAAATCAAATAAACTCATAAAACCCCCCATTCCCTGTAAAATATTTCTTTCTTTATCAATATATTTTGGAAATCAGCGGACAGAACCTCCGCCTGTAAGAAAGCAGAAAAGATAATTTTGTCCTGCCATTTGCAGGGCATAAGACTCTCTGTGATAAAATTCAGCATAGCATAAAACAGAAAAAAAGGCAAGAGCGCCTGATTTTTTTCTTTCCCTATGATTTGACATATGCTATGATAAAAGAGCTTTATAGATATTTTTGTGTTGAAATTTTTACGATAAAGGAGAATCTGTCATGACAAAACAAGAATTTCATACGCTCACCCAGAAGCTTATTCTCTTAGACGGTGCCACAGGCTCTAATTTGATGGCCGCCGGTATGCCAAGAGGCGTATGTACAGAAGCATGGATTTTGGAAAATAAAAAGATTCTGATAGATTTGCAAAAAGCCTACGCATTTGCCGGAAGCCAGATTATATATGCGCCCACTTTTGGAGGAAACAGAGTCAATCTCTCTCTGCATGGAATGGAAAACAGGCTTCGTGACCTGAATCTGGCGCTTGTCGCTCTCTCAAGAGAAGCTGTTGGAACAGACGTCTACGTGGCAGGAGATATCACCACAACCGGAAAAATGATGGCTCCCTCTGGAGAGCTTTCTTATGATACGGCTCTGGAAATCTATACAGAGCAGATTCAATGTCTCTCTGACGCAGGGGTTGATCTTCTGGTAGCTGAAACCATGATTAGTATTGACGAAACCCTAGCTGCGCTGGACGCCGCCTCCCAGGTATGCGCTCTCCCGATCATGTGTACCATGACCGTGGAAGCGGACGGAAGTATTTTTACCGGAGGAGGCGCTGTGGAAGCTGCCATGACTCTTGAAGCAGCTGGCGCAGACGCTGTTGGAATCAACTGCTCTGTCGGACCTGACCAGCTCGTATCCGTTATCCGCAGTATCAGAGAAAATGTATCCATTCCTGTCATTGCAAAGCCCAATGCCGGTATGCCTCATATTTCTGATACAGGTCAGGCTATATACGATATGAAGCCAGAAGACTTTGCAGCCCACATGGAGGTTCTGGTACAAAACGGAGCCACCATTATAGGAGGCTGCTGCGGTACCACGCCCGAATTTATCCGTGCGCTGGCCAAGAAAGTGCGCTGACAAAAATGTGCCTCTGGGAAGTCTTTCTCTTCCCAGGGGCGCGCCTTCAGAAGCAGCAGGCTGCCCTTCTGTCTGTCAGGCAGCTGCTATTTTACAATAATCGCTTTTCTCGGACACATTTCCTGACAGCAGAAGCAGCGAATGCATTTGCTATAATCATATACAGGAGGCTCGTTTTTTCCCTTCTTAAAGGAAATTGCCTTTCCTTCCACAGGACAGCTCTGCACACAGATTCCACACTTTACACATTTATCCGGCACAATCCTGGGCTTTTTCTGAAAGGTCTGCAAAACTCCGGCAAGATTCGTCCAAATGCCTTTCTTTACAGGTCTCCTGTCCACCTGAAAGCCAGGGTTTCCATATTTCTTCACTGCCTCAGACATTGAGATTTCCCCACCCAAGGTTAAAACCCTTATTTGCTCTCTTTTCCAGGTTCCAAGTCCCATCCTCTCTCCATGGTCGTTCGTGGGTACAAGCTCTGGTCTCAGATGAACCAGGTGGCAAAACACACTGTCAAGGGCAACCGGATCCTTTGACAGAAGGAGTACATTCATAGCTATCGGATCGCCGGAACCCGGTCCATTTCCCTCCATAGCTACAATCCCATCCAACACATACAATCTCGGAGCCACACACTGGTTCAAATCCACCAGCATCCGCGCAAAGCTGTCTGCATTGGGATATACGGTGTGTCCCTTTGCCTTATACATTCCATAGATAAAGCCATAGCTGTTTTTCACTGCTCCTGTGATTCTCTCCAGAGCATGTGTTTTCATCTTTGCAAGAGAAATCACAGCATCTGCCTCTTGAATCTCCTTTGCCAGCCGAAAGCTTTTTGCTTGCTTTCCGCATTCCCAGGCAAAATTTCCTCCGTCTGTAAAATCTCTGACCTCTGCGCCATATTTCTGAAGGCTCTCCTCAAGCTTAAGCCCGGAAAGCACCTTTGTAGTAGTTCCATGTCCGCAGGAGTCCCCCACAACGATTCTCTCATGCCCTTTCTCAAAAAGGAGGCGGCAAAAGCCCTCTATCACAGAGGGGTGTGTCATTACTGCCTTCTCTGGCTCTGCTTTTTTGAGAAAATTGGGCTTAACCACAATCTTTTCTCCTGGAACTGCAAATTTCTCCATTCCTCCCAAAAGGCGAATGCCTTCGCCTAATGCCTGATAGACAGCATCCTTTTCATAGGTGCTGCAGGGAATAAGAGCTACCTCTGATTTTTCGCTCATTTCTCTTCTCCATATGCAGGCGAATAGTTACGCCTCTTCATAGTCAGACCGCTGCTCAGACAATCTGACCTGTCTCATCCGTAAAGCAGACAACAGCAGACAGATGCTTATCTGCGTTCAGATATTTTCACGCTCCTTAGCACCTTTCGCACGGGAAGGATACAGGCTGGAACCACAGACAGAGCGTCAATTCCCATTTTCAGAAATTTTTCTGTCAGAGTAATGTCTGACGCCAGCTCTCCGCAGATCATCACCTTACAGCCTTCCTTATGGCCCTGCAAGATCACCAGCTCTATCATTCTTAAAATCGCGGGATGATGATCAAGGTATTTGTCCTTTAGATTGGGATTCTGCCTGTCCATGGCAAGCGTATACTGTGTCAGGTCATTTGTTCCAAGACTAAGAAAATCCACCCTTTGCGCAAGCTCTCTGCTGATCATCACTGCGGCCGGCGTCTCTATCATGATTCCTGTTTCCATATCGTCACAGAAGGGAAGCTTTCGCTCTCTTAGTTCTGCCTTGACCTCCTCCTCCAGAAGTCTCAGCTCATCTATTTCTTCCAGAGAAGTAATCATCGGATACATGACGGCAAGCCTTCCATACGCTCCGGCCCGGTAGATGGCAGAGAGCTGGCTCTTGAGAATTTCTCTGTGATCCAGACAGAATCGAATTCCGCGGTTTCCCATAATCGGATTTATTTCAGGGGGGATTTTCATATATTCGCTCTGCTTATCTGCTCCCAGATCTACTGTACGGATAATAGCAAGCTTTCCTTCCATGGCCTCTGCCACATTGCGATAGCCTTCAAAAAGCTCCTCCTCACCAGGATAATTTTCTCTTCCCAGATACTGAAATTCGCTCCGAATCAGACCAATGCCTGCTGCGCCGTAATATTTTACGCTGTCGAGGTCATCCAGGCTTCCGATATTGGCATAGATTCCCACCTGTTTTCCATCCAGAGTCACATCCTCCTCATCCTTTAGGCAAAGAAGCGCCTCCTTTTCCAGAAATTCACATTTTCTGCGAATCTCGTATTCCTTCCAAGTCTCAGCATCAGGGTCAATATACACATTTCCTGTATATCCATCCACAATGACCAGCTTTCCGTTCCATTCACTCTTTACATCCACATCCGCAAGAACCGGAACATTGAGGCTCTTCGCCATAATGGAGGAATGAGCTACCTCTGAGCCCACTCTTGTGACAAGGGCCAGAAGATTTTCCTTTTCAAGGCTGATCATCTGCGCTGGCGTCAGAGCCTCTGCCACTACAATCCCCGGCCGTACAAGAAAGGAAGTCTTTCTCGTCAGCTCCTCCAAAATAAACAGAAGGCGCTCGCTCACCCTGTTCATGGCCTGCAGGCGCTTTTTGATAAAGGGAGTCTCAAGACCTCCAAAGGCCTCCTCCATCTCTCTTTCTGTTACTGCCAGGGCATAAGTGGCGTGAACCTTTTCAGAGCAAATCATATCCTCCAGAGCCTTAAAAAACGCAGAACTGTGAAGAATCTCCTGCTCTTCCCAAAGCCTTTCCTGGTTTTCCTCTGTCTTGGTTTCCAAAAGCTCTTTTTCCAGCCTGTCCCGTGCACGAGAGAGAAGGGCCAGCTGTGCAGAGGCATCCAGATTTTTCTCTTCTGAGTTCTCTGCCTGATAATAATACCTTGCCTCTCCTATAGCAATTCCGGGAAAGGCTGCGGTTCCTCTCACAATTTCCATTGCCTGATTTCCTTTCGTTATCATCTGCTCTGCAGCAAACCAGCACGCAAGTCCCCCCACTTATCTCTCTGCGAAATTGAAGTGGGGGACTTGCTTGATACGTTAAATCAGTCGCACTCTGCCCGAAATTCTGTCCAGTTCTTGCTGTAAGCGGCGTCTGCCTCTGCACTGATGTTTGTCACGATTTCTCCCTTTGTCACATTCTCCGGCACAATCAGGCTCTCGTCGACAAGCGCGTCTGCTGTCTGAATCGTAGAGTAATATCTCATATATTCAAAGCATTCCGCCGCATTCTCTGCGTCCATGAGGAAATCCAGGAACTGATAGGCTCCCTCCCTGTTCGGCGCTTTTGACGGAACAAAAAGATTCATGATTCCAAAGCCCAGTCCCTCCTCTGGATACACCACCTCTAAATCTGGATTTTCCTCAAGAGCGGCTGTTACCTGAGAGGTATAGAGAAAGGCTGCGCTGGCCTCGCCGTTAAGAAGAGCGTTCTGTGTGTCAGAGTCCTGAATCAGGCGAATATTCGGAGCAAGCTCAAGGAGCTTTTCTCCTGTCTGCGCAATACTGTCCAGATTCTCATCATTCATGCTCTTTCCAAGCATAAGGTTTGTGATTCCATTTATAACTCTGTAATTTCCTATGATGGCAACGCTGTCCTCCAAAGAGGGATCCCACAAATCCTTATAGCCTGTAATCTCTATGTCTACCTGTTCAGGGTCATAGACAATCAGGGGAATTCCAGCGCCAAAAGGAACCGTGTATTCATTGTCCGGGTCATAGGACTGGCTCTGATACAGAGGATTGATATTTTCAAAATTTGGAAGAGAGGAAATATCCAGCTTTTCTGCCAGTCCCTCTGCCACTACGTTCTCAATAATATAATCATCGCAGAGAATCACATCATAATCTCCGCCCTCTGCCTGTGAAAGCTTCTCCAGCATGGTCTCGTCTGTATCAAAGTTAGTGTAAATAACCTTGATTCCGCTCTCCTCCTCAAAGCGTTCCAAAAGCTCCTGCGGAAAAACGCCCTCCCAGGTATACACAACCAGCTCATCCTCTGCTGCCTGCACGGACATTCCAAAAGCCATGGACAGGGCTGCTGCCATAATCATTGCTGCTTTTTTCTTCATAATTACCTCCATTTCCGTCTGCGCTACTGTGCCTTGACCTTTGTCCAGAGTTCTGAATAGCGCTGCTTAATCTCCGGCTTCTGATAACCGAAAATCTCATTATTCTCATTTTCCACATCCGGGACATAAGCGTCTACGCCCTTATAGTCCTCATTTTTCATCGTTTCAAATGCAGAATCTACAGTAGAACTGTACCCTACTTCCTGTGTATTTGCAAGAGCAGATTTCTCATCCAGCATAAAATTAATGAATTCATGAGCAAGCTCAACATTTGAGCAGTCTCTGGTAAGCACCATTGCGTCATACCAGATATTGGTTCCCTCAGAAGGTGTAAAATAATTCATATCCGGGTTTTCACTCATAATATAGCAGGCGTCTCCCGAATAAATGACTGCCATTGCCTTGTTCCCTGAAATCATGTTGTCAATCACATCATCCCCGGCATAAATCGGATCCATCGTCTCTCTCTGCTCGATAAGCCACTGATAGGCTGCCTCGATTTCCTTCTGGTCTGTAGTATTCATAGAATAGCCCAGGGCCTTCAAAGCCACCATAAAGGAATCTCTCTCAGAGTCATACATATAGATATCTCCCGCATATTTGGGATTGCAAAGAAGCTCCCAGCCGTCCTCCAGATCCTTTTCATCCACCTTTGCGGTATCATAGAGAATTCCTACAGTCCCCCAGAAGTACGGTGCTGAATAGCGGTTTCCTGTATCATAGGAGCGGTTCATAACATCAGGAAGAAGATTTTTCTTGTTTGGAATCAAATCCCAGTCCAGGGGCTGAAGATATTCTTCTTTTATCAGGCGTTCAATCATATAGTCAGATGGAATGAGGATATCATAGGTCTCTCCGCTGCTGAGCTTTGTGTACATCATTTCATTTGACTCAAAGGTTTCATAAATAACCGTACACTGATACTCCTTCTCAAACTGCTCCACAAGCGCCAGATCAATGTACTCGCCCGCATTATAGACCTTCAAAATTCTTGTTCCTCCCATACTCAGGTTTCCGCAGCATACCAGAAGAAAAGCAAGGATAACCACGCAGCCTGCTGCGACTGCTCTTTTCAGAGCTTTGCTGACCTTCAAAAGCTTTTTCTGAATTTTCGGAAGGAAATTCACAAACACCATCACTCCCACAATCACAACAATCACAATCGTGGACAGAGCATTTATAGTCGGATTGATTCTCTTAGTCATATTGTAGACAATGATGGAAATATTTTTCACACCATTTCCTGATACAAAGTAGGAAATCACAAAATCATCAAAGGACATGGTAAACGCCAGAAGCGCTCCTGCGAAAATTCCCTCCTTGATCATAGGAATAATCACCTTTGTCAGTGCCTGAAAGGGGGTTGCCCCCAGATCCATGGCAGCATTGGCAAGGTTAGGGTCCAGATTTCTCACCTTTGGGTAAACACTGGTGATAACATACGGCGTGCAGAATACAATGTGCGCCATAAGCATGGTAAAATATCCCTTGCGGATTCCCAGAGAGGTGAAGAGGATCATAAGTCCGATAGCTGTCACAATTTCCGGATTCAGAATCGGAATATTGTTCATATTCAGGATAGCATCCTTTAGCACCTTCTTTGATCTGGAAAGGCCAATGGCTGTGAGCGTTCCCAGAACCGTGGAGATAAGGGTCGCCAGAATCGCCACAGTGACAGACACATAAACCGCCTTCATAATCTCTGTATTTTCCATCAGTTCCCCATACCATCTCATAGAAAAGCCGCTAAAGTGCGTGAGGGATTTTGAGGAGTTAAAGGAAAAAATCATAGTAACCAAAATGGGAAGGTAAAAAAATACCAGACAGATTCCCACATAAAATTTAGAAACAACACCTTTTATGCCTTTCATAGCTCTCCCCCTCTTTTATTCCTTCTCATCCTTGTCAATCTTCTTCATCCAGTGCATGAACAGAAGGATAATGGCCGCCAGAATCAGGGAAATGGCGCTTCCGAAGTTCCAGTCTCCCACAGAGATAAACTGGGATTCAATCAGATTACCAATGAGCATATATTGTCCGCCTCCCAGAAGCTTTGGAATAACAAAGGTAGAGATGGACAAAAGAAAAACCATCATAATCCCGTTTAGCACTCCAGGAATAGAAAGCTTCCAGATAACCTTTGTAAAGGTCTGAAACTCATTGGCTCCCAAATCATGGGCTGCCTCTATGAGCGATTTGTCCATCTTACTCAGGGAAGTATGGATAGGAATAATCATAAAAGGCAAAAAGTTGCACACCAGACCCAAAATCACGGAAAAATCTGTGTACATCATGGTAATAGGCGAAAGCCCCAGCGCCTGGAGCATCTGATTGATAATTCCATTGTCAGCCAGAAGATTCATCCAGGCATAGGTTCTAAGCAGCAGGTTAATCCACTCAGGAATTGTCACCAGCATAATCAAAAAGGTCTGCCATTTCTCATCAAATTTTATGATAATCATGGCCAGAGGATAAGCAATCAGCAGGCAGATGAGCGTACAGGCCAATCCAAGACGGAAAGATTTGAGAATCACGCTCAAATACGTTGCCTCCAGAAACTTGGCAAAGTTCTCCCCTGTAAAATACCAGGTCATGACAGCATTTCCTTCCTTTGTGACTGCATAAAACGCAATCATCAGAAGCGGCAGAAGGATGAGGAAAATGCCCCAGACACAATACGGAATTGCCAGACGGCGAAACTGCTTCATCAGTAGCTTCCCATCCGGTACATCACATGGATATCCTCTGGTCCGAACATCAATCCTACTTTTCTGCCCACTTCTGCATAATCCGTAGTATGTACCATATAGGTACGGCGCTCGGTCTCGACCAGAATCTCATAATGAACGCCCTTAAAGGTGACGTTCACCACAGTGCCGGTAATCTTTGCCTTGTCAGGCTCCACAATATCCAAATCCTCAGGGCGCAGAACCACCTCGATTTCTTCGTTCTCCTCAAAGCCCTTATCCACACACGGAAAGGCAAAGCCGTCAAACTGCACCAGATAATCCTCCAGCATGATTCCTTCAATAATATTGGATTCCCCGATAAAGCTTGCCACAAAGCGGTTCTCAGGCTCATTGTAAATGTCAGTCGGGCTTCCGATCTGCTGAATCACGCCATTGTTCATAACCACAACCGTATCAGACATGGACAGTGCCTCCTCCTGGTCATGTGTAACATAGATAAAGGTAATTCCTACCTCCTGCTGGATTTTCTTGAGTTCCACCTGCATCTGCTTGCGGATTTTGGCGTCCAGAGCACCAAGCGGCTCATCCAGAAGAAGAACCTTTGGTTCATTTACCAGGGCTCTGGCGATTGCCACCCGCTGCTGCTGTCCTCCTGACAGAAGCGTGACGTCCCTGTTCTCAAAGCCCTCAAGTCCCACCATTTTCAGCATCTTACTCACCTTCTGAGCAATAACAGATTTGTCCACCTTCCTGAGATTCAGTCCAAAGCCAATATTCTCGGCTACATTAAGGTAAGGAAATAAGGCGTACTTCTGAAATACAGTGTTGACCTCTCTCTTATAAGGAGGCAGTTTGGAAATTTCAATTCCATTAAAGAGAACCTGACCCTCGCTCGGTTCATCAAAACCGGCAATAATACGAAGAGTTGTGGTCTTTCCGCAGCCGCTGGGTCCCAGCAGGGTAAGAAATTCCTTTTCGTAGATATCCAGATTGATTCCCTTGAGAACCTGCTGGTCATCAAAATTTTTCGTCAGGTCTTTCAATTCAATTATCTTATTCATTGTCTTTCTCCTGAGTAAAATTTTTTAAAAGGCTTTCCCTTAAAAGGAAGCTGCCGCCGCAGGGCGGCTAATGAGCTATCACTGTTTTTTCTCCTGTCTGCCAAAGATTTTCTTGAGCAGAGAATACAGAAACAGCAGACCTAGGGTTACTGCCAGCATACAGGTGCAAAGAGCATTGATTTCCGGCTTAATTCCTGATTTGAGCTGGGTGTATACTTTAATAGGGAGCGTAGATAAACGGGGACCGTTTACAAAAATACTGATGACCACATCGTCCATGGACATGGCAAAGGCTAAAAGCGATCCGGACATCACAGCAGGCATAATAAGCGGAATTGTGATATCCCACAATGCCCTGCCCGGACTTGCTCCGAGATCTCTGGCAGCCTCTTCCAGAGACGGACTCATTCCCACCAGCCTGGCCTTTACCTCCAGAAAAATATAAGGGATACAGAACACAGTATGCCCAATCACCAGCGTCACCAGTCCAAACGGAAGGTGAAGCATGGAAAAAAAGGCCATCAGCACCATACCCAGAATAATCTCCGGAATCATCAGCGGCAGCATGGAAATATATTCCAAAACCCCTTTGCTTCTCCAATGCAGACGGGAAAGCCCTATGGCTCCCAATGTTCCGATAACTGCCGATAAGAGGCAGCTGATTCCTCCCACTATCAGACTGTTGCCAAGGGCCTCCAGAAGAGGCTCATTGGAGAACAGGGTTTCGTACCATTTTAAGGAAAATCCTCCCCACCTCACGGTGAGCTTTGAGCTGTTAAAGGAATGCACCACCACAATCGCAATCGGCAGATACATGATGCAAAACATGATTAAAAGATAGAATCTTGCCGCTTTTCCATTTTTTTTCATCCGATTCCCTCCAGTGTTTCCACATGAAATATTCTTCTGTACAGAAGAATCATCACTGATGTCAGAACCAAAAGCACCACTGCCAGCGCAGCTGCAAACGGCCAGTTTCCCGCTCTTGTCATCTGCTCCTCAATCAGGCTTCCCACCAGAACAATCTTGTTTCCTCCCAAAATATCTGCGATAAAAAACAGCCCCATTGAAGGAATGAAGGTGAGAATCACTCCTGATAAAAGTCCCGGCAGGGTAAGAGGAAATGCAATCTGTACAAATGCGCACACAGAAGAAGCCCCCAAATCCCTGGCAGCCTCCATAAGCGACCAGTCCAGCTTCTCTGCGCTGGAATACACGGAAAGCACCATAAAGGGAAGCAGTACATAAATCATTCCCACAACAATCGCAGGATAGCTGTACAAAATACTGAGCGGCTTTTCTATGATTCCTAATTTTATAAGAATCGTATTCAGGATTCCCTTTTTTTGGAAAAAAATCACCCAGCCATACAGGCGAATCAAAGAATTCAGCCAAAACGGAAGCATCAGAAACAGCATTGCTCTTTTCTTCCACTTTTCGCTAAGCCGTGCCATAAAATAACCAAACGGATAGCCCACAAGCATTATACACAGAGTGCTGACAAAGGCAAGCTTCAGAGACTGAACAAAGGTATCCAAGTATACTGGATCCAGAATCTTTGCATAGTTTTCCAGAGTAAAGCTCCAGCTTACTCCGTATCCCTCCTTCTGTCCGGCAAAGCTTAGAGCCAGCATGTAAAACAGCGGGCCAGCCACAAACACAATCGTAAATATGTAAATGGGAAGAATCATCCACACATTTCTTCTATTATTTTTCATTGACATCCTCCCAGTCTACAAGAACCGCCTGTTTCGCATCCCACGCAAAGCATATCCTCTGCCCCTCCTGCACATTGGCATCAATGCCATACCTGCTTGCAGTAAGAGTAGTTCCGTCCTCTGTAAGCAGGCCAAGACGGAGCTGTCCTCCTGCAAAGGCCTTTTCTGTGACCGCGGCGCACAGAGCATTCGGACGGTTCTCTTCAAAAAGGCGGATATTTTCGCTTCTCACAGCAAAGCGTATGAAATCTCCTTCTTGTACTCTGTGCGTGTTCAGAGAAACAAAAGCTTCTCCTGCGCATACCCTGACCAGAGCCGTATCTCCCTCTACGCGCAGCACCCTTCCCTCAAGAATATTTGCATTCCCGACAAACTGCGCCACATAGCTGGTCTTTGGGTAATTATAAATCTCATCCGGAGTTCCAAGCTGTTCTATCTGACCGCTGCGCATCACAGCTATCCGGTCTGACATATTAATAGCCTCCTCCTGGTCATGCGTAATATACACAAAGGTAATGCCCAGCTTTTTCTGGAGCTTCTTTAATTCCGTCTGCATCATACGCCTCAGATTTGCATCAAGGGCTCCGAGAGGCTCATCCAGAAGAAGGACGCTCGGACGGTTTATGAGGGCTCTTGCAATCGCAACCCTCTGCTTCTGACCTCCTGAGAGCTGATCAGGCCTTCTCTTCTCATAGCCTGGAAGCTGCACCAGCTCCAGCATCTCAGATACACGCTTTTGAATTTCCTTTTTTGGAATTCTGCGAAGCTTCAGACCATAGCCCACATTTTCCGCCACATTCATGTGCGGAAAAAGAGCATAATTCTGAAAAACCGTGTTCACATCTCTGTGATTTGGCTCTACAGAGGTCACGTCCAGTCCCTTCAAAAAGACCTGGCCTCCATCCGGCTCCTCCAGCCCCGCGATAATACGCAGCGTTGTGGTCTTTCCGCAGCCAGAAGCTCCGAGAAAGGTAATAAATTCTCCCTTCTCTATGGCAAGACTGAGCTTGTTCAGCACATTTGCTTCTTTTCCAAAATGCTTGTCAATATTTTTTAATTCCAGCAGAATTTCTCCCAAATTCTCCCCTCCGTTCCTGTAAATTGCGCTTTGCCGCCCTCTGGCGGCTTTTTGAGGCTTCTCTCTGAAACTCTCCATATACGAAAAAGAAACCAGCCATGGCTGCTCCGTCACATCCATGGCTGATTCCGGCAAAGGCATGAGTTCCCTCTCATCCCGAAAGAAAAGCCGGAAATCAGACTCGAACTGACGACCCCTTCATTACGAGTGAAGTGCTCTACCGACTGAGCTATTCCGGCTTGTGCTTGGCACAGATTTTATTATAACGTATTTTTTCGAAAATGCAAGTTTTTTTTTCAAATATTGTATTTTTATTAAAGCAGGCGCCTAGCGGCTGCTTTGCGCCTGCCTTTCATGCCCGGGCCAGACAACGCTCTGTGATGCCCAGTGCAGCGTTTTTATGCATCACAGAGCGTTGTCGCTGTAAGCAGTAGCAGCAGTTTGTCTTATACAGCAAAAGAAAATCTCTGTTCTTTCCCATTACAGGAGATTCTGTCATGCATATACAGGCTCTCTGTTTTCTTCTGTGCATCCAAAAACTACGCAGCTCAGGGCAGGAAGCTTAACCGTAATCAAATATTCTCTGTCATCGCATTCCTCCTTTACAGCTGTCCTTGCCTTTGGATTTGTAACGCCGCTTCCTCCAAACCTTGCGGCGTCTGTGTTGAAGATTTCCCTGTATATCCCTGCAAATGGCACTCCTATCTTATAATGGATATAGGGTACAGCCGCGAAATTGCAGATAACCAGCAATGTCTCCCCGGCTGCTTTTCTCAGAAAGGAAATCACATTCTCCTGCGCGTTCATGAGCTGAATCCATTCAAAGCCCTCTGTATCCTCATCCAGCTCATACAGAGCAGGCGAATTCTTATACAGCTTCAAAAGCTCCTGAAGATATCTCTCTGCGCCCGGACTCTGCTGCGCATCCGGAGAAAGCATCTTTCTGCCCGGATGCAGGATAAGATACGCATAGGCGAGACGAACAGTGGCTCTCTTGTGTTCCTCTGTTCCTGGAATTTTATTCATAAATTCTTCTGTGCTTCCTACGTCTCTGCTTCCCAGAGTGAGAATATAGCTTTCGCAATAGGCGTAAAGCATAGACAGAGTAAGCGTATCATGATAATATTGGCGTTCTATCGGGTCCTTTGACAGATATTCCAGAAGGTCAGCCGTCCATCCGCTGTTCCACTTATAATCAAAGCCAATATGGTCATTTTCCACAGAATCTGTAAGCTGCGGCCACAGACCATCCTCCTGTGCAATCAGAAGTATGCCTGGAAAATGCTTTTTTGCAATAGAATTCAGGTGCTTCAGAAATTCTATTGCATAAAGATTTTCATTTGTTCCATACATGTTAGGAACCCAGGAGCTTTCCTCTCTTCCATAGTCAAGATAAAGCATGGAATCCACATCATCCATGCGCAGTCCGTCTGCGTGAAACTCCTCCAGCCAGTACAGGGCGTTTGCAATCAGAAAATTTCTCACAAGAGGGCTGTCATAATTGTAGAGAAGAGTCCCCCATTTCGGATGCACAGCCATGGAAGCTTCCTTTACTTCGTACAGAGGCGTTCCGTCAAACCTTTCAAGTCCTGCCTCATGCCTGGGAAAATGTGCGGGCGTCCAATCCAGAATTACGCCCACGCCGCTCTGATGAAAGCTGTCAATCATTGCCTTCAAGTCGTGGGACGAGCCATATCTGGCTGTGGGAGCATAATATCCAAAGGTATCATAGCCCCCTGACGCTTCATCCAGATACTCCATCACAGGATGAAGCTCTACATGGGTATACCCGGTATTCTTCACATAGGAAAGAAGCTTGTGTCCGATTTCCCGGAATGAGTCTCCTTCCTTCCACCATTTCGAGAGCGCAGTCTCATAAATACATATTGGCCTGTCTGTGCGATTCCTGATATCTCGATTCAACATCCAGTTTTCATCCTTCCACTGATACAGAGCAGTGTCCGGTACAACAGAAGCGCTTCCCGGCGCAGCCTCAAACCGGGAAGCATAGGGATCTGCCTTCAGGCAGAGCCCGCCTCCCTTGATTTTGATTTCGTACTTATATAAGTCTCCTGGCTTTACTCCAGGCACAAATAGCTCATAGATTCCTGACATAGGCATTCTGTGCATGGGATGGTGCCTTCCATCCCAATGATTAAAATCCCCTACCACGCTGACGCGCACAGCATTTGGAGCCCATACGGCAAAATAGGTTCCTTCCGTATTGTCAAAGAGCATAGGATGGGAGCCGAGCTTTTCATAAATATGATAATGAATACCTGCAAGAAAAGCCTTTTCATCCTTCTCTGTTATCTGGCAGGCATAGGCATAAGGGTCTCTCTCCACCTCCACGCTTCCATCTCTTTTCTCTATGCGGAACGCATATTCAGGAATTCGGGAGAAGGGAAGAATCTCAGCAAAATATCCTGCCTCGTCCTGCTGCTTCATTTCATATGCCTGTTCTTCCCAGACAGCCCACACGCTCACAGCCTCAGGAAAAAATCCCTGTACCAGAATCCCCTCATCTACTTTTCTGGGAGCCATCACATCTCTGGGAGCATTTTCCTCTCCGTACACAATCGCCTCAATTCTGGGCCAGTCCATATATTGATATGCTTTATTTTTCATGCTTCTAATCCCTCCTTTGCCTTTTTGCTTTTGCAGTATACAGAAAATTTCTTTATGTTTTTATCTTACCATTTTTTCCATAGTTTTTCCATATAATGTCCGAATATTCCTTAAAATTTCAGTTACACCTCAACAGTAAAGCGAACATTCACATTTTGCTTCACTGCGTGTTCATAAACGATTTTTGTTTTTTATTTGACAAATATCCTATTCTGGGATAAAGTTAATTTACACACACAAAATAATCAATAAGGAGGCGTTCCCTATGTGTGACAAAAAATACGATGTTACTGCCCTGGGCGAAATGTTAATCGATTTTACTGAAAACGGACTCAGCGAGCAGGGTCATCCCCTGCTGGAAGCAAATCCGGGCGGTGCCCCCTGCAATGTGCTTGCCATGCTGGAGAAGCTTGGCAAAAAGACTGCCTTTATCGGCAAGGTAGGCAAGGATATGTTTGGAGAGCAGTTAATTGCCGCTGCAAAGGAGGCCGGTATTGACACCAGCTATATGCTGCTGGACAATGAGGTGCATACTACCCTGGCCTTTGTACATACCTATCCGGGCGGAGACCGTGACTTTTCCTTTTACCGTAATCCAGGAGCAGATATGATGCTCACAAAGGATGAGGTAAACGAAGAATTAATCCGTTCCTCAAGAATTTTCCATTTTGGTACTCTCTCCTCCACGCATGAAGGCGTACGCGAAGCGACCAGACACGCTATTGAGATTGCAAAGGAAAGCGGCGCGATTATCACCTTTGACCCGAATCTCCGTCCTCCTCTGTGGAAAAGCCTGGATGACGCCAGAGTGGAAATCGAATACGGCATGAGCAAATGCGATGTTCTGAAGATTTCCGACAATGAGGTAGAATTCCTCTTCGGCACCACAGATTATGACAAGGGAGCCGCTCTCATCCGTGAGAAATATAATATTCCCCTGGTTCTGATTACCATGGGAAAAGAGGGAAGCCGTGCTTATTATAAGGATTTAAGAGTAGAGGTTGCTCCTTTCCTGCAGGAGCATACCATCGAGACCACAGGAGCCGGAGATACCTTCTGCGCCAGTGCGTTGAATTATGTTCTGGAGCATGGTCTTTGTAACCTGACTGCCGAGAACCTGGCAGAGCTTCTGACCTTTGCCAATGCCGCCGCCTCTTTGATTACCACAAGAAAGGGCGCTTTGTCCGTTATGCCAGAGAAGCAGGAGGTTCTGGACTTTATTGCTTCCAGAAGCTGATAAAAATACAGCACAGGCCTGTCTGTGATAGAGGGTGTACAGAATTTTTCATCGGATAGGGGAGATTTTACTCTCCCCTTCCACACCACGTAGCGTACCGTTCGG
>JAUNOP010000083.1 GCA_030537135.1 Eubacteriales bacterium | reverse complement strand
TTTGAAAGATTTTTTTCATTTTTTGAAAGATTATTGTGTTTCCATAAATTTGCCTGAAAAAATCTGGTTGTTCTATCAATGGATTTTTTCAGAAACACAGCTTATAGTCTGTAAAGCGGACATTTTAAAAGAAAAGGAGCAATTCCATGAGTTATAAAGTATTGATTCCCCAGGATATCAGTGACGCCGGAAAAAATTTTTTAAGAGAACACGGGTATGAGCTTTTGATTACCGGACGCACAGAGCTTTCAGATTTGTGCAGGGATGTACGGGACTGCAATGCCATTCTTGCCAGAACCTGCCCTTATCCTGCTGAAGTGTTTTGCTGCGCACCCAAGCTGAAATGTATTGCAAGACATGGCTCAGGCTATGACAATGTAGATGTAGAAGCAGCCTCCAGAGCCGGGGTATATGTATGCACCACTCCGGATGCTCCTGTCATCTCTGTGGCAGAGCATACCATGCTTCTGATTCTTGCCTGCGCCAGAAATCTTCCCCATATCAATACTCAGACTCATAATGGAAATTGGAGCTGCCGAAATGAAGCAAGGGGATATGAGCTTTATGGAAAAACACTTGGCATTATCGGTTTTGGCTCTATTGGGCGCACTGTTGCACGCATGGCGCATTTTGGCTTTGGAATGAGGGTTCTGGGATACAGCCGCTCCATGCCTTCTGATAAGACTTTTCTGGCCTATGCAGAGCATACCTCCTGCCTTGATGAGGTTTTGGAGCAGGCAGATATTTTGTCTGTTCATCTCCCTTCTACGCCTCAGACAAAAGGTATGTTTAACAAAGCTTGCTTCTCAAAAATGAAAAAGGGAAGTATCTTCATCAATACCTCCAGAGGGGATATCGCGGCAGAAGCAGACCTCTATGAGGCCTTAAAAAGCAGGCATTTACATATGGCTGCCCTGGATGTATTCGCGCAGGAGCCATGCATTCTCTCCAATCCCCTGCTCACTCTGGATAACCTCATTGCAACGCCTCATAATGCAGCCCTCACCTATGAGGCCATGGACAGAATGGGGCTTATGGCTGCCGAGGAAATCCATCGAGTTCTCTCTGGCCAGGAGCCCAGGCATCCGGTAAATGCAAAGGAATTTCCCCATTGCTTTTAAAAGCAGCCATCTTCCTGCCCGGAGAAGTCAAAAGAACGCAGCAAGCCATTGCCTGCTGCGTTCTCTTTTATCTGCCTGCTTAATTTTTCCCATAAGCTGCTTCAATTCCGTATTTCTTCATCCGCCTCCACAGAGTAGTGGTGCTGATATTCAGTTCCTGCGCCACCAGATTTCTATTGCCGTGATGCTTTTCCAGAAGCCTTGAGAGTTCCACTGCCTCAGGATATTTGTACACCACAATTTTATCCTGCTCATCCACCTCACTGATATTCGGATACAGCTCGCCGTGAAGCTTTTGAATCCTCACCTCGTCAATGCTCCTCTTCTCTGAGGTCAGAACCAGCCTCTCGCAGAAAGCGCGCAGCTGCAGAGTGTTGCCCTTCCATCGGAGATTCTTTATCTTTTCTACAGCTCCTTCTGTGAGAACCAGATATTTATTATATCTCTGCGAATATTCTCTGAAATACTTCATAAAATAATACATTAAATCCTCTGGCCTCTGGTTCAGAGAGGGAATCTCCAGAACCAGCCCCTGTATCAGATAAAACAGCTCCTCACTGAAGCGTCCGCTCTTCACCAGGTATTGAAGGTTTACCTTGGAATGCGCCATAATCCGAACATCCAGGTTGTCAAGAGGCTGGGCGTCTGTCTTGATAATAGACCTTGACAGCATGGTTCGTGCAATCTGATGCTGTACCCGAAGCGTGAGATGCTCGATTCCCTTGATAAAAATTGTACCATGGTTTGCCTTTACCAGAGCTCCCTTCATCCTGGCCTTGATTTCCGTGGCTCCCGGTTCTCCTCCAAAGAAAACCTCCAGCTGCTGTTCCTTGTCCATTCCCCTGGTATTCACATTGACAAAGGGTCCTGATTTTCGCACGCTGTTATTATGAATGGCCTCTGAAATGCGATAAAACTCTGTTCCCTCCTCCCCATAGATAAGCACTGGACTGTCTGAAAGCGCATACTCCTTTGCCCTTTCAAGAACCCTGCGCATCTGCTGATTTTCTGTATAAATATGCTGGAAGGTGGCCTGCGCGACAAAGCCGTGAAGGAACATGTCTCTCTGAAGACTGCTGTCTCGACGCAGAGCCTCGCTCACCTTGTGAAGGGATAAAATCGCCCCTGTAATCTTCTCGTCATATTGAATGGGAGCAATCAAAAGCATCCATGCCTGGTGGCGCAGATTCACTGAAATCGTATATTTTTCCCTCTCTCCCTTTAGTATGGAATAGATGGCGTACATATCAAACTCAGGAAAAATCTCGTTCACAGGGAGGCCTATTACATTCTCTGCATTTTTTCCAATCAAGTTCTCCACCAGCTTGTTGATGACAATAATTTTCCCTTCCACATTGATTTTTACAATTCCGCTGAAGGATGTATCCAGGACAGTTTCAAACTGTGCAATATTCTGCTTTTCCTCCTCGAGGGCAGAACCCATGGTCTTTGCCGCATGCATGGCTTCTGAGATAGACTCCTCTGTTGATTCATAAAACAGGGTAGGATAGCCCATCTTCTCTGCTTCTCTGCAGGTAATATCCCCTCCTATAATCAAATCCGGCTCCTCCAGAGACATCTCATAGAGACGTTCTGTAACCTCCTCCATTTTCTCAATATAGGAAATGAAGAGCTTCACCCCAAAAAGCTCCTCCATATGAGACATATCACACAGCATATTTTCAAACACAATAAGACCGATTCTGGGAATCTTTTTTTTCACGATCACCTTTGCCTTCATCAGAAGAAGACCGATTTCCTGGGCATGAAAGCGAACCTCCACAAGAGGAATATTTGTATACGCCCGAATAAGCTTTGCCTGATAGCCCCTTGCCACAATCACCCTCGCGCCGCTCTCCACAGCCAGCCTTGCTTCATTGACCGTATCGACTGTCTGTATTTCTTTTATGTAATCCACGCCCAGGTCGTATTTCTGATTCACCTCGCGGGCTATGCCTACCATTTCCTTATAGGGAAATAAAACCGCTATTTTTCCCATTGCTTTCTCCTTTTTTTATCGAAAATTCTCCTCTGTATTGTTTTCTCAGGTATTGCTCTGTGCATTCATCCAGAACTCTCTGGCCATGCTTATGAAATCTCTGGCAGCCTTGCTCAGGTAGGAATTTCTCTGATAGATTGCCGCTATCTCAAACCTGGGGTTTCCGGGAAGCGAAAAACACGCCATTGTATCGAGGTGCCTTCTCACATAATAATATGGGAGAATTCCGCAGCAAAAGCCAGATTCAATCATTGTCACAATCGTGCGAAAATCCGATGTCTCAAAGAGGACGTTCGGACAAAATCCAGCCCTTTCAAAAATTTCCTCCACCATTTCATGAAGCGTAGACTCTTTGTAAATAAGTACAAACGGCTCCTCCCGAAGCTCATACAGATTTCCTTCCGTAAAGCAGCCTCGTTGGTCACAGGCCAGTCTTGCATAGGGATGAATCCTTGGAATCGCCAGCAGCAGCTCCTCATCCCCAAGCCTTGCCGAGACATTCCTGCTTTTGAATTTCGGTCCATAGGTCACAAAGCCAATATCCAGCTCTCCGGCAGAAATCAGCTCCTGCTGCCTGCGCACAGACAATTCTCTGGGCTCTACCTGAATTTTATAATGAGTTCTGTGAAATCTGGGATAAACCTCAGAAAACATCTCGATTCCTCTGCCAGGGGTAAAGCCTACAGCAAGTGTTCCTTTCTTTCGCTCTGCTAAATCGTGAATTTGGTTATAGGCCTCTTTTTTCATATGGAGCATCTCTCTGGCTGCTTTCAGATAAATTTCCCCTGCCTCTGTTGGACGCCAGTTTGTTCTTGAACGGTAAAAAAGCGGAATGCCCAGCTCCTCCTCCAGCTTCAAGAGCTGCTGGTTCAGGGCAGACTGGGTGATATACAGCTTCTGCGCAGCTTTTGTGATATTATTCTCCTCTGCTATTTTCAATATATATTCCACCTGCTTCAAATCCATTCTCTTCACCTCTCCTGGCCAGATTTATGTATTTCCACAAAAGCCTTTTTCTTAAGACAAGCCTTGTCAAGCGGATATTTGCAATATCTACAGGAGCCATATCCGCTTTTGTAAGAGACCATCCTGATTCGTTAAAAACCACATAGTCGGGGCCTTCTATATTCCCATCTTATCAACAGTTTCCACAAATGGCAACACTTATTTTTTCTAATAGTTTTCTAAAAACTATTAATTTTACTTATTCTTATTTATGGTTTAAACTATAAGCATACAAAAACCTTACAAAAGGAGGAATCCAAAATGCCACTGCTGGTAAAGCTCCATGCTAAAGACAATGTTGCCATTGCCGTTGCTCCTATTTCAGCTGGAACAGAGGTTATGGACGGCATCGTCGCTTCTCATGACATTCCCCAGGCGCACAAGATTGCACTCACCGATATTCCTGCTGGCGGAGAAATTATCCGCTACGGTGTGGTTTTGGGTTATGCCATAGACCCCATTCAAAAGGGAGACTGGATTAATGAAACCATGCTTGTTCTCCCCACTCCGCCGTCTGTAGACAATATGGAATACGGAAAAAACATTGTCACAGACCTTCCCAAGGCTCCTGTGACCACCTTTGAGGGCTACAGAAATCCAAACGGCGGCTATGCAGGAACCAGAAATCTCCTCGGAATCAGCACAACCGTTCAGTGTGTGACTGGTGTTCTGAATGTAGCTGTAAAGCGCATGCGAGAAGAGCTGCTTCCCAAATATCCCAATGTGGATGGTATTGTTCCCATCAACCATGCCTATGGATGCGGAGTAGCCATCAACGCTCCGGAAGCAAAGGTTCCCATCCGAACCCTGCGCAATCTCACAAAGCATCCTAATTTCGGCGGTCAGCTCATGGTAGTAGGCCTTGGCTGTGAAAAGCTCACCGTTGACAAGCTTCTGGATGAAGCAGATATCAATCCCGAAAATGTCATCATCCTTCAGGAGCAGGCTGGCTTTGACGCCATGATTCAGGCCTTAATGGACATGGCTGACAAAAAGCTGCAAATCCTGAATAAAAGAAGACGCGAAACTCTCCCGCTTTCTGACTTGTGCATTGGTATGCAGTGCGGCGGCAGCGACGCCTTCTCAGGCGTCACAGCCAACCCTTCTGCCGGCTATGCTGCTGATATGCTGGTTCAGGCAGGCGCAACTGTCATGTTTTCTGAAGTTACAGAGGTTCGCGACGGCGTACATATGATTGCTGAGAGATGTGTAAGCAAGGAGGTCTGCGACAAGCTGGCAGCAGAAATGCGCTGGTATGACAATTATCTTCTGGCAGGCCAGGTTGACAGAAGCGCCAATCCGACTCCCGGGAACAAAAAAGGTGGCCTCTCCAACATCGTTGAAAAGGCCATGGGCTCCATTGCAAAATCCGGAACCTCTCCTATTGTGGAGGTACTCTCTCCTGCAGAGCGTCCTTCCAAAAAAGGTCTTATCTATGCTGCCACTCCTGCCAGCGATATTGTGTGCGGCCCGTGTCAGCTCGCCTCCGGCATCACACTTCAGGTATTTATGACAGGCCGCGGAACTCCCTACGGACTCGCTGCTGCTCCGGTTATCAAGGTCTGTTCCAGAAACGAGATGAAAGCCATGTGGCAGGATCTTATTGATATCAACGCAGGCCCCATTGCTACAGGCGAAGCCACCATTGCAGATATCGGAACAGAGCTGTTTTATAAAATTATCAATGTAGCCAGCGGACGGGAAAAGAGCTTTGCTGAGAAATATGAGCTGTACAATGATTTGTGCATCTTTAATCCGGCGCCGATTACCTAATCCAAATAAACCCTACGGCAAAAAGAATGGGCTGCACTGCAGCCCATTCTTTGCTATTATTTTCCTGCATCCATGTTCCAATACAATCTCAGCTTTTTCTCATCCAGTGCATTCACAAAACGCTTCTTGAACATCAGGAACTCCTCCAAATCCATCAAAATATGATACAAGAGTGCCCTGCTCTCAAACTCCTCTCTTGTCACAGGCATTGGTTCCTTCTTCATATCCTCAAAAATCTGCTCCAGCTTCTCTATCTGCTCTTGGGGAGAATTTTTTTCAATCACATAGTTCAGCAGATACAGCATATAATCTGAAATAATCCTTGCCTGCTTTGGCATATTTCGGATTTTTTTCATCTCATAATGAAGGTTGTGCAGAATACCGCACTGCTGCATTCTCATCTCAAAATAGTCAATATAATAACCGGGATGAGACTGAAACGTGTTGTTCTGATATTCATATGCATCCTGCAAAAATTCATGCAGCTTCTTCTCTAACCCAGAGAGATCATCCCACACATTTCTGCTCATTTCCATTTTCAGAAGATACTCGCCCAGCTCTCTCAGAATCATCTGAAGCTGCCCTTCTGTGTAGCGCATGTTTTGAATCAGGCTCTTTTTTCTGCTGTGATTATCTGTAAAAAGGTTCAGGATAATGGCAATAGAAATTCCGATAAGAACCAGAAGGAACTCATTCAAAATAAACTCTATTCCAAAATCCCTGACAGAAAGAAAATGGGTTCCGATGACTGCATTTACAGAAATGGTAGGCTTCCAGCCAAGAGCCTCAGACAGCACGACGAGAAGAAAAATATAAATTCCATAAGCAGCCCACTCGCTGGACAGATTTGCAAAGATTATCCATGCAAGGACAGCAGTCACCAGAAAGGTAATCACTCTGGACAGGGAAAGCCGGAGAGTCTCCCATTTGGTTGTCACAATGGTGAGCAGGGCAATACTGCCGGCAGAGGTCTCAAACTGGAGGTTCAGAGCCTTTGCAATATAAATAGCCGCACTGCTCCCAACTGCTATTTTGAGTGCATGTATCAAAAGCCTTTTTCTTTGTTTTTTCGGAACCCTTGTCCACAACATCCCTTTTACCTCTCCTTTGCATGTGAATGCCTCTGCTGTCATTTTTTCCAATATATGTCTTCTTTATTCTGCCATCTCAATCGCCATCTTTTTCGATACCTCTGCTGCCCCCTCCTCTGGGGTCAGCTCTCTGTGAAGGACTCGGATTCCCACGTCCAGAACCGTCTCCTCCAGCGCACTTCCCGGCTGATAGAACACCTCTAATGACTCCATTATATTCCGAAACTGCTCCTTTTCTTCCTCATTCGGCCACACAATTTCATTGTACATATAGCCTTTTGACTTCTCGCTCTCTCCAAGATAGTCTGCATATTCCGTGTTGTTCATATCCAGAGAAGCCTCCACTGCATGTCTGGTAATCGACATGCCTGTGTGAACTACCCATTGTCTAAAAATGGGCTTCCTGCTTCATCGACCTCGTAACCTACTATCTCCACAGGCGTTGATT
>JAUNOP010000037.1 GCA_030537135.1 Eubacteriales bacterium | reverse complement strand
ATGTCGATAATGTGTATAACCCTAGTTTACTGAAAATTTCTAAAAAGTTATCCACACGTTATCCACACGAATTTTGTCAAAAATGTGGATAAAATGTGGATAACTTAAATTTATTGAAAATTTTAAAAAAAAGTTTCCACATTTATCCACATAGTTATCAACACGTTATCCACACGATTTTTGCCTAAAATGTGGATAACTATGTGGATAACTTGTGCTAGTTATGTGGATTAATTTTCTTTTTCAGGGTATCTATTGTGGTACGCAAGGCCTCAGAGTGCTTTAATTCCTTCTCAATTTTTTCAATTCCATGCATGACTGTGGTATGATCTCGGTTTCCGATACATTTGCCAATTAGTTTTAATTGAAGCTGTGTCATTTCCCGGCACAGGTACATAGAAATTTGTCTTGGAATCACAACTTTTGAGCTTCGCTTGTTCCCAAGAATATCAGCTACACTTACGTTATAATGCTCTGCAACCACAGAGAGAATGCGCTCAGGGGTAATTTCCCTGCTTTCATCAGGAGAAATGATGTCTTTTAGAACTTCCTGAGCCAATTCAAGGGTAACTTTCCTGTGAACCAGGTTGGCAAAAGCCATAACTTTATTGAGCGAACCCTCCAATTCTCTGATATTAGAGCAGATATTTGTGGCAATATACTCTAAAACACCCTCATCAATGTTGTAACCATCCATTTCTTCCTTTTTTTTCAAAATTGCCATCCTGGTTTCATAGTCAGGAGAAGAGATGTCTGCAATCAGTCCCCATTCAAAGCGAGAGCGGATTCTCTCTTCCAGGATATCCATATCCTTTGGGGGTTTGTCAGAAGAAAGGATAATTTGCTTTTTGGCACTGTGAAGAGCATTGAAGGTGTGGAAAAATTCTTCCTGTGTCGATTCCTTCCCTATGATGAACTGTACGTCATCTATCAGAAGAACGTCAATATTCCTGTATTTATCACGAAAACGTCCCATTGCAGAATTATTTCCATTTCGTATGGTTTCAATCAATTCATTGGTAAATTCTTCACTCGTTACATACAAAACCTTACTGTCCAGATTATTTTCTATGATAAAATGGGCAATAGAGTGCATTAAATGTGTCTTTCCAAGCCCAGCGCCTCCGTATATGAAGAGGGGATTATAGATTTCTCCTGGAGACTCGGCAACTGCCAGGGCTGCGGCCTGAGCAAATTTGTTATTACTTCCTACGACAAAGGTGTCAAAGGTGTATTTGGGGTCTAAATTTGCCTCTTCAAATCGTGCGTTTTGCCCGTTATTACCGTAAGAAGCAAGCGATTTTCTTTCCGCGTCTGCAGGGAGGATAAATTTCACCTCACAATCGTCTATTTCAGCTATTTCGCTGATAGCTACCTGAAGCGGAAGCTTGTATCTTTTATTAATATAATTCAAACCCACCTGTTCAGAAGGAACCAGAACAGTCACTGTGTTCCCTTCGATATTGTATATTTTCAGCGGACGAATCCAGGTGTTAAAGGAAACTTCAGATAGTTCATGCTCTGTTTTTACGCTTTGTAAAATCTCGTCCCACTTTTCCTCTATGTTATTCATACTTTTTGGCTGCTCCTACCTTTATTTATTGCGTTTTATGATACCAGGGTCAAAAGGCCATGCGTTTTATGTTAGCATAAAAAAGCATGACCTCAAAATTTAATATCCTTTTGCTCCCACATTTATATTATAATAAATACCAGTTTTTCGCAATGCCTAAAAATGTCTTAGTTTACCATAATCAAAAACTATCGGAAAAAATGTGGATAACTCTAAAAAAGTTATACACCTGATAAAATAGGGATTTTCTTGTCGAAATGTGGATAAAATGTGGACAAAAATTGAACTATCCACAAGTTATCCACATCTTATCCACATTTTGTGGATAATGTTACGTTAACCAGAAGAGAGGAAAATGGACATTCAGATAAAGCCTGTCAGAACTAATTAGAAATTCGCAATGTCCACAGAATACGACGTTTGTTTCACTGTTTGCTCATAACTATATGCTTTATCGCGCAGCGCTCGCTTCCAAAGAGTGTGTATTCGGGATAACTCAGTGGGTATGGCTGCTATTGGACCTTCTGAGAGAAGCAAGTCCCCCGCTTATTTCTCTGCGAAATGGAAGCGGGAGACTTGCTTGATACGTTAAATTTATTGAATTTCTACTTGACGAAACAGGAGTTTCTGAATATAATTGAAATGGTGCGACCGCGGTTCTTTTTTTGTTTGAATAGGGCTTACGGCTGCACAAGGTTCGTTGGCTTAAGACAATGAACCGCTCGTATGATGTTCTGAGTATAAGAGGGCAGGGGGAATGCGTACACTTTATATTGTTACGTACGTTGGCTGTGCTTGCCTGCTCATTGTTTCATGGCCGCATGGCTGCTGTGAAAGGTATTTGATGAATAGATAAGGGAGGTGCGTTACCTATGAAAATGACATTTCAGCCAAAGAAAAGACAGAGATCTAAAGTTCACGGCTTCAGAGCCAGAATGGCAACGAAGGGCGGACGTAAAGTTTTAGCTGCAAGAAGATTAAAAGGAAGAAAGCGTTTATCAGCATAAGACCGCATTTTATGTGGTCTTTTCTTCTATAAAAGATGAAAAATGGGGAGTCTTTGAAAAAAAACAGAGATTTTCAATTTGTATATAAAAATGGAACATCATATGCAAACAAGTATCTGGTGATGTATGTGCTGAGAAATCAGCAGACAAAGAATCGTTTGGGAATATCCGTAAGCAAAAAGGTTGGAAATAGTGTGGTTCGCCACAGAATTACCAGACTGGTCAGAGAGAGTTATCGTCTTAACGAGGAATTATTTCAGCTTGGATATGATATTGTAGTGGTTGCCAGAGTGGCGGCAAGCTCCATAGGTTATTGGGAAACAGAACGTGCCCTGCTTCATCTTGCAGCTCGCCATCATATAAAAGTGGAGATAGAGAATCATGATAAAAAAAGTGATGATTAAGGCCATTCGTCTGTATCAGAAATATCTTTCCCCCATGAAGAGAACAAGATGTCCTTATATTCCCACCTGTTCTCAGTATGGGTTGGAAGCAATTGAAAAATATGGTGCCTTAAAGGGAGGACTGCTTGCAGTATGGAGAATTCTGCGCTGTAATCCCTTTTCTCATGGGGGTTATGACCCTGTGCCGTGAGAACTGTAGCAGAAATAACACTTTTGGGACTTTTGCAGGAAATAGTAAAAGAAGTTTGAGACCCAATAATAACCCACAAAGTGAGAGAATGGTCAAGCGGAAATTCGCAATACCCACAGGGTACGACGTCTGCTTCGCTGCTTGCTTATAACCGTATACCTTGCCGCGCAGCGTCCGCTCCAAGGAGCGTGTATTACGGGATGCCCCATGGGCATAGCTGCTGTCGCAGCTTCTCAGAAGGGGGGCGCCCATTCTGATACAAGCAAGTCCCCACTCACTGCTTATTGCTTTTCGCAACGGAAGCAGGGGACTTACTTGATTTGGTTAAAATTCTGCTTCAGAAAACCTGTTGGCTTAAGACAATGGGAGCTTGACAAATCTTACAAATATTAAAATTTATTAAAATTCCCGGGAGGAAAAAAATTTGGAAATGCTATTATTAACAAAAAGCGGAACTCCAATTTTGGGACAGATTGCCTCCATCATGGGATGGATCATGAATGGTATATATATTGTACTTAGTACAGTGGGAATACAAAATATTGGTCTTTGTATTGTCATTTTCAGTATTATCATTTATGCTCTGATGACACCTCTTCAGATTAAACAGCAGAAGTTTTCCAAGCTGCAGGTAGTTATGCAGCCAGAACTTCAGAAAATCAATAAGAAGTATCAGAACAAAAAAGATCAGGATTCCATGATGAAATTGCAGGAGGAGACGCAGGCTGTTTACCAGAAATATGGAGTGTCTCCGACAGGAAGCTGTCTTCAGCTTTTGATTCAGGCGCCGATTCTTTTGTCTCTGTGGCAGGTTATTTACAGAATTCCGGCTTATGTGGGCGCTGTAAAGGATGTACTTACAGACGCTATGACAGAGATTGTTGCTGTAGATGGCTATACAGAGCTTATCCGCAATTTTATTCAGGAAAATAAGATTACAAGAGTTCAGCTTATTGTGGATAATGCCACAAACGAAGCTACAGCAGGTTCTATTATAGACTTTTTATATGCCCTGTCGCCGAGCCAGTGGGAAAGCTTATCTGAGATGAAGCAGTTTTCTTCATTTTCAGGGGTAATTGATTCCACAGCTGAGAAAATTTCTCATATGCAGAACTTCCTTGGGCTCAACATTGCAGATCAACCACTTGAAATCATAAAGGCAGGCATAGCAGCAGGCTCCATTCTTCTTGTTGTTGGCGCTGTTATGATTCCGCTGCTTTCCTGGCTTACACAGATGCTGAATATTAAGCTGATGCCTCAGACTGCTTCTACAGGAGATAATCCACAGGCAGACAGTATGGCAAGCACCATGAAAATGATGAATACCTTTATGCCGATTATGTCAGCTATTTTCTGCTTTACGTTCCCAGTAGGTCTTGGCATTTACTGGATTTCCAGTGCAGTTGTCCGCAGCATTCAGCAGGTGATTATCAACCGTGTGCTGGATAAAGAGGATATCCAGAAGCTGATAGAGGAGAATCAGAAGAAGATGGAGAAGAAGAGAGAAAAGCAGGGTCTTCCTCCCCAGAAGATTACTTCTCAGGCTCATCAGAACGTGAAAAATCTGGAACGAAAAGAAAAAGCTGTGAACGAGGCTGGTACCTCTGAACGTGCCAAAAAGGTAGAGGAAGCTTATCGTAAGGCTGGCAGCGCCAAGCCCGGAAGCATCACAGCCAAGGCAAATATGGTAAGAGATTTTGAGGAGCGCAATAAACGTAGGAAATAAGCAGGAGGAGGGTAGTTATGGAGGATTTTATCCAGGTTCAGGCCAAGAATAAGGACGAAGCCATTATCAAGGCGTCTATTGAGCTGGGAACCTCCAGTGATAATCTGGAGATTGAAGTAATCAGTGAAGGAAGCTCTGGCTTCTTTGGAATTGGAAGCAAACCGGCGATTATCAGAGTACGCAGAAAATCAAAACCTCAGGAGCTGGAGGTAGAGGATTTGCTTGCTTCTGTGCAGGAAGAGACGATTGAGGAAGTAAAGCCGGCTGTGCAGGAGCAGAAAGAAGACAGACCGCTTTCTGCGCAGGCGGACAAGCCTGTAAAAGCAAAAGCTGCTTTCAAGACCCCAAAACCAGAAGTCCGCAAGGAGAGACCAGCAAAGGAAAAACTAATAAAGGAAAAGCCTGTGAGGGAAAAAACACCGGTTCCAGTTAAAGAAAAGCAGCAGAAAGACAAGCCTGTAAAGGAGAAGCCCGTAAAGGTTTCTAAGCCGATTCAGATTCTTACAGATCCGGCAGAAATTCAGGATGTGGAAAATCGTGCAATCGTATTTTTAAGAGATGTATTCCAATCCATGAATCTTGGAGAGGTTGAAATTACTTCCAAATATAATACAACAGAAGGAAGCCTTGAGGTTGACTTTGAGGGCGAGGATATGGGTATCCTTATCGGAAAGAGAGGACAAACTCTGGATTCTCTTCAGTATCTGACAAGCCTTGTGGTCAATAAGGGAAAGGATGACTATATTCGGGTTAAGCTTGATACAGAAGATTATAGGAGAAGGAGAAAGGAAACCCTGGAAAATCTGGCAAAGGGAATTGCCTATAAGGTAAAGAAAACCAGAAAGCCTGTGGTTTTGGAGCCTATGAATCCTTATGAGAGACGAATCATCCATTCGGCTTTGCAGAACAATAAGTTTGTAGAGACAATCAGCGAGGGTGAGGAGCCTTACCGTCATGTAGTAGTAAAATTAAAAAGAGGATAAGATAGACGGACAGGGAATCCCAGGTACGAAAGTGCCTGGGATTTTATAGAATTATCAAATAATGTTAGGAAAAAAATACCTTTTGATCCTGGTATTATCAGTCAAGCGGAAACTCGCAATACCTACAGGGTACGACGTCCGCTTCGCTGCTTGTTCGTAACCAAATAACTGCTTCGCAGTTTATCAGGACAGGCCTGTACCCCTCCTGATACAAGCAAGTCCCCACCCACTGCTTATTGCTTTTCGCAACGCAAAGCAAGTCCCCCACTCACCGCTTATTTCTCTGTGAAATTGAAGTGGGAGACTTGCTTGATACGTTAAATAACATAGAAGGTAATCAACTGCCGCAAATGTGGATAACCGGCAGAAAATGTGGATAACTTTTCGATTTTCAAGGAAAGTGAGGATGAATATGGAAGATACAATCGCGGCCATATCTACGGCAATGACTCCATCTGGAATTGGTATTGTGAGAATCAGCGGTTCAAAGGCTTTGGATATTATTGCACAGGTCTATCGTTCCAAGGGAGGAAGAAAAAAAATCAGGGAGGTTCCCACGCACACGATTCATTATGGATATATCTATGATGATGAAGAATTGATAGACGAGGTTCTTGTGATGGTGATGCACGGTCCTAGAACCTATACAGGAGAGGATACAGTAGAAATTGATTGCCATGGAGGGATATATGCCATGCAGAGGGTTCTTGATGTGGTTCTGCATCATGGAGCCCGTATAGCAGAGCCGGGAGAATTCACAAAGAGAGCTTTTTTGAATGGAAAAATGGATTTATCCCAGGCAGAGGCTGTTATGGATGTGATTCAGTCCAAAAATCAATATGCTCTCAAAAGCTCAATGAATCAGCTCAAAGGCTCGCTGCAGAGGCCAGTGGAGGAAATTCGGGAAAGTCTTTTGTATGAAATTGCATATATTGAGTCAGCATTAGACGACCCAGAGCATATTAGTCTGGATGGATACAAAGACAGGCTGGAACAGAAGCTCCTCAAGCAAAAGCAGAGAATTCGTCAGCTTCTGGATACAGCTTCTGATGGAAAAATTCTTCAGGAAGGAATCAAGACGGTTATTATAGGAAAACCCAATGCGGGAAAATCGTCTCTTCTCAATTTTCTGACAGGAGAGAATAGAGCCATTGTCACAGAGGTGGAAGGAACGACCAGGGATATTCTGGAGGAATATGTAAGCCTGGGGGGAATTACTCTGAAGATCGTAGATACGGCAGGAATCAGAAGTACAGAGGATATAGTAGAAAAAATTGGCGTGAAACGTGCAATAGAGAATGCAAAGGATGCAGATTTGATTCTGTGCGTACTTGATTCGTCTAAGCCATTGGATGACAATGACCGGGAGATTATGAGACTTTTAGAGGGGCGTAAAGCCATTGTTTTATATAATAAGACAGATTTGGCTCCTGAAATTGAACTTATTGCCCTTGAGAGGGAGATTTGCCATCCTGTGATTCCCATTTCTGCTAAGGAAGAACAGGGAATGGAGGCTTTGATTCAGAATATTAAGGATATGTTCTTTAAAGGAGAAATCCATTTCAATGATGAGGTTTATATTACAAATGCCAGACATAGAGCTGCTCTGGAAGAAGCATATGATAGCCTTACCCAGGTACAGAGCAGTCTTGAAATGGGCATGCCTGAGGATTTTCTGTCTATAGACTTGATGGGAGCTTACGAAGCGCTGGGAAGAATTTTAGGTAAATCTGTTGGAGAAGACCTTGTAAATGAAATTTTCAGCAAGTTCTGCATGGGAAAATGACAGGTGGACTGTCAGGACAGTGGTTGCAGTCTTATCTGTTACAATGAGGCTGCGACATTGCTCTTAAACAAATATAATTCGCCTGATGGCGAATTACCATCACGAATAAAAGGAATATAGAGTTTTAGGATAGAAAGGATAGATTACGGTGGTTCGGTTAGAACAAGATTTTGATATTGTTGTTGTGGGAGCAGGACATGCGGGCTGTGAAGCTGCTCTGGCGTCTGCAAGACTGGGACTTAAAACCATTATGTTTACAGTCAGCGTAGACAGCATTGCCCTGATGCCCTGCAACCCGAATATAGGGGGAAGCTCCAAGGGGCATTTGGTTCGTGAATTGGACGCCCTGGGAGGGGAGATGGGAAAGAATATTGATAAGACTTTTCTTCAGTCAAAAATGCTGAACTGTTCTAAGGGGCCTGCAGTGCATTCACTGCGAGCACAGGCAGACAAACAGGCATATAGCAATGAAATGAGGAAAACTCTGGAGAATACTGTAAATCTTACAATCAAACAAGGAGAAATCACACGCCTGCTTACAGAAGGGGACAGAATAACAGGGGTGCAGACATATTCCGGGGCAGTGTATCACTGCAGGGCAGTGATTTTGTGTACAGGAACTTATCTAAAGGCGCGCTGCATTTATGGAGACGTAAGCAATGCAACAGGACCGAATGGTCTTCAGGCTGCCAATTATCTAACGGATTCTCTTAAAGAATTAGGAATCGAAATGATGCGGTTTAAAACAGGAACTCCTGCCAGAATTGCAGGAAATACCATTGATTATTCTAAAATGGAGGAACAGTTTGGAGACGAGAGAGTAGTTCCTTTTTCTTTTTCCACAAATCCAGAGGATGTGCAGATAGAACAGATTTCCTGCTGGCTCACATATACGAATGAAACAACACATGATATAATCCGAAGAAATCTTGACCGCTCTCCTTTATTTTCAGGAGCTATTGAAGGAACTGGTCCAAGATATTGTCCTTCTATTGAAGATAAAGTGGTTCGCTTTTCTGATAAGAACAGACATCAGGTATTTATTGAACCAGAGGGTTTGTATACTAATGAAATGTATGTGGGAGGAATGTCAAGCTCCCTTCCGGAGGATGTGCAGGAGGCTATGTATCACAGCGTTCCGGGATTGGAAAATGCAAAGATAGTAAAGAATGCCTATGCAATAGAATATGATTGTATTAATCCCAGACAGCTCAATCCGACTCTGGAATTCAAACGCATTAAAGGACTTTTCAGTGCAGGGCAATTCAATGGAAGCTCCGGATATGAGGAAGCAGCTGCACAGGGGCTGATTGCAGGAATTAATGCAGCTTTAAAGATAAAAGGACAGAAAATGCTGGTATTAGACCGCTCAGAGGCTTATATTGGCGTGTTGATTGATGATTTAGTCACAAAAGAGAATCATGAGCCATATCGCATGATGACCAGCAGAGCAGAATATCGTCTTTTGCTGCGGCAGGACAATGCAGACCTGCGGCTTCGCAAAAAAGGCTATGAGGTTGGGCTTGTAGCAGAAGAAGCATATCAGAGAGTTCTGGAAAAAGAGGTTCAGATCAAAAAGGAAATACAGCGTGTAGAGCATGTAAATATTGGAGCTTCTTCAGACGTACAAAGAATATTGGCGGAAAAAGGAAGCACTCCTTTGAAGAGTGGAACAACCCTTGCAGAACTTATTCGGAGACCAGAATTATCTTATGAGACATTAGCTCCTCTGGATCCGGAGCGTCCGCAGCTTCCTTGGGATACCATAGAACAGGTCAATATCAATATAAAGTATGAAGGATATATCAGCCGCCAGCTTAAACAGGTGGAGCAGTTTAAAAAACTGGAATCCAAAAAGATTCCAGAAGATTTGGATTATGAAAAGATAGGGAGCCTGCGTATAGAAGCCAGACAGAAGTTGGAAATGTATCGTCCGATTTCACTAGGGCAGGCGTCTCGTATTTCTGGTGTTTCTCCGGCAGACATTTCTGTGTTGCTGGTGTATTTGAATAGCAGGTAGTGTTTCACGTGAAACAAAGAAGAGCCAGCGAAGAGAATCAGTCTTTTGGAAATTGATGGAAGAAGGAGAAGAGGCAAAATGATGTTTCACGTGAAGCAAGGAAAAGTCAGAATCAGGCTTTTGGAGATTGGCGAAAAAAGGGGAAAAGGTAAAAGAATGTTTCACGTGAAACAAAGAAAGAACAGTAAGGAGAATCAGGCTTTTGGAAATTGATGAAAGAAGGGGAAGAGGCAAAATGATGTTTCACGTGAAACAAAGAAGAGCCGGTGAAGAGAATCAGGCTTTTGGAAATTGGTGGAAGAAGGAGAAGAGGTAAAATGATGTTTCACGTGAAACAAAGAAGAGCCAGTAATGGGAATCAAATACTGGTTAAAAACACCAGAGTTTTTGAAGAGTATGGAGTGAGCATAGAGAAACGTCTCTCTTCGCAGAAAGTGCGAGGAGAGACGTTTTTTATACATTCTGCTGTTTTTTTCGGAACTGCGATGGGGAGCAGTGGTTGTACATCCGGAAGCTTCGGTTGAAATTGCTTACAGAAGAAAATCCGGAGGCCATGGCAATATCCGTAACGGATATGCTGGAGTCTGCGAGGAGTTCTTCTGCGTGACGGAGACGTTGCCGGGTCAGATATTCCTGAAAGGTAGAGCCGGTAAATTCCTTAAACAATCTGGAAAAATGGTATTTACTGAAGCCTGCTACGGCGGCAGCCTGATCTAACGTCAGATTTTCCTGAAAGGAGGTCTGGATAAATTGACATACCATAGTAAATTTTTCCATATATTCCCGTCTGGAGGTGGGAGATACATTTGTAAAGCGTGGAGAACGGGAGAAGCTGTGGCGCACCAGGAGAAGGACAAGCTGAATGACAGAAGCAAAAACCCAGGCTTCGGACAGGAGTCCATTGCTCTGCACTTCACGTACGATTTCTTTAAATTTTGCGGAGGTTTGGGCAAGAAGCTCCGGCGAGACAGAAGGATTGACCCATATGGCTTCCGGGAGGAGCAAAAGGGAGCTTCCCATTCCGGGAGTCGTATAAAAAACCGAAGGAGAAACCTGAAAAATCAGACGGCAGCCGGTTTCAGGCGCCTTCAAGGAATGAATCTCTCCGCTGTTGATGAAGAGAAGGTCGTTTTCGGCTAAAGAATACCGCGTATTTCCTACCTCTGCTTCATAGCTGTTTTCCAGAGGCATGATAATTTCAATTCCCGTATGCCAGTGGGGTGGGTAATTTTCCGCTTCCTGGTTCAGCATCAGCCGGAATAAGGAAGAGCCGTAGGCAATGGTTTCTTTCATACCGTCTAAATCTTTAATCATAAGGATCCTCCTAACCTGGACAAGCCAGAACTAAAATTTTGTCATTTTGCGCAAAATTTCATTGTTAAGCGCCTAAAGTGCAAAAGCAGGCTGCCTGGCAGCCATCTGTAATTGTCGGCGCGACAGAATAGCAAGATTTAAGAAGAGTATAGCAAAAATCGGCAGGGAAAACAATCCGACAGAATTTATAATAGAAGAAAAAACGTAAAATTGCGGGAGGACTTGCATATGGAACAAACATTTCGAGAAAGGGCAAAAGAGCTGACAGCACAGATGACGCTGGAGGAGAAGGTTTCCCAGACACTTCATGGAGCCCCGGAAATCCAACGTCTCGGGATTTCGGAATATAATTGGTGGAATGAGGCGCTTCATGGGGTGGCAAGGGCTGGTACGGCAACAGTATTTCCCCAGGCTATTGGTGTGGCGGCAACTTTTGATGAGGAGCTGGTGGAGGAAATGGCAGAGGTGATTTCCACAGAGGCTCGTGCTAAGTACAACATGCAGCAGAAATACGGGGATAAGGATATCTATAAAGGGCTGACCTTCTGGGCGCCTAATATAAATATTTTTCGTGATCCCAGATGGGGAAGGGGACATGAAACATACGGCGAGGATCCGTATCTGTCTTCCCGTCTTGGAGTGCGCTTTATTCAGGGATTGCAGGGAAAGGATGAAACCTATTTAAAAACGGCTGCCTGCGCCAAGCATTTCGCAGTGCATTCCGGGCCGGAAGGAGAGCGGCATCATTTTAATGCAGAGGTTTCCAGACAGGATTTGTACGAAACCTATCTTCCCGCTTTTAAAGCCTGTGTGCAGGAGGGAAAGGTGGAGGCTGTGATGGGCGCTTATAACAGGACGAACGGAGAGCCATGTTGCGGCAGCAAAACGCTTCTTTTGGATATTTTGCGAAAGGAATGGGGGTTTGAGGGGCATGTGGTTAGCGACTGCTGGGCAGTGCGGGATTTCCACGAAAATCATAAGGTGACAAAAGCCCCTGTGGAATCAGTGACCATGGCGATGAATCATGGCTGCGACTTAAATTGCGGCTGTACCTATCCCCATCTTGTACAGGCTGTACGGGAGGGGCGAGTGAAGGAATCTCGCATTGATGAGGCAGTGACAAATCTTTTTACTACCCGTATGAAGCTGGGAATGTTTGAAGAACCGGGAAAGGTGCCTTATGACAGTATTCCTTATACGGAAAACGATACGCCAAAGCACCGCCGCCTGAACGAGAAGATTTCGGAAAAAACCATGGTGCTTCTGAAAAATCAGGGAGGGCTTCTGCCACTTCAGAAAAGCAGGCTGAAAACTATCGGGGTAGTTGGACCGAATGCGAACAGCAGAGCTGCCCTTGTGGGAAATTATGAGGGAACTGCTTCCCGCTATGTGACTATTTTGGAGGGCATTCAGGATTACGTAAAAGATGAGGCAAGAGTTTTGTATTCGGAAGGCTGCGCGCTGTTTTATGACAGAGTGAACGGACTTGCAAAAGCGAATGACCGCATGGCAGAGGTAAAAGGAATCTGTGAGGCAAGCGACGTGGTAATTGTCTGCCTTGGCCTGGACGCCACGCTGGAAGGAGAGGAAGGAGATACCGGGAACGAATTTGCCAGTGGAGACAAGCTCAATCTGGATTATCCGGGATTGCAGATGGATATTCTAAAGGCTGCGTATGAAAGCAGAAAACCGGTGGTGCTTGTTTCTCTTACAGGAAGCGCCATGGATCTGAGCTGGGCGGACGAGTACATTCCGGCGATTATCCAGGCATGGTATCCGGGAGCCAGAGGAGGCGAGGCAGTCGCGCGCTTGTTGTTCGGAGAGTGTTCTCCGGAGGGCAAGCTTCCCGTGACCTTTTACCGTTCTGTAGAGGAACTGCCGGATTTTGCGGATTACTCTATGAAAGGAAGGACATATCGGTATATGGAGCAGGAGGCTTTGTATCCCTTTGGTTATGGGCTTTCTTATACAGAGTTTTCTCTTTCGGAGCCGGAAGTGATAGTACTGGAAGAGGAACGGCCATCCGAAAAACAGGTTATCACAGAAAAGACAATGGTAAAGATACGGACAATAATCCAGAACACAGGATCCATGGCAGGCGGAGAGACTGTGCAGGTCTATGTAAAGGCTCTCAAGGAAGGAACGCCAAACGCGCAGTTAAAGGCTTTGAAAAAAGTCTTTCTGGAACCAGGGGAGGCCAAAGAGGTGGTTCTTACCTTAAAGGCAGAGGCCTTTCAGCTTTACGACATGGATGGAAAAGCACAGCTTCTCCCGGGAAAATATTTGATTTATACCGGCACTGCACAGCCAGACAGCAGAAGCGAAACATTGAATGGAAAGCGTTCTTATGTGACAAAGCTGACAGCAGAGGTTTAATGTATCAAGCAAGACAGCAGCTATACCCATGGGCATCCCGTAATATATGCTCCTTTGGAGCGGACATTATGCGACAAGGTATACGGTTATGAGCAAATAGCGAAGCGGACAGCGTGTTCTATGGGGATTGCGAATTTCCGCTTGACAAGAACAGAAGGAAAACGGAGGAGATGCAGCATGATTCGATTATCAGCATTGTTCAGCGACGGAATGGTATTGCAGAGAGAGGTAAAAAATTGCATTTGGGGATACGCAGAGCAGGGAGACAGGATAGAAGTATCGATGGATGGCTTTCAGGCAGAGACGGTCTGCAGTGAAGCAGGATATTTTGAAGCGGAGCTTCCGGAATATCCTGCGGGAGGTCCCCATGAGCTTAAGCTCAGGGACGGAAAAGAGGAGATTCGCATCCGTGATATTTTGTTTGGGGATGTGTTTCTTCTGGGAGGACAGTCCAATATGGAGCTGCCTGTTGCCAGGGTGATGGAACGGTATGGCCAGGAGCTTGCACAAACCATGCAGGAAGAGATTCGGATGTTTGAGGTTCCAAAGGAATATGTATTTGGAGAACTGCGCCAGGAGATCACTAAGGGCTGCTGGCTCAGGGCCAGGGGAGAAGAACTGCAGTCTTTCAGCGCTGCAGGCTATTTTGCGGCCAGGGAAATTCAGGACAGGGAAGGAATCCCTGTGGGTCTTCTGCAGACTGCAGTGGGCGGCACACCTGTAAAAGCCTGGTGCTGTGAGGAAACGATAGCTCGCCTTGGATATGATACGGAAGAAATTGAAGAGTGCCGCCGCAGGGGGTATCCGGAAAAGGTAATGAAAGAGGAAGAAGAACGGGACAGGCTCTGGAGACAGGAAGCTCTTCGGGACGATGGAAGTCAGAAATCTAGGGAGCGGGGCAGAGCAGTGGTTCCGGGATTCTTTGAGGGAACGGCTCTGGAACAGGTTTACGGCGGCGTCCGCTTTACGAAAACGATTACTCTTTTGGAGGAAGAAGAACCGGAGAAGTGGGAAGGAACGCTTTTTCTTGGCGCGATGATTGACGCTGATGTGGTATCTGTGAACGGAATGAAGATCGGCGAGACGGGCTACCGCTATCCGCCCAGAATTTATCCAATTCCCAAAGATGTCCTCCATGCAGGGGAAAATATCATTGAAATCCGGCTGCTGGTCTTCGGTGAAGGCGGCGGTTTTATGCCGGGAAAGGATTATGGGCTGTATTATGGGAAGAACGGAAAAAAAGCAGACCTTACCGGAGAGTGGGAATACGAGATGATCCAAAAAATGGAAAATCTTCCGCAAATGACCTTTTTCCAGTATAAAGCCTGCGGACTTTATCAGGGGATGCTTTGGCCTGTTCGCAAATGGAACGTCAAGGGCTGCTTCTTCTATCAGGGAGAGTCTAATACCGGAAGACCGGAAACCTACGAAGAGGAATTTACGGCTATGATCGCGGACTGGAGAGCGCTGTGGAAAATGCCGGAGATGCCGTTCATTTTTGTTCAGCTTGCCGGTTTTTCGGACGGAAAGCTGCATACGGATGGAACGGAATGGGCCAAGCTTCGGGAGGCACAGAAAAGGTGTGAAAAAATCCCGAAAACCCGAATGGTACAGGCGTACGATCTAGGAGAGTACAACGACCTGCATCCCACAGACAAAAAGACCGTGGGAGAGCGCATAGCTCTGGCAGCGGAAACGCTGATTTACCAGAAACCTCTATTTTGTGAAAATCCAAAACTGTGCGGCTGGAAACGGCAGGGACAAACAATGCTGCTCGCTTTTGGTCCTTCCGGCGTCAGGCTTCATACGGAAAAGAGAACACCTGTGGGAAAAAGTGTTTCGGGCGGCGCCAAGGAGCAGGAAACGGTGCATAGCTTTGAAGTAATTGCAGAGGATGGAAGCCGTCGGACAATTTCCGGAAAACTGCTGGAGGACGGCAGGGTGGAACTCCTGTTGCCGGAAAGAGCGGCGGGAATTTCCTATGCGTGGAACGACTGCCCATGGGAAGCGAATCTTTACAGTGAAGAGGAGCTTCCGGTCATTCCTTTTGAAATCCGGTTCGGAAAGGATGGAAAAAACGCATGAAAATTTTTGAGCATGGATGCTGCGTACCTTTATTGGTAGAGGCAGAGGCATACGAGGGAGTAAAGAGAATTGCCGCGAAGGTGGCGGAGGACCTTCATCTGGTATCTGGCGGTCAGGTACGGATTGTGGAAAAAGCAGAACCGAATCAGAAAGAGCTGGTTCTTTTTGCCACGTCCGGCAGAAGCAGGATTTTGAAGGAGCTGGACAGAACGGGCAGCATTTCGCTGAGGGAGATTTCGGATAAACGCGAGGTGTATGCTGTGCGGCTTCTGGAGGGAAAAAAGTGTCTGGGTGATTTGGAAGAATATGCAGCTGTGGAGCGGGCGCTTGTCATTTACGGAAGCGATAAGCGAGGAACCATCTACGGCATGTTTCATCTCTCAGAACTGGCAGGAGTCAGCCCTCTGCTATTCTGGGGAGATGCAAAGCCAAAGCCAAGGGAGACACTGGAGCTGGATGCCCGGGCGGAAATGATTTCCAGAGAACCCTCTGTCCGTTATCGGGGATTTTTTATTAACGACGAATGGCCATGCTTTGGAAATTGGACGTTTCACCATTACGGAGGCTTTACGGCGCAGATGTATGACCGGGTGTTTGAGCTTCTTTTGCGCCTGAAGGGAAACTATCTCTGGCCGGCCATGTGGACCTCCTCCTTTGCGCTGGACGGGCCGGGAGAGAAAAACGAGGAGCTTGCGGATCTGTACGGCGTCATTATGGGAAATTCTCATCATGAGCCATGCCTGCGCGCGGGCGAGGAATGGGATATTTACCGGGGAGAGGACACTATTTATGGGAATGCCTGGAATTATGTGAAAAATAAAGAGGGTCTGCTTCGCTACTGGGAGGATGGGCTGAAAAGAAGCGGTAAATATGAGCATATCATCACTGTTGGAATGCGGGGAGAGCGAGACAGTATCATGGAAGGTCCGAGAACTCTGGAAGAGCATATCGGGCTTTTAAAGGATATCATCACCAACCAGAAGCGCCTTATCAAAAAATGGGTCAAAAATCAGGATACGCCTATGCTTCTGGCCGTTTATAAAGAGGTGGAGCGTTATTTCTACGGAACAAAGGAAATACCCGGCTTAAAAGAATGGGAGGGACTTTCAGATGTGATCTTGATGTTCTGCGAGGATAACTTCGGACATATGCGTTATCTGCCCGATGAAACGATGCAGGATCATGCAGGCGGATTGGGTATGTATTATCATCTGGATTACCACGGCAGTCCCGTCTCCTATGAGTGGATCAACAGCACGCCGCTGTCTCTTATCTGGGAGCAGATGACAGCGGCCTATGAGCATGGTATCCGCGATGTATGGATGGTGAACGTAGGGGATTTGAAGGGCAATGAATTTCCTCTTTCGTATTTTATGGAGCTTGCCTATGATTATGAAACCTGGGGAAGCATGGCACCGAACAAAACGGGAGAATTTACGGAAAAATGGATGGAAGCCCAGTTCGGCGGCCGGATCACAAAAGCGCAGCGCTGTGAGCTTTGCGATGTGCTGACAAAGGGAACGGCTCTGATCGGCAGACGCAGGCCCGAGGCATTACGTCCGGACACTTATCATCCCATTCATTACCGGGAGGCAGATCGGGTGCTGGAGGAAACAAAGGATATTCTGAAAAAGCTGAAAAGCCTTGAGAGAGAGCTTGCCCAGTCATGCCTTCCTGCTTTTTACAGTATGGTGTACGATCCTTTAAAAAAGGGAATGAACCTGATCCAAATGCAGATTTATGCTGGAAAAAATGCTCATTATGCCAGACAGGGCAAAAAAATCGCCAATGTTTATGGAGAAAAACTGGCTGCGTGTATTGTAAAGGACCGCAGTTTAACGAAACAGTCCATGGAGCGGCAAAACGGCAAATGGTACGGCATGGGAACGGGAAGCCATGTGGGATTTTGCAAGTGGAACGAGGACGGCTGCCGTTATCCGGTGCGCATGTACGTGGAACCTTTTGAACGGCCGCGTCTTGTGGTATCCAGAGCAGATGGAGAACAGGTTTTAGTTAAGAATTACGGAGAATGCGAGTCCATGGAAATCCGGGACTTTCTGGATGCGGACGTTCGTGAGGTACAGGTGGAGATCGCCAATGACGGAGAGGGAAGCTTTGTATGTGAGATCGAAAGTCAATCCTGTTCATGGCTTCGGTGGGACATGACAAACCAGACAGTAGAGAGCCAGGAAATCCTCCGGCTGTTCTGTCTGCGGGAACTACTTCCAGAAAGGGAGGAGGTCTGTACAGTGCGGATTTCGGATGGAGACGGGATCGTAGAACTGCATGTCCATGGAAAACGCGTGGATACCGATTCCGTTCCGAAAAAGACATTTTTTGCAAGAGACGGAGAGATTGCTGTTCCGGGGGAAGCGTTTGCCGCAGTATGGAACGGGCAGGTGCAGATACTGAAAAACCATGGACTATGTGACAGCGCTGTTCGGGCAAGGCCGAAGAGCCTTGTCCGAAACCATGAAAAAGTGCCTGTTCTTACTTATTTTGTGATGGGGGAGCAGGAGGGCTGGTATACGATGGAGCTGTGGACTTCCCCTTCTAATCCTGCCGTACAGGGAGACCGGCTGGCTTTGGGCGTTCGGAACAAATCTACAGAAAAAGAATGGAAACAGGTCTGTACCATTCCAGAGGATTATCGGGCCGGAGAGCCAGAGGATGTGTTCTGGTCGGCGGGTGTGGTAGAGCAGATTCATAAGACAAGAGCTTCCATTCCCTTTCAAAAAGGCGTCAATGAAATCGAAATAGAGCTTCCAAACTCTGCCGTAGCTCTGGAAAAGCTGGTGTTCTACAGGGATGGAAGAGCGCCGAAGGACTCCTGTATGGGGCCGCCTGCAGGCTGGCATAAGTGATGGAGCCTTTGGAAGAAGCAGCAGCGAGCAAAAAGGCGGATATGGTATGATAATTTTGCAGCGGCAGACGGAGCATGACGCCGCGCAGAGAGGAAGGAATGGCAATGAGGGTGTGGATGCAAAAACTGGAAAACCGGATGAATAATTATAACCTCAAGAAGAAACTTCACATTTTATACCTGTTCTGTATGCTGATGCCTCTGATTGTTACGGACAGCGTGATTCTCTCCGTAGTGATTTATTCGGAGCATGTGAAGCAGCGGCATGTTATGGAAAACGACGTCAGCGCGGTACAGTACACATTTTCCGGAATTGTAGAGGACGCTGCTGCAAAAGCAAAGAATATCTATATGAACGCTTATATTGAAGAGTTCCTGAATGAAGAATACGAAACGGCGTTGGATTATGTGGTGAGCAGACAGGAATTTATGAAAAAGTCGCTGTTTGAGACAAGCATGGGAACTGATACTACACAGATCACCATTTACGCGGATAATGAGACGATTGTAAACGGGGGGCATTTCTCCAGGCTTTCAGAAGTGCGGGAAACTCCTTGGTATCAATATCTGCAGGAATCCGGACTGGACGAGGCGCTGCTTTTTTGCTATGACGATTGGAAAAGTCCGGCGGTCAATGCGAAGCGCAAGATCATTTTTGTCAGAAAGCTCGACTTTTATGGAAAAGTGGGCTGTGAGAAAGTGGTCAAAATCGAAATGGATTACAGCAGCTTTGTCCGAAATCTGGATAATATGAATTATGAGTCTGCGATTTATATCTGTCAGGATGGAAAAATTCTGCTGTCCAATCGTGGTTTTAATCAGTCAGGACAGCCCTTTCAGGAGCTTGAGGACAAAGAGAAGGCGGATTACGTGTCGGAAATTACCGCCTATGGCCAGAGCTTTTGGATTCTAGCTTACAAGGAAAGCGAGGACGTGGGAGTCTTTTGGCGGCATTATACACCTCTGATCCTTCTTCTGGTGCTGACTAACGCCATTCTGCCGGGGCTTCTCATGGGTCTCATTAACCGATCGTTTACCACAAGGGTAGAAGAATTGAGCAAAGCCTTTGACCATGTGGATGCGGAGCGTCTCCAGAAGGTGCCGGATGTGCGAGGAACCGATGAGATTGGCGGACTGATGCAGAATTATAACCGCATGGCAGACCGTCTGAACGAACTGATCCAGACAGTGTATAAGGATCGTCTGCGGGAGCAAGAGATGGATATTGCCAGACAGAACGCGGAGCTTCTGGCACTGCAAAGTCAGGTGAATCCCCACTTTTTGTTTAACGCTCTGGAAAGCATCCGTATGCACAGTATTCTGAAAAAAGAATACGAGACGGCGGATATGGTAGGCAGGCTGTCGGTGATGGAGCGGCAGAATGTGGACTGGAGCGAAGACTTTGTGGAAATTCAAAAAGAGCTGGAATTTGTGGAAGCTTACCTGGGACTGCAGAAATACCGCTTCGGCGACCGGCTTTCCTATGAACTGGATATTGAGCCAGAGTGTGAGAATATCCAGATTCCCCGGCTGACTCTCGTTACCTTTGTCGAAAACGCCTGTGTACACGGAATCGAGAAAAAGACGGCGGACTGCTGGATTTTTGTGAGGGCTTTTCAGGAAAAGGGAGAGCTATGGATAGAAGTGGAGGATACGGGCTGCGGCATGAGCGAGGAGCAGGTGAAGGAGCTTGGCGAGAAGATGCGTCACGCCTCCATCGAAAAGCTCAAAGAAAAGGGGCGTGTGGGAATGATCAATGCCTGTCTGCGTCTGAAAATGACAACGGATGATAAGGTGCGTTTCCTGATTGAGAGTGAGGAAGGCATCGGCACAACGGTGCAGATTCGGATTCCAAAGGAGGCTGTCCGTAGGAAACGTCATGCCGTATGCTGAAGAAAAAGAAAACAGAGGAGGATGAACCATGCTGCGGGTATTGCTTGTGGATGATGAACCGTTTGTTGTACAGGGGCTTCGGGTTTTTGTGGACTGGAATGCAGAGGGCTTTGAGATTGTGGCCACAGCCGGAGACGGCGAGGAGGCTCTGGAGTATTTGCGGGAGCATGAAGTGGATCTGATTATCGCGGACATTAAAATGCCAGGGATGAGCGGGCTAGAGCTGCTGGAGAAAATCCGGTCAGAAGACCTGTCTGGGGGGGCTTATTTTATCATTTTAAGCGGATACGGCGATTTTGCCTATGCGCAGCAGGCCATTCGCAATAAATGTATGGATTATCTCTTAAAGCCTGTGGAGAAGGAGGAGCTTCTTAGGATTCTGCGAAAGGTGGCAAAGGTATCCCAATTCGAGCGGGAAAGCGCCAGGAAGCGCCAGCGGCTGGAACACGAATTTCTGGCAAGAAATGTGATTTCCCTTCTGAGAGGAAAATATGACGATGTGAATCTTGAATATGTAAAAAGCCATATGCAGCTTTCGGAGGGTGTGCGGTATATTTATCTGGAACCCTGTGAATCGGGGATGGAGGAACAGGAGGACGGCGAGTACCGTCAGCTTCAGAGAAAGCTGTATAACGCGTGTCTGGCTTATCTGGAGGAGGAAGGAGCGCACTGTATTTTCGACGTGTCCTGGGAGGAATACCATTATGATATCGGCCTTTTGTACTGCGATTATATGGCTGCTGTTCGGGGGATGAGCGAAAAAGAATATCTGCTGGATCTGCAGAAAAGTCTGGAGGTGGCCATCCGGCATCCGGTAAAGCTTTTGGCGGGAAAGAAGGTGCCGGATATTTCATCGGTGGCCCAATCCTACGGTACGGTCTGCGTACTGAATTCCTTGGAGGTTTTCCGAGCCAGAAAGAACATGTATTTTTATGAGGAAGAGATGCAGATGCACAGCGGGGGGATCGTTCTGTGCAAGCAGAGTCTGGACGCGCTGATTCTGGCCATTGAGCAGAATGATAAGATACAGATACGCAAACGGGTGGAGCGGCTCTATGAGGAGATGCGGCAGATGGGACTGGCCGGAGATACGGTGAATCTGAACATCAATTATTTTCTGTTTCAGCTCATTCATCTGGCAACAGAACAGGACGACTGTGTGAACCAGGAGGAAATTCTGCATTTTATCGGGGAGAGTACCTTTGAAGAGGGAATCGTCAGAGGTAGCAGTACGCATTTGGTGCATTTTGCCATTGAATACGCAGAGTATCTGACGCAGCTGCGCAAAAATATTTCCCGGGGAAGCGTCCTTGCTGATGTGGAGCGAGAGATTCGGGAGAATTATGCCGCAAATCTGACCCTTCGTGAGCTGAGTCAGAAATATTATATCAACAGCGCTTATTTAGGACAGCTTTTTCGGAAAAAGTACGGGCAGTCCTTTAAGGATTACCTGAACAATTATCGCATGGAGCAGGCGGCGCTGCGGCTTCTGCGCACCAATGATAAGATTTACCAGATTGCTCAGGACGTGGGCTATAAGGACTGCGACTATTTTATCAACCGCTTTATTGCGGCAAAGGGCTGTACGCCCGCGAAGTTCCGCAGGCAGGGTGGAGTGGGAGAACAATAAAAAGTCAGGACAGATTATAGAAAATCTATAGTTTGTCCTGTTTTTTTATATTCTTTGTCAGGTTGAGGAAATCTCCGAATCCGGTAAAATAAAATCACCAAAAAGAAAAACTCAATACAGGAGGACGGGATTCATGAAAAGAAAGAAAATGGTAGCTCTGCTGCTTCTGACAGCAATGACCACTGCGGCCTTTGCTGGAACGGAAACAGTGATGGCGGACGAAGAGGTAAAGGAATTTACCGCATTTTTCGCAGTACCGGGATCAGAGATCAACGATGACAATGAGATTCAGCAGATGATTGCACAGATCACCGGAGCCAAATGCAAGGAAACCTGGCTGACCGGACAGACCGCTCAGGAGGCAGTGGGAACGCTGATCGCAGGCGGGGAATATCCGGATATGATCGACGGCGGAGACGGCATGGCGCAGCTTTATGACGCGGGAGCGCTGATTGCGTTGGATGACTACATAGACGATTATCCCAATATCAAGGAATTTCTGACAGAAGAGGAATGGGATAAGCTTCGTCAGGACGACGGACATATTTACTGGATTCAGCAGTTCGGAAACATTTACGGAGACGAAAAAGCTACTACACATAACGATGAGGCGTTCTGGATTCAGACGCGTGTTCTGGAATGGGCGGAATATCCGGAGATCACAACCATGGATCAGTATTTCAATCTTCTGGAGGAATATAATGAAGCAAACCCGACAATGGAGGATGGAACAGCTAATATTCCTTATACCATTCTCTGCGACGACTGGCGTTATTTCTGCCTGGAGAATGCGCCGCAGTTTTTGGACGGCTATCCCAACGATGGTTCAGTTATCGTAGATCCGGAAGAATTAAAGATTATCGACTACAATACGACTCCTACGGCAAAGAGATATTTCCAGAAGCTCAATGAAGAATATCAGAAGGGAATCATTGATCCGGAATCCTTTACTCAGACCTATGACGAATATATTGCAAAGCTTTCCACCGGACGTGTGCTGGGCATGATCGACCAGTGGTGGGATTTTGCTTACACTGTAAACGATGCGCTGAAGCAGCAGGGACTGGACACGGCAGGCTGCAATTACGTGCCGCTTCCAATCACCATTGACGAGGGTATGACAAACCAGTGGCATAACTCCGGCGGAACGCTCAATGTTGCCAGCGGTCTTGCCATTACTACAAGCTGTGAGGATGTAGAGGGCGCGCTGCAGTTTATCAATGATCTTCTTTCTCAGGAAGTACATGACCTGCGTTTCTGGGGCGTTGAAGGCGTGGATTATGAGGTAGATGAAAACGACGAATATTATCGTACAGAGGAAATGAGACTGCAAAGCTCTGACACCGCTTATAAGGCGTCCCATACCTGTACTTATTCCTACTTCCCACAGTATTCCGGAACAAGCCACGACGGCATCAACGCTATGAAGCCGGAATTTCAGGCAAAGGAATTTTATGATGGACTGTCTGAGGATGTGAAAGAGTGCTTTGCTGCTTATGGTGTGGAAACCTATGTGGAGATGCTTGGAACAAGCGAGGCTCCGGGACCATGGTATCCGATGTATTCTTATTCCAACAACATGACCACCAGTACAGAAGGCGGTATGGCATGGGTAAAAATGGGAGAAATCAAGCACGAATATCTGCCGCAGGTAGTAATGGCGGATGATTTCGAAAGTGCATGGGAAAATTATTTGAGTGTTTACGAAGGCTGCAACCCACAGGCATTCCTGGATGAAATGCAGGAAGAGCTTGACCGCAGAATGGAAGCAGCAGCAAAATATCAGTAAGTCGTATCAGTAAATCTGGAAAATCAAAAGGCAGGCAGGCTCCAGCTCATGAAGCGTATGAGAAACTGGCAGTCTGCCTACCTTTTTTGGGGAGGAAACTATGGCTGCAATAGCAAAAAGAAAAAAAGAAAAAATAACAGAACCAAAGGTAAAAATTACCTGGAAGGAAGTAAAACGGCAGAAGACGCTTCTGATCTGGTCGGCCTTTATCGTGCTTTACGGCATCATCTTCTGCTACCTGCCTCTGGGAGGCTGGCTGATGGCGTTTCAGAATTATCGGCCAAAGGAGGGTCTGCTTCATTCCCAGTTTGTGGGGCTGGCAAAATTCCGGCAGCTTTTTTCTGACGCAACCTTTATCAGGGTTATCCGCAATACCCTGGCGATGGGCGTTATCAACCTGGCGGCGACCTTTATTATGGCAATTGTGTTCGCCATCCTTTTGAATGAACTGAAATCCAAAGGAGGCAAGAAAGTGGTGCAGACTATTTCCTACCTGCCCCATTTCCTTTCCTGGATCATTGTAACTGGTATTTTGCATGACGCGCTTTCTGGAACAGGAATTGTGAATGAAATTCTGATGAATCTGGGCATTCTGGATCAGCCGCTGAACTTTTTTGCTCATACGAAATATTTCTGGCCGATTGTGGCATTTGCCAATGTGTGGAAGGAAACCGGATGGAATGCGATTATCTATCTGTCTGCGATCACTTCCATCGACCCGTCTCTTTATGAGGCTGCCAGCATCGACGGCGCGGGACGCTGGGCAAAGATTAAATACGTGACATTGCCGGGAATCCGGCCGACCATGATAATCCTGCTTTTGATGAATGTGGGAAATGTGTTAAACGCAGGCTTTGAGGTGCAGTACCTGCTCGGGAATGGCCTTGTACAGAGCGTTTCCCAGACCATCGACATTTATGTGTTGAAATGGGGTATCAGTCAGAACGACTTTGCAATCGGTACTGCTGCAGGTATCTTCAAGAGCTTTGTCAGCATTGTGCTGATTATGATTGCCAATCAGATCGCCAAGCGGTACGGCGAAGAGCGGCTGTTTTAGGAAAGGGGAGAGCAGTTTATGTTTCAGAAGAAAAGAAAAACCTCTATTGGGGATCGCATTTTTGTGATATGCAATACCTTGTTTATGATTGCATTTGTAGTGATTACCTTATATCCGATTATTAATACGCTGGCCATTTCCCTGAATGACGGAACAGATGCTCTAAGGGGCGGCATTTATCTGTGGCCCAGAAAGTTTACCTGGAAGAATTACATTACGGTTCTCCAAAAGGATAACCTGATTACCGGAGCCTATATTTCTGTAGCGAGAACGGTGATTGGAACGGTTCTGGCTCTCTCGGCCAATGCTGTCCTTGCGTTTATTGTGAGCCGGAAGCGGTTTATGTTTAAAAAACAGTTGTCCTTTTTCTGGGTGGTTACCATGTATGTAAACGGCGGCATGATCCCGACCTTCCTGCTTTATAAAAGTTTGGGACTGACCAACAGTTTTTGGGTATATGTAGTTCCGGGAATGTTCAGCGCATTTAACATGCTGGTAATCCGTACTTATATGAATGGGATTCCGGAAAGTCTGGAGGAATCGGCGCAGCTTGACGGTGCGGGCTACACCACCATTTTCCTGAAAATCATTTCTCCGCTGTGCAAGCCTGTTTACGCGACAGTGGCGTTGTTTGTGGCAGTGGGACAGTGGAACTCCTGGTTTGACGCCATGCTGTATAACCGTATGAGCGCAAATCTCACCACACTGCAGTACGAGCTGATGAAGCTGCTTTCTTCGGTTACCAATCAGGGAAGCTCTGCAGAAGCGATGAAAAATGCTGCGGGCGCTGTTACACCGACATCTGTGCGTGCGGCGGCAACCATATTAACCATGCTTCCTATTGTTTGTCTGTATCCTTTCCTTCAGCGGTATTTTGTAACCGGTCTGACCATTGGCGGCGTGAAGGAGTGATGAAATGAAAGGAGAAGGCGCGTTTGTGACCGGAAGTTATCCCAATCTGTTTGTGCTTGCAGGATATGAGGAAGAGAAAATCCGGCGAAGACGAGACGATATTTTTCAGATGCTTTTTTATGGATCAGAGGACGAACGGCTGTATCATCCGGTGGGAACGGACATGGGCTATATAGAGGATACCGGAAATTTGGATGTCCGGACGGAGGGCATGTCCTACGGGATGATGATGTGTGTGCAGATGGACAAAAAAGAAGAGTTCGACAGGCTTTGGAAGTGGGCGAGAACTTATATGTATCTGACGGAAGGAGAGAACGCGGGATATTTTGCATGGTCGTGCAGAACGGACGGAACGAAGAACGCTTACGGAGCCGCGCCGGACGGAGAAGAGTTTTTTGCCATGGCGCTGTTGTTCGCTTCCAACAGGTGGGGCGATGGAGAGGGAATCTTCGCTTATGGAGAAGAGGCGAAAAGACTTTTGCACACCTGCATCCATAAAGGAGAAAAGAGAGAGGGCGGACGCGCCATGTGGGACAGGGAGAGAAAGCTGATTCGTTTTATTGCTGAGGTGGACTTTTCTGATCCCTCTTACCATCTGCCTCACTTTTACGAACTGTTCGCTAGATGGGCGTACGAGGAGGACCGCCCGTTTTGGGCACAGGCGGCAAAAGAGAGCAGGAAATACCTTCAAAAAGCCTGTCATCCTGTTACCGGCCTTTGTGCAGAATATGCGGAATTTGACGGAACGCCGTGTACACAGGGACAGGAGATCTGGGGTCGGCACGACTGGTATTTCAGCGACGCCTATCGTACCATTGCCAATATCGCGATGGACGGAGTATGGTTTGGAAAAGAGGACTGGGCGGCTGCTGTGGGAGAACGCTTTCTGCGGTTTTTCTGTGAAATATTGACGGAAAAGGAGCAGGATGGTATTTTTGCCATAGACGGAACTGTGTTGGAGGGGAAAGCTCTTCACCCGGTGGCCATGACGGCGGTCAACGCCCAGGCCGCGCTGCTGGTGCAGAACCAATACGCCCTGCACTGCGTCAGAAAATTCTGGAATACGCCGCTTCGTACAGGAAACAGGAGGTATTATGATAACTGCTTATATTTCTTTGCTTTTTTGGCGCTGAGCGGAAGCTATCGGATTTACGGGGATGAAGAACAATAAAAGAAAAAGCTGGAAAGAAAAGTTATAACAGTGATAAATGGAGAAAAGGTTATGTATTTTGCGAAAAATCCGATTTTACCGGGCTTTCGTCCGGACCCTTCGATCTGCCGCGTGGGAGAGGACTATTATCTGGCAACTTCAAGCTTTGCGTATTTTCCGGGGGTACCTATCTACCATAGCCGGGATCTGGCAAATTGGGAGCAGACGGGACATGTGCTGACAAGAGAATCCCAGCTTCCTCTGGAAGAGGCAGGACATTCCGCGGGGATTTACGCGCCTACCCTGCGGTACTGCAGGGGACGTTTTTACATGATTACGACCAATATATCTCATGGCGGGAATTTTATTGTGACAGCCGAAAAGCCTGAGGGACCATGGTCGGAACCCTATTATCTGGGAGAGGAAGCTCAGGGAATTGATCCAAGCCTGTTCTTTGACGAGGAAGAGGACGGGAGTGTGCATTGTTATTATGTGGGGACAAGACCGAATCACCGGCATGAAACGCATTATAACGGCGACTGGGAAATCTGGATGCAGGAGCTGAACCTGGAAACCATGAAGCTTATCGGAGAAGGAAAACGCATCTGGAAGGGAGCCATGCATCACGTGATCTGGCCGGAGGGTCCGCATTTGTATAAGAAGGACGGCTATTATTATCTGATGAATGCAGAGGGCGGCACAGGAGCCAACCACTGCGTGACTATTTCCAGAAGCAGAAGCGTATGGGGACCCTATGAAGGAAATCCTAATAATCCTATTCTCACGCACCGCCATCTGGGGAAGGATTATCCGGTGACTGCTGTGGGACACGGAGATCTGGTGGAGGATGGAATGGGAAACTGGTATATGGTGATGCTGGGCTCCCGAAAATGCGAAGGGTTTGTGAATACTGGACGGGATACCTTCCTGGCAAAGGTTGTCTGGGAGGAGGGCTGGCCTGTGGTGAATCTGGGAATCGGAATGCTGCAGGAGGAAGTGGGGCTTCCGGGAGAACCCTTTGAGTTGCCGCCAAAAAGTCAGGTTTATCATTTCTATGAGAAGGCTCTTCCAGAGGAGTTTCTGACGCTTCGCAGGTCACTTCAAAAGAAAGCAGAGCTGTTTGAGCGGGAGGGATATTTAAGGCTGCCCGTACTGCCGGAAACGCTTTGGGAAAGAACCTGCCCCGCTTATGTGGCGGTCAGGCAGAAGGAATACGATTATCTTGTGTCTGCGGGAATGGAATTTTCCCCATGGGGCGAAGGCGAGGAAGCGGGGCTGGCAGTTTTGTGCGATGAAAAGCATCAGCTCCGATTTACCAAGATGTACCGTGAGGGAAAGAAGGAAATGACTCTGGTACGGCGGCTGCACGGACAGGAAGAGATTCTTGGCGTGAGGGAGGTTGCGGATGGGTTTCTGACTCTGAAAATCAGGGGGAAGGGTCAGAAAACAGATTTTTATTATCAGGTGAGCGGAAGGACAGAGCAGCTCCTTGCAGCGGACGTAGATATGACAGGGCTCAGTACGGAGAAAGCAGGTGGTTTTACCGGTTGCACGATTGGAATGTATGCCTCTTCCAATGGAAGAGAATCTGGAAATTATGCGGATTTTGCATGGTTTGCCCTTGAAGAGGGCGGACAGTATCGGTTATAATAATAGTAATTTCAGAAAGAGTGTCTGGGAAGTCCCGTGCGGGACTTTCCAGACATTGTTTCGTTGCCGGAGAGAGGAGAAGTCCCGGCGGATTATTTTTGAATGTATCAAGCAAGTAGCGAAGCGGACATCGTACCTTGTGGATATTGCGAATTTCCGCTTGACTTTCTCATGGAGGAAGAGAGTCAACTACCCATTACTTAAAGGTAGTGGGTTTCCGCCTACGAAAAATGAGAGGATTTTATTTATGAAGAAGAAGTGGAAGCTGTGCGTGGCGGTTTTAGCCTGCGGGGCTGCTGCAGTGATTTCGGGATTTGGACAGGAGAGACAGCAGGAGATTCGGAAGTATACGGCGTTTTTTTGCGCTCCGGGGAGGGAATTGGATGAGGACAATGAAATAAAACAGGAGATTGCCAAAATCACAGGCGCAGAATGCGAAGAGCTTTGGCTGGTGGGGCAGACGGCGGATCAGGCCATTTCTTCTTATATTGCAGGAGGAGAATATCCGGATTTTATTGAGGGCGGCGTGGAGCTTTATCAAGCCGGTGCGTTGCTTCCTATCGATGAATACTGGGATGCCTATCCCAATATCCGCAATTATTATTCGGACAGCCAGTGGGAGCTGCTGCGTCAGGAGGACGGACATATTTACTGGATCCCTCAGTTTGACAATCAGAAGAATGAATCAAAGGATCTTCTCCATAAAGGAGAAGCTTTCTGGGTGCAGACAAGAGTGCTGAAATGGGCGGGGTATCCGGAGGTGCGGACACTGGAGGAATATTTTGACCTTCTGGAGAGCTATACGCAGGCGCATCCGGAGGAAGAGGCGATTCCCTATACCATTCTCTGCAACGACTGGAGGTATTTTTGTCTGGAAAATCCGCCGCAGTTTCTGGACGGCTATCCCAATGACGGTTCCTGTATGGTGGATGCGGATACTCTGGAGGTAAAGGATTATAATGTGACGCCAACGGCTGAGGCATATTTCCGGAAGCTGAATGAGGAATATCAAAAGGGAATCATCGATCCGGAATTTTGTACTCAGACCTACGCGGAATACCTGGAAAAGCTATCTTCCGGGCAGGTGCTTGGCATGGTGGATCAGTGGTGGCAGTTTTACTATGATATTTACGATGTGCTGGACGTCCAGGGGCAGGGCAGGAATTATGTCCCCCTTCCGATTACCATTGACCGCAGCGTGAAAAATCAGTGGCATGTGAAGGAGGGAAGCGAGATAACTATATCTGAAGGGATTTCCGTTACAGTAAGCTGTGAGGATGCAGAGGGAGCGCTTCAGTTTCTAAATGATCTGATGGATGAGGAGGTGCAGAAGCTTCGTTTTTGGGGAATCGAGGGTGTGGACTATGAGGTGGATGAGAACGGCGTGTTTTATCAGACAAAGGAGCAGCAGAAGCTTTCTCTGGACGCCACGTATACTGCTTCACACTTTTGCCTGTATTCCTATTTTCCCCGTCTGGAGGGAACCCTTGAGGATGGACAGAATGCTTTTTCACCGGAATATCAGCCGGAGATATTTTTTTCCACGCTTCAGGAGGATGTGAAGGAATGTCTGGAGGCTTACGGCTGTCAGAGCTATGCGGATATGCTGGGGGTAAACGACGCACCAGGAGATTGGTATCCCATGTACACGCATTCTGCATTGCTGACAGCAGATACGGAAGCAGGAGCAGTGTGGAAAAAAATGACTCAGACAAAGCAGGAGCAGCTTCCTTTGGTGGTGATGTCAGAGGACTTTGACACTGCCTGGGAGAATTACCTGGAAAAATATTACGAGTGCCAGCCAGAGGTTTTTTTTGAGAAAATGCAGATAGAGGTTTTGCAACGGATGGAAACATGAGAAGAGGCAGGATGATGTTTCACGTGAAACAAAGAAAAGCCAATGAAGAGAATCAGCCTTTTGGAAATTCAAGGAAGAAGATGTAAAATGGTGTTTCACGTGAAACAAAGAAAAGCTGATGAAGAGAATCAGCTTTTTGGAAATTCGAGGAAGAAGATGTGAAACGGTGTTTCACGTGAAACAAAGAAGAGCCAATGATGGGAATCAATCCTTTAGAAGTTGATGAAGGAAGAAGGGGAAGAGGTGAAAAGATGGAATATGATATAACGATTTTAGAAAAAGGCTGTGATGAACTTGGTATTTGTCTTACACAAAAACAGAAGGGACAGTTTGTCAGATATTATGAATTATTGGAGGAAAGAAACCGATATGTAAATCTTACCAGCATCACAGAATTTGATGAGGTTTTAAAAAAACATTTTGTGGACAGTCTTGCAATTGTAAAAGCGTTGGATATAAAAGCTGTGAGTACAATGATTGATATTGGAACGGGAGGAGGATTTCCGGGACTTCCCTTAAAAATTGCATTTCCTCATTTGCAGGTGTGCCTTTTGGATTCTCTGCACAAGAGGATTGCTTTTTTGGAAGAAACAACAGCAGAATTAGGGCTTTCCGGAATCAAGGCAATTCATGGACGTGCAGAAATCTTTGCAAGAGATAAGGAACATAGAGAGGTTTATGATTTGTGCGTATCCAGAGCAGTAGCAAATCTTGCGTCTCTGAGTGAATATTGTCTGCCTTATGTAAAAACAGGAGGAAGCTTTGTTTCTTATAAATCAGGAAAGATTCAGGAGGAGCTTCAAAATGCAGCTAAAGCGATTAATATTCTGGGAGGAAAAGTAGAGAATACTGTTTATTTTAACATTCCTGATACAGATATGGAACGCTCGCTGGTAGTTATAGATAAAGTAAAACAAACGCCAAAGAAATACCCTAGAAAAGCAGGAACTCCTACAAAGGAGCCTATTGCATGAGAAGGGAATGTACTGCGATTAACGTGGAAAAGATGCCGGATTATGCCGGAATTGGGAGAACAGAGGAAACTATCCTTTTATTTTGAGTTTTAATATATTTCTTCTTAGCTACAAAATATGCTCCTCGTAGGATAGACAATATGTAATGACCTCCTATTTGTAGTTTCGTGGATTTACCTGTATGCTACAAATTGGAAAAAATCAAAGGTAACAGGGATTACCGCATGCAAATGGAGGTCATCAAATGAATTATACCACAGTTTACGTAGGAATAGATATACATAAGCCAAAGCCAGGCGGCAAGAAAAAAGTGAGGATTGATAAATGTGATGCTGCACTAATTGCTCGGTGCCTGAGGCACCGTGATTACAGTCCAATGCATATCCCTACGGAGCAGGATGAGCAGGCCAAGGGGTATAGTATATCCATATGCGCCAGGACCATAAGCTTGCCCTGAAGAAGGTAAAACAGTAGATCCTCGCTTTCTGTCTGCGGCGCAATTATCGGTATGGTACAATTCATTAGGAAAGTATCAGATTCAGAGCAGACAAAAAGAGCAGTT
>JAUNOP010000036.1 GCA_030537135.1 Eubacteriales bacterium | reverse complement strand
CCTAAAGGTAGTGGGTTTCCGCCTACGAAAAACGAGAGGATTTTATTTATGAAATCATGCAGAATGCATGATTTCTGCGCATGGCAACATGGTAATTCTAAAAAATAATCACATCATTATCATCCGGAACATACAGGCTTCCGTGATAAAATTTCCGGCCTTCCTCAGTGTAATTTTTCTTTCTGGCTGACAGATTCTTGTCTTCTGTGTGCCACAAAACCAGATTGCGGACTCCGAGATTTTCGGCTATCTGACAGGCATCCATGACTGTGCTGTGATGTTTTTCATATGGCTTGAAAATATCTCTCTGGGAATATAGACAAAAGGCTTCGTGAAGCAGCCAGTCTGTCCCCTTCACATAAGAAAAAAGAGGCTCTCTGCAGGGTTCATCTCCTGGAAAAGCAAGCCGCGTTCCATTTTCCATCTGAATTGTATATCCGAACTGCTTTTCTTTTGCTGAGCCAATATCAAAGAAGGTGAATTCATCGCCCATAATAACCCTTTTTTCGCCATTCTCTACAATGTGAAACAGAATTCGCTCGTCAAAATGTCTGTAGAACTTTTTACCAACAGTCAGGCGTGTGAGCGTTTTGATGGTTTCCTCCAGCTCCTGATGGCAGTATATATGCAGATTTCCCTCATAACTGCCTTTGTTCATGCCTGTGGCAATCATCCGAATTATCCATACCATTCCCAGAATGTGATCATTATGAGCATGTGAGACAAAAATATGGTGGATTTGATTAAGTGAAATTCCATTATTTTCCAAAGAAAGAAGAATTCCATTCCCTCCGCCTGCATCTGTGAGAAAATATTCTTCCCTTTTTTTCATGGCAAAACAAGTGTTGTAGCAGTGGATAGCCTGGGCATTTCCTGTCCCCAGAACAATTAATTTTTCCATAAATATTTTCCTCCTTGTAGAATCTCTTCCTATCTTTAATATCATCCTTCCCGCTGATTGCAACCTCTGCCTTTACAGAAGGCGAAAAATAAGAGGTTACTCGTGCCGCTCTTATAATCCTGACAAATGCAGCAGAAGGCGTTTGCCATCTGGCAAGACTGCCGACGCATGTGACCGGTAAGATATTCTTCAACAAACCGAATTTTCATATCTTCATTTTAAGATACTTTTCTGCATTCGTCAAACAGGAAAAAAACAGTTTACTTTTTCCCCGGCTGCTCTTAAAATAAGAGACAAAAAGCTGGTGTCCGCAATATCTGGCTCAAAGGCATACTCCTTATACGAACAGCAGCAAAAAAAGATAAATAGGGGAAAATAATATGAGGCATAAAATAAATCCACAGATTTACACAGGAAGACCTTCAAATGAAAATCGTCTTCCAAAGGAAATCGCAGTTTACGATTTGCTGGATAAGCTGGGTATTTCCTATGAAAGGGTTGACCATGAGGCGCTTATGACGATTGAGGCATGTCAGGAGGTGGATGAACTCTTAAACATGCAAATATGCAAAAATTTGTTTTTGTGTAATCACCAGAAAACGAATTTCTATCTTCTTCTTATGCCAGGACAAAAACCATTTAAAACAAAAGAGCTTTCAGCGCAAATCGGTTCGGCCAGACTCTCCTTTGCTGATGCTGGGCATATGCAGGAATTTCTTCATGTTACTCCGGGTTCAGTGAGTGTGATGGGGCTGATGAATGACACGGAAAACAGAGTGAAGCTGCTTATTGACAGAGAGGTGCTGGAGGAGGAATGGTTTGGGTGCCACCCTTGTATCAATACTTCCAGTCTCAGAATGAAGACAAAGGATATGCTGGAAAAGATTTTGCCTGCAATTCATCATGACTATCAGATAGTAGAGCTGAGCAGACAGCAAGGCTGACAGGAGGAAGAAAAATGGAGATAAAAATAAGACTTGCCAGACCTGAGGAGGCAGAGAGGCTTGCACAGATAGAAGCAGAGTGTTTTCCGCCGGCAGAAGCTGCCTCAAGGGAGGCTGTTTTAAGCAGAATGAAGAAGTTTCCGGAGAATTTTCTGGTTGCTGAGGAATATGGGAAGGTGGTTGGTTTTATCAACGGGGGAACCACAGATAAACCATACCTTCCGGATGCTTTTTATCATGATATCAACATGCATAAACCGGACGGCGCCTATCAGACAGTATTTGGCCTGAATGTGATATCTCCCTGCCGCCGCAGAGGAATAGGAGAAAAGCTGGTGAGAGGCTTTGCCGCGCTGGCAAGGGAAAGGGGAAAGGCAGGTGTGGTGCTGACCTGCAAGAAGGAGAAAATCCATTTTTACGAGAAATGCGGATTTGTGAATTATGGGCTTTCTGATTCCTGCCACGGAGGGGCAAGCTGGTATGATATGAGGCTGATTTTCTGAAAAAAGCTTTTGAAGAATCAGAAAAGCGGCCGGATATACCGGAAAACGAGGATAAAAAATGAGAAAGAAAACAAACTGTGAATTGTGTGGAAATTATGTATACGATGAGGACTATGACTGCTATGTGTGCGAGGTGAATCTGGACGAGGATGAGATGGCTCGTTTCCTAAGCAACACCTTTCAAAGTTGCCCTTACTTTCAGATGGGGGATGAATACAGAATTGTGAGAAGGCAGATGTAGAAGCGAAAAAAACGAAAAAAAGCTTGACACGCTGACAAAACCGTGTTAAAGTATCGTAGAACGCTGCCGAAGACAGTAGGTGCCGTAAGGCATAAGGATAAAAACGCCTACCGAGGACATAAGTTCTGATGAGAGAATTCAGAGGTCTTACTGTCATGCAGTAAGACTTTTTTTGATGCGGCGGTATAAATCTACAAGGAGGTGTACCATTCATGGCAAAGATTGAACTGAAACAGCCTGTCGTAGAAGAGATTTCCAATGCTATTAAGGGCGCTCAGTCTGTTGTGCTTGTAAAATACAGCGGATTGACTGTTGAGCAGGATACTATTCTTCGTAAGGAATTAAGAGAGTCTGGAGTTCACTACAAGGTTTACAAGAATACAATGATGAATTTTGCATTCAAGGGAACCGACTGTGAGCCACTGTGCCAGCATTTACATGGAACTAATGCAATTGCAGTATCTGCTACAGATGCAACTGCTCCTGCAAGAATCCTGGCAAAATATGCAAAGCAGTATCCAGCTCTTGAACTGATTGCAGGTATTGTTGAGGGAGACTACAACGATAAGGCAGGAATTGAAGCTATTTCCAATATTCCTTCCAGAGACGAGCTTATCGGAAAGCTCCTTGGAAGCATGCAGGCTCCTATCGCAAATATCGCTCGTGTGCTTAGCCAGATCGCTGAGAAGAACGGCGCAGACACAGCAGCAGAGGCTTAAGATAAGCGCCCTGCACAGGAACAAAGCCACGCCCTGAGACATGAACAGGGAATTTGGCATTGATAAATAAAATTATAAAATGGAGGAAATTACAATGGCAAAGTTTACCACTGAAGAGTTTATTGCGGCAATTAAAGAAATGACCGTATTAGAGTTAAATGAGTTAGTAAAAGCATGTGAAGAAGAATTCGGCGTATCCGCAGCAGCAGGCGTTGTAGTAGCAGCCGCAGCAGCAGAGCCAGAAGAAGAGAAGGATGAATTCGACGTAGAGCTGACAGAGATCGGTCCGAACAAGGTTAAGGTTATCAAGGTTGTTCGTGAAGTTACCGGTCTGGGTCTGAAGGAAGCTAAGGCAGTAGTTGACGGCGCTCCTAAGAATGTTAAGGAAGCTGTTTCCAAGGCTGAGGCTGAGGACATCAAGGCTAAGCTGGAAGCTGAAGGCGCTAAGGTTACTCTTAAATAATTTGAGAATGACTGTAGAGCAGGGACGTCTGAATGGACGTTCCTGCTTTTTGTGCTGTAAAAACAAAAAAATCTTGACACGTTGACAAATATATGTTACAGTAAAGGATGCTATATTATGGCTATATTTGCCTACTCTGTGATAGAGAAAGCTGATGCGGTAATAAATAAAAGAAAACAGGGGTGAAACGTCAATGGAAAAAAACAGAATTCGTTCTGTAAAAACTGGAAAAAGTATGCGTATGAGCTACCAGCGCCAAAAAGAAGTCCTGCAGATGCCCAACCTGATTGAGGTTCAGAAGAACTCTTATCAGTGGTTTCTGAATGAAGGATTGAAAGAAGTATTTGATGATATTTCTCCAATCACAGACTATGGCGGAAAGCTGAGCCTTGAATTCATCGATTTTACCTTTGATGAGAAGGATGCGAAATACAACATTGAACAGTGCAAGGAACGTGATGTAACCTATGCAGCGCCATTGAAGGTTCGCGTAAGGTTAATTGATAAGGAAACCGAGGAAATCAAAGAAAAGAACGAGATTTTCATGGGAGATCTGCCTATTATGACAGAGACCGGTACGTTCGTCATCAATGGTGCAGAGCGTGTTATTGTCAGTCAGCTGGTTCGTTCCCCTGGAATCTATTATGGAATCGCCCATGATAAGCTTGGTAAGAAGCTGTACTCCTGTACCGTAATTCCCAACAGAGGTGCATGGCTGGAATATGAGACAGACTCCAATGACGTATTCTATGTGCGTGTGGACAGAACCCGTAAGGTTCCGATTACTGTCCTGATTCGTGCGTTGGGTATTGGCACGAATGCAGAGATTGTGGAGCTGTTCGGTGAAGAACCCAAAATTCTTGCAAGCTTTTCAAAGGATACCGCAACCAATTATCAGGAAGGTCTTCTGGAATTATATAAGAAGATTCGCCCAGGTGAGCCTCTGGCAGTGGAAAGTGCAGAGAGCCTTATCATGAGTATGTTCTTTGACCCCAGAAGATATGATTTGGCCAAGGTGGGGCGTTATAAATTTAATAAGAAGCTTCTTTTGCGCAACCGAATTGCAGGACAGAAGCTGGCTGAGGATGTGGTGGACGCCTCCACAGGCGAAATCCTGGCAGAAGCAGGCACCAAGATTACCAAGGAGCTGGCAGACGACATCCAGAATGCTGCGGTTCCCTTTGTATGGATTGACGCGGAGGAGCGTAAGGTTAAGGTCTTATCGAGCATGATGGTTGACCTTAAGCACTTTGTCCCTGAAATCGAGAATCCAAAGGAGCTGGGTGTTACAGAATTAGTATATTACCCTGTGCTCGAAAAAATTCTGGAAGAAAATGACAATCTTGAAGATATCAAGTTTGCAGTTAAGAGAGAGATTCATGACCTGATTCCAAAGCATATCACAAAGGAGGACATCCTGGCCTCCATCAACTACAATATGCATCTGGAATATGGCCTTGGAAATGATGATGACATTGACCATTTAGGCAACCGCCGTATTCGTGCGGTAGGTGAGCTTCTTCAGAATCAGTATCGTATCGGTCTGTCCAGGCTGGAGCGAGTGGTTCGCGAGAGAATGACAACTCAGGATGTGGAGAACATTTCTCCTCAGTCCTTAATCAATATTAAACCAGTAACAGCAGCAGTAAAGGAATTCTTTGGTTCCTCTCAGCTGTCTCAGTTCATGGATCAGAACAACCCTCTGGGCGAGCTGACCCATAAGAGACGTCTCTCAGCCCTGGGTCCTGGCGGTCTGTCCAGAGATAGAGCCGGATTTGAGGTGCGAGACGTGCATTATTCTCATTATGGACGTATGTGTCCGATTGAGACCCCTGAAGGTCCTAACATTGGTTTGATTAACTCACTGGCATCCTATGCCCGCATTAATCAATATGGCTTTGTTGAGGCGCCTTACCGTAAAATCGATAAATCAGATCCTCGCAATCCGCGTGTCACAGACGAGGTTGTTTATATGACCGCAGACGAGGAGGATAATTATCATGTAGCGCAGGCAAACGAGCCGCTGGATGCAGACGGACATTTTATCCGTAAGAATGTATCCGGACGTTATCGTGAGGAAACACAGGAATATGAGAGAGCCATGTTTGATTACATGGATGTGTCCCCGAAAATGGTGTTCTCTGTAGCTACAGCCTTGATTCCGTTCCTTCAGAATGACGATGCGAACCGTGCCCTTATGGGTTCCAACATGCAGCGTCAGGCGGTTCCGCTTCTGACAACAGAGGCTCCTGTAGTAGGTACGGGTATGGAGACAAAGACAGCAGTTGACTCTGGCGTATGTATTGTTGCAAAGAAGGCGGGTACTGTTCTTCGCTCTACCTCTACAGATATTTCTATTAAGAATGATGACGGAACAAAGAGCGATTATCATTTGACAAAGTTTTTGAGAAGCAACCAGAGCAACTGCTATAACCAGAAGCCGATTGTGTTCCAGGGAGAGCATGTGGAGGCGGGACAGGTTATTGCAGATGGTCCGTCTACTTCTAACGGCGAGCTGGCTCTTGGAAAGAATCCGCTGATTGGTTTTATGACCTGGGAGGGTTATAACTACGAGGATGCGGTTCTTCTGAGCGAGAAGCTTGTACAGTATGATGTATATACCTCTGTTCATATTGAAGAGTATGAGGTTGAATCCCGTGACACCAAGCTTGGACCAGAGGAAATCACCAGAGATGTTCCAGGCGTGGGTGATGACGCCCTTAAGGATTTGGATGAGCGCGGTATTATCCGTATTGGCGCAGAGGTTCGCGCAGGAGATATTCTGGTCGGCAAGGTAACTCCAAAGGGAGAGACAGAGCTGACAGCAGAGGAGAGACTTCTCCGTGCAATCTTTGGCGAGAAGGCTCGTGAAGTGCGTGACACCTCTCTTAAGGTTCCTCATGGAGAATATGGTATTGTAGTAGATGCAAAGGTGTTCACCAGAGAAGCGGGAGATGAACTCTCTCCTGGTGTGAACCAGACCGTAAGAATCTATATTGCACAGAAGAGAAAGATTTCTGTGGGAGATAAGATGGCAGGCCGTCATGGAAACAAGGGTGTTGTTTCCCGTGTGCTTCCTGTAGAGGACATGCCGTTCCTTCCGAATGGCCGTCCGCTTGATATTGTTCTGAATCCGCTTGGCGTGCCTTCCCGTATGAATATCGGACAGGTGCTGGAGATTCACCTGAGTCTGGCTGCCAAGGCGCTCGGCTTCAATGTTTCTACTCCTGTCTTTGACGGAGCAAATGAAAACGATATCCAGGATACCCTGGAGCTTGCCAACGATTATGTAAACACAGAGGACTTTGAGGAATTCCGTGCAAAATATCAGGATATTTTAAGTCCTGATGTGATGCAGTATCTGGATGAGAACAAGGCTCACAGAGAACTGTGGAAGGGAGTTCCGATTTCCAGAGATGGTAAGGTAGCGCTGCGTGACGGACGTACAGGCGAATATTTTGACGGCCGTGTAACCATCGGACACATGCATTACCTGAAGCTCCATCATCTGGTTGATGATAAAATTCATGCACGTTCTACAGGTCCATACTCCCTGGTAACGCAGCAGCCTCTGGGCGGTAAGGCTCAGTTCGGCGGACAGCGTTTCGGCGAGATGGAAGTTTGGGCGCTGGAGGCCTATGGTGCTTCCTACACTCTGCAGGAGATCCTGACAGTGAAGTCTGACGATGTTGTGGGCCGTGTGAAGACATATGAAGCAATTATTAAAGGCGACAATATTCCTGAGTCCGGAATTCCAGAATCCTTTAAGGTACTTTTGAAAGAACTCCAGTCCCTTGGCCTTGACGTTAAGGTACTCAAGGAGGATCAGACAGAGGTAGAGATTATGGAAACTGTTGATTACGGTGATACTGACCTTCGTTCTGTGATTGAGGGGGACAGCAGAGGCCACAGGGATGAGGAATCCTTTGGAAGACACGGCTATACCCGTCAGGAATTTGAGGGTGAAGAACTTGTCGATGTAAGTGATGAAGATGAAGATGATGATGAGGTAGAAGACGATTTTGCCGATTTCGATGATACTCTCGACGAAGAGTAGAAAGGGGAAAGAATACATGGCAGAAGCAACCACCACAAATGAATCCTATCAGCCAATGACTTTTGATGCCATTAAAATTGGGCTGGCCTCCCCGGAGAAAATCAGAGAGTGGTCAAGAGGCGAGGTTTTAAAGCCTGAGACCATTAACTACAGAACTCTGAAGCCTGAAAAGGACGGACTTTTCTGTGAAAGAATTTTCGGACCAAGTAAGGACTGGGAATGCCACTGCGGAAAATACAAGAAAATCCGTTATAAAGGCGTTGTCTGCGACAGATGCGGAGTGGAAGTAACTAAGTCAAGCGTCCGCAGAGAGCGCATGGGTCATATAGAGCTGGCAGCACCGGTTTCTCATATTTGGTATTTTAAGGGTATTCCCTCCCGTATGGGGCTGATTCTGGATCTGTCTCCGAGAACTCTGGAAAAGGTTCTGTATTTTGCCAATTACATTGTTCTCGACCCGGCAGATTCTAACCTGATGTACAAGCAGGTGCTGACAGAGAAGGAATATCAGGACGCCAGGGAGGCCTTTGGAGAAGGCTTCCGCGTAGGCATGGGAGCAGAGGCAATTAAGGAGCTTCTGGAGGCGATTGACCTGGAGAAGGATTCTGCAGAACTCAAGAAGGGCCTCAAGGAGTCTACCGGTCAGAAACGTGCCCGTATTATCAAGCGCCTGGAGGTGGTAGAATCCTTCCGCGAGTCTGGTAATCGTCCGGAATGGATGATTTTGACTGTAATTCCGGTAATTCCTCCGGACCTTCGTCCAATGGTACAGCTGGATGGCGGCCGTTTTGCTACCTCTGACCTGAATGATTTATACAGAAGAATTATTAACAGAAATAACCGTCTGAACCGTCTCCTTGAGCTGGGGGCACCGGACATTATTGTCCGCAATGAAAAGCGTATGCTCCAGGAGGCAGTGGATGCTCTTATCGATAACGGACGCCGTGGACGTCCTGTAACAGGCCCGGGAAACAGAGCTCTCAAATCTCTTTCAGATATGTTAAAGGGTAAATCCGGCCGCTTCCGTCAGAACCTTTTGGGTAAGCGTGTGGACTATTCCGGCCGTTCTGTTATTGTGGTAGGACCTGAGCTGAAGATTTATCAGTGCGGTCTTCCAAAGGAGATGGCGATTGAGCTGTTCAAGCCCTTTGTTATGAAGGAGCTGGTAGCTAACGGAACTTCGCATAATATCAAGAATGCCAAGAAAATGGTAGAAAAGCTGGAACCTGCTGTATGGGATGTTCTGGAGGATGTTATCAAGGAACACCCGGTTATGCTGAACCGTGCGCCTACTCTGCACCGTCTTGGCATTCAGGCCTTTGAGCCGATTCTGGTTGAGGGTAAGGCGATTAAGCTTCATCCATTGGTTTGTACTGCATTTAACGCCGACTTTGACGGCGACCAGATGGCTGTTCATCTTCCATTGTCTGTGGAAGCACAGGCAGAGTGCAGATTCCTTCTCCTGTCGCCCAACAACCTGCTGAAGCCTTCTGACGGAGGCCCGGTGGCAGTTCCTTCCCAGGATATGGTTCTTGGTATTTATTATCTGACACAGGAAAGACCAGGATATCCAGGAGAGAACAAAGCATTTAAAAACGTAAACGAGGCCATTCTGGCCTATGAGAATAAGGTTATCACGCTTCAGACCAGAATTATCGTGCGCTGTACAAAGACGATGCCGGATGGAAGTGTAGTTACAGGCAATGTTCATTCTACTTTGGGACGTTTTCTGTTTAATGAAATTCTTCCTCAGGATCTTGGCTTTGTAGACAGAAGCGTGAAGGGAAATGAACTTCTTCTTGAGGTTGATTTCCTGGTAGGTAAGAAACAGCTGAAGCAGATTCTGGAAAAGGTTATTAATACACATGGAGCCACCAGGACAGCAGAGGTGCTTGATGCTATTAAGGCTATGGGATACAAATACTCCACCCGTGCAGCCATGACCGTATCTATCTCTGATATGACTGTGCCGCCGCAGAAGCCGCAGATGATTAAGCAGGCTCAGGATACAGTGGATTTGATTACAAAGAACTTTAAGAGAGGTCTTATCACAGAGGAGGAGCGCTATAAAGAGGTTGTAGATACCTGGAAGAAGACCGACGATGAGCTGACAAAGGCTCTGCTCGGCGGTCTGGATAAATACAACAACATCTTCATGATGGCTGACTCCGGTGCCCGCGGTTCAGACAAGCAGATTAAACAGCTTGCAGGTATGCGTGGTCTGATGGCAGATACAACCGGACATACCATTGAGCTTCCTATCAAGTCAAACTTCCGTGAAGGTTTGGACGTACTAGAATACTTTATGTCTGCTCATGGAGCCCGTAAGGGTCTGTCTGATACAGCTCTTCGTACTGCTGACTCTGGTTATCTGACAAGAAGACTGGTGGATGTTTCTCAGGAGCTGATTGTCCGCGAGACAGACTGCTGCGAAGGCAAGGGCATGATTCCGGGCATGTATGTGAAGGCATTTACAGACGGAAAGGAAGAGATTGAAAGTCTTCAGGAACGTATTACTGGAAGATATTCGTGCGATACCATCTATAATGAGAACGGAGAAATTCTTGTAAAGGCAAACCATATGATTACTCCTCGCCGCGCCGCAAGGATTATGAAGGAAGGTGTGAGCGAGAAGACAGGCGGGCCTATCCATGAGGTGAAGATTCGTACTATTTTGACCTGCAAGTGCAAGGTTGGTATCTGTGCGAAGTGCTATGGAGCCAACATGGCTACAGGCGAATCGGTTCAGGTTGGCGAGTCTGTCGGAATTATTGCCGCACAGTCCATTGGTGAGCCTGGTACACAGCTTACCATGCGTACCTTCCATACAGGCGGTGTTGCAGGCGGCGATATCACACAGGGTCTTCCTCGTGTGGAGGAGCTTTTTGAGGCAAGAAAGCCGAAAGGTCTTGCCATTATTACTGAGACACCAGGTGTTGTTACCATCAACGATACCAAGAAAAAACGGGAAATCATTGTGACGGATCCAGAGAACGGAGAGGCCAAGAATTATTTGATTCCATATGGCTCCCGTATCAAGGTTACGGACGGTCAGGTTCTGGAGGCTGGCGATGAGCTGACAGAGGGAAGTGTGAATCCTCATGATATTCTCAGAATTAAGGGAATACGTGCTGTACAGGACTACATGATTCAGGAGGTACAGAGAGTATATCGCCTGCAAGGTGTGGAAATCAATGACAAGCATATTGAGGTAATTGTTCGTCAGATGCTGAAGAAGATCCGGATTGAGGATAATGGTGATTCTAATTTCCTTCCAGGAACACTGGTAGATGTTCTTGATTTTGAAGAAGAAAATGAGAAGCTCACAGAAGAAGGCAAGGAGCCGGCAGAAGGAAAGCAGGTAATGCTTGGAATTACCAAGGCAGCGCTTGCTACCAATTCCTTCTTATCAGCAGCATCCTTCCAGGAGACAACAAAGGTTCTGACAGAAGCTGCTATCAAGGGTAAGATTGATCCGCTGATTGGTCTGAAGGAAAATGTTCTCATCGGTAAGCTGATTCCGGCAGGTACCGGAATGAAGCGATACAATGATGTACGCCTGAATACAGCTGACCCTGAACCAAAGAAGGAAGCACCTCGTGAGGAAAAAGAGGAAACTCTAAATCCCCAGGAGGTAGAAGACGAGCTGGAAGAGGAAGATGCAGATTCTGAAGAAATGATTCTGGATGAAGATCCTGAGCTTGACGAAGAGGAATGCTTTGAGGGCGAAGATTTTCTTGACAAGGATGAATAGAGAATAAAGAATCAGAGAGGCAGGAAATCTGAATTTCCTGCCTTTTCCTATAGGAAAGGAGCATATTATGGCGGAAGTACCAAAGAGGGGGAAGAAAAAGCAAAGAGATATTGCGGCAGAGGCTGTGGCAGCGATAATACTTGGAATTATCTGCATTGTTTTGGGGCTGGGTGTTTCTGGTTTTTATATACTTTCCGGGGATTCCCGCCGTGTAGATGTCTCTGTGGAGGAGGACTTCGCTCCTAATGCAAGATACTATGTGAGTGAAACCTCTGCTGACTACCATGGAAATATTCAAGCTGGTTCTGGTGCAGTTGCTCCGACTGCAACTCCTGCACCAATTGTTACGCCTACAGCTGCGCCAACCCCTGTGCCAACGGATAATGGAGAGGAAATGCCTGCCAGTGATTTTATTTTTCCTCAGAGCAATACACAGGTTCTCACAGATGCGGATTTCCTGACAAAGCTTACAGATGCAGCAACCTGTCAGAGAGCTATTAATGAAATCTTTGCAAGACATGGCTATGAATTTCATTATGATCAGAACAGTGCAGATTATGAGTATTTTAATTCAAAGTCCTGGTATCAGGTTATGACAAAAAAAGACCAAAGTCAGGCTATGGCGGAATTTTCCCAGGCAGAGCTGGCAAATGTAGCGGCAATCAGCGACTACCGCACAAGAATGGGATGGTAAAGGGGGATATGCTATGACACAGGATAAACAGAAGCAGAAAACAGAGCGTATCAGCCTTCTCAGGGTTTTTATACTGTCTGAGTTGATGCTGGCAGTCATACTTGCCGCCATATTTTTCTGGTGCGGAGCCATGTATGCAAAGCCGGAAAATGCTGTGGCAAAGTTTTGTGAGGCACTCAGAGTAAAAGACTGGAATACAGTATATGACCTTCTCAATGTTCCTGAAAATTCCAGTTTGTCCAAGCAAATGTTCATTAATGCACGAAGAAACGACAATAATACGGAGATGTACAGCGAAGTTACCTGGGAATTATCTGACAGAGAACCCAAACTTACGACATATGAAACCTGGTATGGGGAAACCCCGGAGCTTAAGGCATATGACTCTGTTTTTACAAAATCAGACGGAAGCGGGACAGTTGACTTTAAGATTAATCTTGTAAAAACAGGAAAAAGATTTTGGCTTTTTGATGAGTGGAAGGTCAGTCCTGTTCATTATATTGTGAAAAATACAGGCTTTACAGTGCCAAAGGGCGCCAGTGTCACGTTAAACGGGGCTGAAGTAGGAGTAGACAAATGGGCAGAGGGAAGCTGGCAGTCCTTTGGAATTCCTTATCTTTTCAGGGGTACGTACCAGCTTGAGGTTTCTATGGACGGTATGGAGACGTACAGAAATAATCTGAGGCTTACCAAGAACAGACAGGATTTTACTATTCAGCTTCTGCCGGACACAGAGATACAGAATGCTATTTTGAAGCAGGCAGAGGAGGATATTGAAAGAATTCTTTCGGCTGCTCTCACAGATAAGAGCTTTGGAACTGTGAGCGATGTGTTTTCCACAGATGCTCTGAAGGATGGAAGCATCCAGTCTGCTTATAACGACCTTCGCGCAAAGGCCAGCATTGGCGAGGAGGGAGTGACCTGGCTGGAAATTACAAATATGAAGGGTATTTTGACTGCAAGAGAAAATGCGTATAATACAAATGAAGAGAATGATATGATAGTAAGCCTGAGCGGCCATGTGAATGAAAAGTACATTTATTTGTCAGAGCAGACGAATTCTCTGGTCAATGATGCAAGGGAGTTTGAAATAGAAATAAAGGCAGTCTATACAAGGATTAATGGTTTATGGAAGCTTATTTCACTTCCAGTTACAGCGGATATGATTTGAGTGCAGCGGAATCTTGAAAATCTCTCAAAAATGCCTTGACAGTTACATTTTAAAAGGATATAATAAGCAGGCGTGCTGGAAAAAGTCGTTTTTTTAGCGCGCCTGAATTTATGAATAGCAGCCGCAGAAGCCCCATAGCAGAGCTATGGAGAAATAATCGGGAGGTGAAAAGGAATGCCAACATTCAATCAGTTAGTAAGAAAAGGACGTCAGACATCTGTTGTGAAATCCACAGCACCAGCTTTACAGAAGAGCTTCAACTCTTTAAGAAAGAAATCAATCGATCAGTCTTCTCCTCAGAAGAGAGGCGTTTGTACAGCTGTTAAGACTGCAACTCCTAAGAAGCCTAACTCAGCTCTTAGAAAAATCGCCAGAGTTCGTCTTTCCAACGGAATCGAAGTAACAAGCTATATCCCAGGAGAGGGACATAACCTTCAGGAGCACAGCGTTGTTCTGATTCGTGGTGGCCGTGTCAAGGACTTACCAGGTACCAGATATCATATTATCCGTGGTACTCTTGATACCGCAGGTGTTGCTAACAGAAAGCAGGCCCGTTCCAAATACGGTGCTAAGAGACCGAAAGTAAAAGGTAAGAAATAAAAATCTGCAGTATAAAGACTGAGTCCAGATTCTGTAATCATTTGTAATATCACTGTTAACTATAAATTTGTACGGTATTCCATATACCCTGTCGGTTGCGGGTTAAATATAGACTTTACCAGTACGAACACCTTAGTTAGTGAGTACCGATGATATAATCTATTGATTAAGGAGGGAAGTATCGTGCCACGTAAAGGACATACTCAAAAAAGAGAAGTTCTGGCAGATCCTCTGTACAATAACAAGGTAGTGACCAAGCTTATCAACAACATCATGCTGGATGGTAAGAAGGGTGTTGCCCAGAAGATTGTATACGGAGCATTCGCCAGAGTGGAAGCAAAGGCTGGAAAACCAGCATTAGAGGTATTTGAAGAGGCTATGAACAATATTATGCCTCAGTTGGAAGTGAAAGCAAGACGTATCGGCGGTGCAACCTACCAGGTTCCGATCGAGGTAAGACCAGAAAGACGTCAGGCCCTGGCTCTTCGCTGGCTCACCATGTTCTCCCGCAAAAGAGGAGAGAAAACCATGGAAGAGAGACTGGCAAACGAGCTTCTGGATGCCATGAACAACACTGGTGCAGCAGTTAAGAGAAAAGAAGACATGCACAAGATGGCAGAAGCAAACAAGGCATTTTCTCACTATCGCTTCTAATCTTGGGTTATAACAACTGTAAATAGTTGAGGAGGAAAATCCATTGGCTGGAAGAGAATATCCATTAGAGAGAACCAGAAACATTGGTATTATGGCTCATATCGATGCAGGTAAGACCACTCTTACCGAACGTATTCTGTACTATACCGGTGTTAACTATAAGATTGGTGATACTCATGAAGGAACTGCTACCATGGACTGGATGGAGCAGGAACAGGAAAGAGGTATTACTATTACTTCGGCCGCTACTACTTGTCATTGGACTCTGCATGAGCAGACAAAAGTAAAGCCCGGTGCTCTGGAGCATCGTATCAATATCATTGATACCCCAGGACACGTTGACTTTACAGTAGAGGTTGAGCGTTCACTCCGCGTGCTGGACGGCGCTGTCGGCGTGTTCTGTGCAAAGGGTGGTGTAGAGCCTCAGTCTGAAAACGTATGGCGTCAGGCTGATACCTACAATGTACCAAGAATGGCTTTCATCAATAAGATGGACATTCTGGGTGCAGATTTCTATGGTGCAGTAGAACAGATTAAGAACCGTCTTGGAAAGAATGCAATCTGTCTGCAGCTCCCAATTGGTAAGGAAGATGAGTTCAAGGGAATCATCGACCTGTTTGAAATGAAGGCCTACATCTATAATGATGATAAGGGTGAAGATATTTCTGTTACTGATATTCCAGAGGACATGGCAGAGGATGCAGAGCTGTATCGTACGGAATTAATCGAGAAAATCTGCGAACTCGACGATGACCTGATGATGGAATATCTGGAAGGAGAAGAGCCTTCTGTAGATGCTATGAAGGCAGTTCTCCGCAAGGCTACCTGCGAGTGTACAGCTATTCCTGTATGCTGCGGTTCTGCTTATAGAAACAAGGGTGTTCAGAAGCTCCTGGACGCCATCCTGGAATACATGCCAGCTCCTACCGACATCCCTGCTATTCAGGGTACTGATCCGGAAGGAAACGAGATAGTTCGTCATTCTTCTGATGAAGAGCCGTTCTCTGCACTGGTATTTAAGATTATGACAGACCCGTTTGTTGGAAAACTGGCATATTTCCGTGTATATTCCGGTACTATGAACTCCGGCTCTTATGTCCTGAATGCGACAAAGGGCAAGAAAGAGCGTGTTGGACGTATCCTTCAGATGCATGCCAACAAGCGTATGGAGTTGTCAAAGGTATACTCCGGTGATATTGCAGCCGCTATTGGCTTCAAGTTCAGTACTACCGGCGATACCATCTGCGATGAGCAGCATCCGGTAATCCTGGAATCCATGGAATTCCCGGAACCGGTTATCGAACTTGCAATTGAGCCTAAGACCAAGGCTGGTCAGGGCAAGCTGGGTGAGGCTTTGGCAAAGCTCGCTGAAGAAGACCCAACCTTCCGCGCACACACTAATCAGGAAACCGGACAGACCATTATTGCTGGTATGGGTGAGCTGCATCTGGAGATTATCGTTGACCGTCTGCTTCGTGAATTCAAGGTAGAGGCTAATGTAGGTGCTCCTCAGGTTGCTTACAAGGAGACCATCACCAAGAATGTGGATGTTGACAGCAAATATGCAAAGCAGTCCGGCGGACGTGGTCAGTATGGTCATTGTAAGGTTAAATTTGCTCCTATGGATGCTAACGGAGAAGAACTGTATAAGTTTGAATCCACAGTTGTCGGCGGCGCTATTCCAAAGGAATACATTCCGGCAGTTGGCGAAGGTATCGAGGAGGCTATGAAGGCCGGCGTTCTGGGAGGCTTCCCGGTTGTTGGTATTCATGCAAATGTATATGACGGTTCCTACCATGAGGTTGACTCTTCTGAGATGGCATTCCACATTGCTGGTTCTCTGGCATTCAAGGATGCAATGAAGAAGGCATCTCCAATCCTTCTTGAGCCTATCATGAAGGTAGAGGTAAGTGTTCCTGAAGATTACATGGGAGACGTAATCGGAGATATTAACTCTCGTCGCGGACGTATCGAGGGTATGGACGACATCGGCGGAGGCAAGATGATTCGCGGCTATGTTCCGCTTTCCGAGATGTTCGGCTATGCTACAGACCTTCGTTCCAGAACACAGGGTCGTGGTAATTACTCCATGTTCTTCGAGAAGTATGAACCAGTTCCAAAGTCTGTACAGGAGAAAATCCTTTCCAGTAAATAAAAAGCTTGCAAATATCCTTGATTTGCAATATAATCAAGGATAGCAAGTTTATTTCCAGAATAAATCATGTGCCCGGAATGAAAGGGCTCAAATTTTAAGGAGGACGCTTAAAATGGCAAAAGCTAAGTTTGAGAGAACAAAACCGCATTGTAACATTGGTACCATCGGACACGTTGACCATGGTAAAACTACCCTGACTGCAGCTATCACCAAGACTCTTCATGACAGATTAGGTTTTGGTCAGGCTGTAGCATTTGAAAACATTGACAAGGCTCCAGAAGAGAGAGAGCGTGGAATTACTATTTCTACTGCACACGTTGAGTATGAGACAGCTAAGAGACACTATGCACATGTTGACTGCCCAGGACATGCTGACTATGTTAAGAACATGATTACTGGTGCTGCTCAGATGGATGGCGCTATCCTGGTTGTAGCTGCTACTGATGGTGTTATGGCTCAGACAAAGGAGCATATCCTTCTGTCCCGTCAGGTAGGTGTTCCTTACATCGTTGTATTCATGAACAAGTGCGACATGGTTGACGATGACGAGCTTCTTGAGCTGGTTGAGATGGAGATCCGTGAGCTGCTGAACGAGTATGACTTCCCAGGAGATGACCTGCCAGTTATCCAGGGTTCTGCTCTGAAGGCTCTGGAAGATACAAGCAGCGAGTGGGGAGACAAGATCCTTGAGCTGATGGATGCTGTTGATGACTACATTCCAGACCCACAGCGTGACACTGACAAGCCGTTCGTTATGCCTGTAGAGGATGTATTCTCCATTACCGGACGTGGTACTGTTGCTACTGGTAGAGTAGAGGCTGGTGTTCTTCACGTATCTGAGGAAGTTGAGATCGTTGGTATTAAGGAAGAAACCCGTAAGGTAGTTGTAACCGGTATCGAGATGTTCCGTAAGTTACTGGATGAGGCTCAGGCTGGTGACAACATTGGTGCTCTGCTTCGTGGTGTTCAGAGAAACGAAATCGAAAGAGGACAGGTTCTCGCAAAGCCAGGTACTCTTACCTGCCACACCAAGTTCACTGCTCAGGTTTACGTTCTGTCCAAAGATGAAGGTGGACGTCATACTCCATTCTTCAACAACTATCGTCCGCAGTTCTACTTCAGAACAACTGACGTTACTGGCGTAATCAATCTGCCAGAAGGCACTGAAATGTGCATGCCTGGAGACAACATCGAGATGACTATCGAGCTGATTCACCCGATCGCTATGAGCCAGGGTCTTACTTTCGCTATCCGTGAAGGTGGACGTACTGTTGGATCAGGCCGTGTTGCTTCCATTATCGAGTAATTATAACTGGATAAGGAATGGGTATCAATGATACCCGGATGTCCAAGTGTAAGATGCCCCGGAGCCGTAAGGCTTCCGGGGTTTTTTGCGTAGAAAAAGATAAAAATGGTCATTGTATTTTATACCAAATTCTTACTGCTTATGGTCAAGTGAAAATTTGCAATACCCATAGGGTATGATGTCCGCTTCGCTACTTGCTTGATACGGTCAAGCGGAAATTCGCAATTTGCTTCGCTACTTGCTCATAACCGTATAGCTGTTGAAAAAAATCAGATTTTTATATAATAAAAATAGACTTTTGCAGAAAAGAAGAGCATAATATAAGATAATATATGGAAATCCTGTTATTTTTGCTCAAGTCTTATGCGATGTCAAGCGGAAATTTGCAATCCGCTTGATGGCTGCTAAAGAGACACCAAAAATTTGTTTTTATAGGAGGCGAAAGGAAAAGATGAGTAAAAAGAAATTAGCAGTGGGAATTGGTTGCTTCGTTTTTATAGCAGGTGTTGGTATTGCGGCAGGAATGGGCATTACGACAGCACAGTCTTTGTTTCAAGAGGAGCAGACAGGTCCAAAGCATATATTCTTATTTATCGGAGATGGAATGGGAAGCGGCGTGACGAGAGCAACAGAAGCATTTTTAGATGTTGATCTTTTGTTTGGGGATTTCCCGGTTACTGGAATTATGAACACAGATAATGTGTATGGCGAGGTGACGGATTCAGCGGCAGCAGCAACGGCTATGGCCTGTGGGGAAAGAACTAAAAATGGAAGAATCGGAATGGACAGAGACGGAATAAGAGAGTGGCGGCCAATTTCGGAAGTTTTGTCAGACAATGGCTGGGCTGTGGGCGTGCTTTCCTCGGCGCCCCTGAATAATGCGACTCCAGCAGGCTTTTATGGTCATGCTTTGGAGCGAACAGAGGTGGACACGCTTGCTTGGCAGGCAGTGCAAAGCACCTTTCTGGATGTACTCGGAGGAGGAGGCTTTGCTCTGAAGGAGATAGACAGGGAGAGCTTCCTGGAAGAAGCTGAGAATGGGGGATGGAAAATTGCAGATACCCAGGAAGAGCTGGAGAATCTGGATGCATCGGAGGGGCCGCTTCTGCTGATGAACGAGGGAAAATATTCTGATCCCTATATGGAGTATGAGATTGACCGGCGGCGAATGGAGAAATACGGCGGAGAAACCTTTTCCCTGGCTGATATGACTGAAAAGGCGATAGAGCTTCTGGAAAAGGAAGACCGTTTCTTCCTGATGACAGAATCGGCAATGATTGACACAGCTCTTCATCATGGTGATCTGGCGAGTGCCGCTTTCGAGGTAGCTGCGCTGGATGATGCAGTTTTTGAGGCAGTGGAATTTTATAATAAGCATCCGAATGACACGCTGATTGTTGTTCTGGCAGACCATGAGACAGGAGGCCTGACCCTTCCATCCGGGTATACTTTGAATATTTATGATGATCAGTGTGCAAGCTGGAGCAGGGTATCCGGATATATTCGGGAGCTTTTGGAGGAAGAGGCAGCGGATGAGGATTTTCTGGATATGATTGATCACTATCTGGGGCTTGGCGTTTCTGGCATAGAGCTTTCGGATGAGGAGAAGGATGAGCTTTTGGAGCTGTATCATGCAGGAGACAGAACAGAAATCAGAGATGCACTTTTTCGCCTTCTTCAGAAAAAGGCAAAAGTTTCTTTTTCTACTGGCGGGCATACGGGGGCTCCTATTACCGTATATGCAATGGGCTGCGGTCAGGAGGAATTTTCAGGCTGCTTTGATAATACGGAGGTTTTCGAGATTTTCTCTGGATGGCAATAGCGGAGCCGCTGGTAGGCCTGCTAAGGCCCAGAAGCATTTTCATTGTAGTAGACTTTCCTGCACCGTTTGGACCGAGAAAGCCGTAAACACTTCCCTTGCGCACATGAAAGTTAATTCCTGATACAGCAGTAAAATCAGCGTAAGATTTGGTTAAGCTCTGAGTTTCAATTATATTCATATTCTGATTCTCCTTTCTGAGTTCTCCTTTATTTTACAGGCTCAACTTTGCGGCAGCCTTCTCTCTGCCTTACATTTACCTTATATTTGCCGGTATTTTACAAAAAACTTTTATTATATGCTATAATTATAAAAACTGTTGGGGCAAAAGGTATTTTTAACGTATCAAGCAAGTCTCCCGCTTCAATTTCGCAGAGAAATGAGTGGTGAGAGGGGGATTTGCTTGTCTCAGAAGGGGGAGGGTCCCTTCTGAGAAGCTGTGGCAGCAGCTATACGGTTATGAGCAAGTAGCGAAGCGGATTGCGAATTTCCGCTTGACTTAAAAGAAGGTATTTCTATGGATTCTGATTATTTAAAAAGTGAACGTATCCTGCTTGTTGACGATGAGAAGGAGCTTGTGGATATGGTTGCATCTATTTTGAGAACAGAAGGCTTTGACAATATAAGAACCGCTCAGACGGTTGGGGAGGCGCTCGCCGCAGCAAAGAGCTTTCAGCCGGAGCTGGCTGTTCTGGATGTCATGCTGCCGGACGGCAACGGTTTTTCCCTGATGGCGCACATTCGCCGTATCAGAGAGAAAATTGAATTAAATCCCTCGCGCCCGGTATCCTTAATCACAGGATTGTGGCAAGAAAATGATGGTACAGGAGGAAAAATGTGAAAAGCATACCAAAGCTGATACGCCGATTTCTGGGTATTTTACTCTTTAGCTCTATTCTGCTTATTATTTTGAATTTTGTTTTGCTGGCTGTATTTATGATGGGTCAGGCTTCAAACAGCTCGCCGTGGATGATGGCAGGTCAGGTTGCAGAGGGATTGCAGAAAATGGATGATAGTTCTTATATATTGACAGAAGAGCTGCTCCTTGAGCTGCAGGCTTCTGATATATGGGGAATTCTTATAGATAATGATACGAGGCAGGTGGTATGGAGGACAGAAAACTTGCCAAAGAGTGTGCCTATGTCGTATACTATCGCTCAAATAGCAGGCCTTACCAGAGGCTATATAGACGACTATCCGACCTTTACAGGAGAGAAGGAGGACGACCTTGTTGTTCTTGGCTATCCAAAAGAAAGCTTTTGGAAGCATATATGGCCGAGCTGGGATTATCACTTGATTGCCAGATTGCCGCAGACGGTTCTGAAGGTATTGTTTATCAATATTGGTATTGTACTGCTGATATATTTGACTGCAAACACAAAGCTTCTCAAATCGGTAAATCCGATTATAAAGGGGATACAGGATTTGCCCACGGGAGAGGCAGTCCATCTCCGAGAGGCCGGCGTGCTTTCGGAAATTTCTGCAAGCATCAACCGTACCTCTGATATTTTGAAATCACAGAAGAACCAATTACGTAAAAAGGAGACTGCAAGGGCAAACTGGATTGCAGGCGTGTCACATGATATACGAACGCCTCTTTCCATGGTTATGGGCTATGCAGGTCAGTTAAGGGAGGATACTCATTTAACAGATGAAGAGCGTCAAAAGGCGGCTGTCATTGTAAAGCAGAGCGAGCGGATAAAAAACCTGATTAATGACCTGAATCTGGCGTCAAAGCTGGAATACAATATGCAGCCAATCCACCAGACAGAGGAAAATATGATTGCAGTTGTCCGGCAGGCAGTGGTTGACTTTATAAACATGGATATAGATGATAAATATCTGATTGAATGGGAAACAGAGGAGAGCCTGACGTTTTGTCCTGTGTCTGTAGACAAGGCTTTGATAAAACGGGCGGTTGGCAACCTGATTCAAAACAGTATGAATCACAATGAAAAGGGCTGCCATATTTATATCAGCGTTGCATCTGAAAATGGAAAATGCAGAATTGCGGTTTCTGACGATGGAGTCGGAGCAACAGACGAACAAATACAAAGGCTCAATAATACTCCCCATTATATGCTTTGCGATGAAAATACCACAGAGCAGCGCCATGGTCTGGGACTTTTGATTGTAAAACAGATAGCCTCCTCTCATGGCGGCGCCGTAAAAATCAGGCACAGCTCTTTCGGAGGTCTGTGCGTAGAAATCATTCTGCCCCTGCAATAGGCATAGAGGATGCTAAACGGAAACAAAATTCAAACCCGTAAATTTACACATGCTATGATGCATTTAACGTATCAAGCAAGTCTCCTGCTTCAATTTCGCAGAGAAATAAGCAGTGAGTAGGGGAATTGCCACCTGCTTTAGTTGCGAAAAGCAATAAGAAGTGGGGGACTTGTCATGCAGAGGAAAGTGCGAAAGAATGGAGCGTATTTATGTGGTTTTTTAGAAAAAAGAAGAAAAGCGGTCAGGAAATGAAACCGGAAGCAGAAAAAACACCCCAATTAAAGCCGGAGGAATCCGTGAAGCAGATGCTTGCAGACGCTGGAGCATGTATGCAGGCAAAGCAGTATGCAAAAGCAGCCGATACGTATAGAGCCGTCCTGACGCTGGAACCAAGTGCAGAGGCAATGAACTGGCTGGGCGTATTATATAATGCTGGGGCAGGCGTAGTGAAAAATGATCTGGCTGCGCTGTATTGGCTTGACAAGGCCGCAGAAGCCGGACATGAAGCTGCAAAAAAGGACAGAGACGGTATTCTCAGAGCCTATGTTAAGAAATATGGAAGAAGCAAAATCAAAACCGTAACGCAAGAAATCAGCAGAGACTGCGAGATAGGAGCCTTGCATATTCCAAAGGATCAGGAAAAGGCAATATACTGGAGGGAAAAAGGAGAGAGAATAGCAGCTTCAAGACCAAAACTCAGCGAGTATATTATTTTTGGAGCCTATAACGGACACAATCCAGAGGTGATTCTTCAGGACAAAGAGCTAAGCTACAGCAGAGTCCTCGTAGACAAGACAGGCGTGATTTTGAATTTTCCTGGCATTGAGAAAGGAAGCTGGACAAAATATATCGAAGGAAGCTTCCGTTTTGAGAAAGGAATCGTTGAATTTCGTACGACCTTTGAGATCAAGAAGGAGGGCGGTTTCCAAATGCTGTGGCAGATTCAGCCAGACGGCAGATACTGGGCAGACAGCGATGGATTTGGAATGGAGAATGATACAGAATTGATTTTATACGCCGATCTGAATGATATGGGAGACTTTACAGGCCCGTTCCGAATTTATAAAATAGACGGAAAGAGGGTGGATGAGAGGCAGAAAGAAAAGCCTGCGATAAGCGGCGAAAAATAGAAGAGAGAGGTGAAAGTTTGGAAGTAAACTTCCAAATCTACCATTATTGACGCAGCAAGTGCGTCATGAAAGGAGAAATAATGAGTAAATATGAAATATATAAATATCCCCGTACTCCGCATATACAGGGCTCACGGCTTCAGCCCGGAGACGAGGATTTGAGCCAGATTCCATTTGATACGATTAAAGGAAAGCATCTGGTAATCGAGGAAAAGTGTGACGGAGCCAATTCAGCCATTTCCTTTGATGAGGATGGAGAAATGCTGCTTCAGAGCCGCGGACATTATCTGACAGGAGGTTATCGGGAGCGCCATTATAACTTAATGAAGCAGTGGGCAAATGTGCATCAGGACGCATTCTTTGATGTTCTTGGAGACAGATACATCATGTATGGCGAGTGGATGTATGCAAAGCACACAGTATATTATGATGCTCTTACTCACTATTTCCTGGAATTTGACATTCTGGACAAAGAGACAGGAATTTTTCTGGACACTCCATCCAGACAGAGACTGACAGCAGGACTTCCGATTGTATCGGTTCCTGTACTTGGAGAAGGCAGCTATGAGAACAGGGAGGATATGCTGAGACTTATTGGGCAGTCCAGGTTTGTGAGCGGAAAGCAAAGAGAGAGCTTATATAACTCTGCTGTGAAGCTGGGACTGGATGCTGAAAGAATCTGTAAAGAGACAGAGCTTTCTGGCCTGATGGAAGGGCTTTACATCAAGGTTGAAAAGAACGGTCAGGTCATAGACCGCATGAAGTTTGTCCGTCCGGCATTCCTTCAGTGCATGGATTTCTCTGAGACCCACTGGATTAGCAGACCGATTGTCCCCAATCAGCTCTCGATTCCGCTGGAAAGGATTTTTGACAGATAAAAAAGGAAAAGGACAGAGCCTCATGAACATTTTAGATGAAATAGAAAAAATAATACCAGTCTCGCCTGCCGGATGCCTTGACTGGAAGGCGCTGGAGGCATTGCCAGTGGGGCGCTTTTTCCCGGATATGAAAAGTACGCCTCAGAATCCTGAATTCCATGGAGAGGGCGATGTATATACACATACCAAAATGGTGTGCGAGGAGCTTGTGAAAAATCCTGCATTTTACGACTGCTCCACACGGATACAGACAGAGCTGCTCCTGGCAGCTGTGCTGCATGATATAGGCAAAATCAGAACAACCCGACTGGAAGACGGAAAGTGGGTTTCTCCCCATCATTCGTCAACAGGCAGCTTTATGGCAAGAGAATTTTTGTGGAAGGAATGTGGCCTTAGCGGAACACCGGACAGGCAGCAGCTTCGGGAGACAGTTTGTATGCTGATTCGCTGCCATATGCTCCCGGTTCACATGCTGGATGATGCGAACGCAGACCTTAGAATTCGCGAGACGGCAAGTGTGGGAGAGCTCTCACCGGACTTTTCCTGGAAGCAGCTCTGCATTTTGGCAGAGTCAGACATGAGAGGGCGGATAGCTCCTGACATAGAAGAATCTCTGGAAAAGATTGACCTGTGCAGAGCCATGGCAGAGGAGGCAGAGTGTCTTGACGGACCGTATCCTTTTCAGGACGCCTACACAAAGAGAGCCTATCTGTCTGGCAGAAATGTAGCGCCGAATCAGAGCCTGTATAATGATACCTGGGGGGAAATCATTCTGCTGTCAGGGCTTCCCGGCACAGGAAAGGATACATGGATTCATACGCATGCCTCATACCTTCCGGTGATATCCCTGGACGAGCTGCGAAAGGAACTGCACATAAAGCCCACAGAGCCGCAGGGCGCAGTGATTCAGGAGGCGCAAAAGCGTGCAAAGGAATATCTGAGAAAGCATCAGCCCTTTGTATGGAATGCCACGAACATAGCCAGAGATATGCGTCAGAAGCAAGTCAGTCTGTTTGAACGATACAATGCCAGTGTGAGGATTATTTATCTGGAAACAGAGTGGGAGACACAGCTCGAACGTAACGAAGGCCGTAAGGCCGAGGTGCCCAGAGCTGCGATAGAGAGAATGCTCTCAAAAACAGTGCCGCCCCTCCCACAAGAAGCTCAGTTTATAGAATGGAACTGTGTGTGAGAACGCAAGAAGCTCATATGAAGCAGAAGAAACCGGCGAGAACACTTATATGCCGGTTTCTTCCAGAAGTTCCAGTAAATCGGAAATGATACATCCTGTTGTCTCAAAATGAACAAAATCTGTGACCTGTCTGTCAAACAGAATTTGAACCTGTGCCGGGAAATCTTCGTCAATATCCCAGAAAATCAGCTGAAGAGGAATCTGGGGAAAGGCTGTAAACTGATAAGAAGCATCTCCTTTGGAGAGCTTGATACCTCCAAGCAGCTGGCAGGCTGCCTCCAGGCGTGATATTTTGCCGGAGAATTTCATCGCAAAGGGAGGCAGCAGAGGGTCATACAGACTGCGGCTGTGGACACCTGCACCCTTCAGGGAGGTATTGGGAACCCAGATGCCACTGTTTAAGGGCAAATCCCTGGTATAATGAAGAAGGTGATAGATGCTCATGGCTTCATTGAAATACAGCTCCTCGGTCCAGCTGTCCTTCAGCTTCTTTTCCAGGATTCCATCCTTCAGGCTAAGGCGGTAAGGTCTCTGAAAATAGGAGACATATAGATAATTCTCGTCTTCCTCCAGGTGAAGTATTCTGGAGATGCGAGTTGGGTTATATCCTGAAAATGCAGTGCGCCATTGCTCTGCCAATGCCTCATGACTGGAAAATAAATATCCTCTGTTTTGAAAGGCATGATAATTTATGTTCATAGGTCTTCTCCTGTCCTGCTATTTATTCGTAATTAAAGATGCAGCGAATATGTTTATTTATGATACCAATAATAATATAACACAGCAAAGAAGATTTTGGGGAACAGAACATGAAGGATTTCTATTGCAATAGTGTTTGGCGGATGATAAACTTCTATATAATATCTGAATTAGATAACTGCCCAAAAGCCTTCCTCTCAAGGAAGGTCTTTTGATGATAAATTCTAATTCATGGTGCTGTTCCCGGAGTGACCAGCAGCCAATTTTACAAAAACCAAGGGAGAAATGAGAGACTATGTCACTACTAAAGAAGCTTTTTGCACCTGTGAATATGACTGTAGGAGAACCATGGAAAAAAATTGTACTTTTTACAATTCCCATGCTTCTGGGAAACATTGCCCAGCAGCTCTATAATACTGTGGACAGCGTGGTTGTTGGAAATTATGTGGGTGATAATGCCCTGGCAGCAGTGGGAAGCGCAGGACCGATTCTGAATCTTCTGATTGTGCTGTTTGTAGGAATCAGTATAGGAGCCAGCATTATGGTGTCTCAGTATTTTGGGGCAAAGGACAGGGAGGCATTGTCCCATACAATTGGAAACTGTATTGTCCTAACAATCCTGGCCTCCTTGTTTGTTATGATTGCAGGCACAATTGTTGCAAGACCCATGCTGATTTTGCTGAAAACACCGGACAGTATTCTTGACTGGTGTACTTCTTATCTGCATATTCTGTTCATCGGAGGTGCAGGGCTGGCCTTTTATAATATTCTGAGCGGTGTCCTTCGAGGATTGGGAGATTCGGTGTCTGCTCTGATTTATCTTGTTGTGGCAAGTGTGCTGAACATCATCCTTGACCTTGTGTTTGTAATAAATTTTGGAATGGGTGTCAGCGGTGTTGCGCTGGCAACCAGTATTGCACAGACCGTATCTGCCCTTTTGTGTATGCGGAAATTGTATACAATGAAGGATTTGTTTGATTTAAAGCTTCATTACATAAAATGGAATAAGAAATACGCCATGGATATTATCTGCCTTGGGGTTCCCTCCGGAATCACGCAGGCAATTATGTCCATGTCCATGATAGTTGTGCAGTCTCTTACTAACAGCTTTGGAGAAATGTTCATTGCTGCAAATGTCATTGTCACGAGAGTGGACGGCTTTGCTATGATGCCGAATTTTTCCTTTGGTACAGCAATGACTACCTATGCAGGGCAGAATGTAGGAGCCGGAGCATATGACCGCGTGAAAAAGGGAGCAAAGCAGGGAACGCTTCTGGCGCTCGGAGTATCAGTAATCATTACAGGAAGCATCCTGCTGGTCGGAAAGCCCCTTATGGGAATTTTTACCAACACTCCCGAGCTGGTAGATTTGAGTATGCAGATGATGCGGATTCTAGCTGTCGGATATATTGCCATGGCAGTGCTTCAGAGCTTGTCCGGAGTTATGAGAGGAGCTGGAGATACGATGACTCCTATGTGGGTTTCTATTTTTCAGACTCTCATTCTGCGTGTGCCTCTGGCCTATGGAATGTGCTTTCTCACAAGAACAGCAGAGTTTCCGAATGGAAGAAAGGAGTGTATTTTTATTTCCCTGCTGGTTTCCTGGATAATCGGAGCGGTGATTACCAGTGTTCTCTATGCAAGAGGCAAGTGGGCAAAGAAGGGAGTATATCATGAGTAAGCAATTATTATTAATCAACGATTTGGCAGGCTATGGAAAGGCAGCTTTGAGATACGGAGGAGAGATACCGGGGCAGGAGAAAGGAACTGCTGTGTTTGCCTGTCCGGATGTGGATACTTTGAATGTGTTTAGAATGGAGAGAGAGGAGTAGGAACGGATAGGAATAAGGATTCAGGTGGAGGATTTTTTTCTCCACCTTTTATAAAGCAAAAAAGCCCGTATTCCTTCATCTATGAAAAATGCAGCAAAGATTCCTCCAAGCCCCATGTGAAGAAAAATGCCGAGTACCCATGCCAGACCTGTGCCAATGAGCCACATGGAGGCAGCAGACACGATGACAGGGAAAATAACATCCTTTGCAGCTCTCAGGGAATTTCCAAGGGTAAGATTTATATTTTTCAGAAACATAGTAACAGCTTCCATAACCAATACCAGATATGCCATTTTCAAAATTTCTGCCTCATGCGTGAAGGCAAGAACAAGAAAACGACCAAAAAGGAGCAGAGGAATATCTGCCACAAGGATGGCAAGAGCGCCTTTTCGGATACAGGAGGAGGCTGTTTCCCGTGCTCTTGAAAAACTCCCTTCTCCAATCTGTACACCCACAAGGATTCCTGCTGCTATTGCAATGGAGTTGGGTACAAGAACCATGATTCTGGAAAAGTTCATACCATAAATTTTGGCAGCAAGCGTCTGGGTTCCTAAAGCACCGACAATCATAGTGACAGCCAGCTGGGAACATTTATAAGAGCAGGACTCTCCGGCAGCCGGAACTCCCAGACTGAGAATGGCAAGAAGAAATGCCTTGTCTGGTCTTTGTCTGAGGAAGGTCATTTGCTCTTTCAGAAGAAGAAGCAGGGCTGCAAAACAGGCAAGGCCATTGGCAGCAACTGTCACCAGGGCAACGTCCTGTACGGTTCCGAAAACATGGAGCATACCTTTGACGACAAGAATGTCTCCAAGAATATTCAGGAGGTTGGAGAACACGGAAATCACAGAGGTATAAAAGGCTTTTCCACTGCTTCGGTATATTGCAGTGAGTACTGTAAAAAGCGAGGAAAAGATAAGGCCAGCGCCCATAACCTTCAGGTAATCTGCCGCATAAGGCAAAAGAGCGGAATCTGCTTTCACAAGCCGGAGGAGTCCAAGCCTTCCCCAAACCACGCCGCAGGAGGCGCAGAGGCCTGTAAACAGGGAAAGATAAAAGGCTGCTGTACAGATTTGATTTTGCTCCTTTTGTTTTCCTGCTCCTATCGCCTGTGCCAGGAGAATGGAGGTTCCGGAAGCAATCACCCGGAAAAGGAGCAGAAGAACATCCAGAATCTGGTTTACATATCCCACGGCAGCGACCGCTGTGTCAGAATAGGTACTAAGTACAAAGGTATCTGCAAATCCGAACATGATTTGGAAAAGCGATTCAAAGGCAATGGGAAAAGCGAGCTTCCACAGGGTATACTTTTCCTTGGGGGCTGCAATGCCTGCTCTTTTAGAGCTTTGCGTCAAGAAATCCTTTATTCTCATGATAAATCCTCCCATACATATTTCCATGAATCCTATTTTAGCAGAGTCTATGAGTCTTTTACACAGACATTTCAAACAAACACTGTTCCAAATAAAAGCAATCCCCAACACAAACAAATCAATCAGAAAAAATGTGCTATAATGTGACTTATCGGAAGGAAAGGGAGCTTGCTCACTTTCACCTGATAAGTCAACGACAGAATCGCAAGATTCTGGAGTGAGTCATACAGAGGAACAAAGTTCCGATAGTATGACTTATCGGAAGGAAAGGGAGCTTGCACACTTTCAACTGATAAGTCAACGCCAGACCAAAGGTCTGGAGTCTGTCAATTACACTTACAACACAACGCACACAACCCATTAGGAGCAAGTATATGGTAATAATTTATGATTTGTTCAGCACCCGTCATGCACAGAACAGCGAGAGAGTGAGCTTTAATCAGTGCGGAATGGAATACTGCATACCAGGTCACTCGTATGGACCAAGAGTAAAATACTATTGCCTGATTCATTTTGTTCTGGAAGGAAAAGGAAAGGTAATTATCAATGACAGAATGCATGAGGTGCATGCTGGAGAGGCATTTTTGATTCTACCCAATGCCACAGCATATTATAAAGCAGATATGGAGCATCCCTGGAAATATTGCTGGATTTCCTTTGCTGGAACACAGGCACACAAGTATGCAGAGCAGATATTTGGAAAAGACAGCTTTGTGAAGACTTTTTCTGATATAAAACAAATATGGCAGCAAATAAGAACAATGCTTCAGGAATTCTTCCCGGAAAACAAGCTCGAAGAAACGCTCTGCTCACAGGGCTTTTATTTTCATGATGCAAATACGCTCTCAGAATCCTTTTTCCTGAATTCCGGGCTGTATATGCTGTTATCCATGCTTTTTAAGGAGCAGAGCGGTCAGGATTCAAGAAAACCACAGACAGGCTATGCAGAGAAAATCAAAAACTATATAGACAGCTATTTTCTGGAAACCAATGAGGTTTCTCAGATAGCAAAGCGTTTTCACCTGCATCCTAACTATCTGGCAGCTGTCTTTAAAAAACAATATTTCATCTCTCCCAAACAATATCTTTTGAGTCGAAAAATTGACTATGCCAGTTATCTTCTTAAGGAAACAGATAATTCCATTCAATGCATTGCCTCAGCCTGCGGATTTGCCAATGCCTCTGCATTTGGAAAGGTATATAAAAGACATGTGGGCGTGTCTCCCGGCATCTATAGAAGGGAAAACAGCTGAGAAACTGCTCTGTCAAAGGCTAGGAAGTCTGCTGATATTTTTGATTGTGAGACAGCTTTATTTATCTGCCGGAAACCTGGAAATGCTTGTATATCGCCTTTCCGAAGACAAAACAGCATTCTGCCAGGTGTTTTCAATAACAGACAGCCTTTTGGCATATAGCTCATTCTCGTCTGGCGTCCACTCCATAGTATCAGAAACAGTCATACTTGAGGCAATTCGCACAAAACTGAAGATTACGCTATAAGGCCGTGCATATGTCTGATATTCTTCGGTTGTAGTGTAGAACTCTGCTGCTTTCGGAATTTTACTGTAGCCATCTGCCATTTTTCCTAAAAGTGTCTGATTAATTGTTCTGCCGTCCAGCTGCTTTTGATATGCAAGGTCGGTCTAAAACATATGATAGTGAGTATCAAGCTTTTGACCGTTCAGATAATAGGCTCCCATCAATCCGCTGACTATGATAAGGACTGTGATAGCCAGACAAATCAATATAGTAATTCAGCTGATTTTTCGTTTTAATAGTTTCTTCATTTCATAATAATAAAGTGTTCCAAGGTTATTCACTGTCATTTCCTCCCTTCAAGGGGATATCTCTGTATGACTCGTACCCTGTACAAGTCCTTTAGGGCATACTTGAAGATTCACTGCATGCCCTAAAGGACTAAGCATCCTCTTCTTATGGACATTGTTCGGAACTTCTGCGGTAAATTAAGATTGATTTTTTATTCGGATTAATTATTCCAACTTAAATTTAAGTTGAAATAAAAATGGAAGTTTTTTAAAAACCAATACGAGCTTTTGAGAATGGATATATTGCATATAAATAAACCAGTAAAATTATATATTATCACGAAAATAAACAATGATATAATAAAAATACTTAAAAACTATTGATTTATTTAGCTAATTATTATATAGTTAATTAACTTAAATTAATAAGATTAAAATAAGTAAAAACAACAGGAGGAAGGAAGCATGGTAAAAAAGTATAGGGGAAGACTGTTTGCAATGCTCATGACAGCAGTTATGTCAACTGCATCTGCATTGCCCCTGTGTGCAGCAGGAGCAGCTGAGGTAAAGGCAGAAGAAGGCACAGAAACTCAAACCGCAGAGTCCAAGGAAGCAGCAGAGTCTGTAATGATACACTCATGGTCAGAGAAAGCGGATTATGAGGCCTGGTATTATGGAGAGGGTTGGGAGTATGAGTATGAGGGAGCCAAAAATTCAGCAGTAGCTTATGGTCAACTACCCATCACCTAAAGGTAATGGGCTTGTAACTGCCCAGTCGTAA
>JAUNOP010000035.1 GCA_030537135.1 Eubacteriales bacterium | reverse complement strand
ATATAAAAGGCGTAATAAAACCCTTGTCTAAAAAGACAAGGGTTAAAGCGTCAAAGTCCAACCGCACAGGTGGAAAACTTTTTGTTTTTTCAATTGTCTACTTGACAGGTAGCACACCAGTCTATGTAATCACATACTGTTTCTTTTAATTCATCGTAGGTATGAAATTTCTTCAGATAATACATTTCGGATTTCAGCATCCCCCAGAACACTTCCATTAGACCATTATCTATGCATCGGGATACTCTTGACATGCTTTGCGTCATTCCTGCTTCCTCAAGTTTTTTGCGGAAGGATTTTGATGTATACTGATATCCCCTATCACTATGAAACAGAGGTTTTACCTCTGGATGTTCCTGATGGGCTATATCAAGGGTTTCAAAAACGAAAGCATTATTATTTGAACTTCCAATAACAAAAGAAACGATGCTTTTATCTGCCAGATCCAAAATGGCGCTCAGGTATGCTTTCCCATTGATTCCATATTTCATCTCCGTTACGTCTGTCAGCCATTTCTCTCCAAAATGGTCAGCATTAAATTCCCGGTTAAGAATGTTTTCTGCTGTGATTTCTGGTGTTGATTTCACATAGGTTTTTCTTCTGCGCCTGCATACTGATTTTAACTGTAAAATTCTCATAAGGCGCAGAATCCTTTTTTCATTAACATGAAAATCATTCTCCCGGTTTAATTTTATTATCACCTGCCTGTATCCCAGAATCCCATTCTTTTCCTCATAAGCGTCTTTGATAAGGCCGCACAATTCTTGATTAAATTTTTCATTTGCACTGACCCTTCGGTTAAGCCATTTATAATAGGCAGAACGTGGAATCCCCGCAAATTCGCAGAGTTCGGATATAGAGCAGTTCTTCCTGTATTGCCAGATAGAGCTTTTCATTTTTTACCTGGCTTAGAACCGCCTCCTTTCGATTTCGTCGAGTTTTTTTAAGAATGCAATCTCCAATTCCGCTTTTCGTTTTTCCGCTTGAAGAAGCCTGTTTTCCGCACGCAGCTTTTCCAATTCGGACATTTCATGCTCTGTTTTTCTTTTTCCTCTTTTATCAACAAGGCCTTGGGCGCCATCCGATTGGTATTTTCTTATCCATTGATAAACCTGCTGATAAGATACCTGATATTTTTGGGCTGCCTGGGCATAGTCCATTTCATGCTCGATGCAGTACTTTACAATTTCCACCCGTTCGTCGTATGTGGTTTTTCTTCCCTTGGTCATGGTACTGGTTCCTCCTGTTCCAGAAGACTTTAGATGCTCATGACCATTATACTTCATAATCCAATTCCGTAACTGTTTATCTGAACGGATTCCATATTTTTTCTGGATTTCCCTTAACGTCCCTTTTCCAGAAAGATAATCGCAGACAGCATTGCGTTTTGTTTCCGCCGAATAGACGCTGAGCTTTTGGGTCGTTTTTAGTCCTTCAGCCCCCAAAGACTGATATATTGTTGCCCATTCGATAATCCTCGTTCCATTCGTTCCCAAGTTTCGGGCGATACTTTCTGTTGAACAGCTTCCTTCCAGATATTTTGTAACGGCAGCTAATTTCATCTCAAAAGAGTATTTTGAATGTTGTCCCATAAAATATGCTCCTCCTTATAGTGACAGTTTTATTATTTTATCTGTTTACCATAAGGGAAGCATATCACTGTACCGGGAAAGAAAAATTTTCGTTATTTAATTTGTCTACTTGACGGGTAGCACATCATTTTACTGGTCTTTTCCGCCGAGTGTTTTCATCGTCGGGAACAACAGTACGTCCCTAATAGCCGCCGCATCTGTGAGCAGCATACACATACGGTCTATGCCAAATCCGATTCCTCCCGTAGGCGGCATTCCGATGCACAATGCGTTCAGGAAATCTTCATCCGTATGATTTGCCTCCTCGTCGCCCTGGGCGAGCAGCTCCTCCTGTGCCTGGAATCTCTCCCTCTGGTCAATCGGATCATTCAGCTCAGAGTAGGCGTTTGCCATCTCCCAGCCGTTCATGAAGAACTCAAATCTCTCCACATAGTCAGGATTGTCCGGCTTCTTCTTGGTAAGGGGGGAAATTTCAATCGGATGATCCATAACAAAGGTAGGCTGAATCAGATGCTCTTCCACATACTCCTCAAAGAACAGATTCAATATATCGCCCTTCTTATGCCTTTCCTCAAACTCGATTCCTTTCTCCTTTGCCAGAGCCTTAGCTTCCTCTGTTGTTTTGATCTCATTAAAATCAACGCCAGCATACTTTTTCACAGCATCTACCATGGTAATGCGCTCAAACGGCTTTCCAAGATCCATCTCCACACCATTGTAAGAAATAGTAGTGGTTCCCAAAACCTCCTGTGCCACATAACGATACAGATTCTCTGTGAGATCCATCATGCCGTGATAATCTGTGTATGCCTGATACAGTTCCATCAGAGTAAACTCTGGATTGTGTCTGGTATCAAGTCCCTCATTTCTGAATACACGGCCAATCTCATAAACCCTTTCCAGCCCCCCTACAATCAGCCTCTTCAGATAAAGCTCCAAAGAAATGCGAAGCTTAAAGTCATCATCCAATGCGTTGAAGTGGGTCTCAAAGGGGCGAGCAGACGCTCCGCCTGCATTAGAAACCAGCATAGGAGTTTCCACCTCCATAAAACCCTGGGAATCCAGATATCTTCGCACTGCGCTGATAATCCTGGAACGCTTGATAAAGGTATCCTTTACCTCTGGGTTCATAATCAAGTCCACGTATCGCTGACGATAACGCAGGTCTGTGTTAGTAAGTCCATGGAACTTCTCAGGGAGTACCTGAAGGCTCTTGGATAAGAGAGTAAGTTCTGAAGCATGAATAGAGATTTCTCCTGTCTTAGTGCGGAAAACCTCTCCCTTAATGCCGATGATATCACCTACATCGAGTTTCTTAAAGTCCTTGTAAGCTTCCTCTCCCACACTGTCTCTTGCCACATAAGACTGAATGGTTCCCTGCAAATCCTGCACATGACAGAAGGAAGCTTTTCCCATCACACGCTTGGACATCATACGTCCAGCAAGAGTAACAACTTTTCCTTCCAGCTCCTCGAAGTGTTCTTTGACTTCCTGACTGTGATGAGTCACATCATATTTTACAATTTTAAACGGATCCTTACCATTTGCCTGCAGCTCTGCGAGCTTCTCCCGACGTACCTTTAATAATTGGTTCAAATCCTGTTCCTGCTGCGGCTTCCTCTGCTCTGCCACGTTATTCAGCCTCCTTTATATTATATAAATTCCTTTATTATCGGATAGGGGAAGCCAGTTCCCCTATCCGCGTGATACCGCGAACAGCTCACAGCAAAGCTGTTTGCTGTCTGTTGCCTGTCAAATGTCTGCTCATGCCCTAAAAGACTAGCTTCGCGCCGCAAGCATGGCAACCACTTTCCGGGCTTATCGCACAAGGTGAGCGGTACAGCATCTGCACCGCTCACCTGATTGAAATGATTTTGTCCTGGTTCAAGCGGATATTCGCAATATCCACACAATTCAGCGTCCTCTTTACATGGAATACTTACTTGAGGGAATCAAGCAGAAATTCGCAATCTGCTTCGCTGCTTGATACGTTAAATATTTCTCTCAATATTTAATACCTTATATTTCATAACGCCGAAAGGCATAGTTACCTCTACGATTTCTCCTGTTTTAGCGCCAATAAGAGCCTTTCCTACTGGAGATTCATTGGAAATCTTACCCTGCAGGCTGTTTGCCTCAGTAGATCCTACAATCTTGAACTCCATATCCTCTTCATACTCATAGTCATGCACCTTAACCTTGCATCCTACACTGATTTTATCCAGATCGATTTCATCTTCAACCACTACCTCGGCATTCTTCAGAATCTTCTCGATCTCCTCAATACGAGCTTCAATATCTCTCTGCTCATCCTTGGCTGCATCGTACTCTGCATTCTCAGAAAGGTCGCCCTGTTCTCTGGCTTCCTTGATTTTCTGTGCTACTTCTTTTCTTCTTACTACCTTGAGGTCATGTAATTCCTCTTCCAGTTTCTTTAATCCTGCATAGGTAAGTAAATTTTTCTTTCCTTCCATAATTGCAAAAACTCCTTTTCTATCTTTCTGTGTCCGTCAAAGAGTTGTCCATAGTTCCCCTATTATAGCGGAAAGTATTCTTTATGTCAAGAATTCAGGGCAGGGTTTTTCAAGAACCACTGAATTCCTTTTTTACGGCTTCAAGAGCTGCAAGAATTACCTTGTCCATATCAAAATATCGGTACATGCCAAGGCGTCCTCCAAAAATCACATTTGTCTCCTTGTCTGCAAGCGCACGGTACTTTTCATATAAAGCAGAATTTCGGTCATCATTGATCGGATAATAGGGTTCAATTCCTGGCTTCCATTCCAGAGGATATTCGCGGCTGATAATCGTTTTCTCCTGCTTTCCGAAATTAAAATGCTTATGCTCAATAATACGAGTATAAGGAACCTCTCTCTCTGTATAGTTCACAACCGCATTTCCCTGATAATTATCCATATCCAGGGTTTCCTCTTCAAACCTGACAGTACGATACTGAAGCACCCCATACTGATAATGATAAAACTCATCAATCATTCCTGTGAACACTGTCTTTTGCGCAATCCCCTCATTTTCCTTTATAAACTCAAAATAGTCTGTCTCAAGGAGAATATCTGCGCCCTCCAGCATCTTCTCAACAATTGCCGTGTAGCCCTGCTTAGGAATTCCCTGATGAGGGTCATTAAAATAGTTATTGTCATAGATAAAGCGAAGCGGCAGTCTCTTGATGATAAAGGCGGGAAGCTCTGTGCAGGGTCGTCCCCATTGCTTTTCCGTATAGCCCTTGACCAGCTTTTCATATACATCGCGGCCTGCCAGAGACAGCGCCTGCTCCTCCAGATTCCTGGGTTCCTCAATATGGAGCTGTGCTATCTGCTCCTGAATCTTTGCCTTTGCCTCTGCAGGAGTGCGGATTCCCCAGAGCTTGCTGAATGTGTTCATATTAAAAGGAAGATTATATAATTCATCCTTGTACACAGCAACAGGAGAATTAATATAATGATTAAAATCTGCAAACTGGTTGATATATTCCCAAACCTCCTCATTAGAAGTATGGAAAATGTGGGCGCCGTATTTATGCACGGCGATTCCTTCCTGCTCCTTTGTGTAAATATTTCCGGCTATATGATTTCTCTTGTCAATGACAAGGCAGGATTTTCCTCTTTTCATGGCTTCGTGAGCAAAAACTGCTCCAAACAGGCCGGAGCCTACAATTAAATAGTCATATTTCTTCATAGCAAATTTCTTTCTCCTTTATTTATCCATTTCCAGATACTGCCTCCAGAATTTTTCTGAGGTCATCTCTTTCTTGTGCGCTCTATAATCTGCCTCCAGGCGCTCATGAATTCTGTCATATTTCTTATAAAGCCTTCTGCGTCTCATAATAATGCGGAAAAATTCCTTCTTGTTTATCTCACGATAAGCCCCTGTCTGAAAATGAGGATTAATAACCAGGAGCTTTCTTCTGAAAAAGTATCTGTGCGGAGAGTAAAACCAATCATAGGCAGCAATGCCGGTTTCTTTTTTCAGCCATGCAGTAGGCCACAAATGCCCATTATAGGTAATTCGGAATAAAAAGGTCTCCAAAAGCCCCCTCTCCTCACGGTCGTATACACTCCATACCTTTGCAGGAGCCTCTGGAAATTCGCTTAAGGGAAGAAGCTGTTCATTCTTGGCAGATTTCTCCTTCATGATTTTCTCGCCCATGTTCTTCTTAAAGAACTTATAGCCCTTCATATAATCCTCAACCGCATCCAGAAGAAGGTCTGCTCCCTGATAATTAAATCGAAGCAGCTCGATTCTCACCTGCCTGCTGATTCTCTTCATAAAATCAACATTTTTTCCAACTCCGCTCACTGCTTGAACCATCAGGCTGTTTCTGTGTACCTGATAGAGTTCCATAGCAGCATTAAACTTGTTTGTAAAGCCCATATGCCATACGCATATACCGTTTAAAGTAATAAACTTCGCGTGATTTCGAATACTATACTCCACATCATCGCCTCTTATAAAAACAGGAAGGGGCAGATTATTCATATTTATTACAGTTGCAGGAATGCAGCAGTACCACCAGCCTGCATAAGCATCCTCAGGCTGCGGTTGAGGCTGGTCTGCATTGATAACGCCATTAATCCAGCGCACATCCTGCGAATACTTAAGAGGGCCATAAGAACCGTCTCTGTGAAGATAACCTGTATCTTCATACATCCGAAACATCTCTTCATAATAAAGCATTGCTCCGCTGATATAATAATCCTTATATTCCGGACGCAGAATTTTCAGCATATAGAAGGTTCTTCTTATACTCTCCGGAAGGATTGTCACATCATCATCCATCAAAAGTACATGTGTTGCCTTGTCTTTATGATTGAGAGCCTCTATCATTCCTCTGGTAAAGCCTCCCGCTCCTCCTGTATTTGGATTAGGATGAATCTGAATGTGTTCCTCCTCTAGCTCGTCAATTGGAAGAGTTCTTCCATTATCAATGACATGTATCCAGAAATGTTCTGACATATATTCATCTTCAAGAAGAATCTTCTTTTTTAAAAGCTCCAGATTAGGAAGAATAAAATCCTCCTTTTTGAATGTGGTAGTTGCCAGATGAAGCGACACCTCCCGGATATGCTCTTCCTGCACATTTGTAGTATATTCTCCTCCGTATATGAAGCAGGTATCAAAAGTATGAATTTCAAAAGCAGCCAGAAGAAAATCCCCCTCTGGATATTCCATTTGAACCCATGTTCTCTCTTTTTTATCCACAACCTTTTTGTTCAAGACTTTTCTTATAAACTGTGTCCCGCTTTTATAATAAGCCACTAGAAAAATTTGCATTTTTCCCTTTATCTCCAGGTTCAGGTATAGGCTGCTCATACAAGTATACATTTTCCATTTATAAAGAGAAATAGAATTCAAATATGTGCTGAAATCCACTACTTGACCGGGGCCAATCACGATACTTTCATCCTCGCTGTTATAAACCGGATGAGAATTTCTATAGAACAGCTCCACATAGGATTCTAGTCTGTCGTCTCCTCCAAACAGCAAACTCTGCAAATGATAATTTTTGTTATTCATCTTCTTTCATCTCCAAATATTTTCTCCAAAATTTATTTCCGGTAAGCTCTTCAAATTTTCTTTGGTAGCTGCATGCAGCTCTGTCAAAGTATCGATCAATCTGCTTTTCCATTTTATAAAGGCGATACAGACACTGCAGAGTCTTTGCCACGCTTTTTTCCGATGGCATACAGCCTCCTGTATTGTCCCTATAAATAATTTTTCTCTTTAGAGCGGCAAGATACACGCTGACTGCCGGTGTTGTCATATAAGCATTTTTCTTTGTTTTCTCCGGAAGATTTTCAAAGCTTTCCAAAGGCTTCATATGGCTTCCTATCTTCTGATGAAGCTCTGCCCCATTCTCCTGGCTTAACCAGTTAGCTCCCTTCAGAAAATCCCGAACACCCATAAGATTCTGATTCACATAATGATAGCGTCCTCTCAGAATGTTTCCAGCCACCCATTTGCGGAGAAACCATTTCCATTTTTTCTTTCCCCATTCCTCTGGATAAGAATAGATGGAATTTAGAATCGCCATGTTCCTGACGTCATAATATTCTCCTGTCTGGGGAAGCTTTTCCTCAAAAGCATCATGCCACACACCAATTCCATTCATAGTAATAACTCTGCCCATGCGTATGCCATATTCTATATCATCTCTATGCACAAAAAAGGGCAGCGGAAGTCCTCTTTTCTGAATAGATGAAACAGGAATACAGCAGTACCACCAACCGCCATAATCTCCTTCACATTCCCTGCTGTTTTCCACAATGCCATCCATCTCTCTGAGATCAACAGCATGATGAAGCGCCTGAATTTTTCCTGTATTCCATCTGGCGCTGCATTCATACTGAAGCCACGGCTGGCTTTTCTGAAGCAGAGAGCCTGCAAGCTCTCCCTGGGAATATAGCTTCTTAAGACCTCTAAGTACCTGAACTGTTCTTTCCAGGATCCCAGTATCAAAGGTGATATCGTCATCCATCAGAATTACATGCGTGTAGGGCTTATCCTCAAGCCTGTCCAAAACCTCTAAAATTCCTCTGGTAAAACCGCCGGTACCTCCTGTGTTCCTGTTTTTGATATATTTCACAAAATCAGGAAACATCTCTCCTTCAAGGGTTCTTCCATTATCCACCAGAAAAATATCCGGCACCTCTCTTCTGTCCATCTGGGAAAGCTTCCTGAGATTTGTCCTGACAAAAAGTTCTCTCTTATAGGTACAAATCACAATAGCCGGAACAACCTCTGCAGGATGCTCCAGGATTCCCTCAAGCCAGATATCCAGAATCCTTCCTCCCCCTTCTTCTCCCTGCGCCGCAAGATAGCAGATGGAGGGATTTCTGGTAACCCACTCAGGGGGAATTTCTATGATTCCCCAATCTCCTGATATTTCAGGAGATGCGGGGAGCAGTTCTCCTTCCCGGTTCTGATACTCTGTACAAATATTCCAACTAATGGCTCCGGTAAAGTGTATCTTAATCCGAAAACCCTTATAATTCGTGTAGGTTTTCCACTGATTCAAAAAAAAGCCATTAAAATATGTGGAGAATTCAATGACCTCTCCCTCCGGAATTTCCAAAAAACCTTGCTTTGTATCATGAATAACTCCGCTGCTTCTCCGAAAATAGAGAGCCTCTATTCTGCTGTTGCTGCTCTGAGGCAGCATCAGCCTTTGTATTCTCTGATAATTTGTCGTCATTTTTCTTTTATCCTGTTCATCATACCATATTTCAGCAGCCTCTCCAGCTGTGCATATTCGCAAATCTGATTCACCTCTCTGCGAAGTCTGGCTGAATGAGGCATACCGGCAGTATACCATGCCGTATGCTTGCGCATCTCGCGCATACCAGCCATCTCTCCCTTAAGCTCAATCTGCATACGTGCGTGCCGAAGAATCATTTGTTTTATTTCTTCTTCAGAGGGCCTTGGAAGTATCTCTCCTGTTTTAAAATAGTGAACCATATCCCGGAAAATCCATGGATTTCCCCTGGCAGCTCTGCCAATCATCACCGCGTCGCACCCAGTTTCCCGAAAAAGAGCCTCTGCCCTGAGCGGACTGTCCACATCTCCGTTTCCGATAACTGGAATACTCACAGCTTCCTTTACTTTGCGTATAGAGTTCCAGTCTGCACAGCCTGAATAATACTGCTCGCGCGTTCTCCCATGTACAGCGATTGCTGCTGCTCCGGCTTCTTCCATCCGCTTTGCAATATCTACAATATCCACCGGATGGTTCTCAAAACCGATTCTGATCTTCACTGTCACAGGCTTTTGAGAAGCGCGCGCGACCTGACGCACAATCTCCTCCATCAGTCCGGGATTCTTGAGAAGTGCAGAACCCTCTCCATTATTCACAACCTTTGGAACCGGACAGCCCATATTGATATCCAGGATATCAAAGTCCCTGCTCTGTACAGCCCTGGCTGTCTCTGCCATAAGAACAGGGTCTGAACCAAAAATCTGCATGGATACCGGATGCTCCAGAGGATCTGTCTGCATCAAAGCCTCTGTATTTTTGTTATGAAAGGAAATCGCCTTTGCACTGACCATCTCCATACAGATTAAACCGCACCCCTGCTCCTTGCAGAGGCTGCGAAAGGGAAGGTCAGTCACCCCTGCCATAGGAGCCAGTACAAAGGGATTCTCTATCTCTACACTTCCTATTTTCCATTTTTTCATGGATTTTCTTCCTCTATTCTACAATCTCTCCCAAAAAGAAGACGCGGTAATATAGCTCCAGAGATTCCAGAAGCTCCCTTTTTTCCTGCTGAAGCTGCTTGATTTTCAGGGCGCTTCCTATTTCATCAAAACGGGCGTCTGCTTCCAGAGCCTCTGTTTTAAACTGCAGATTTCCCTCTTCGTCAAACTCCAAAGTAAGAATTCCTCCTACATCCTCTGTAAAAAGCACACACAGAATCTGAAGTTCCTTTTTTACATGTTCAGGAAGAGAAGAAAAATCAGGGTTAAAATAATACTTTTGCTCATATGCACTGGCTCCGCACAGCACAATATTCTCCTGATACATACTTTACCTCACTGTTATCTTAAAAACAATACTTTTTTAAATACTTGTTGCATTTTTTTTTCAAAATTGTGTCAGATGCTCTGCGCCCCTGGCGTCTGCGTTCCACTCCTGTTGTCAGAAAACAAGCTGCATCTGACATTCCTCATAGTATTCGCATTCTAAGCTATCGGGCTGCTTGCTCATGCCGTCAACGCGCCAAATGTCCATATCTGCATGTGCAGTCACACTTCGCCTCATGCCTGCCATCCAGGACTTTTATAGCAATTACTGGTATTGTCTGTGAATTGCGGCCAAATTATACATATCCATAAATTCCACGCACAGACACCTCTCCTGCGCTTACCTCACAGATTTCCCCACTGGCAAGCTCCACCAGAAGCTCTCCCCTGACATTGATTCCCCTTGCAGTTCCCTCATATTCCCCAAGCGGGTCTAAGACGCGCACCTTGCGATCCTTATTTGCCAGAAGCTTCTCATAATCATCTTTGATGAGAGACAAGTCCAATGTCCTCAGAAATTTTTCATAATTTTCCTCAAAAGCTATAAGCACAACATCCAGAACCTTAAGTCTGTCAAACTCACAGCCCAGCTCCAGGCACAGGGAGGTTGCTGTTTTCACAAGCTCAGGCGGAAACTTACGCAAATTCACGTTAATCCCTGTTCCAATCACCGCATACTCGATCTTATCTCCCACAGCGCTCATTTCCGTGAGAATTCCGCAGATTTTTTTTCCATTTATTACAACATCGTTCGGCCATTTGATAGACACATTCGCTCCCAGAGCCTTGCATGCCTGCCCCACTGAAAGACCCATAATCAGCGTCATCATAGGCGCATAAGAAGGGGCATAGGAGGGGCGAAGCAGGATGCTCATCATGACAGAGGTTCCTGAAGGCGCAGACCACCTTCTTCCAAGTCTCCCTCTTCCAGCATTCTGAATGTCAGCAACCGCGAGAGTTCCTTCCTCTGCTCCTTTCTGTGCAAGCCGTTTGATCCACAGATTTGTAGAATCTGTTTCCCTTGCAAAATGGACGGTTTTGCCCGTCCATTTTGTATGTAATCCACTTGAAATTGTTTTTTTGTTAAAGTTATCCACTTTTGCTCCAGCCTTTCACGCTCTCTCAGAGTCCAAGAGTTGCTGCCATCACAGCTTTAATCGTATGCATACGGTTCTCTGCCTCATCAAATACCAATGACTGAGGAGATTCAAACACCTCGTCCGTAACCTCCATATCTGTGAGGTTAAATCTCTCTCCCATTTCCTTTCCGATTTTTGTCTTCAGGTCATGGAAAGCAGGGAGACAATGCAGAAAGATTGCCTGCTCTCCTGCGTTTTTCATGATATCAGCTGTCACCTTATAGGGAGTCAGGTCACGAATTCTTTCCTCCCACACTTCGTCCGGCTCTCCCATGGATACCCACACATCTGTGTAGATTACATCCGCGCCTCTACATCCAGCCTGCACATCCTCTGTGAGAGTAATAGTGCCTCCCGATTCCTCTGCGTATTCCATGCACAGTGCAACCAGCTTCTCATCAGGGAAATATTTCTCTGTGGTGCAGGCAACAAAATGCAGACCAAGCTTTGCACAGGCAATCATCAGGGAATTACCCATGTTATAGCGAGCATCTCCCATATATACCAGCTTGATTCCCTTAAGATGTCCGAAATGCTCTCTGATGGTCAGCATGTCTGCCAGCATCTGGGTGGGATGATATTCATTTGTAAGCCCGTTCCACACCGGAACTCCTGCATGATGTGCAAGCTCCTCCACAATTTCCTGTCCAAATCCTCTGTATTCGATTCCATCAAACATTCTTCCAAGAACCCTTGCGGTGTCTGCAATGCTCTCCTTTTTTCCAATCTGAGAGCCAGATGGATCCAGATAAGTGCTTCCCATTCCCAGGTCATGAGCAGCCACCTCAAAGGAGCAGCGAGTACGGGTGCTGGTTTTCTCAAAAATCAGAGCAATGTTTTTCCCTTTAAAATATTCTGTCAGGATTCCTGCCTTTTTCTTTGCCTTCAAATCTGCTGCCAAATCCAGAAGATATACAATCTCCTCTGGAGTGTAATCCTTTAATGTCAAAAAATGGCGTCCTTTTAAATTCATAATATTCTCCTCTTTTTTTGGAATAGAGTCTTCCACTTGGGAAGACTCTGCGTTATTCTTCTTCCTTCACAATCTCCTGCAGAGACGCTGCAAGACCTGCAATCCCCTGAATATTAGAAGGAATGATAATCTTTGTAGCCTTCCCGTCAGCAACCCTTTCAAGAGCCTCCAGGCTTTTCAGAGTAAGCACGGCATTGTCTGCTCCTGCTTCTCGAATCATGCGAAGTCCCTCTGCGGTCGCCTGCTGAACCTTCAGCACAGCCTCTGCCTGCCCCTCCGCCTCTTTAATCATCTTCTCCTTCTGTGCCTCTGCACGCAGAATGGCGGCCTGCTTTTCAGCCTCTGCGTCCAGAATTGCAGACTGCTTCTTTCCTTCTGCAACCAGAATAGTAGAGCGCTTCTCTCCCTCTGCAATCAGAATAGACTCTCGTCTCTCCCTCTCTGCCTTCATCTGCTTTTCCATAGCATCCTGAATCGCTGCCGGAGGAATAATGTTCTTCAGCTCTACGCGGTTAACCTTGATTCCCCAGGGATCAGTTGCCACATCCAGTGAGGCTCGCATCTTCGTGTTGATAGTTTCGCGGGATGTGAGCGTCTCATCCAGCTCCATATCACCGATAATATTTCTCAAGGTTGTTGCAGACAGGTTTTCAATGGCCATAATGGGATTCTCCACACCATAGGCAAAGAGTTTTGGGTCTGTAATCTGGAAAAATACGACCGTATCAATCTGCATGGTAACATTATCCTTTGTAATCACAGGCTGAGGCGGAAAATCCACCACCTGCTCCTTAAGGTTTACCTTCCTTGCCACTCTTTCAATAAACGGAAGCTTAAAGTGAATTCCTGTGTCCCAGGTTGCCTGATAGGCTCCCAGGCGCTCCAAAACAACTGCATAGGCCTGAGGAACGATTCGGACACAGGAAGCCAGTATCCATAACGCCAAAATAATCAGTATAACCAAAATTATGATTCCAGTCATTCTTTTTTTCCCTCCTTATCTGGCAGACAGTCTGGCTGACTCTTCTGCCACCTACTGTTCCTTTTCTACAATCAAGGTTACTCCCCTGACCTCCCGGATGACTACCACAGCATCCTTTTCAATTCTTATATCGTCTGTCATGCTCCTTGCCATCCAGTCAATATCCTGAAGCTGTACCTTGCCAATTTGATGGAGGTTGTCAATCTCCTCTGTGACTATGGCTCTCTTTCCAACCAGGCTGTTGACATTTGTGGCATGACTGCTCTGATTCATGAGGCGCATGGCAGCTGGTCTGGTGAACAGCAGAAGAAGCACGGAAACCACAAAAAACACAATGAACTGAAGAACAATATCTCCTCCAAAGTACGCCGCCGCACCTGCTGCCAGAGCCCCTGCCGCAAACCAAATGGTAGTAAGACCAGCAGTCGCCGCTTCTACAGCCAAAAAAATTGCCAGAAGAATCAGCCATGCAATCACTTCCATATCATTCCTCCCTTCTCTCTGCCCTCACGTGAAGCCTCACACGACCAAAGCCGCACGCTTCCCGTCAGGAGCTTCTTCTCTGTCTGGCAGCCTCGTACATGAGAATCCCCGCCGCCATAGCAGCATTGAGCGATTCCACCCTTCCTGCCATTGGAATCTGAATCCATGTATCTGCACACGCACAGGCACTGCTGCTCAATCCATTTCCCTCGTTTCCTATAAGAAAGGCTGTTCCCCCTGCATAGGATTCCCTGTCATAGGTGTTCTTCCCATTCAGGTGCGCGGCGAACATGCGTACCCCATGTTTTTTCATTTTCTCCTGCAGCGCAGGCACATCCTCCACATAAAGAAATGGGATTCTGTAAATAGAACCCATTGTAGAGCGAATCACCTTTGGATTAAAGACATCAACCGTGCTTTTAGTGAGGAACACTCCCTGCACGCCGGCTCCCTCTCCTGTTCTGAGAATAGTTCCCACATTACCCGGATCCTGCAGATCCTCAAGAACCAAAAGCAGCGGGTTCTCCCCTGACAGCATCTGCTCCATCGTATAGTACGGTCTCTTGAGAACCGTGAGAACTCCCTGAGGCGTCTGCGTATCGCTCATCTGCCTGAAAACCTTATCTGACACCACCTCAAAGTCCAGTCCCTGGGCAGTTCCAAGAAAATTCTCGTCCTGTGCAAGCGTCTCAGAAATATATACCTTCTGAATCCAGTGCCTTGGAGCCTCATAAAACATTTTTCTTCCTTCTGCAACAAAAAGCCCTTGTTCTCTTCGGGCTTTTGTTTTCTGCATCAGCTGTATGATATTTTTCACCTGTGCATTTCCTGTGCTGGTAATCATAATGCCTGTCACTGCTCCCTTGCCAGTTTGCTTAAATCAGAATTTTTCCCCACAACAATAACTGTGGCCCTATCCGGAAGAATGTCATACGGATCAGGATTAACATTTACCTCATCTCCTGTTTTGATTCCTATGACATTCACCTTATGATTTCTTCTTACATTCAAATCACTGAGAGTGTTTCCTGCCCAGGAGGGCGGAATCACAAACTCTCCTACACTATACTCTCCAGATAATTCAAAGAAATCCATGAAGTTCCCGGTAATAAGCTTTCTGGCAATGCGTATGCCTGTGGCTGACTCCGGATACACCACCTGATCAGCCCCCACTCTTTCCAGAATTTTTCCGTGCAGAGGGTTCAGAGCCTTAGAAATCACCAGGGGTACTCCCAGATCCTTTGCCTGAAAGGTGGAGGTAATACTTGCTTCCATGTTTTCAGAAATTCCAATCACCACCACATCCATGTTCTGGATTCCAAGAGACTCCAATGCTCCTGGCTCTGTCACATCTGCGCGCACTGCATAAGTGACGCGGTCCTGAATCTGCTGGATATTTTCCTCTTTCTCATCCACTACCATCACATCACAGTCAGAGTCTGCCAGCGTTGCCGCAAGACTCATGCCAAACCTGCCCAGTCCAATAACTGCGTAAGACCTGTTTCTTCTCATGGATTTCCATTCCTTTCCTGAGCAGTCTTCCGTCCGCTCTATCCAATCATAATATTTTCCTCTGCCAAATGCGTTTTCTCAGGCTGAACCATTGTTTTGAGCATTACTGCCATTCCCAGTGTCAGAGGCCCGATTCTCCCCAGATACATAGTGACAATCACAATGCATTTTCCAGGTATATTCAAAGCAGAGGTTACTCCTCTGGTCAGACCTACGGTTCCTATTGCAGAAGTGATTTCATACACAGCGTCTGCCAAAGAAATATCAGAGACAATACACAGAAGCATTACCATCAAAAGCAGTATTACCATCGCTGTTGTTGCAACCACTACTGCTGAGCGAAGATAGCTTTCCTTTACCCTTCTGTTAAAAATCTCAACATCCTTTTTGCCCCTTGTTGTACAGAGTGCAGACAGAATAAGAACCAGAAAGGTGGTTGTCTTAATTCCGCCTGCAGTTCCCATAGGCGACCCTCCGATAATCATAAAAAGGAGGGACAAAATGGTAGTCTCATCCGTCATTGCCGCCTGGTCGATTGTGAGAAATCCTGCGGTTCTGGTTGTCACGGACTGAAAAAAGGAAGCCAGAAGCTTAGTTCCAAGCGGTTCTCTCCCGATTGTATCAGGATTATTGTATTCAAACAAAAAAATAAGCACGCCGCCGCCCAGAACAAGCACAGCTGTCATAGTAAGCACAATTTTGCTCTGAAGATGAAGAGTCCTCCACATACGAGTCCAGTGCATTTTGCGGGTAATAACATTTTTCAGCTTTTCTCCCACATCCCACCACACGCTGAAGCCCAAGCCGGCTGTCACAATAAGCCCCATAACCGTGAGGTTGAGCAAAACATTTCCTCTGTATGGCATAAGACTGTTCTCCCCCAGGATATCGATTCCTGCATTGCAAAAGGCAGATATAGAAGTAAACACTGCCTGGCACAGTCCCCTGACCAGGCCAAATTCCGGAATAAATACTATGCACAGCAGAACCGCGCCTATTGTCTCTGCAATGAGAATACTCTTTATCACTTTTATGAGAAGCCTGACGCTTCCTCCCAGATTATCCAGGTTGTAGGACTCCTGAATCATTCTTCTTCCTCTGGTATTGATTCTCTTCCTTGCTGCAAGGAGTCCTCCCATTGCCAGTGAAATCACTCCCATGCCGCCGAGCTGGATCAGAATAAGAATGATAATTTTCCCAAAAGCAGACCAGTGCGAAGCTGTGGTGACTGTCACAAGCCCTGTCACGCACACACAGGTAGCTGCCGTAAACATTGCGTCAATAAAGGAGGTATGCTTCCCCTGTGCCGCCGAAAATGGAAGCCACAGAAGAAGTCCTCCTACAAAAATCACCCCCGCAAAGCCGAGGGCAATTATTTGTGCAGTACTCATTCTTTCTGTTTTCTTTTTCAAACAATGAAACACTGCCTTGATATTATTCATCTTTCCCTCCGCTTGGGACTCCTGTCCTGCAGACGGCGGACAATAACAAGTTCGTCCTGACAGAAATCCCGATTTTCCTCCAAGAGGAAGCCTTAGAAAGCATGCACAGGCGCGCACAAGAGTCTATCCTCGTTCTGCATTGCACGCCTTGCAAAAGTACGCTGCCACATACTTAAATTATTTATCATTACTGTTCGCAGCAACTACTGATTTTGTCTTTTTTCTGTCTTATCATAATTGTGGGACAGAGAATTGCATACTTCCCACTGATATTCAGAAACGCCCTTCTGCATTGCCAGAGCCTCGTTAATATCAAAATCCACATAGGATCCGTTGCGATAAGCAACTACACGGCAGCTCTTACCCTGTACCAGAAGGTCAACAGCCATTGCTCCCATTGTGGATGCGTACACACGGTCCTTACAGGTAGGGCTTCCGCCTCTCTGCATGTGTCCCAGAATAGTAGCGCGGGTTTCAATTCCTGTAGCAGCCTCAATACGCTTTGCCATTGCTTCAGAATGCCCAATTCCCTCTGCATTGATAATAATGTGGTGTTTCTTTCCTCTCTTACGGCTGTCAATAATATTATTGATAAGCTTCTGCTCATCATAATCATACTTCTCTGGAATGAGCACATCCTCTGCGCCATTGGCAATACCGCACCAGAGAGCCAGATGACCTGCGCCTCGGCCCATAACTTCAATAATACTGCAGCGCTCATGAGAGGTTGACGTATCACGCACCTTGTCAATTGCTTCCATAGCAGTATTTACAGCTGTGTCAAATCCAATCGTATATTCTGTACATGCAATGTCCAAGTCTATGGTTCCAGGAACGCCTATGGTATTGATTCCCAGATTAGCCAGCTTCTGCGCGCCTGCAAAGGAACCATCGCCGCCGATTACCACAAGCCCGTCAATTCCATGCTTTCTGCAGACCTCAGCACCTTGCTGCTGTCCTTCTGGAGTACGGAACTCAGCACAGCGTGCAGTGTACAGAATAGTACCTCCGCGCTGAATGGTATCGGACACATCTCTGGCAGTCATATCAACAATTTCCTCGTTCAATAATCCATTGTAGCCTTTATAAATTCCCTTAACCTTTAATCCGTTGCTTAATCCTCTTCTTACAACAGCACGGATTGCTGCATTCATTCCCGGTGCATCGCCGCCGCTGGTCAACACGCCGATTGTCTGGATTTTCTTTTCTGCCATAATCGTTTTCCTCCATATTTTGAGTAAATATCTAGCGCATGTCTTCAGTTGCTTTTCGCAGATAGTATTTTATACAGTTGCTCTGGAAACAGCAACCATTTATGTGCATATCCGATTTCAGTTTAATTCATTTTTAGAAATTTTTCAATACTCTTTCTACAACTTTAACGTTCCCCTGACCATATTTTTTCTGGAGCCTTGCTACAAGAGACGGTTCTACTTCAATATTCCTGTTCGGAGGCAGTCTTTTCATTGCTCTTACATCCCTCAGATAGATAACCACTGTATTGTTCCCATCAGAATCCTTGAGTTCCTCATACAGCTCCCTCTCCTTTGCCATAAATTCCGCTTTATCTGCAAACTGAATCCACAGCTCCCTGGGCATATCACTAAACGGACGAATTTTTTCATAAATAAGCTTGCTGGCTCTGTCCTCTTCAGCGGAAACTCTTCCCTGAATAAACACCTTTGCATCTTCCTTAAGAAGCTCCTGATCTCTCTCATAATCTCTTGGAAATACCACAATCTCAACAGTTCCCACCAGATCCTCAAGAGTAAGAAAAGCCATAACCTGATTTTTTCTGGTATATTTGATGCTTTTCTCTGTAATCATTCCTCCAATAATAATCTTCTGACCATCCCGCACTGCCGGAAGCCCAGTTTCCTCATCCGGCTGAAAGTCCATAGTATGGGCACTTACGTTTTTCTCCAGAATTTCCCTGAATTCTTCCAAAGGATGGCCGCTCAGATAAATTCCCAAAACCTCCTTTTCAAAAGCCAAAAGAACATCTGCCGGGTATTCCTCAACATCCGGAAGTTTTACCTCATACTCTCTTCGTTCTTCCGTACTCATCAGGTCAAACAGATTCATCTGCCCTTCCATGGCATTTTTTCTGTCGCTGACTACTGTCTCCAGAATTCTGGGATAAACCTCCATTTTCTGCCTTCGATTTCCTTCCAGGCAGTCCATGGCGCCGGCTTTGATAAAGTTCTCAACAACACGTTTGTTCACCTCCTTGCTTGTGAGGCGAGTGACAAAATCCTTAAGATTCTTATATTCTCCATTGAGCCTGCGTTCCTCGCAGATGGCAGTCACCACCGGCCGACCTATGCTTTTTATTGCATTAAGTCCATATCTTATATTTTTTCCATCTACAGAAAAGCTATAATCCCCTCTGTTAATATCAGGAGGTAATATCTGGATTCCCATCTGACGGCATACCAGAATATATTCTGCAACCTTTGACGGATTGTCAATTACGGACGTAAGCAGCGCTGCCATGTATTCCACCGGATAATAATACTTGAGATAGGCTGTCTGATAGGAGACAACCGCATAGGCGGCTGCATGGGATTTATTGAACGCATACTTGGCAAAATCTGTCATCTCATCATAGATTTTATTTGCAGTATTCTCGTCAATTCCCCTTGCAATACATCCCGGAACCCCTTCCTCCTCATTGCCGTACACAAAGTTCTGGCGTTCCTTTGCCATAACAGCCGCCTTTTTCTTGCTCATGGCTCTTCGCACCAAATCACTTCTTCCAAGGGTATAGCCTGCAAGGCTGCGCACAATCTGCATTACCTGCTCCTGGTAGACAATACAGCCGTATGTTGACTTAAGAATGGGTTCCAGCTGCGGGCAGTCATAACGAATTTTATCTGGATGATTTTTTCCTCTGATATACTGGGGAATAAAATCCATGGGACCTGGTCTGTACAGAGAAATTCCGGCAATCACATCCTCAAGGCTTTGAGGCTTAAGTTCTTTTATAAAGCTCTTCATCCCCCCGCTTTCCAGCTGGAACACGCCGTCTGTTTTTCCTGTTCCAAGGGAGTCCAGAACATTTTTATCATTATAGTCAATATGGTCCATATCCAGAAGCTCGCCTGTGGACTTCTCTATCATCTTGACCGCATTCTGAATTACAGTCAGCGTCCTAAGCCCCAGGAAATCCATCTTGAGAAGCCCCAGCTCTTCAAGGGTTGTCATGGTAAACTGCGTTGTAATAGAGCCATCTGACCCTCTTGACAGAGGAACATATTCATCCACTGCCTTCTGGCTGATAACCACTCCCGCCGCATGCATGGAGGAATGACGCGGAAGTCCCTCAAGCCTCTTGGCCATGTCAATCAGATGATGAATATCCTCATCTGATTCATAGGTTCTCTTTAATTCAGGATTCATATTCAGAGCCTTGTCAATGGTCATATTCAGCTCTCCTGGAATCATTTTTGCTATGGCGTCCACACGTCCATAGGGCATATCCAGAACCCTTCCCACATCCCTGATAACACCCTTTGCAGCCAGAGTACCAAAGGTAACAATCTGAGCCACCCTGTCTTTCCCATATTTTCGTCCCACATAATCAATAACCTCCTGCCTGCGCTCAAAGCAGAAGTCCACATCAATATCTGGCATGGACACGCGCTCTGGATTGAGAAAACGCTCAAACAGCAAGTCATACTTGATTGGGTCAAGCTTTGTAATCCCAAGCGTATAAGCCACCAGACTTCCCGCGGCAGAGCCTCTTCCCGGCCCCACAATAATGTCATTATCTCTCGCATACTTAATAAAATCCCACACAATCAAAAAATAATCCACATATCCCATATTGCGGATTGTATTAAGTTCATATTCCAGACGCTCCTCAAGCTCAGGAGTTACCGGCTGATACCGCTCTTTTAATCCCTGGCTGCAAAGAAGGTTAAGATACTCCCAGGAAGTGTACCCTTGTGGGACATCGTATTTTGGCAGCTTGGTAACTCCAAATTCAATCTCCACCTGACATCTGTGTGCAATCTTCCAGGTATTTTCCAGGGCCTCCGGGACATAGGGGAAGCGCTCTGCCATCTGCTCCGGCGATTTCACATAATACTGTCCCCCTTCATAGCGCATACGATTCTCATCGCTGAGTTTCTTTCCGGTCTGAAGGCACAGCAGAATATCATGAGAATCAGCATCCTTTTCATAGGTATAATGCACATCATTGGTAGCCACCAGGGGAATTCCAGTCTCCTGGTGAAGCCGCATAAGCTGCTGATTCACCATCTGCTGTTCTGCAATCCCATGGTCCTGAAGCTCCAGGAAATAATTATCTTCTCCAAAAATGTCCTGATACCTCAGAGCCGCTGCCTTTGCATCCTCATACATTCCCCTCACAAGATATGTAGCCACCTCGCCTGCCAGACACGCGCTCAGAGCAATAAGTCCCTCATGGTATTGCTTCAGAAGCTCCATATCCACACGCGGCTTATAATAAAAGCCCTCTACAAAGCCCTTTGACACCACCTTCATCAGATTCTGATAGCCCTGGTTGTTCTCTGCAAGAAGCACCAGATGGTAATACTTATTCTCCCCTGCCTCCCGGTCAAATCTCGAACCAGGCGCAACATAAACCTCACACCCCAGAACCGGATGAATTCCTGCTTCCTTTGCAGCACGGTAAAAATCAATCACGCCGTACATGACTCCATGATCTGTGATGGCTGCGCTGTCCATCCCAAGCTCCTTTACTCTGGCTACATATTCCTTTATCTTGTTGGATCCATCCAGCAGACTATACTCCGTATGTACATGTAAATGGCTGAAATTCACTGTATTCCTCCTTCCTGTACAGGCAAGGGCTGTCTCACTAAGTTCATGCCACAAGTCCCTGTGGAAACAGACATACGCAAAATACTTCCTGCCATGTCTGCTCTTAGTACGACAGCCCTTTCTCTGCTCCCTATAGCTTATAGATTCTTCTATCCTTAATCTCGATTTTGCGCTCCTTTAAAAGCCGTCCTACAGCTCTCTTAAATGCATTTTTGCTCAGTCCAAACTCTCTCTCTATTACAACAGGAGACGCCTTATCGTCAAAGGGAAGAACACCTGCAAATTCATCAATTACTCCCAGGATTTTCTGTGCATCGTCATCCATCTGAAGGTATGCCTTCTGCCTGGGGCTGACATTCATCTTGCCATCCTCCTTTATCTCTGTGACGCGAAGCTTCAGAACCTCTCCCAGGCGAAAGCTTCCCTGGGCCTCTTTCCTGGGAATCAGCGCAGTATATCTGTCATCCACAGCCACAAACACGCCGAAATTCTCGCTTTTTTCATATACACGTCCCTGAACCTTGTCTCCAATCACATAGGGAGGATTCTTTGAAAGGTATGGGTAAACCTTCATGGTAGCACATAGTCTCTGACTCTTGTCTATATATAAGGCAACCAGACATTCATCTTCCTGGCGCACACGGAAGGTCTGCTCATGATAAGGAAGAAGAAGGTCCTTCTCAAGTCCCCAGTCCAGAAAGGCGCCGATTTTTGTGACCTGAACCACCTTTAAGACTGCTGTCTCTCCAAGAGTCAGAGCCGGTGCATTTGTAGTTGCAATCAGCCTGTCCTTAGAATCCTTATAAATAAATACTTCAAGAGAGTCTCCCTGTTTCGTGCCTTCTGGAACCTGTTTTTTTGGAAGAAGCACTCTGTCCTTTGCCTCTGCATTCATGTTCTGTGCAAGATATATACCAAAGTCCACAGTCTTCACTACCATAAGGCCCTGCTTTTTTCCTAATTCTATCATCTTGATCTTACTCCTCATGGAAAATACTGATGTTTCTTTGTTTCAAATCTTCCCAATGGGAAGCTCTTTGCTGTTTTTCATTTTTTCCTCTGCATGGCAGGTTCTGCGCCTATCATAAAGGCAGATATGAAAGCCTGCTTTTATACTTATTTCTGACTCATCTGAACTCAATCACTGCACACAGCTTTCCTCCTTCTGCATTCAGGGAGACTACAAGCCTGTCCTCATCTCGGCTCGCCACAGGCACCAGAACATCGCCAAGCCGCACCTGACTCTTATATTCTGCGCGCATCTGATGTACTGTAAATTCCTCTGGCAGAAAGCGCTGTGCCAAGGACACATACTGCGCGTTATTCACATGCTGATTTGTATCCAGATATTCTGCGATAATTGGAATGGACTCCATCTTTTCCCCATCCTTTGGAATCGTAATCCTTCTCGGCGCATATTCCATGTCCAGCCTTGGCTCGCATTCATAGCCTCTTATATCCTCGTCTGAGAGCTTTGTAGGAAGCCCTGTCTCTGAGCTGATATAAGACCAAAGTGTATTTGCATAAGCCAGTCTCTCTCCCTGCTCTGTAAATAAGGTAAAATTCCTGCTTCCCAGAAATCCCCTGAAATCATAGGGCCAAGTCGTAATCACAAGGTTTTCTGCCAGAACCGGATATCTGTCTACCACAACCTGCCAGCCCGACAGCACCCACACTCTTTTTCTTTTTTCAAGGATATGCATTCCCTGACCAATGGAGTGAGAATGAAAGGTACAGCAATCCTGAAAATAATTCAGTACACTGTGCAGCGAGAGTCTTCCCTGAGCATCCAACTCACTGTATCTCACTTTACTTGTAAATGAATAAGCCATATTTTCTTTCCTTTCACTATATTGGACGCTTCAAATCAAGCGGATATTCGCACTACCCACAGGGTACGATGTCCGCTTGCTTCCTGCCGATAGAGTAAAAAAAAGAGTACTCCTTCGAGTACTCTCCCAGCAGGGCTACAAGGATTCGAACCTTGAACTGACGGAGTCAGAGTCCGTTGCCTTACCGTTTGGCGATAGCCCTTTACCTTTCGTCATCTGCTCCTCGCTGACGACAAAAAGAATTGTACCACAAGTGTTTTAATAATGCAAGTACTTTTTTAAATTTTTTTTACTTTTTTATCTTTGCCAAACGTGGCGAACAGGAAAGCCTTTCCTTTTCTTTTCAATATACCGCAAATTCCAGGTCCCAGCAAGAAAAAAATATAAATTGTCAAATCTCTTAAGAGCTGATTCGCTTTTTTTCTTATTTAAGGAAAAAGCGAATCAGCCTTTCGTTAAGCCTTTTATAGGGGTGATATCTCATGGGCAGATCCAGCCAGGTTTTCTTATCCACAATGCTCTTATAATGGGAAAAGGTATCAAACCCTTCCTTTCCATGGTAGCTGCCCATTCCGCTCTCTCCAAAGCCTCCAAAGCCCATCTCACTGGTAGCCAGATGAATAATCGTGTCATTGATGCAGCCGCCTCCGAATCTGCACCTCTCCATGACCCTTTTTGCTGCTCTTTTATCCTCTGTAAATACATACAGAGCCAGAGGATGTGCCATGGAATTGATTTTTTCCACCGCCTCATCTAAAGAAATATAAGTAAGCACCGGAAGCACTGGTCCGAAAATCTCCTCCTGCATAATGGTGTCCTCAAATGTGACCCCATCCATAATTGTAGGCTCTATTTTCAGGCTCTCTCTCCGGAACTTTCCGCCATAAACCACCTTCTTTGCATCCAGCAGGCCGCAAATCCTGTCAAAGTGCTTATCATTAATTATTTTTCCATAATTCCTGTTATTCAAAGGAGTACTTCCATATTGTCTCTGAAGCTCCTTCCGAAGCTCCCTGATGAGCGGCTCCCGTATTTCTTTGTCACAGTAAATATAATCCGGTGCCACACAGGTCTGCCCGCAGTTCAGATATTTTCCAAATACAATTCTTCTTGCCGCCAGCTTAAGGGAGGCGCTCTTTTCCACAATACAGGGACTTTTTCCTCCAAGCTCCAAGGTCACAGGCGTCAGGAATCTGGCCGCGCTTCTCATGACCTCCTTGCCCACTCTCTGACTTCCTGTAAAGAAAATATAATCAAAATGTTCTTCCAAAAGACAGGCATTTTCCGCACGTCCTCCTGTCACAACCGTTACATATTTCTCCTCAAAGCATTCTCCTGCTATTTTCTCAATCACCTTACCGGTATGTGGAGAATAAGCGCTTGGCTTCAGTACTGCTGTGTTTCCTGCTGCCAGAGCATCCACCAGAGGCTCAAGTGTCAGAAGAAATGGATAATTCCACGGACTCATAATCAAAGTGACTCCATAAGGAGAGGGCTTTTGAAAGCTTCTCGACGGGAGCTGCGCAAGTGGAGTCCTCACTCTCTTGTCTCTTGAAAAGGCTCTTATATGCCTGAGCATATATTGGATTTCACTCAGAACCAGTCCTGTCTCACACATATAGCTCTCACAGCTGCTCTTTCCCAAATCCCTTCTTATAGCCTCGGCAATGGCTCTCTCGTTTCTCAAAATGCTGTCCCTGAGTCTTTTCAGAGCCTCGGTTCTTCTGGAAACCTTCAGTGTCTCCCCTGTCAGAAAAAACTCTCTCTGATTTTGTACAAGCTCTCTGATTTTCTTCTCCTGCATTCTTTTCTCCCTTCTTTTCTTTCATTGCCTCACAGGGCTTCTCAAATAACTATACCAGGCTTCTTTTCCTTTGTAAATCCATTGCTGCACCTTAGAAATCTCTCCATAGATATCCTGCTGCTGTTCAGGCGTCTCTGCCTCCATTTACCCAGAATTTAAATTTTCTTAATGTACATTGCGAGAACTTGTGCTATAATGTTAAGGACTTGAAAAAATACTGTAAATCTTCTGTTTACAGCTGAAGACTCCTAACGGAGTCCACCCAAAGGAGGACATAATGAGAGCAAATAATCTGACCCTGCTCACAGATTTTTATGAGCTGACCATGATGCAGGGATATTTTAAAAACCCCACTGACCAGACGGTTATCTTTGATATGTTTTACCGAACAAACCCCAGCAACGGCGGCTATGCCATAGCAGCAGGCTTAGAGCAGGTAATTGAGTATATTGCAAATCTGAGATTCACCGATGAGGATATTTCCTATCTGGAATCTCTTGGAAGCTTTGACAGGGATTTTCTCGAGTATCTGAAGAATTTCCACTTCTCCGGAGACATCTACGCCATCCCCGAGGGAACCGTTGTATTTCCCAGGGAACCGCTTGTAAAGGTAATTGCCCCGATTATGGAGGCTCAGCTGGTTGAGACTACCATTCTCAACATTATCAATCACCAGAGCCTGATTGCCACTAAGGCCTCCCGTGTTGTCCATGCGGCAGCAGGCGATGGGGTTATGGAATTCGGTCTTCGCCGCGCTCAGGGACCTGACGCAGGCATCTTCGGAGCCCGCGCCGCCATGATTGCCGGATGCATAGGAACCTCTAATGTACTTACTGGCCAGATGTTCCACGTTCCGGTTCTCGGAACACATGCACACAGCTGGATTATGAGCTTCCCGGATGAATACACTGCCTTTAAAACCTATGCCAAAATGTATCCAGATGCATGTATTCTCCTCGTAGATACCTACGATGTGCTTAACTCCGGCGTGCCCAATGCTATCCGGGTATTTGAAGAAATGAGAGCAGAGGGAGTTCATCTCACACGCTATGGAATCCGTATTGACAGCGGCGACCTGGCATATCTGTCCAAGGAAGCCTATAAGATGCTCTGCACTGCCGGTTTTGATGATGCCGTGATTTCCGCTTCCAGTGACCTGGATGAATATCTGATTCACAGCCTCAAGAGTCAGGACGCCAAGATTAACTCCTGGGGCGTTGGAACCAATCTTATCACCTCAGCCGACAATCCCGCCTTTGGCGGCGTGTATAAGCTGGCGGCTGTTCAGGATCCGGCCACAGGACAGTTCATCCCTAAAATCAAGCTCTCCGAAAATACAGAGAAGGTCACAAACCCCGGAAACAAGACCATCTACCGCATCTACAGCAAGAAGACCGGCAAAATCAAGGCCGACCTCATCTGCCTTGCTGACGAGAGGTTTGACGAATCCCAGGATATGGTTCTCTTTGACCCGGTTGACACCTGGAAGAAGACCAAGGTTCTCGGCGGAAAATATACCATGCGCGAGCTTCTGGTACCTGTTTTCCAGAAGGGAAAATGCGTATACCAGTCCCCGTCTGTCATGGAGCTTCAGGCAATCTGCCGTCAGGAAATGTCAACTCTCTGGGAAGAATGCAAGCGGCTCACAAATCCTCATGAGGTATATGTAGACCTCTCCCAGAAGCTGTATGATATGAAAGCAGAGCTTCTTGAGCAGATGAGCCGGGAAGCCATGGAATTAGACGAAAATCAGGAATAACAGCGCTTAATTAACCAGACTTTAGAGTCATAAATCCAGCCCTCCCTTCATAAACTGAAAAAGTAACGATTCGTTGTCTCTTGCAGCCTGCTGCAGCAGATAAGGAATCCTCATGAAAAGGAGGGCTGTTATGATTACTGCCAAAAAAGTGAATTCCAAAAACTACACTATTCTTGTAAACAGAAACTTTCTTCTGCAAAAAAACTATGTGCCATCTAATCTTATCTGCACAGACATTCCCTTTGACGCAAAAAAAGACAACCCAAAGCGTCTTCTTGAATATGAAGCAGCCCACGCTGTAAAAAAGCTCTTTTTACGCGCTCAGCAGGATGGACTGGCTCTATACGGGATTTCCGGCTATCGCTCCTATGACCGTCAGGCAGAGCTTTTTTCCAAAAGCTCCAGCGGCTTTGTAGCTCCTCCAGGCGCAAGCGAACACCAGACCGGGCTGGCTCTGGATGTTTCCTGCCCCTGCCTCCATATGGAGCTTTCTCAGGAATTTGAAGCCACGCACGAAGGACAATGGCTGGTAAAGCACGCTCCCTTATATGGCTTTATCCTCCGCTATCCAAAAGGAAAAGAGGATATCACAGGCTTTCCGTACGAGCCATGGCATATCCGGTATGTAACCCGGCCTCTTTCTGCCTATTTGTCTCTCACCGGACAGACGCTGGAAGAGTACCATGAGCTTTCTCATTTTTTCCAATAATTTTCCTGCTCTGCCTGTTCTAGTTCTCCTCTTCTGCTCTTTTTCCTGCTTCTATTGCTCCATCTGCCGTCCAAGAAAGCCTGCTGCCGTCTGTACCAGCTTCTTCTCTGTCTCTCCAAAATTATCTGTTTCACCGCGTCCCAGCAAAATGACCGAACCAATCACATCCCCGGCGCAAATGATGGGCTGTATTGCCTGAGGTCCTACCGCATCTCTCTGGTCTGCCACAAGAGGAATTTTTCCCTTATCACGGGCACCGATAAAGCATGCCTCACGGCCTGAAATCATATCCTCAAGCTCTCTGCTGATTTCCTTTCCCAGATATTCCTTTGAGCCCGTTCCAGATGCCGCCACTACCTGGTCATGGTCTGTAATCATGGAAATCAGACCTGTTGTCTGAGTGAGAGCCTCTGCATATTCCTTTGCAAAAATACTGAGTTCTCCAATGGGAGAATATTTTTTCAGAATAATTTCTCCTTCCCTGTCCGTGAAGATTTCCAGGGGAGTTCCCTCCTTAATCCGCAGAGTTCTTCTGATTTCCTTGGGTATGACTACACGGCCCAGGTCATCGATTCTGCGCACAATTCCAGTTGCTTTCATATTAAAATTTCCTCCATTTGCAGATAGTAATCATAATTGTCATGATACTATTATCTGCACATGGAGGAAATTTATACCTCAATTATGTGTTTATCGCTGTCTCAAATTTCCATTGCCTGCCCATTTCACTTTCTTACTCCAGAAATTCAGATTTCCTGCCATAGCTTGTGACATATACACCCTTTTGTGCACGGGTCATAGCTACATAGAGCAGGCATTTTTCTAAAGTACTCCAGCCACTTCTGACTAGTGCCTCTATAAAACTCACTATCAATATCTCAATATACGAAACGCTATTTATTTGCGGATAATTTTTCTCATGCCGGAGCCACAAAAATCGTGTGGGATTGCCTTAAACCCCATTTTCTCATAAAATGCTTCTTTCCGCTTTTCTGCAATCAACTGGATGCTGGAACGCCCTCCGGGTGGCGTTTCTTTTTCAGCATATCTGATCAGCATATTCACTATCTTGCTGCCGATACCATTCTTCTGGCAGGCAGGATGCACTACAACATCTACAACCATATAATATATCCCGTCTCCTACCAGTCTTCCCATGCCAACAACCTGTTTGTCTTTCACTGCAACTATAGTATACAAGCTGTTTTTAAGTACTTTTTCTGTCTGCATTCTGGGTAAATTCATCCATTTAACGCTTTCCCTTAATCCGCAATAATCCTGGTATTCCAAAGCGTTTTCTATAAAAACGATATTTTCCATTCAAATAATACTTTCTTCCTTTAAAAATAATATCATTAATCAGGACAAGCTTATTTCCATTCAAATCTGTTATGATATTTATATTCCTGTTCATTGGCTGCCTTCATAAAACTTAAACCTTTATTCTATTTTTCCCAATAATCAGATCATAGCTTTCTGCGATCATCCTTTTGATTTCCTCATCCAGTCACTCCAAAATCAAGAACTTCCTTCCGCTCTTTCATCACGAAACGCCTCCCGTCAAAAAAATCCGTCAAACAATCTGATACCCTGCTTTAAAAAGCACCTGCAATGCTTTTTTATAATTCTCCCTTTTCACCAGGATATAATCAGTATTATAAGTAGATACCGCAAAGATACCAATATCATGCTGCGCCATCAAAGATGATATCTTAGAAAGTATGCCGATCAAGGAAAAATCCAAAACGCCCTGTATCCGAAATGCCTTCCAGCCATCATGCTTCCTTATCACGGCGCTTGCGGACTACCGGGACACCTGCCGTCACTTCTGTATAACGGAAACAATCTTCTGCATGGTCATTGATCATTCCGCAAGCCTGCAGATGAGAATACACAGTAATAGAGCCGAGATATTTAAACCCACGCTTTTTCAGATCTTTGCTGATCATATCCGACAGTCCGTTTCTGGCAGGAAGATTTCCTTTCTGGTGTCCCATGTATTGTATGGTTTTCCCCTCTGAAAACTTCCACAGATACTCACTGAACGTGCCGAACTCTTCCCGGATTTTCAGAAAACATGCCGCATTATGGATACCCATATAGATATATCCTTTCTTATCAGGATAGGATTTAATCTTTTCGTATTTAAAATTGTGGGTTTCTTCTGCGATATGACATATGGCAATTCCCATATCAATGCAATTCAGCTTGTTTTTCATTGCAGAAAGTAAAAAACTCGGCTTTTTTCGATAACAATAAATACTGCCATTGTCGGCGACAAAATACCAATTCTGTGCGTTTAATCCGCTCGGAGCAAGACGGGCTGCTTCGAGCCTGTCATCTATACCCATAGAAATTTCCGAAAGGCTTTTCCGCTTAAACTCATCCCGACTACGGAATAAAGGCTCATCTGGTTTACCAAAAGGCATGGAGATTACGAAAGGATAAGTGCTTTTTATCTCTCCATCTGGTTTGCCCATTTTCCAATAAGAGCCTATTCCTATATCAGCAAGTGCAAGGCTGATTTGCTGACCGACAAATCCGATGTTTTCAAGATTTTCCCCGCAAAACGCTATAAAATACGGGATCTTTCCATTGCCCTTTACAATTTCTGCATGATATGAAACGTCAGGATATAAAGGTCGGGCAGTATTGATTATTGACTGTATTTTTCTAATCTCTGCCTGATTGAACTCGGATTTTTTAAATTTACGTACAGATTTACGCTTATAAATTATCTCATTCACCTTACCAACTCCTTAAAAAATTGAATAACACCAGCAATATCACTTTCGTTTGGTCTGCCTTTTGCAATCCCACCCACAAATTTGAACGGACCGAATGTATCAAAGCCATTGCAGCCATAAGCCCCCACAATTTTAGCATTTTTTCTTTCTACTGCCGCTTGAATAGCTGAAGTGTAGGAATCACGTTTTACTCCGTAGGTATAGATGAAAAATACTTTCTTTGAGTCAGGCAAATTATGCTCGGCAAATTTAAGTACTTTTTCACTGTATTTTTGATAATAAATTCCCGATGCAAATCCAATAAGATCAAAACTGCCTAAATCATATTCTGATTGCTTCGTTACATCAATAAGCGTAACTTCGCTGAGTTCCGTAATAGCATCAATTAGTTTTTTTGTGTTCCCGTGGTGCTTGGAATAATAAACAATAGCTACATTCATTTTTCATCCTCCATATCGTTTAATTTGTCTACTATATCATTCATAAGATTGATTAATCGTATCATTTCTTTCATGTTTTTCTCACCTATTCCTTGTGCCACTTTTTCAAATCGGCAATTATATATATTTTCAATCTCGTTCAGGCACTCTCTACCCAGAGGCGTTAGCGTTACAATCAGATTCCTTCGATCTTCAGGATTAATGGTACGGCTGATATAACCTTTTTTTTCCAGAAAATTTAGCATCTGCGATATAGCTGATTTTGAAATGGCAAGGTACTCTCGAATATCTGCAAGTTCTGTATTGTTGGTTGCACCAATTGTATTATCCGCTATTTCACGAAGAAGTATATACTCTGGCATGTTTACTTTCTTTTTGCCGCTGATACTGTCTTTTCCAAATTCTGTGCCAAGCATACTTTTTAACTTGAACAGAGAGCCAAGGAATTCGCTATTTAAAGTATTCTTCACTTTTACCTCCTTATTAGGTTTAATTATAAATAGTTTAGTTCTTAACTATAATAACACAGTAATTTCGTTTTGTAAAGAGCATGAAAAACAGCAGGGATTTCTCCCTGCCATTTGCCTATTATGTGTATATGATTTCTTCATTCACATTCTCGCGAGCACATGCTCGTATGTTATTCATCCGTCTTGCCTATTCTAAGGCGTTTTCAGCCTTTAATTGCTCTGTAATATCCTGCATTCGTTCTGAACCATTCGCAAGGCTTCCAGCATTTTGTCCTATTATAACTCGGCAAATTCAAAGATGTTATTAAATATATTTATTTAGTCTCTATTTCTTTTCTGCCGTTATTTTATCTCTATTACATACATTATTTTGGCTTGCTGATTTTCTGTTGTCAATTTATTGCCACTTCATTATAGTCACAACATAAATGTTTCGCAATCGTTATTTTGAAAAGACTGCATCATTTCTGGAAAGAAGATATACACAATACTGGTTCATGCTGATTCCCTCTCTTTGCGAATGTTCTGCCAGTGATCTGTGCAGGCTTCGTGGAATTCTCAGTTTAAACTGACCAGAATAATCTTCCAGACTATCCGGCTCATGAATCTCCACACCTTCTTCCAATGCTGCTTCAAGCCATGCCTTTTTCGCATCCACTGCATTTGCTACCGCACTCTCAACTGTCTCTCCACAAGTAATGCAGCCCGGCAAATCAGGATAAGAAACCACAAATCCGCCTTCATCCTTGTCTTCTACAATTTCCATACGATAGGACATTGCCATATAATCATTCAACGTCTTCATCATTCTTCGCCTCACTTTCTACAATCTGCCTTACCATTTCTACATAAATTTTTTTGATTGGTTCGTGCTTCGGTATTGTAATCGGCATACAGCCTTGTTTCCTGAATGTATAATGACTACTTCCACTTCTCGGTGCATTCATTTCGTATCCATAACTTTCCAGAACCTTCCGTAACTCATCAAACCGGAGGTCTTTCGATAAATTGCATATACGTGTTATCAGTTTATCC
>JAUNOP010000034.1 GCA_030537135.1 Eubacteriales bacterium | reverse complement strand
CATAGTTATCCACACGCGAAACCCTTGATTTTACTGGGCAAAACCCACTTATCCACTTATCCACAGCCCCTACTACTACTACTACGAATATATATGTTACTTATATACATATATAGGGAAAAATTTCCCAGAAATTCTTAGAAAGGAAGTTATCCACATTATGAAAATCATTTGTTCAAAAACAAACCTACTGAAAAGCGTAAACATTTCTCTGAAGGCTGTTCCAGCAAAAACAACAATGCCAATCCTTGAATGCATCCTCATAGATGCACGAACCAACCAGATAAAATTCATATCAAACGATATGGAACTGGGAATCGAAACAATCGTTGAAGGAACCATTGCTCAGAAAGGAACCATTGCTATCAATGCAAAAATCTTTTATGAAATCATCAGACGCCTTCCTGACAACGAAGTAACCCTGCAGACCGATGAACGTTATACAGTTACAATCACCTGTGAAAAATCAAAATTCAATATTCCGGGAAAACCAGGAGATGACTTTGCTTCTCTTCCGGTAATTGAAAAAAAAGAAGCCCTGGTAATCTCCCAATATTCTCTGAAGGAGATGATACGGCAAACTATTTTTTCCATTGCAGTCAATGAAAACAACAAACTGATGACAGGTGAATTATTTGAAATCAGTAATAATTACCTAAAGGTAGTATCTCTGGATGGCCATAGAATCTCCATCAGAAAAATAGAACTGAAAGGAAATTACACTGACCGTAAAGTTGTAGTACCTGGAAAAACTTTGAATGAAATCAGCAAAATTCTCTCTGGGGAGCTGACAGATGAGGTTCATATTTTCTTCTCCAAAAACCATATCCTGTTTTCATTTGATAACACGGTAGTGATTTCCAGACTAATTGAAGGAGAATATTTCAGAATCAACCAGATGCTCTCCAGTGATTATGAGACAAAATTTGAAATTAACAAGAAAGAATTCCTGAACTGTATCGACAGAGCGACACTTCTGGTCAGAGAAGGCGATAAACGCCCTATTATCATCCAGATTACAGACAGCAAAATGGAATTAAAGATAGAGTCCTCTATTGGCTCCATGAAGGAGGATATTGATATCGTCAAAGAAGGCAAAGACATTCTCATCGGATTTAACCCCAAGTTCCTGATTGATGCTCTGAAGGTAATCGACGATGAAACTATCACTATCTACATGGTAAACTCCAAGGCTCCCTGCTTTATCAGAGATACCAGAGAATCCTACACTTATCTCATTTTGCCAGTAAACTTTAATCAATACAGTCAGGCCAGATAATGTCTTTGCCAGAAAGACATTTTGAATTTTTGGATGAATAATTATGCATTTTAACGTATCAAACAAGTCTCCTGCTTTAATTTCGCGGAGAAATAAGCGGTGAGTGGGGGAGGAAAGGACAAACACAAATGGAAATTAAAATTCGCGATGAATTTATTAAACTCGGACAGGCATTAAAACTGGCGGGAATTGTAGAAGACGGCGTGGAAGCCAAATATGTAATTCAAGACGGACAGGTTCAAGTGAATGGAGAAACCGACGAACGAAGAGGACGCAAGGTTTATCCTGGAGATATCATTTCATTTGATGGTCAGGAGATTAAGGTGGTCAGATAATCCATGTTTATTGAATCAATTCATCTCAAAAATTTTAGAAATTATGAGACTTTGGATTTAAAGCTGGACCCGGAAACAAATCTTTTCTACGGGAATAATGCTCAGGGAAAAACCAACATACTGGAGGCTGCTTATGTATGCGGAACCACAAAGTCACATAAAGGCAGCAAAGACAGAGAACTCATACGTTTTTCTGAGGAAGAAGCTCATATCCGTATGATTGTCAAAAAAGAAAGTATTACGTATCGAATTGACATGCATCTGAAAAAAAACAAGGCAAAAGGCGTTGCAATTAATGGAATTCCTATTCGGAAAGCCAGAGAGCTGTTCGGTATCGTTAACCTAGTGTTTTTTTCTCCAGAAGATCTGAACATTATCAAGAATGGTCCCAGCGAGAGGCGGCGTTTTCTTGACATGGAGCTGTGTCAGTTGGATAAGCTGTATGTCACAGAGCTGGGAAATTATAATCATATCATTAACCAGAGAAACAAGCTCCTTCGAGATTTAACCTTTCACCCTGAGCTTGAAGATACACTGGAAATATGGGACAGCCAGCTTGCTCAATATGGTGAGAGAATTATACAAAAAAGAAAAAGCTTTGTCAAAGAGCTGAACCAGATTATCCGGGACATTCACAGAAAATTGTCTGGAGGAACAGAGGAGCTGGAACTATTGTATGAACCTAGTGTGCAGGAAGCAGAACTTAAAGCTCAGCTTGAAGCTGGAAAAGAAAAGGACTTGAAGCTCAAAACAACTTCCGCAGGACCTCACAGAGATGACCTCTGCGTCCAGATAAATGGCGTTGATATTCGGAAATATGGTTCTCAGGGACAGCAGCGAACTGCCGCTCTCTCCCTGAAGCTGTCGGAAATCCGTCTGGTCAAGCAGAAAATCAACGACACACCGATTCTTTTGCTTGATGATGTTCTCTCTGAACTGGACAGCAGCAGGCAGAATTATCTTTTGGAGAGCATTCATGATATCCAAACCCTGATCACCTGTACTGGCGTAGATGACTTTATAAACAACCAGTTTACAATTCACAAGGTGTTTCAGGTAATTCACGGAGAGGTCTGAGAGGCAGCAGAAAAGTGAAGCGGATTGCGAATTTCTGCTTGGCGTAATATACGGTCTGTTTCAAGGTAAAATATCCCATAAAATACGGTCTGTTAATAACAAAAAGGAAAATGCAAATTTTGTACAAAGTGTTTTGACAGGATAGTAAGCCTATGGTAAACTGTTGGTAATTATGGAAAGATGGTGAATGTGTTGGACAAGGAAGAATATCAGAGAAAGCTAAATGAGATAGACCGGCTGGTAGAGCAAAAGGATTTTAAAGGGGCAATGGCTGTGGTGGATGGCATTGAATGGCGGAAGGTAAAGGACGCCCGGAAGTTGGCCACAGTAGGCGAAATCTATGCTGCCAATAAGCGCTATGAGGAAAGCATGGACATTTTTCTCCTGGCCTACCATCGCGCGAGGATTGGAAAAAATATTTTGATTCGATTAATTGATATCGCTCTCAAAATCGATCATTTTGATGATGCAGAAGAATTTTATGGAGAATTTGAAGATATAGCTCCAAATGACAATACTAAATATATTTTAAAATATAAAATTCTGAAAGCAAAGGATGCTCCTCTTGAAGAACAGATTAAGGTTCTTGAAGATTACAAGGACAAGGAATTTACAGAAAAGTGGTCTTATGAGCTTGCAAGGCTCTATTATAAGGCTGGTGAAACAGACAAATGCCTGGATTTATGCGGCACTATTATTCTTTGGTTTAGCGAGGGAGCTTATGTTAATAAAACGCTGGATTTGAAAAAGCGTCTGGGAGCTCTGACAGCAGAGGAAGAGAAGCAGTATGAGGAGCAGTTTGCCGTTAAACCCATGAACGAGGAGGAATTGCAGGCTCTCCGCCAGAATCTGGACAGGGAAGAGGAAAAAGGTGACGAACAGGATTCAGATGCAGAAATAATTGCGCTTGAAAAAACTTTGGGCAGAGAAGAAGACAACGCTGTAACGCGTGATACCTCTTCAAGTAATTTTCAGGAAAAAATTACAAAGGGACTCAGGGATATTTTTGGGAGAAAGAAAAAAAAGGCAGAGGAAGATTTGTCTAGTACAGAGATTCAGACAGAGGATTACCCTGAGCAGATGAACATTAAACACGCAGAAACAGATACTGTGGACGAGGCTCCAGAACTTGAGCCAGAGAAACTGGAAACCCAGGACACGGCTTCTTCTGAAAAGCAGGAAGAGGATGCAGCACTGACAGATGCAAAGCCGGAAAACCAAACCCAGGAATTTACGTTTAAGCAGCCAAAACCACTGAAGATTCCAGCAGCAATGAAGACCTCCTCTTTGCCGAGTCCTGAAATCATTAAACAGATTATGGATGAAAGAAAAAAGGCAGAGGAAGAAGCAGCAGCGTCTGCACACAAAAAAGAAGAGAAAAAAGAGGACGAGCTTGAATTTAATCTTGAAGCAACGATTCTTGCAGCGGCGTCTGCGCAGGGAATTGACTTAGGACTTCCCAAGCCTGCAGACGAAACAGAGGTGGAAAATGTGGAAAACACATCCTCCTCAGAGGAAGAGTCTGTGGAAAATGAAACTCCACTTGAGGAGGACGAAAAGGAAGCAGAGGCCCCCACAGAAGTGGAGATAATGGAAGACGGCGTTCTTCTGGAAGACGAGCCTGTGGAAGCGCAGGCCCCACCTGAGGAGAACGAAGAGGAAGCAGAGGCCCCCACAGAAGTGGAGATAATGGAAGACGGCGTTCTTCTGGAAGACGAGCCTGTGGAAGCGCAGGCCCCACCTGAGGAGAACGAAGAGGAAGCAGAGGCCCCCACAGAAGTGGAAATAGTGGAAGACGGCGTTCTTCTGGAAGACGAGCCCGTGGAAACACAGGCCCCACCTGAGGAGGACGAAGAGGAAGCAGAGGCCCCCACAGAAGTGGAAATAGTGGAAGACGGCGTTCTTCTGGAAGACGAGCCTGTGGAAACGCAGGCCCCACCTGAAGAGAATGAAGAAAAAGCAGAGACCTCATTTGAAGAAAGTCAGGAGGAACCTCAGAACATACACGAAGATATTTTTGACGATTCGGATGCGCTTACAGGAGCGATTCAAGAGGGGTTGGAAAGGCTGATTCGAGAGGTACAGAGGGAAGCAGAAAAGGCTTCTGCTGCTTTGCTTGATAACGTGCAGGACAAAATGGAGGAAGAGCTTTTGCACAATCCTGCAGATGATTCTGCTTTTGCATCCTCATATATCGAGGACGAAGAATTAGAAAGAATATCCGGGGTACATACAGGACGTTCAGCAATGGAAGAAGCAGATGATTTTGAGGAAGACCAGGAGCCGATAGAAAGAGGACCCTTCCCGATTCCGAATCTTACCCCGTTTTCAGAAATGGATTTTGATGCTCCGCCTCCTCGCGAGAATCCGGCATTCTCTCCAGAGCTTCAAGAAAAAGCAATGGAATTTGAAAGAGAGATTATAGAAAAAGAGGATGGAAGCTCTTTTTCCCTGGATGACCTTGAGGAAAAAATAGGGAGCCATGTGAACGGTTTAGAAGAGGACGATGCCTCTGTGGATCAGCTTCTTGAGAGGGAAGCTACGCCAGAGCGAAAGAAATTTGATGCAAAGGTCAACAAAATACTCAAGGAGGGCAAGAAGAACCCTGATGAGCTGACAGAGGAGGAAAAGCTCGAAGATTTTATTGATTCTATGCATTCTGAGGAGATAGATCCTACCAAGATTATTCCCAGAAAGAGGGAACTTACAGAGGAAGAGAAGATAATGTTCTCTTACTTTGTGATGGTTCCTGGAATGAAGGAACAGATTATTGATACCCTCTGCGACGTACAGAATTCTGCTGCAGACAAGACGTCAAGGACAGGAAACATTGTAGTGATGGGAGCCAGAGAAACAGGAAAGACACACCTGATTTCCAACATTATCCCCGCCATATGTAAGGAACTGTACATGGAGGCTGCAAAGGTTGCCTATGTATTTGCCGAGCAGATTAATGGGAAGGATATGGCCAAGATCATCAGCAAGCTCTCAGGCGGTTTTCTTGTGATTGAAAATGCAAACCAGCTTGACCAGGAGACAGCGGAAAGTCTGAACAAGGCAATGGAATTCCGCACAGACGGTCTTACTGTGATTGTAGAGGATGAAAAAATCGGAATGAGGAAATTCCTTGCCAGATATCCGAAGCTTGCAAAGAAATTTACGTCTATGATTAACATTCCTGTATTTACGAATGATGAGCTTGTAAACTTTGCAAAAATTTATACACGGGAGAACGGCTACAGCATTGACCAGATGGGAATGCTCGCCCTGTATAACAGCATCAGCCAGAATCAGAAGGCAGATGAACCTATGACCATAGGCAGTGTAAAAACAATGCTGGATGAGGCGATTGCCAAGTCTCAGAGCGGTATGAGAAAGCTTTTCTCAAAGAGACGGACTGACAGAGACGGATTGACTGTTCTGTGTGAGAAAGACTTTATATAAATCAGAGTAAAGGAAGAGAATTCTATGACCAGACCTTATCTTGCAAATCCAAAAAATACCATTGAAGTGCTGCAAAAGTATGAGTTTGTATTCCAGAAGAGGTTTGGTCAGAATTTTCTGATTGACTCCCATGTTCTGGATAAGATTATAGCTGCCGCGCAGATTACAAAGGATGATTTTGTACTGGAGATTGGACCGGGAATCGGAACCATGACACAGTATCTTGCTTTTGCAGCAAGAGAGGTGGCTGCAATTGAGATTGACCGTTCTCTGATACCCATCCTGAAGGATACTCTGAAGGAATATGAGAATGTTACGGTCATTCATCAGGACATTCTGAAAACAGATATCGTAAAGCTGGTTCAGGAGAAAAATAGCGGAAAGCCTGTCAAGGTAGTGGCAAACCTGCCGTATTATATCACTACTCCGATTATTATGGGCTTGTTTGAGAAGCATGTTCCAATAGAATCTATCACGATTATGGTTCAGAAGGAGGTTGCTGACCGTATGCAGGTGGGACCTGGAACAAAGGAATACGGAGCGCTTTCTCTTGCTGTCCAGTATTATGCAGAACCAGAGATTGTGGCAAATGTCCCTCCAAATTGTTTTATGCCAAGACCAAAGGTCGGGAGCGCTGTGATTAAGCTTACCAGACACAGAGAGCGTCCTGTGGATGTGGAGGATGAGAAGCTGATGTTTCGGATTATCCGGGCGTCCTTTAACCAGAGAAGAAAGACACTGGCAAACAGTCTTAAGAATTCCAGCGAGCTGTCCTTTACAAAACAGCAGATAGAGGAGGCTATTGCCTTCTGCGGCTTACCTGCTGCTGTGAGAGGCGAGGCGCTGACATTGCAGCAGTTCGCGCAGCTTTCCAACTATTTTTCGGAAAATACTTGAAATGACTTGAGATAATCCCATTAGCCTCAGACAATGGGGTACAACTTCATAAATACATGTATAAGCGAAAAAATCCTGCCGCCTTTGCGCAGGATTTTTTTTCATCTGTGCGGCTGCAACACAACAGCAGATTTGTTTGCAATTTATTGCAACCCAAGCGGCTGTTGAAATTAGCACCCCACTTTTTAACCAAATCAAGTAAGTTCCCTGCTTCCGTTGCGAAAAGCAATACGTATCGGGTAGGGATTTGCTTGTCTCAGGAGGAGTGCAAGTCCCTCCTGAGACACTGCGAAGCAATTCTTTGGTTATGAACAAGCAGCAAAGCGGACTGCGAATATCCGCTTAACTGAGCAAAACGTGGCTGCGTATGCGCGAGTTTTGCGAATGCAGGCACAGCAGTTTTGCCGCAAAAAAATAGAACGCTGGGGAACGTTCTATTTTTTCAAGTATTTTAAAAGGAAGGAGAGCGGTTGCAAGGCAACCGACATATGAAAAAGAAAGTGTAAAAATAATATTGGCTGTTACTATCTTTACAGTATTCAGTATAATAATAAAATATGAGAAAACGGTGTTCAAGCTGTGAAAAATTAATGAACGATTGTCAAATGTTTTGTGAATAGGTTTCTATAAAATGCTCAGAGCAAATGGCAACGCCTCCCAGAAGCTCAGAAACGTCCTGCATTTGTCCTGTTACAAGGCGTACATTGTCTCTGTTTACATTGTCCAGCGCATTGCTGATTCTCTCACAGAGTCCGGGAATATAGCTGGTAAAGCTGCTGTTCAAAATAATCAGCTCTGGATTATAGGTTAAAATCAGGTTGTTAATACAGATGGACATATAGAGAATAAAGTCCTCTATCAACTTCTGAGCCTGGGGAAGCTGTCTCTGATAATCTCGTACAAAATCCTCTATGCTGACACAGACAAGACCCTTTGAGGAGGCATAATCTCTGAGTATGGCTGTCTCAGAGGCATATTGCTCCAGACAGCCCCTGTTTCCGCAGGAACAGGGACGTCCGTTGGGAACAAGGATAGTGTGTCCTATTTCGCCTGCATATCCTCTTTTTCCCTTAAAGACCTTGCCTCCAATCAGAATGCCGGAGCCGATTCCAGAATGAATATTCAAGTAAATCATATTTTTCTGGTCATAGTGGAGGACAGCTTCCCCCAGCACGCTTAGATTCGCATCGTTTTCAATGAAAAAGGGAAGATGAAATTTTTCCTCGAGGAGTCTGCAGAAGTCCTTTTTGTGTTCCAGATGATAGTGGGGGGTAAATAATACCTCTTTTCCGTCTACTACGCCATACACACCGAGACAAATTCCTACTACGCCGTAGGGACAGGGGGGGACGGCGGCGAGTGTGCGGCTGATAATGCCGGACAGCTCGTCTATGGTGATTTCAAAGCCCTCTCTCTTGTATTCCTTTAGTGTACAGCTTTCCCCCTTTAAATCCGATATAAGGACTGTAAAGGCGTGAACGCCGATGTCTATGGAAACAGCATAGCCGCAGGTCTGGTTGAACTGCAGAAGAATCGGCTTTCGTCCCAGCGCGGTCTCTCCGCTTCCGATTTCGCGGATAAGCCGCGCATCCAGAAGCTCCTGCACAATCGCTGAAATAGTAGCCTTGGTAAGATGACATTTTTTCGCGAGGTCAGCTCTGGAAAGAGGAGAAGACTGAATTAAGGTTTTTAAAACATATGCTCTGTTCAGCTCTCGGATAAGTTCCTGATTTCCTGTATTCATAAATAACCCCCTTTCGTTTTAGGCGGTGGGAGGAGCCTTGTAAATTCTTGCAAAACACTATCTCTGTTATAATACACACATAGAGAAAACCGTTGGGAGCATTTGCTCTGAAGGCACTCTTTTGTACTTTGAAAAGTTAAGATATGAGGTTTTTAACACCAACCGTTGTTAATGTAAAATCTTAAACGTAATGATATATACTGTAAAGCATGGGAAGTTTTCGTACCGTTTACAGTTACAGCAGAGTAAATCTTTGCTGTAAAGGGTGTTGTCAACCACCCTATGATGTAACGCCACTTTAGGTAGTAATGCCTATCGGGGTTAAAGGTCGGAGGTTTACGCCGTTATTACGACTGGGCAGTTACAAGCCCATTACCTTTAGGTGATGGGTAGTTGACTGTATTTCAGCCTTTCTTCACTATTCAACTGAATATATGATACTATGATTAGGATTCAATATCAAGAGGATAACGGACGCAATTCTTCTCCCACCTTAGAGGTCGGAGTCTTCTTGCTGGAAGAGGATAAATCCGTGGGACTTTTTTGTCAAGCGGATATTCGCGGTACTTTGACAAGGTAAAAAATGTTTTGGTATTCATGGATGCTTTACAAAACTATAGTGATAAATTACTAAAAAAACGATAATAAAAAGTAAAAAAATGTGCAAAATACCAAATATTTAACAATTTATTCATATCTTGTTCATAGATTATTGCTATAATAAAATTGTTCTTGAAGGAACATTTTGTACAAGATTTGTAATGTTTTTCATTACACATATATTTTTTCATAATAACGCCCCGGCAAGCCACTGCCGGGGCACTCCTCGTTTATAGAAAAAAAGGTTTTCCATTCTGCGCATAATCGTGATATAATAAAGCAAGTAAATGCCGTGGGGCTGTTTAAGGAAGGGAGTAAAGGAAAAATGTCTGAATCTATGAAGGATTATGAGGCTGAGCTGGAGGCCTCTTTTAAAAAGGTTGAAGAGGGAGATATTTTAACAGGAACTGTTATCAGTGTGAATGAGGAAGAGATTATAGTTGATTTGAAATATTATGCAGAAGGTATTATTCCTGTTGCGGATTACAGCAGAGAACCTGGGTTTCAGGTAAAAGAAGAGGTTCATGCCGGAGACGAGGTTTCTGCCACAGTTGTGAAGAGGGACGATGGACACGGCAATATTCTGTTGTCCAGAGTAGAAGCAAATGATGTGCTTGCGTGGGACAAACTCAACGCGCTTAAGGAGAGCGGAGAGATTCTTGATGTTACGGTAAAGGGAATTGTAAAGGGCGGTGTAGTTGCCTATGTAGAGGGCGTGAGAGGCTTTATTCCAGCCTCCAGACTTTCTCTGGAATATGTGGAGGATTTGGAAAGCTATTTGAACAGACCGATTCAGGTAAAGGTGCTTGAGGTTGACAAGGATAAGAAGCGCCTGATTCTCTCTGCAAGGGAGATTCTCAGAGAAAAAGCGCAGGAAGAGAGAAAGAAGAAGGTTTCCAATGTGCAGATAGGACTTGTGACAGAAGGAACCGTGGAGAGCCTTCAGAATTACGGGGCGTTTGTGAATCTGGGAAATGGTTTGTCTGGTCTTGTGCATGTTTCTCAAATCAGTGAGAAGAGAATCAAAACGCCGTCCCAGGTGCTGGCTGTAGGAGACAAGGTAAAGGTAAAAATCATCGGGGTTAAGGAAGGAAAAATCAGTCTGAGCATGAAGGCTCTTGCAGATGTGGCTGCAAAGGAAATTGAAGAAGAGGCGTATGAGATTCCGAAATCCAATGAGGAGGCCACCACAAGTCTTGCTTCCTTGTTTGCCAATATTAAACTCAATTAATAAAGCATGGGGAAAACTTATGAAAAAGCAGAATCATATTTTTGTAATAGGACATAAAAATCCAGATACAGATTCTATCTGCTCTGCGATTGCTTATGCAGATATTAAGAACAGAACAGCGCAGGTGAAAAACTATGTTCCAAAGAGGGCAGGGCAGATTAATGAGGAGACAGAATATGTTCTGAATTATTTTGGCGTAGAGCCGCCGGGATATCTGGCAAATGTGGGGACACAGGTAAAGGATATGGATATCAGGGAGAGCCCTGATGTGGATAAAAGTGTTTCCCTGAAAAAGGTGTGGGATCTGATGCGGGAAAATTCTATTGCCTGTCTGCCAATCAGAACCAAAGAGGGAACCCTTGAGGGAGTTGTCACAATCGGGGACATTGCAGAGGTGTATATGGACGCAGCTGACAGCAGTCTTCTCTCTAAAGCAAAAACTCAGTACAAAAAGATTGCCGAGACGCTTGATGGAGAGATGCTGGTGGGAAACGAGCATGGATATTTTGTTCAGGGCAAGGTCCTGATCGGAGCGTCTCACCCGGATCTTATGAAGAACTATATCGAAAAAAACGACCTCATTATTGTGGGAAACCGTGAGGAAGACCATCTGCAGGCCATTGAAGCAAATGTAAGCTGTATTGTTGTGTGCATGGGAGCTGAAGTCACAGACAAGGTAAGGGAACTGGCAGAGGAGAGAGAGATTGTTGTGATCGTCTCTCCGTATGATACCTTTACTGTTGCAGGTCTGATTAATCAGAGCATTCCTGTGAAATATGTCATGAAGACAGAGAACCTGATTACCTTTCAGACAGAGGATTTTACAGATGATATCCTGGAGGTGATGGTAAAGCATCGTCACCGTGCCTTTCCTGTCATTAACAAAAGAGGAAAATGCGTGGGAACCATATCCAGAAGAAACTTCCTGGACATGCATAAGAAACGGGTGATTTTGGTAGACCACAATGAAAAGGGGCAGGCTGTAGAAAATATCGATAAAGCGGAAATTCTGGAAATTATAGACCATCATAAGCTGGGAAGCCTGGAGACAATGAAGCCTGTTATGTTTCGCAATCATCCTGTGGGCTGTACGGCAACTATTCTGTATGAGATTTATGGAGAACAAAGGCTGGATATATCTCCGACGATTGCAGGGCTTTTGTGCGCGGCTATTATTTCAGATACCCTGATGTTCCGGTCTCCTACCTGTACGCTCAGAGACAAAATGGCAGCAGGAGCGCTGGCTTTGATTGCAGATATTGATATTCCGACATTTGCAAAGAAAATGTTTGCAGCGGGAAGCAACCTTAAGGATAAGACGCCTGAGGAGATTTTCTTCCAGGATTACAAGAAGTTCATTGCTGAGGGAGACATTACCTTTGGCGTGGGCCAGATAAGCTCTATGGACGCAGAGGAGCTTGAGGATATTGAGAAGAGACTGATTCCATTTATCAAGAATGAATGTGGCAGACACGGAATTCCTATTGTGTATTTTATGCTTACAAACATTATGGAGGAGTCCACAGATTTGATTTATTTTGGCGAGCAAAGCGAGGATCTGGCGACAGCTGCTTTTCATATAGAGCCTGAAAATCAGATCTATCATCTTCCAGGGGTTGTGTCAAGAAAGAAACAGCTTATTCCGGCGCTCATGGAGGCTGCGCAGGTGATAAACAGCGATTATTAAAACAGGGGAGTGTGCGCCCCAGGGGAGGAGAAGCGATGGCAAAGCAGGAATGGAAGCCAGGGAATATGATTTATCCGCTTCCGGCTGTTCTGGTTTCAGTGACAGACGGGGAGGGACATGATAATATTTTTACAGTTGCATGGGTAGGAACGGTATGCACCAATCCGCCGATGGTATCTATCTCTGTGAGGCCGGAGCGTTTCTCCTATTCTATGATTCGCAAAACCGGTGAATTTGTGATTAATCTTACTACAGAAGCCTTAAGCTTTGCTGTGGATTACTGCGGCGTGCGTTCCGGGAGGGAAGTAGATAAGTTTAAGGAGCTGAAGCTGACAAAGGAGGCGGCCTCGCATGTGCAGGCTCCCCTGCTTGGGGAAGCACCTGTATGTATAGAGTGCAGGGTGCAGGAGATTCATGAGCTTGGTTCGCATCATATGTTTCTTGCACGGGTGCTGGCAGTACATGCAGACGAAAAATATATGGATGAGACGGGAAAATTCAACCTGAATGCAGCGGCTCCTCTGATTTATTCACATGGAGAATATTATGGAGTCGGAGAGCGTAGAGGGAGCTTTGGCTTCAGCGTAAAGAAGGATAAAAAATCAAAAAAGACAAAGGGACGCAGGGCATGAATGAGAGGGCGCAGGGAATGGACAATATTGTTTTGATAGGAATGCCGGGAGTAGGAAAAAGTACGCTTGGGGTAGTGTTGGCAAAGGTTCTGGGATACGAGTTTATGGATTCTGATTTACTGATTCAGAAACAGGAAGGAAAAAGACTGTATCAGATTATTGACGAGGTCGGCACAGAAGGCTTCGGGCAGATTGAAAATCGTGTGAATGCTTCTATTCAGGCAGAGAAAACGGTTATTGCGACAGGAGGAAGTGTTGTCTACTATGCCCAGGCTATGGAGCATTTGAAAAAAATTGGAACTGTGATCTATCTGAAGCTTCCTCTGGAACCCTTGCAGAAAAGACTTGGCAACCTCACAAGAAGAGGCGTTCTTCTCCGGGAGGGACAGACGCTCACCGACTTGTACCAGGAGAGAAGCCCCCTTTATGAAAAATATGCGGACATTACGGTGGAAGAGGAAGGCAAAAACCTTGAGGAAAGTCTTCAGGCTGTTCTTGATGCACTTGGCAGTTTTTCAGCGAAAAAACGGGCATTTTGGGATAAACTGTGAATTAATATTTACAAAATGGTTCGGAGTTGCTATAATATATCTATTGTACTTATAAAGGTGCGATTCAGTAAGAGGTATTCTTCGTACATTGTCGTCCTCTGAGGCGAAAAAGTTACTGTTCAATGTGTTTGCAGTAATGTATAAAATACTGAATAGCTGCCTGATACAATCATTGGGGATTTTTCATTGCGTAAGCAGATAGTACATGATATTTTAGCCTGAACGGGGTGTGGCAGTTACCCAGGCTGAGGCGTTATAATAGACATCGAGGTGTGTTATGGAACAGTATGTGATTAAAGGCGGAAACCCGCTTGTAGGCGAGGTTGATATAGCGGGTGCAAAAAATGCGGCTCTTCCCATACTGGCTGCTGCCATTATGACAGATGAGCCGGTTTTAATTGAAAATCTTCCGGATGTACGGGACATTAATGTTTTGTTGGAAGCTATTGCAGAGATAGGAGCGCAGGTAGACAGACTGAATTCCTCTACTGTAAGAATCAATGGTTCTGCTATTAAGGATTTGAGTGTTGATTATGAATATATAAAGAAAATCAGGGCGTCTTATTATCTTCTGGGAGCTTTGCTTGGAAAATATAAACACGCAGAGGTTCCTCTTCCTGGCGGCTGCAACATTGGAAGCCGTCCGATTGATCAGCATTTAAAGGGATTTCGGGCGCTTGGCGCAAATGTAGGCATTTCCTATGGCGCGATTGTGGCAAGAGCAAATGTGCTTAAGGGAAGTCATATCTTCCTGGATATGGTATCTGTCGGAGCTACGATTAATATCATGATGGCTGCTTCTATGGCTCAGGGAAGGACGATTATTGAAAATGCGGCAAGGGAGCCGCATGTGGTAGATGTTGCCAATTTTCTGAACAGTATGGGAGCAAATATCCGAGGAGCTGGGACAGATGTTATCCGCATCCGGGGAGTTGATAAGCTCCATGGAACCAAGTATTCCATTATTCCTGACCAGATAGAGGCGGGGACCTTTATGTTTGCGGCAGCGGCGACAGGCGGGGACATCATGGTAAGAAATGTGATTCCAAAGCATCTGGAGGCTACGACTGCCAAGCTTGAGGAAATCGGCTGCGAGGTAGAGGAATTTGATGATGCTGTTCGGGTGAGAGCTGGAAGAAAGCTGTGCCGCACGCATGTTAAGACGCTTCCCTATCCGGGCTATCCGACAGATATGCAGCCGCAGATTGCTGTGACGCTTTCTATTGCAGAGGGAACCAGTATTGTAACGGAGAGTATCTTTGAGAACCGTTTTAAGTATGCAGATGAGCTGACCCGTATGGGGGCAAATATCAAGGTAGAGGGCAACACGGCCATTATCGACGGTGTGAAGAAGCTGACAGGCGCCAGGGTGAGCGCCCCGGATTTGAGAGCAGGAGCCGCGCTGGTGATTGCGGGACTGGCAGCAGAGGGAATCACGATTATAGATGATATTGTATATATTCAGAGAGGCTATGAGAATTTTGAACAGAAGCTCAGAAGCCTGGGCGCTGAGATAGAAAAGGTAAGCACTGAGAAAGAAATTCAGAAATTTCGCCTCAGAGTAGGATAAAGAGAGCAGAAACGGAAGCATCCTGAGAGGATGCTTCCGTTTCTGATTTTCTTTGAGAGTCTTTGCTTTTTCCACAAAAAATATCTTGACTATAGGACAAAGAAGGAGTATTGTATCGGTTGGAACAGAATATGCAGTTCTCTTATTCAGAGTGGCGGAGATACATAGGATCGATGAAACCACGGCAACCCCAGAGATGGAAGGTGCCAGCCTGAGCGAAAATTTCGAACAATAAGGGGATTTCAGTAAATGCAGAGCTTTTGAAATCCGTCTTAGTACGGATTTTATTTATTTTTGGCGATAATTTATCCAAAGGATAAATTATGCCTGTCTATTTTGCAAAGGAGATTAGAATGGAGAAAATTTTATTTACCTCAGAATCAGTAACAGAAGGACATCCAGATAAAATGTGCGATGCGATTTCAGACGCTATCCTGGATGAGTTAATCAAGCAGGACCCTATGAGCCGCGTGGCCTGCGAGACGGCCACAACCACAGGACTTGTGCTTGTTATGGGAGAGATTACAACAAAAGCATATGTGGACATCCAGAAAATTGTGAGAGATACTGTGCGTGAAATCGGCTATACCAGAGGAAAGTATGGATTTGACGCAGACACCTGCGGCGTCATTACTGCGATTGACGAGCAGTCCGCTGACATTGCTATGGGAGTTGACAAGGCTCTGGAGGCAAAGGAAAATCAAATGGATGATAAGGAGCTGGATGCGATCGGAGCCGGGGATCAGGGAATGATGTTTGGCTTTGCTTCCAATGAGACAGAGGAATATATGCCGTACGCAATTTCTATGGCGCATAAGCTGGCCCGTCAGCTTACAAAGGTACGAAAAGATGGAACTCTTCGCTATCTGCGTCCTGATGGAAAAACACAGGTAACAGTAGAATACAATGAAGAGGGAAAACCAGTGCGGTTGGATGCAGTGGTGCTTTCCACACAGCACGACCCGGATGTGACTCAGGAACAGATTCACAAGGACATCAAGAAATATGTGTTTGAAGAGGTAATTCCAAGCGAGATGCTGGATGAGAATACAAAGTTCTTTATCAATCCCACCGGCCGTTTTGTTATCGGAGGACCTCATGGAGACAGCGGGCTTACTGGACGCAAGATTATTGTGGATACCTATGGCGGATATGGACGTCATGGCGGCGGTGCATTCTCAGGAAAGGACTGCACAAAGGTTGACCGTTCGGCAGCGTATGCGGCTCGTTATGTGGCAAAAAATATTGTGGCAGCAGGTCTGGCTGACAAATGTGAGATTCAGCTCTCCTATGCAATCGGCGTAGCTCACCCGACTTCCATAAATGTGAACACTTATGGAACCGGAAGACTGTCTGAGGGCAGGCTCGTGGAAATTATCCGTGAGAATTTTGACCTTCGTCCTGCTGGAATCATTAAAATGCTGGATTTGCGCCGTCCGATTTACAAGCAGACATCAGCTTATGGCCATTTTGGAAGAAACGACCTTGACCTTCCGTGGGAGAAGCTGGATAAGGCGGAGGATTTGAAGAAATATCTGTAAAAGTATGAAAGCAAGCTTTCATATCTACATTTATGGCAGGTGCGGAACCTGCCATGCAGAGAAAAGCATGTGACAGAGCGAGAAAGCAGCAAGGCAGCAGAAGTGTAGAATTCTGCTGCCTTGCTGCTTTCATTTACGGCGGTGGTTTGCTTTTACGGCGAAACAGGCTCGTTGGCTGTGAAAGCCTCGGAAAGCAGGAACAAAATTTCTCAAGAAGTTTATAGAAAGTTAAGAGATAGAACCGCAATTCTATGTTATAATAGATAAAATGGATGAACAGGGGATGGGACGATGCGGCTGAGAAATCGTATTATTGTGGGATTTATGATGGTGATTCTGGTTCCTCTGCTACTTTTTACAGCTGCTTTTTATGGCTTGAGTCAGACTCAGGCAAGGCAGCAGAGAAAGGTTCTGGAGCAAAGCTCAAGTGAAAAGGTTTATGACATAGCGATTACGGAATCAGAGAACAGCACAGTAAGAGTGCAGCTTATGGTTAAGGACATGCTGGTCACTGCATTTGTGATTCTGGTATTTACTGCAGTGGCGGTGGGGCTGTGGATATACCGCAGCATAGCGGCTCCTCTGGTAAAGCTTAAGAAAGCGACGCAGAACATTAAGGAGGGAAATCTGGATTTTGTTCTTGAAGTAGAGGGTACGGATGAGTTTGCCGAGCTTTGTCAGGATTTTGAGGAAATGAGAAAGCGCCTCAAGGAATCCGCAGAAGAAAAGCTTGTTCTGGACAAGGAGAGCAAGGAGCTGATCAGCAATATTTCACATGACCTGAAGACTCCCATTACCGCGGTCAAGGGTTATGTGGAGGGGATTATGGACGGAGTAGCAGACACTCCTGAGAAGATGGACAGGTATGTGAGAACAATTTATAATAAAACTGTGGAGATGGATCATCTGATCAATGAACTTACATTTTATTCCAAGATTGATACGAACAGGATTCCATATACCTTCAGCAAGCTTAATGTAGAGGACTACTTTAACGACTGTGCAGAGGAGCTGAGTCTGGAGCTGGAGACACGGGGAATCGAGCTGGTTTATGCCAATTATGTGGAGAGAGATGTTCTGGTCATTGCAGATGGAGAGCAGATTCGCAGGGTTATCCACAATCTGATCAGCAATGCTATTAAGTACATGGACAAGAAAAAAGGGATTATTCAGCTTCGTGTAAAGGATGTGGGAGATTTCATCCAGGTTGAAGTGGAAGACAATGGAAAGGGAATCGCAACAAAGGACTTGGCTTACATTTTTGACAGATTTTACAGGACAGATGTTTCGAGAAATTCTTCAAAGGGCGGAAGCGGCATCGGCCTGTCGATTGTGAGGAAAATTATGGAGGACCATGGAGGAAAGGTATGGGCCACCAGCAGAGAAGGGATTGGAACAATTATGTATTTTGTATTGAGAAAATATCAGGAGGTACCGATTCATGAGTAAGATACTCATTATTGAAGATGAAGAAGCGATTGCAGATCTTGAGAAGGATTACCTTGAGCTGTCGGGATTTGAGGTAGAGATTGCCTACAGAGGGGACGAAGGACTGGACAGAGCCTTAAAAGAGAATTTTGATTTAATTATTTTGGATTTGATGCTTCCTGAGGTGGATGGCTTTGACATATGCCGTCAGGTTCGCCAGCAGAAAAATACTCCCATTATCATGGTTTCAGCAAAAAAGGATGATATTGATAAAATCAGAGGTCTTGGCCTTGGAGCAGATGATTATATGACAAAGCCCTTTAGTCCGAGCGAGCTGGTAGCCAGAGTGAAGGCGCACATGGAGAGATATAATCGGCTGACCGGCTCCAATGTCCAGAAGAATGATATTGTGGAGATTCGCGGAATTAAAATTGATAAGACTGCGCGGCGCGTATGGGTGAACGGAGAGGAGACTACTTTTACTACAAAAGAATTTGATCTTCTTACCTTTCTTGCCGAGAACCCGAACAGAGTGTTTACCAAGGACGAGCTGTTTCGGGAAATCTGGGACATGGAGTCAGTGGGAGACATTGCCACTGTGACAGTACATATCAAGAAAATCCGTGAGAAGATTGAATTTAACACAGCAAAACCGCAGTATATTGAGACCATTTGGGGCGTTGGATACCGATTTAAAGTGTAGAAGGTGTGAGAAGGGCAGTGATAAATAGTTATTGCTGCTTTTTTCATGCGCGACAAGCCAGGCAAGCGACTGCCATGCCCGCGGCGCGAAGCTAGTCCTTTAGGCGCTTAACAATGAAATTTTGCGCAAAATGACAAAATTTTGGTTCTGGCTTGTCCAGGTTAGGGCATGAGCAGACATTTGCCGGGTAACGGACAGCAAACAATGGCAGCTGTGAGCTGCCCGCGGTATCGCGGCGGATAGGGGGACTGGCTTCCCCTATCCGATCTTAGGAGAAAGCAGAAAGGATGAGGACATGCCAGACACATTGTATGACTCTTTAAAAAAATACTGCAGCGGGGATTTTTACCCCTTTCATATGCCGGGACATAAGAGAAACCAGGCTTTTGGGAAGAGAATTCCGGCGGCAGAGACAGATATCACAGAAATAGACGGATTTGACAACCTGCATCATCCGGAAGGGATTCTCAGACAGATGCAGGAAAAGGCAGCAAGGCTCTATGGGAGTTGTGAAACATTTGTGTCTGTGAATGGAAGTACAGCAGGGCTTTTGTCTGCCATATCGGCTGCTGTGAGACCAGGAGGAGAAATTCTGGCAGCCAGAAACTGCCATAGAGCGGTTTATCATGCCATTTGTCTCAGAAGTCTTAAGCCATATTATGTTTATCCACAGTGGAATCCACAGTGGGGATTAAACGGCGGAATTATGCCAAAGGATGTGGATAATATCCTGAAAAGGCACAGAAAAATACAGGCAGCAGTGATTACCTCTCCTACCTATGACGGGATGGTCTCGGATGTGGAAGCAATCGCAAGAGTGGTTCATGGGTATGGGATTCCTCTGATTGTGGATGAGGCGCATGGAGCGCATTTTGCCTTTTCTGAAAAATTTCCAAGGTCTGCGCTGGAGCTGGGGGCAGATGCGGTCATTCAGAGCGTTCATAAAACCCTGCCTTCACTTACGCAGACAGCTCTTCTTCACAGGGGGACAGAGCGCATAGACAGAGAACGCCTTTCCAGATTTATGGGAATGTATCAAAGCAGCAGCCCCTCCTATGTGCTTATGGGAGCTGTGGATACGTGTCTTGATATTCTGGAGGATCAGGGTCTTAAGCTGTTTGAAGCCTATGTGGAAGAGCTTGAGAGAGCAAGAAGGGCTCTTTCACAGCTTAAGCATATTCAGGTACCTGGAAGAGAGCTGTGCGGAACGCATGGCGTGTATGATGTGGATATCTCAAAAATCATTTTCTCTGTGAAGGATTGCACGATTTCCGGGAGAGAGCTGCATCAGAGATTCCGGGAGAGATTTCATCTGGAAATGGAGATGGACGCAGATTCCTATGTTCTGGCTCTGAGCAGCGTGGGGGATACAAAGCAGGGCTTTGAGCGGCTTGTGAGAGCAGCCTTTGAGCTGGATGGAGAGTTAAAAGACAAGGAACGGAGTACAGAGAGGGAGATACCATCTCTTTCTCGAATGAAGCAGAGAATCCTTCCATGGGAGGCTATGGAGCAGGAAGCAGAGCCTGTGGCTCTGAGAGAAAGCGAGGGAAGGATCAGCGTGGAATTTGTCTATTTATATCCTCCTGGAATTCCTCTGGCAGTTCCAGGAGAGGAAATCTCCGGGCAGTTTGTTGAGAGCCTGAGCAGATACCAGAGAATGGGATTTGAGCTTCAAGGCATGAGGGACTATACTGGAGAGCGGATTTGGGTTTTGAAATGAAGAACAGCTGCCGGTGAACAGTAACACAGCAATGAAAAATACAAAAATCAGCAGAATATTAGGATGGCAGAATCAGGGGCTTTGTGATATAATGAATACAAATGTTTGCTTGAAGGGGATTCCTATGCGGTTGCTCACGTGCGATTATTCTGTGAAGCGCGGCGCTGCGGATGGAGTGAACAGTAAGCTTTATATGGATTCGGACTTTTATTCATGATGGTGATTTGACCAGGGGGCGAATCATGTCCGTTTAGACAGGGAGTAAGAGACAGACACAGGAGGTGGTGTTATGGTTGGATTTCATACAATTATTGGTCATGATGAAGTGATTGGACATTTACAAAATGCAATTTCTTCGGGTAAGGTTTCCCATTCCTATATTTTGGCCGGAGAACCGGGGGCTGGAAAGAAGCTTATTGCCTCTACATTTGCTATGACTCTTCAATGTGAGGAAGGCTGGATAGAGCCTTGCCAGAATTGCGATTCCTGCAAGAAGGCGATAGGAAGGAACCATCCCGATATTATACATGTCTACCATGAGAAACCTAATACAATCAGTATAGAGGACGTCAGGGAGGAGGTAATCAATGATGTGGCAATACGTCCGTACTGTAGCAATTATAAGATTTATATTATTGCAGATGCAGAGAAAATGACCTTGCAGGCACAGAATGCACTTTTGAAAACCATTGAGGAACCGCCGGAATATGCGGTGATTATGCTTCTTACCAGTAATATTGACGCGCTTCTGCCTACGATTCAGTCCAGATGCGTGCGCCTTGACATCAAGGCAGTAAGCGATGAAAAGGTAAAAGAATACCTGATGGAGCATCTGCATGTGCCGGATTATCAGGCAGAGGTGGATGCGTCCTTTGCCCAGGGAAATATCGGAAGGGCAAAATATGCGGCTGCATCAGAGGATTTTACCAATCTTACGGACAAGGCTCTCAGAATTCTCAAGAAGGCAGACGACATGGATTCCTACGAGCTTTCAGAGGCAGTGGCAAAGCTTTCAGAAGAGAAAGATTATATTAATGATTATCTTGATATTTTCCAGTTTTGGTTCAGAGATGTTCTGATGTTCAAGGCAACCAGGGAAATTGACAACCTGGTATTTAAGCAGGAAATCAATTTTATTAAGCAGCAGGCAAGGGAGCGTTCCTACGAGAGCCTGGAGCATATTCTGGAGGCAATAGAGAAGGCCAGAGTTCGTCTTCGCGCCAACGTGAACTTTACCCTGGCGATTGACCTTCTGCTTCAGACAATTAGGGAGAAATAAAGATGAAAAAGGTAGTTGGTGTGAGATTTAGAAATGTGGGCAAGATTTATTATTTTGACCCAAAGGATTATGATATAAAACTGAATGACCATGTGATTGTTGAAACCGCAAGAGGCGTAGAGTATGGAAAGGTGGTGCTTGCGCCAAAGGAGGTTGACGATTCTAAGGTGGTTCATCCGCTTAAGGAGGTTATCCGCATTGCAGACCAGGAAGATGCCAAAAGAGAGGAACAGAATAGGATAAAGGAGAAAGAGGCATACAAGATCTGCCTGAAGAAAATCAAAGAGCATGGGCTTCAGATGAAGCTGATTGACGCAGAGTACACCTTTGATAATAACAAGGTTCTCTTTTATTTTACCGCTGACGGAAGAATCGATTTTAGACAGCTGGTAAAGGATCTGGCGTCTATTTTTAAGACCAGAATTGAGCTTCGTCAGATTGGAGTGAGGGATGAGACAAAGATTATGGGGGGAATCGGTATCTGCGGCCGTCAGCTTTGCTGCCATACCTATTTGTCGGAATTTGCCCCTGTTTCTATCAAAATGGCAAAGGAACAGAATCTTTCTCTGAATCAGACAAAGATTTCCGGCGTGTGCGGCCGCCTGATGTGCTGCCTGAAAAATGAGCAGGAAACCTATGAGGAACTCAACAAGAAGCTTCCGGGAAATGGAGATATGGTGACAACTCCTGACGGAATTCAGGGAATTGTTCATAGCGTAAATGTTCTGAGACAGAGAGTCAAGGTCATTGTGGAAATTAATGATGAAAAGGAAATACAGGAATATGCAGTGGGCGAGCTGAAATTCCGTCCGAGAAGAAAGAAGGTAAAGGTTTCCGAGCAGGAACTCAGGGAACTAAAGGATTTGGAGGATAAGGGAGGCTCTTCAAGGTTAGATGGATAAGAATCTGATATTGTCTCATGAGCGTCTGGATGATCTGCAGAATGGGTATTTTTTGATTCAGAATCCTGAGAAGTTTTGTTTTGGAATGGATGCAGTGCTTTTGGCAGGCTTTTCCACAATCAAGCCAGGAGAGAGGGTTCTGGACATGGGGACAGGAACAGGGATTATTCCGCTTCTGCTTGCGGCGCAGAGTCAGGGAAGACATTTTACTGGTCTTGAAATTCAGGAAGAATGTGCCAAAATGGCCAAAAGAAGCGTCCTCTACAATCATCTGGAGGAAAAAATACAGATTGTACACGGAGATATCAGGGAAGCTGCCCAGCTTTTTGGCGCGGCTTCTTTTCATGCGGTTACATGCAACCCGCCATATATGATAGACCAGCATGGCCTCCAAAATCCGCATATGCCAAAGGCTATTGCGCGTCATGAGATTCTGTGCAGCCTGGAGGATGTAGTGAGTCAGGCTTCCAGAGTCCTTGTCTCTGGCGGGCGGTTTTACATGGTTCACAGGCCGTTTCGGCTGGCAGAGATTATGTGCGTGCTGGTAAAATATCGCCTGGAACCAAAGAGAATGCAGCTGGTCTACCCTTACATAGACAGAGAGCCGAATATGGTTCTTCTGGAGGCAAGAAAGGGCGGAAATTCCAGAATCCAGGTGGAACGGCCGCTGATTGTGTATGAAAGCCCCGGAGTTTACACAAGAGATGTGCTCGAACGTTATCACATGGTCTGAGAGGAGAAGAGGATGAGCGGAAAATTATATTTATGTGCAACCCCTATAGGAAATCTGGAGGATATCACGTTTCGGGTACTGCGAACTCTCAGGGAGGTTGACCTGATTGCAGCAGAGGATACCAGAAACAGTGTTAAGCTTCTGAATCATTTTGATATAAAAACTCCCATGACAAGCTACCATGAGTACAATAAAATTGAGAAAGCATATACTCTCATAGAGAAGCTAAGGGAGGGAAAGAACATTGCGCTGATTACGGACGCGGGAACACCTGGAATTTCAGACCCAGGAGAGGAGCTGGTGCGCATGTGCATGGAGAGCGGTATAGAGGTTACGTCCCTGCCGGGACCGGCTGCCTGCATTACCGCGCTTACAATGTCAGGACTTTCTACCAGGAGATTTGCCTTTGAGGCCTTTCTTCCTGCTGACAGGAAGGAGAGAAAAACCATTCTGGAGGAGCTGGGGAGCGAGACGAGAACCATTATTCTGTACGAAGCCCCTCACAGGCTCAAGAAAACGCTTGCAGAGCTTTTAGAGGCTCTTGGAGACCGGAAAATTACTTTGTGCAGGGAACTTACGAAAAAACATGAAACAGTCCTTACAGAACGAATTTCAGGGCTTATAGCTTATTACGAGACAGAAGAACCGAAAGGGGAATGTGTTCTGGTAATACAAGGAAAGAGCCGAAAGGAGCTTAAGGACGCCGAGCGAGAGATCTGGATGGAGATGAATGTGCAGGAGCATATGACTTACTATGAGTTCCAGGGTCTTTCAAGGAAGGAGGCTATGAAAAGGGTTGCAAAAGACAGGGGAGTAGGAAAAAGAGATATTTATAAGGAGCTGCTGTGAGCCACTCACGACTAAAAGGCAATGATTGGGTCGGCAGGAAGAGCAGGTGAGGTTTATCTGCATGAAGCAGAATGCAAAAAAAATAAGAAAATATTTCAAACGGCGCAACTTCTTGAAAGGAAAATCGTTTATATAGATGAAGAGAGAATTCATTTACGGAAGAAACAAGGGTATGGAAGACAAGGATATTGTGAATCTGTATTGGGCAAGAGATGAGAGGGCTATCACGGAATCTGACCTCAAATACGGGAAATACTGCCGAAGCATTGCCAGAAATATTTTGAAAAATGAGCAGGACACAGAGGAATGCATCAATGATACATTTTTAAGTGCCTGGAATTCTATGCCCAAAAACAGGCCTGAGCATTTGCTTCCTTACCTTGGAAGAATCACGAGAAACCTGGCTCTTGATAAATATGATTACAAAAAGGCAAAAAAAAGAAATAATGAATTCGATATTCTTCTCAGTGAGCTGGAGGAATGTCTTGCAGATACAAAGGGAATCGAAGAACATCTGGAAATGAAGGAGCTGTCAGGCGCAATCAATACGTTTCTAAAGGAGCTTCCCCAGGAGAAGAGAATTCTTTTTGTCAGAAGATACTGGTATTCTGATTCTGTTGCAGAGCTGTCCAGGCGGTTTGACATGAGCGAAAGCAAGGTCAAAATGCTTCTGTTTCGGACTCGGAAAGCACTGAAAAAGCATTTGGAAAAAGAAGGGATTCATGTATGAAGAAAGAGGATTTATATCGCGCTCTCGGAGACATTGACGAGGAGTTTATAGAGGAAGCAAGAGTTGAGAAAATCCGTTCCAGAAGGCCTGCGTGGATTCCGGCTGTCATGGCGGCAGCAGCAGTAATTGTGGTTGGAATGACCGGGAATTATGTGTGGAAGCAGTATTCTGTGGGAATAGAAGGCAGTCAGGGAAGAACCTTGGCTAAGTCAGAGCAGAATTATACTGGCGCGCAGAACATAGGAACAGAGTCAGACAGAATCATAGAGGATAAGCCCGAAATCGGAAATACAGAAGAAATGCAGGCAGATGAAGACCCGGTGATTGTGGTTTCTATGGACAACCTGGTTGAGGAGGACGAGCTGACACCCTCTTCAGAAAACGGGAACACAGAAGAGGGAGCAGCACTTCTGTCAGGAGAGGAAGGCGCGAATACCGGAATTGCACCTCTGCCAGAGGAAGAGAATCCGGTTGAAGAGATAACTGCTCTGTCAGGAGAGGAACAACCGGACGATGGAATTACACCGCTGCTGGAGAATGGAAGCACGGCTGAAGGAACAGCCACATTGCCAGAGGACGGAAGTACAGCCGAAGGAACAGCTGCTCTGCCAGAGGAAGGAAGCACAGCCGAAGGAACAGCTGCTCTGCCAGAGACGGAAGGTGAAATTACACCGCTGCTGGAGAATGGAAGCACAGCTGAAGGAACAGCCGCTCTGTCAGAGGAAGGAAGCGCGGACAATGCAGCCGCTGCTTTGCCAGGAGATGGAGACACAGCTGAAGGAACAGCTGTTCTGTCAGAGGAAGGAAGCGCGGACAATGCAGCCGCCGTTTTGCCAGGAGATGGAGACACAGCCGAAGGAACAACTACTCTGCCAGAGGAAGAAAGCGTAGACAATGCAGCCGCCGCCCTGTCAGGAGAAGAAGCAACGGTTACTGCAAAAGAGCAAGGTCTTGAAGAGGAAAGCAAAGCTGGGACAGAGGACAGCAGTTCTGCTGAAGAAGGCGCATCCCTGTCAGGAAATACGGATTTGGAAGAGGGGGAGAATGCGCCTGCTGAAAAGACGGAGAAGTCTTTGGATTCCCAGGAAAGTTCAAGAGAAGTACTGAAGACAGAGGCTATGCTCAAGGGAAGCAGTCTTTCCTTTGACGGGAAGAATTATCAGTTTAAGAGCATTCTGCAGGAGCCAAAGACAGATTCCTGTGTGGGAAGTACAGAAATTGAGCTTCATGGAGAGAAAACAGAGGTTCAGATATACAGTATGACAGACGACGCTAACCAGCAGGAAATTGCAGTGCGAATCGGAGAGAATTACTATCTGTATCAGCAGAGTGAATAGCGTACTGTGAAAACACAGTTTTCCATAATAATGCAAAATGGAAAAAAGTGTTTTCACAGCTTTTTTTATGTCTGGAAAAGCCCTTGAAATGCCTGAAAAACGCTGTTTTATAAACTATCTGCATATAATAAGAAGTTTTATTTTAAAAAATATTGAAAAATACTCGATTTTAATGGAAAAGCAGGAGCTTTTGTGGTATAATTATTTTGTACAAGCAACAATTGGAAATAACAAAAAATCACAGAAACAAGTTCTTTTTTTTAAGTCAAAAAAGAGCTTGTGAATTTTTGCTGTCTGGAAGAATTTTGGTAATAGAAAAGCAGGATTATTGTTCATATGGTGAACAGTAATGTAACAAGAGCCAAGAAGGCTATGAGAGTGTGAGGGAATGTAACTATTCAAAAAGATGTATTTTATAGAGTTTCGACATGCACAGACAGCTTGGAGGAGAAGAAATAGTTACACAAAAAATAAGAAACAGGAGGAACAATATGGGAGCAGACAATACTACAGAATACGGAGCAGATCAAATCCAGATTCTGGAGGGGCTGGAAGCTGTTCGGAAGAGACCGGGAATGTACATCGGAAGCACTTCTTCCAGGGGACTCCATCATCTTGTATATGAGATCGTAGATAATTCAGTAGACGAAGCTCTGGCAGGGTACTGTACAGATATTCAAGTGACAATTAATCCAGATAATTCTATTACGGTTATTGATAATGGCCGCGGTATTCCGGTCGGAATTAATCATAAGGCAGGGATTCCTGCCGTTGAGGTGGTCTTTACGGTGCTTCATGCAGGAGGCAAATTCGGCGGAGGAGGCTATAAGGTTTCAGGCGGCCTTCACGGAGTCGGCGCATCTGTTGTAAACGCCCTTTCTGAATGGCTGGAGGTTACGATTTACAGGGACGGAAAGGAATATAAGCAGAGATATGAGCGCGGCAAGACCATGTATCCGCTGAAAATATCAGGGGAATGTACGCCTGGACGAACAGGAACAAGGGTTGATTTTCTGCCGGATAAGGAGATTTTCGAGGAGACGGTTTATGATTACGATATTCTGAAGCAGAGACTCAGGGAGATGGCCTTTCTCACCAAGGGACTTCGCATTCGGCTCATGGACGCAAGAGAAGACAAGCACGACCGCACCTTCCATTATGAGGGAGGCATTCAGGAATTTGTGCAGTATCTCAACAGAAGCAAGGAAGCTCTGTACCCGGAGATTATTTACTGCGAAGGAGGCCGTGACGGTGTGAGCGTGGAGGTTGCTATGCAGCACAATGACTCTTACACAGAGAACACCTATGGCTTTGTAAATAATATCAACACTCCAGAGGGCGGAACGCATGTGATTGGCTTTCGCAATGCTCTGACAAAGACCTTTAATGACTATGCGAGAAAGAACAAGCTTCTTCGCGACAGCGAGCCAAATCTGAGCGGAGAGGATATTCGCGAGGGGCTGACTGCGATTATCAGTGTGAAAATCGAAAATCCCCAGTTTGAAGGACAGACCAAGCAAAAGCTCGGAAACAGCGAGGCAAGAGGGGCTGTGGACAGCGTGGTCAGCAGCCAGTTGGAGATCTTTCTGGAACAGAATCCGGCGGTTGCCAAGGCAACGGTGGAGAAATCCGTGCTTGCGCAGAGGGCGCGCGAGGCTGCCAGAAAGGCAAGGGATTTGACCAGAAGAAAGACAGCTCTGGACGGCATGGCTCTTCCAGGAAAGCTTGCAGACTGTTCTGACAAGGATCCAAAGAACTGCGAGATTTATATTGTTGAGGGAGACTCTGCCGGAGGTTCCGCCAAGACGGCCAGAAACCGTGCCACACAGGCCATTCTGCCTTTGAGAGGAAAGATTTTGAATGTGGAGAAGGCGCGTCTTGACAAGATTTATGCGAACAAAGAAATCAAGGCCATGATTACGGCGTTTGGAACCGGAATTCATGATGATTTTGACATTTCCAAGCTTCGTTACCACAAAATCATTATTATGACAGACGCTGATGTGGACGGCGCGCATATTGCAACCCTTTTGCTCACCTTCCTGTATCGCTTTATGCCGGAGCTGATTAAGCAGGGCTATGTATATCTGGCTCAGCCGCCTCTGTTTAAGGTAGAGAGAAATAAGAAGGTCTGGTATGCCTATGATGACGATGAACTCAAGAGGATTCTTGAGGAAATCGGCCGCGACGGCAACAATAAGATTCAGCGCTATAAGGGACTTGGAGAAATGGATGCAGACCAGCTCTGGGAGACCACCATGGATCCTGAGAAGAGAATTCTGCTCCGCGTCAATATGGATGAGGAGACTGCCTCAGAGATTGATCTGACCTTTACCACGCTGATGGGAGATAAGGTAGAGCCAAGACGGGAATTCATTGAGGAAAAAGCAAGATATGCAACACTGGATATCTAACAGGAGAATAGAAGATGGAAGATAATATTTTTGATAAAGTCCATGAGGTGGATCTTAAGAAAACCATGGAGGATTCTTATATTGATTATGCCATGAGCGTTATTGTATCCAGGGCACTTCCAGATGTAAGGGATGGCCTTAAGCCGGTACAGAGGAGAGTTTTGTACTCCATGATTGAGCTGAATAATGGTCCTGACAAGCCTCACCGTAAATGTGCGCGTATTGTGGGTGATACCATGGGTAAATATCATCCGCATGGAGACAGCTCTATCTATGGCACACTGGTAAATATGGCTCAGGAGTGGTCCACCCGTTACCCACTGGTGGACGGACATGGGAACTTTGGCTCAGTGGATGGTGACGGCGCTGCTGCCATGCGTTATACAGAAGCAAGGCTCAGCAGGATTTCCATGGAGATGCTCGCAGATATCAACAAGAATACAGTGGATTTTGTGCCGAACTTTGACGATACAGAGAGAGAGCCCGCCCTGCTTCCGGCTCGTTTCCCAAATATTCTGGTAAACGGAGGCTCAGGCATTGCAGTAGGAATGGCTACGAACATTCCCCCTCACAATCTGCGCGAGGTTATCAGAGCAGTTGTGAAGATTATTGACAATATCATCAAGGAAGACAGAGACACAGACATTGAGGAGATTCTGGACATCATCAAGGGACCGGATTTTCCGACAGGGGCGACGATTCTCGGAACAAGAGGAATCGAGGAGGCCTATCGCACAGGAAGAGGAAAAATCAAGGTGCGGGCTGTCACCAATATTGAGACCCTGCCTAACGGCAAGAGCCGTATTGTAGTCACAGAGCTGCCCTATATGGTAAACAAGGCCAGACTGATAGAGAAAATCGCAGAGCTGGTAAAGGATAAAAAAATCGATGGAATCACAGATTTGAACGATCATTCCAGCAGGGAGGGAATGCGCGTATGTATTGATCTGCGCAAGGACGTAAATGCAAATGTTGTTCTGAATCAGCTCTATAAGCATACCCAGCTTCAGGATACCTTTGGGGTGAACATGCTTGCTCTGGTTCCCGGAGAGGGAAGGAACAACAATGTCCTGGAGCCAAAGGTGATGTCCCTGCAGGAGATTCTGAACCGTTATCTGGCGCATCAGGAGGATGTTGTCACAAGGAGAACACAGTATGACCTGAATAAGGCCGAGGAGAGAGCGCATATTTTGCGGGGGTTGTTAAAGGCTCTTGATAATATTGACAGGGTTATCCACATAATCCGCGCAGCGCAGAATGTGCAGTCTGCAAAGGAGGAGCTGATGGCTCAGTTTGAGCTGACAGAGGTTCAGGCGCAGGCGATTGTGGATATGCGTCTTCGAGCGCTCACTGGCCTGGAAAGAGCCAAGCTTGAAGCAGAGTATGCGGAGCTTATGAAAAAGATCGGAGAATATCAGGCGATTCTCGGAGACAGAAAGCTGCTTCTTGAGGTTATCCGCAGGGAAATTCTGCTGATTGCAGAGAAATATGGAGACGACAGAAGAACAGCTATTGGCTATGACAGTTCTGAGATTTCTGTGGAGGATTTGATTCCTCATGAAAATACCGTCATTACCATGACAAGACTCGGTTATATTAAGCGAATGACAGAGGATAATTTTAAGAGTCAGGGAAGAGGCGGAAAGGGAATCAAAGGAATTCAGCGTCTGGATGAGGACTATATTGAAGAGCTTCTCATGACGACAACGCACCATTATCTGATGTTCTTTACGAACACAGGGCGGGTATACCGACTCAAGACCTATGAAATTCCAGAGGCTGGAAGAATGGCGAGGGGAACGGCAATCATAAATCTTCTTCAGCTCATGCCAGGGGAGAAGATTACGGCCATGATTCCGATTCGCAGCTTTGAGAATGGAAAATATCTGATGATGGCCACCAAAAACGGCCTTGTCAAGAAAACCTCGATTCTGGATTATGCGAATGTGAGAAAAACAGGTCTGACAGCTATTAACCTGCGGGAGGATGACGAGCTGATAGAGGTTAAGGCTACGGACGATACCAAGGATATTCTCCTGATTACTAAGGATGGCTTTTGTATTCGCTTTGATGAGAAGGACGTGCGCACTACAGGAAGAAATTCCATGGGAGTGAGAGGCGTGAATCTCTCTCCCGGAGACGAAGTAGTGTCTATGCAGGTGAATACACAGGGCAGCTACCTTCTGGTAGTATCTGAGCTGGGGATGGGCAAGAGAACGCTTATGGATGAGTTTACTGTGCAGAACCGCGGCGGAAAGGGCGTAAAATGCTACAGAATCATGGAGAGAACCGGCAATGTCATCGGAGCCAAGGCAGTCAATGAGGAAAATGAGGTCATGCTGATTAACACAGAGGGAATAATTATCCGCATTCCGTGCGCTGAGATTTCCTGCCAGGGAAGAATAACATCAGGAGTAAAGCTGATTGATCTTCCAGAGAACGTAACAGTAGCCAGTGTGGCAAAGGTCAGAGAGAAGATAGAGGAAAAGAATCTATGAAAAGAATTATAATGATGGTACTCAGAAATCTTCTGCTCGTTCCTTATGGATGGATTCGTCTGAACTATTATGCCTCACATGTAGATAAATATTCAGAGGAGCAGAGGTTTCAGCTCCTGAAATATATCTGCACCCGTGCAAACAAGGGGGGAAGCATCACAATTGACGCCCATGGAACAGAGCATATTCCAGAAGAGGGGGGATTCTTGTTTTATCCCAATCATCAGGGTCTGTACGATGTTTTAGCAGTTGTGGACGCCTGCCCCAGACCCTTCTCTGTTGTTGCCAAAAAAGAAATTGCAAATGTACCGTTTCTGAAGCAGGTATTTGCCTGCATGAAGGCGATTATGATTGACAGAGAGGATATTAAGCAGTCCATGCAGGTGATTCTTCAGGTTATCAAGGAGGTAAAGGACGGAAGAGCGTACCTGATTTTTGCGGAGGGTACGAGAAGCAGAAAGGGAAATACTCTTCTGGACTTTAAGGGAGGAAGCTTTAAGGCTGCCACAAAATCCAGATGTCCGATTATTCCCGTTGCGCTCATTGATTCCTACAAGGCCTTTGACACCAGCTCCATCAAGCCTCTTACTGTGCATGTACATTTTCTGGATCCAATTCCCTATGAGGAATATAAGGATATGAAAACAACAGAGATTGCCGCAGAGGTAAAGCAAAGAATCGAAGCTGTTATTCAAACTTATGGACCAAATTCCTGTCCCTGAGACATAGGGGCAGATAAGAACGTGACAGATGAGAAGCAGTAAATGCCTTCCAGAAAAGGTTTTTTCTGCCTCTCATCTGCTGCTTGCAGTGACAGTCTTCCAGAAAACCGAGGCTTTGGGAAAAATGGAGGCTTCTGCTGCAGGAAGTAAGCTTACCGGAAACAGACTGGAGCAGCGGCGAGGAGCGCTTATTCGGCAGTTAAGACTGGGTTCTGGTAAACAGAAGACAAAAATTAAAAAAATACGAAAAAAGCTGTTGACAGGACGTTTTTTTTCTACTATAATATTAAAAGTGTTCTGGAAAAAAAAAGGATGCTTTGAACGGACAATAATCAAATAAATATTGGTTAGGGAGTTCGGAATCTGGAGAAGTACTCAAGAGGCCGAAGAGGTGCCCCTGCTAAGGGTATAGGTCGCTAACGCGGCGCGAGGGTTCAAATCCCTCCTTCTCCGTTTTCTTATCTGGAAAAATATCGAAAAAGAATGAAAAAAGTTCTTGACAGATATTTTATAATATGATAAGATACCAAATGTTGCGGCAGTCCAAACTGCACAGCAAAGAAAAGCTTCTCAAAAAAAGTTTTTCAAAAAAATAAAAAAGTTCT